>NZ_DCDO01000013.1:0-1011656 GCF_002316465.1 Exiguobacterium sp. UBA1053 | reverse complement strand
GCAGATGCCGACGCTGACGCGGATGCCGATGCTGACGCTGACGCTGATGCCGACGCTGATGCGGATGCGGATCAAGATAATGATGGTGACAATGATAATAACAATGGTGGAGACAAGGGCAACGACAACGATAATGGTGGGAAAGAGGGTCCAGACAACGTCTCGAATCCGAACGATGACAACGACAATGACAATGTTATCATCCCGATTCCAGTCGTCACGCCACCAACGACTCCACCAGGAAATGGTCCGGGTGTCACACCAACTCCTGGAACGAGCCCTGTCTCAGGTCCGAACGTCAAGCCAGCTCCTTCGACTGGCGCTGTAAATGGACCAAGCGTCAAGCCGACATTGCCAGCGAACACAGTCAGTGCACCGATCAATAAATCACCACTCGTTTCAAAACCGATCACTCAACCGGTGAAACGCATCGTCGGTGGTACCTTACCGAACACTTCGGAGAATCTGTTCTTGATCACCCTCATGGGAATGCTCGCGACAGCTGCCGGATTGTTCACGAAATTGTTCCGTCGCCGTCCACAAGAGTAAGTCATGCTGTAGTTAATCGTAGTGGGGCCATCTGTGCCTCACTGCGATTCATCCTTTTAGAATAGGAGTGAAGCTGAACATGGATCTGCTCAACCGATTCACCGCTGCCATGGATGTACTGGAACAACACATGAAGACCGATGATATCTACTACTGGAATCGTCAGATGATGTTATTCGTCTCACTCGGACAAGCATCGGAGCGAGCCCGTGTCGTTCGATTCCAAGGTAAAGGGCTACAATCCGTAAAAGATCAAGCACGCAATTGGCTCCGCCAACAACCAGAAGTAGCGTGGTTGAAGCTCGACATCGCCAGAAACTTTGAGGCACTCTCGTTTGAGACCTTAAACGAGCGAGTGAAAGACACACGGAAAAATTACTTCCGGTACGGAATCGCGTTTGATCGTAAGATGCAATGTGCCTATCTAGAAGAAGAACTGAATGGAAATGCCGTTTTCACAAAAGATCCGACGCATCAAGAACTACACATCAATCTAACGAACTTGAGCAATTATGCGCACCAACAAGGGCGGACAGAGCGGATTGACTTTCATCCGACAAGTCCATGCCTCCTCTTTGATACACTCGGTGTCTTCGCAGACGAAACACCACATGTACTTGAAGTCATACGTGATGTCGAAAAAATCCGTGAGACGACAAGTCAATTTCCTTCTGAAATCAAGACGATCGTCGCCCAGTCGAGTGAGTACCTTGCTCGCCAAGTCCGGGCGAATGGTCGCTTCCAATATGGTTATTTTCCCTGCTTTGATAAACCGATCAAGTTCTATAACAGCTTACGTCATGCAAGTACACTCTATTCGATGATTGAAGCCTATCGACTGACACCAAGCGAACGATTACGCCAAGCAATCGACCGAGCAAAACGTTATTTGGTCGAGGAACTGATCGTACATGAAGGGGAGCGTTCCTTCGTGCTTGATCGCGAATCAAACGAAATCAAACTCGGCGCGAATGCTGCAGCGATCTTAGCATTGACGGAATACATGCAGACGTTTCAGACGATGGATGATCTACGACTCAGTCAACGACTCGCAGTAGGCATTCTTTCACTGCAACAACCATCGGGTCAATACCTGCATGTGCTCGAGTATCCGTCGTTTGCGTTGAAGGAAGCCTTCCGGATCATCTACTACGAAGGAGAAGCGACATACGCCTTGATGCGGTTGTACGCACTCGATCCAAATCCACGTTGGCTCGATAGTGTCGTCCAATCATTTGATCATTTCATCGCTAAATCGTACTGGAAGTTCCACGATCACTGGTTGAGCTACAGTGCGAACGAATTAACGAAATGGTTACCGAAAGAGCGTTATTTCCAGTTCGGTCTCCAGAACGTCGCCCCGAAACTCGATTTCATTCACCACCGGGAGACGACGTACCCGACGTTCCTCGAACTGATGCTTGCGGCACGCGAGATGATTGACCGGATTGAAGCGCTTGGACGAGCCGACTTGTTAGCCGATTTTCCGCTCGACTGGCTCGACCAGACGATTGAACGACGGATGATCTATCAGCGAAACGGTTTCTTTTATCCGGAAGTCGCGATGTATATGAAAAAACCCGGTCGGATTCTCGGAAGTTTTTACATCCGGCACCATTCGATGCGAGTCCGGATCGATGACGTCGAGCATAATTTATCTGGTTATTGCCGGGCATGGGTACGAATGCTGAAGGAGGTGCCGTCATGATGCGACGCGTATCAACGCTGTTACTCGTCATCGGACTTGCCTTACTTGGATACGTCGGATATCAAAAACTGACGGTCCAGCAAACCTTGACGACGGAACTCGCAAAAGCAAAAGATGTCGTTCGGGCGGAAGAAACGTCATCGACCACATCAAAATCAGCAGCAACGAGCAAACCATCGAAGGAGAAGACGAAGGATGTCCTCTTCCAAATCGGTGAGACGGTCGGATATTTAAGGGTGCCATCACTTGAGATGGAGTTACCGGTGCTTGAAGGCGTCGATGATGCGACACTCGCAAAAGGTGTTGGCCATCATCCGGAGACGGCCTTTCCAGGGCAAGGCGACCGGATTTTCCTCGCCGGACATAACGATACGACGTTCTCGAAAATCAGTAAGTTGAAGAAGGGCGACGAGGTCGTCCTCTATCTCGCGAACGGGTCCTATCGCTACGTCATGCAATCGAGCGAGATTGTTGATTACAAAGACACGCGGGTCCTTGAGTCAACGAAGCAGGAGTCACTCGTCGTTTCGACCTGTTATCCGTTTTATAACGTCACGGACAGTACGGAACGTTATTTGATCTATTTTGAACCCGTCGAGGAGGATGCGTCATGACACGAATCGGAATTTTACGCCTGAACGAGAATCCGCAGTTTCGCGATAAGATTGCCTGCGTCATCGGTGCTTCGATGGGCGTTGACATCTTCTTTTTCCGTCCGCGCGATGTTGATTTCAAAAACCGGACGATCCGCGGACTCTTCTTCGACGAAGATGCCTGGCATCCAAGTATGTATGAGTTTCCGGACGTCATCTACAATCATTTGCCACTCAGTGATGCAGACAAGAAATTGTTCAATCGTCTTGCAGCCGAGATTCCCTTTACGACGCACCGGATTGGGAATAAAAATGTCGTCTTACGTCAACTGGCGCAAGAAGGATCGTTTCAGGACGTCTTGATTCCGATGCACCGGGTAAAGAAAGGAAAGACGATTTTCCCGCTGATTGAGAAGTACGGAAAAATCGTCTTCAAGCCGGCGAACGGGAAACAAGGGCAACGGATTTATACGATCGAGCAGGAGGGAGACCAGTATCGATTCAGCCATCTACTCGAGTCGACCGTCTGTTCGACAGGGGGATTGATCAGCCGCATCGAAGAAGAGACGAAACGGAATCCGATGATCGTCCAGCCGTTCATCGCCTCGCAAACGATCCATGGGCATTCGTATTGCATGCGGATCCATGTCGCGAAGGGAGCGGACGGTCAATGGAAACTCGTCAAATACTTTCCGTTCGTCAGCAACAATCACCAAGAATCGGTCAGCCATCTCAGTCACGGAGCGTTCTCGACGACGCGGATGGACATCTTCATGAAGCAGAACTATCCGGATCAACATGAAGCGATTTCGCGACGGATCGTTGACTTTGCACGACGATTCCCAGCCTATTTCGAATCGTTTTATGCCTACCCGCTCGATGCGCTCGGGATCGATGTCGGGATTGGTGCGGATGGACGTATCTATCTCTATGAGGTCAACAGCTTGCCTGGTACGCGCTACGTCGAGTTTCAGGCAGAGTATCTCGCAGTCCAGTATTGCCAGTACCTTGCGTCACATGGGCGTCCCGGTGTACATGGACTCGACCGGGGATGGATGAAGGAACGGATCGAGGCTTAGAAAAGAGGCGACGTGTGAAGACAGTATTGTTTTATGTGATGTCGGGCTTGCTCGTCCTCATCATCGTAACGAAATTCATGGTCCCACTCTTCGGTTGGTTTCAAGCAGAGGAGCCGGTAAAAGAAACGAAACCACGGACGTCAATTCGACTGGATGAAGCACAGCTGAAGCAGTTCGATCGCGAAGATCGACTCGGTGTCGTCTATGAGATGGCAGGATTGAAGCTGAAGACGCTGGACGTCGATACGACGGAAAAAACGCGACAAACACCGCTCGTTCAAATGAAGGTCGAAAAACAAAAGCTCCTTCAAGTGATGGGGGAGCAGGGACGGTTGCTTGCGATCACGGTCAAAGTGACGAATCAGTCAGCGGACGAGATTGAAATCTTACCAAAGATCGGGGAGTATGAGACAGAGGACGAGATTGTGACGATTGCGGATCAATTTAATGCCTTGAACGGTAAATACAAACCGGATGAGAGCCGGATCGGGATCGTCTTCATTCCGTCGGAGCAACTCCGTGTGACGGAAGGGCGACTTAGCCTGTTCTATGAGACGATGTCCGGTAAGAAGCAACTCCGGATTGCATTACCAGTAGCAAAATAAAGAACGGGATGCCTCCGACTTGGAGACATCCCGTTTTGTCATTTTTGAACGGCGCTGAACGCGTCTTCTGATTCGATTCCTGCTTTACTGACAGCTGTGATGACGAAACGACCAGTTGCATCTTCTGGGAGTGGGAACGCTTTACGCTCGATCGATTCTGTTGTACCGAGTTTTTTGCGTTTTCCATCCTTCTCTTGATAGACGTTGTATTTGACGACGTCTTCATCGGTTGACGCATACCAGTTGATGAATCCACCACTGACGCGAATGTTCGTCGCCGGTTTTGGTGGTGTCTTGACTGGATCTGATGCTTTTTCATCAAGTTCCGTGAAGACGACGAGACGATCGTCGTACGTGCCTTGGTTCTGATCATACGTTCCGATACAGGTGATCAAGTTCAGGTTCCGGGTATCGGCTGGACCAAAGATTTTCTTCAGTGGTGCTTTTAAGTGATCGTACTGGACGAGCTCTTTGACGCGGAAGACGAGCTTCCGTCCGGACGCATCGGTGATTTCGACCGGGTCACCTTTCTTCAGCTCATGCAACTTATAGAAGATTGCTGGCCCAGTCTTCGTATCGGTGTGACCGTCGATGACGGCATTGCCGACGTCACCCGGACGCGGACCAAACTTGTACCAGCCAGCTTGTTGTTCGTTTTTAGGTGTCGCCATCGCACCATCCTTATCGAGCCCGACCTGTTCGACTTTCGTCTTGATATCGTGCTTCGGGATGAAGAGTTGTTTCGGAAGCTCGACCTCCGTTGCCGAGAGGTCCTTGAACTCCTTCTTGAAGATTTCAGACGGCTTGAGCGGATCTTCTTCCTTCGTCTCGGAAGAGGCCGCGGATTCTGTTTTTGGATCACCTTGCGTGATGTTTGATGTATCCGGTTTTGTTTGACCGAACAAGAGGAAAAGCAGTGTTCCGACCGATGCGACCATTAAGATGATGCTCGCCGGTAATAACCAACGTTTCATAAACGCGTATCTCCTTTCCGAGAGAAGGGATTCCCTCTATGTACAAAAATAACAGGATAGCATGTCGCTATCCTGTTATTGATTATACCCAATTTCTTAGGCGTTTTGACGTTTACGTGCGAGGACAAGGCCGACTGCTCCGAGTGCAAGACCGAATACTGCGATCGCACCAGTTGTTGCAGCTGAGTTGTTGTCGCTCATTCCACCGTTACCTGTGTTAGGCATTGATCCTGGAGTACCATCCATGAACTTCTCTGGTGATTGTTTAACGATTGCATCACCGAGGTTAGCTCCTACGCCGTACATGTAAGCGTAAGACTCACGGAATGTGTCGACAGAACCTTTGTAGTCGCCTTCAACATACTGCATGAACGTATCTTGGACGTAAGTCTCGTGACCTGATACCGCTTCTTGTGCTGCTTTTGTTGGAAGGTTTTCTTCTGTCGCTGCACCAAGGAATGCACCGAAGTCGTTCGAGAACATTTTGAGCATGTCTTGTGCGTCACCCATCAATTTCTTATCGTCATTGACTGCTGCTGTGACGAGGTTCGCTTGTGCTTCGATGTGGTTTTTCGTCCAAACTTGCTCGAACTGATCTGCACCGGCTTGACCGTAGATCGATTTGATGGCTGCTTTGAAGTCAGCTGTGTGCATGTCTTCAGCCCAGTTTGCTGCATCGTAGTCTTTCGCTTGGTCGACGCCAGCTGTCATGCTGAGGTTTGCAAGAGCAACGTGTTCAGCTGCAAGGCTGTTGAGTGTCGAACGAAGATCTGCTGCTTTTGAGTCAGCTTTCGTGTTGTCGAATTTCTCAGGCATCTGTGTTGTGATTGCAACAGAAAGTGCTTTTGAGATATCGTACATGCGACTGTAACCTTCACGGAACGTGTTGTACGATCCTTCGTAGTCACCAGCTGCATATTGCTGGAATGTTTTGTAGACGTCTGCTTCGTGAGCACGGAGGACTTCTTCAGCTGCTGCTTTCGGGAGTTTACCTTCCGTAGCTGTATCGAGGAAGCTTGAGAGATCTTGAACGAACTCTTCTGTTTCTTTCTTCGAAGCGTTGATGCCGTCTTGGTCGTCTGCTTTTACAGCTTTGACGAGGTCTGTCGTATATTTGTTGTGATCAACGAAGATTTTCTCGAACTGTTTCGCGCCTTCGTCACCGTAGACTGAAGCGATTGCTGGAGTCATGTCGAGTGCGTTTTGTTTGAGTGCTGCTTCGTAGTACTGTGCGTCTTTTGAACCGTCATATTGTTTCTTCATGTCCATGACTGCGAGGACGAAGTGCTCAGAGAGTAATTGATCGAGTGTAGCACGAAGGTCAGCGGCTTTTGTTTTGACCGTGACGTTTTTCGGTGCATCTTGTTTCATGTTTTCTCCGCCACCGGAAGCGAATGCTGCCGTTCCTGGTAGTACGAGTGCTGCTGCCATTGCTGATGCTGCGAATTTTTTCGTGTGTTTCATCTAAAATCATTCCTCTCATTTTTTGGTTTATTTGGTAGGTGTTTCTTGCCTGTTCTGAATAGCTTACGCAACGTCGGGTGATTTGGATTGCATCAAGTTTTAATTTTTTTAATGAGTTGTTGAAGTGATGTTTCGTGCCATCCAAGAACCGTTGTTGCGTCGTTCTGGAAAGCTTACGCCGGACAGTTTCATTTGGATTTAAAAAAGTGTAAAAAAACCGCAGAACGTGGGAAACTGTTTTTCGCCTTCCTTATATACACAAACTAAAATTTTTTAGAGGAATTGCCTGTCTCATCGTGTTACACTAGTTGCGGAACACGTTTTGTAGCGAATTTGGAACTATTTAATACCAGGTACTAATATGCTATACTGTTCTCAGACTGAATCAATGAAAGGTGATCAAGATGGTACAAAACCAAACAGGCACGGATCAGCCAACGCGTGAACGCCTGAAGAAGAAGCAACAGGCTTCAAACCAGGAAACCGGCAATCCGGAGCACAAATCAGAGCGACGTCTTCGTGCATATTCGACACGCCGAGTTCCGATCATCGTACGTGTACTGATCGTTCTCGTTCTCATCGTCGTAGCACTGATCGTCGGCGCAATGGTGGGTTATGCGACGTTTGGTGGTGGCGAGGCAATGGATGTGTTAAAGCTCGACACATGGACCCGCATCACCGATTTTTGGATGAAATCTTAATTTTAATCAGTGATGGGAGCTGTCGAATATGTATACGATCGAACAAATCAAGGAAGTCATTCCGCACCGGTATCCGTTTTTACTCGTTGATCGCATTTTGGAAGTCGAAGAGGGAAAACGTGCCGTTGGAATCAAGAACGTCACGGCGAACGAAGAATTCTTCAATGGCCATTTCCCAGAGTACAATGTCATGCCCGGCGTCTTGATTGTCGAAGCACTCGCGCAAGTCGGTGCCTTTGCCGTATTGAAGATGGAAGAGAACCAAGGGAAGCTCGCCTTCTTCGCAGGAATTGAAGGATGCCGTTTCAAACGTCAAGTCGTGCCCGGGGATCAGCTCCGCCTCGAAGTCGAATTGACAAAGGTCCGCGGACCGATCGGTAAAGGTCGTGCCACAGCCACAGTCGATGGGGAAGTCGCCTGTGTCGCTGAACTGACGTTTGCTATGAAGTGAAGCGAACATGAAACGCTGGCTTCTCCCCCTCGCGATTTCCTTACTCATCGTTCCTGGTTGTCAGCGCGCAGAACAAGCGAAGACCGCTTCCCCGACGGTCATCGTGGATCCTGTTAAGCGTGCAGGACAGACCGAGAACATTTCCGCGCAGGTCACTCTGACGGAAAATGACCGGATGCGTCTCGTCATCCGGACAGCGAATGACATTCGACTCGATGACCAACAGGTCGATATCCGGCTCGAAGTCGCCAACCAATCGATTCCGTTTCCGTTCGTCTCCTTCGAAGCGAAGAAGATGGGGGAAATCCGGACCTATACGTCCAATACGACGATCGAAAAAGAAGTCTTCGATGACCAGCGTCTTCCGGTCCTCATCATTGATGCAGGAGCAGGCCGTGGGATCGAGATTCCGCTTGAGATCGTCAAATAAGACAGCATAGCGAGCTTCTAGCTCCATGTGCTGTCTTATTTTTGTTTAATTTCGGCTCGTGAGGGAACAGAAAATAGATACAAAAGGAGGAATCAATATGGATCACACGGTACAGCAACGACTGACAGATTGTATTCTTGCTTGTAATCATTGTTTTGATGCCTGTCTGAAGGAAGAACATGTCGGGCATATGGCGGATTGTATTCGACTCGACCGAGATTGTGCTGATATCTGTAGCCTCTTGCTACAAGCGATCGCTCGAAACAGCTCGAATGTCGCGGTCCTCGCTAAAGCATGCCAGAAGATTTGTGAAGCATGCGCCGCTGAGTGTAGTAAACACGATCACGATCATTGCCAAGAGTGCGCGAAAGCGTGTACGGAATGTGCGCAAGCGTGTAGTCAGCTCGTCTAAGACCTTGTCTTTCGACAAGGCTTTTTTATTATAAAAAAATAGCAGGAATTCAAGATTTCTTCTGGTTATTTTTGGCGGATTTGTTTACTATTTAGGGAGGTAATATTAAATCACGATAGGAGCATACATACATTCATGAAAAAACTTAGTTTACTTTTGATGGCACTCGTCGTCGCGTTCGGTTTGAAGTTACCGGTCTACGCAGAAACCGTCGAGTGGGACGTCACAGGAACGGGCACGGGTCCGTATACGTTGACGTTTGAAGGCACAGGCATCGTCGATATCACGTCGGAGACGGCACTCGTCTTTGAAGACGGCGTGACAGGGGAAGACGTCAACATCGAAGAGACACCGGTCGTGACGTTCACGTCGGAGACGGCACCTGTCGTCAAGGTCGTTTCAGCAGATGGACAACGGACGATTCTCGTCCAGTTCGGTAAAGTCGTCACACCAGACGAGCCGACGACAGAAGAACCAACGCCAGAGACACCGGTAACAGAAGAACCGGTCAAAGAAGATCCAGCAACGGACGAACCGGTGACGGAGGAACCGACACCAGAAGAGCCTGTGACGGAAGAACCGGTCAAGGAAGAGCCGACGACAGACGAGCCAGAGACGGGTGATGACGCGACACCGACACCAGTCGAGGCACCGACGACGGCAACGATCGAAGGAACGATCTGGTTCGATGAGAACGAAGACGGCATTCGCCAAGAGAAGGAAACACGTCTCGATGATGTAGTCGTCTATTTGATGGACCGGAATGAAGATGTCATCGATGAAGTATACACGAAGAATGGTCTATACAGCTTCAAGGATTTAAAACCAGGAACATATGAAGTCGAAGTCGACGGATATGACATGGGGTACTATTTCTATTCCGAGCAAAACGTTGGTGACGACCGGACGATCGACTCCGATGTCGATGAAGACTTTGGGATGAAGAAAGTCCGTCTCGTCGCAGGTCAGACGGAAGTGATCGACGCTGGGATTTACGGCGACGAAGAGCTCGACGGTATGTTCGAGCATTGGTTAGCTGTCGTCAATTTCTTTGATGCAAACGGAAACCAACAGCCAGATTTTGATGAAGGAACAGTTCCTGCGACGTATACGGTAACGGATGCGATCACAGGAAAGGATGTCTATCAGGAAAAGATCGCAAAAGATGACTTGATGATGCTCCAACTTGATCCGGGAACGTACACGATCAAGACGGAAGTCGCAGCGGGCTACACGGTCAAAGCGATGCATCACCTTGACATGGATGACTTGATGATGGATATGGATGAAGAGATGTATGAAGACTACGAGTCATTCGCTCAGCAAGCGAAAGCGATGAAACTGATGGCGAGCGATGAAGAATCAATTTCGCCGGAAGAACAAGAGATGATTGATGAGTTGTTGAAGTACTTCGAGCGAAAATCACCGGAAGCGGGTGTGACGATCGAAGAAGGCAGCCTCGGTACGATCTTGCTCGCGGAAATCGCGAAAGCAGAACCGGTCGCAAAACCGACGCCAACACCAACGTCAACAGAAACATCTGTTCAGACAGTCGAATCTGCTGAAAAACAATCGAAACCGACGACAACGACAGCAACGGGCACATTACCACAAGCAGGTGAAGACAAGCCGTTCCCATATGCAGCAACGGGAGCAGGACTTGCTATCGTCGGCCTTTGGTTACTCGTTCGTCGGGGAGCATAACGATTAGAGACCTTCTATACGAAGGTCTCTTTTTTGATGTGTGTATTCTTTGACACACACGCACACATGTGTGTATAGTAAAGGTACTACTAGAGGGAAAGAGGGATGACGATGTTAACGACAAAACAGATCAGTGAATTGTTACGTGTCTCAGAAGAAACGGTCCGTCGCTGGATTCGGACGGGCGAATTGCATGCCGAACAGGATGGAAAAGGGTATCTCGTCGATGAATTGGCGCTGAAACGTCTCGTCGATGAGAAGTCACAGATTCCAGGAACCGCGATGAACAAGATTCTCCCACTCATCCAAGACATGTTCGGACCAGAAGCGGCTCAGTTCGCGAAATCGAACTTGTTTGACCCACTCCGTCAATCGATGGAGCAAGCGCCACCGAAGCCGGAAGCATCGAACGAGTCACTCGCAGAAGAACTCGATCGTCTCAAACGCAAAAAACGTCGTCTCGAACTTGAGCACGAACTGAAGTTGCTTGAGATCGAAGAAAAGATCGCAGCAATCGAACGAAAAGTTCAGTCCTGAATACGAAAAGCGATGTCCCCCATTAAGGAGACATCGCTTTTTTTCGTTCGACCATAAGAAAAACCCACTTCACGAGTCGGAAGGGGTTTTGTCGTTTGCTTGTTTCTTTTTACGGTACCAGTACCAGTAAGCAAGTCCCAGTCCAATCGGGATTGCAGCCAAGTACGGGTTAGCTTCGATGAAGCTGATCATCTCAAAGAGCGCGAACCATCCACTGATCAAACCGAGGATGAGTAAAATCGTCCGTAGTGCTTCGGGAAGCTTGCGGATCCGATACGCAATGAGACAGACGAGGCAAAAGATAATGATAGCCACGAGCATTCCTCCCATTCCCGTAATCCAGTATAGCGTATTCGGAAAGCTTTTTCGATGCACAAATCTTCTGCTCTCCCGTATAGTGGAGACAGAGAAACTATCGAAGGACGTGATGGAATGCAACTGACAGTGATTGGAACAGGATATGTCGGTCTCGTGACCGCAATTGGACTGGCGGAAAACGGACACGACGTAACGTGCGTTGACTTGAATGCAGAACGGATGGCGCAATTGACACGAGGGATCCCGCCGATTAAAGAAGAGGGGATCGAAGAAGCGCTAGTCGCGAATCAACAACGAATGACATTCACGACGGAATACCCAGTCGCAAAGACATATCTTGTCGCTGTCGGAACACCGGAGAAAGCGGACGGGAGTTGTGACTTGTCGGCAGTAGAAGCTGTCGTCGCTCATATTGAACGAATCGCACCAACTGCGGCTGTCATTATTAAATCGACAGTTCCACCTGGTACGACGATGCAACTAGCGATGCAGTATCCGACGCTACGCTTTGCGATGGTCCCTGAGTTTTTACGAGAGGGTACGGCTCTTGCTGATATGCGGAATCCTCATCGTGTCGTCATCGGAACCAACAATGACGATTTATCGCAAGAACTAGCGACATTATTTGCGACGACAGCACCTCTTGTTGAAGTCGACCCGACAACGGCTGAGTTAACGAAATATGCGGCGAATAGTTTTCTGGCAGTGAAAATCAGTTTTATCAATGAAATCGCTCGACTAGCAGATGCTGTTGGGGCTGACGTATCGGACGTTGCAAAAGGAATTGGTCTCGATCCACGGATTGGTTCCTCGTTCTTGCGAGCTGGAGCCGGATACGGTGGATCATGTTTCCCGAAAGATATCGCAGCGCTTACGACGCTCGCTCGTGAACATGAGCAACAACTTCATGTCATTGAAGCAGCAGATAAAACGAATGAAGCTCAACTAGATTATGTCTTACAAAAAATCCAACCACGAACTGGGATGCGCGTGGCGCTACTCGGTCTCGCCTTTAAGCCAGGAACGGATGACTTACGAGACGCGCCAGCACTACGTCTCGCAACACGACTGGAGCAACTTGGCGTCAGTGTAACCGGCTATGATCCAGTTGCCCGGACGTTACTCGACCAAAAACAAACGGTAGAAGAAGCGCTGAAGGGTGCAGATGTCGCGGTCATCATGACGGAATGGGAAGAACTCCGCAATATTAAACCAGAGCAATTCGTTCGTCAGATGCGTCAACCACGTGTCGTTGATGGACGTAACTGTTGGTCATTCACGGATCAACCGGGAGATGTTCAATACGAAAGTATTGGAAGACCGGCTAAATCATTTTCGAACAATCGAACCGTTTGACCTGTCATGATAGGTGAGCCCCCCGCGGACTCACCTATTTTTGAGGAAAAGGAGTAGACGCATGGTCATTGATTATTTCGCAGTCTTACCGAGTGGAAAAAAAGGCGCACTAGAGCCGCACTGTCTGACACAAGGAACATGGTATCAGCGTATCAATGAGGAATTGTTTCGAGCCATCCATTATGGAGCTGGGATCATCCGAATCCGTGATAAAGGAGCGGAACTGCGGATTCCGATCGAGTTCGGATTCGGTTATGTCTTGCAGTACCTGCGTCAGTTCACGGAGGCGGAGCGACAGGAAGGACGAAAACGTCATGTCTTGCAACGGCAGCTCGATTGGATTGGCCGCGGATTACCGATTGAATTAAAGCGACGTGGAGAGAAGATTGAAATGTGGGCTGATGATGTCCATCGCTTGCACCGGGAATCATTCCTCCGAGCAATCGAAAAAGCAGATCATTTTGTATCCTGAACTTCAAAATTTTATTTTAGAAAAACGAAAGTTATTCAAAAATATAATAATTGTAAGCGTTTTCTTTAAAGGGGTGAATCCAAAAATTAATTTCCATGCACAGCCTATGCAAATATATTTTATCTTACTACTATTCACCTATTTTTTACAAAAAATCTATTGTAGCGTTCTTCCCAGTTTTGTATATTTGACCTGTAGCGTTTCTACTGATTCTCAAAAACGAAACAGTAGGACATACGAATCTATGATAGAAATGGCTCTTTGAAGCGGTTTCGGCAGTTTTCTTTAGTTCATCCCAATCGGATACATATGGCTCACGGTTAGATCGTCTTGATGATAGACGAAAAGTCGCACGTGAACAGAACGTATTCCTCCTAAGACGACTAAAGAATTTTTTCGACTGTCATAAGTAAAATATTTCTATATTTTACTTATATTGTAGATTTCTAATTGGGATTTTCGCTTTTGATTTGTTAGAAAAGAGGAGGAATAGTAAACATGGGTTATTCGAAGAAAACGAACAAATTGTACGCTGCTGCAGCTGCGCTCGCAGTCACGGCGTCTGTCGTAGCACCGGTTGCTGCTGATGCAGCATCGAAGGTCTCGGTTAAATACATCTCTCCAATCTTGATGAAACACGCTGGTGGTTCGAAATACGCAGTCAAGAAATTGACGCTTCCGACGAAAGTCAAAGTCAAACTTTCAAACGGCAAGTACGAAATGCGCTCAGTCAAATGGAGCGGTTCTGTCAAATTCGAAAAGAAATACATCAACAAATACCAAGTCCTTTACGGTAAGGTAGCAGGTACGACGAAGAAAGCGATCCTCAAGGTCGAACTTCAAAACTACCCAGTTGATGTCCTCGAACCAGTCCTCGAGCCGGTTGCTGTTGGTGGAAAAGTTCAATTGCCAAGCACGATTAGCATCCAGTACAAATCAGGTATCATCGTGAAGCGCCCAATCAGTAAGTTCAACCTCAAAACACCATCGACTTCAAAAGCAGGCAAATATAAATTGGCTTACTCGTACAAAGGTGCTAACTCTGTCGTAACAGGTTACATCAACTACGAAGTCAAGGCAGCGAGCATCTCGAATGTCATGGGAAGCGTCGATGATCAGATGCTTTCAGTCAAAGCAGACGTCATGTACCCAGCAGTGGGCGCAATGGCAGAACTCTTGATCTACCCAGGCAAAGACATGTCAGCGACTCCAATCCTCGCAAAAGGAACGCTCTCGAAAGGGAAGTTCATGGCATCGCAAGGTGGTATTCCAGAAGGAACACACAGCTACGTCGTCAAAGTCGGCGATGTCAAATCATCTCCGATGGACTTCACGATCGCAAACACGGTCCTCGCTTCAGCAAAAGCAATCGGCAAAGAGAAAGTCGAAGTCTCATTCTCGCGTGCTGTTGATTCTGTCTCAGCAGACAACTTCAAAATCGCAGGTGCGACAGTCAAATCAGCTACGCTCAGCCCAGACAAGAAGTCAGCCTTGCTTGAAGTTGAAGGACTCGAGTATGGTATGGACTACTCAGTTGACGCAAAAGGTATCATGGTGGGTGGCGTTGCGAAAGATCTCGGTTCGCTCAGCTTCATGACACAAGGCGTTGAAGATATCTGGATGCTTGAAGTATCACCAAAAGCTTCGACAATCGTTGCGAACGGAGCAGATAACACGGAAGTGACATTCGCTCTTAAAAACAAAGCGACTGGTGAAGTGGATAAAAATGCAGATGATATCGTCTTGAAATTATCGACATCATTCGGTGCTCTCGCAAAAGATCGTGTCACGATTCAAGACGGTAAAGCGACAGTTCTGTTGACGTCTGAATTCAGTAACACAGATATCGAAGCAATCATCAAAGCAGAAATCATTGAAACAGCAGCTGGTGATTACAAAAACCTAATCGGTAAGATTGCAGGAGAAACGAAAGTCAAATTCAGCACGATCGCTGTGACGCCTGCTCCAATTGAGATGATCAATGTTCTTGCAGCTGAGTCGAACCAAGCAGATCGCGTGACGATCTTCCTTGATAAAGCGGTCTCACGTGAACTTCTTCTTAAATCATTTGGACTCGATAAAGTCATGCAAGGTCTTCATGAAGAAGATTATCTCGCAAACGACAACATCCAAATCGAGCAATTTGAGGGAACAAAACGTGTCATCGGTGTCAAAGCAGTTCCTTCGAATCCAAAAGCATTCGAGTTGATTTTGGACAAAGAAACACCACTCCAAGATAATGCAGTCGTTAAGCTGACAGCGAAAATCACGAGCAACACGGATACAGAAGTCAAATCAAAAGCAAGCTTCAAGTTAACAGATGCTCGTCAGCCTGAAGTCACTTCTGTTAAGGCTGTAGGGTTGAATCAACTCGAAGTGAAATTCTCTGAATCTGTTGCTACAGCTGATTTCAAAATCGACGGTCAGTACGGCGGGAAGTACTTCGACGTCCTCCATTATGGATTTGATAATAAAATGGGTGTCGATCGCCGCGATACAGTCAAAATCACTTTAAAAGATAACTATCCGGGTCTAAAACAAGGTTACTTCGCAGCGGGTAAACACTCACTTCAAGTATCAAGCATTTACGACTATGCAGCGCTTTCTGATGAAACGAATATCGGTACGACTCAAAACCTTGACTTCACTGTTGCAGCAGACACGGTTAAACCGACAGCTGGTGTTGTAGTTGAGTCGCCTGAACAATTCCGCATCATGTTCAGTAAAGGCCTTAAAAAAGCAAACATCCTAGCGTTGCTTGATAATGAATTGAAGTTTGAGCGTTACAACTCGAATACGAAGAAATATGAAGATTTCAGCAAATATGTCGACGTCACGTCGTATAACAAAGAGACTGGCGAAGCAGTCATCGAGTTAATGAAGGACTGGACGGAAATCTATGATACCGTCAACACGAAAGAAAACTACTACAACGATAAATTCCGCATCACGCTCGCGAAAGATGCGATTCAGGCTGAAGCGAATGGAGAGAAGAATGACGCACTCGTGCTTGATTTGAACTATGATGGGTCTCCTCTTAATTCACCAGATCTGAAGAGTGCTGAGATTAACACGATTGATCGCTTAGCACCAAGTAATGATTTCGTTGTTATGATGAGTGAGCCTGTTAAAATCCGCGATCTCGATGAGTACAACACTCCACTCATTAATAGTGATGGTGTAGTCTTACCTCCAAAGACAACTGTTGAATTCATTGGTAAAAACAAAGACGGAAAAATCGTTACAATCGATGGTTCGGTCCTTAATTACACGGATACAACAGACAAAAACTTCCGCGTCGCAGCAAACGAGAATCTACAAAAGCTTGTTGACATGGAAGGTTACGGTGAAGAGTGGAAAGTCGTCGTCAAATCACTTTCGGATGATGTCGGCAACACAGTTGCGACAGCGACACATGATTTCAAACTCATGAAAACACCACCAACACCAGTCTTATCACCATTTGAAATCATTAAGGTCACTGCTAATGAGAAAAACGAGAAAGATGTCATTCGCATCAAATTCACAGAGGGCGTTCAGTACTCTGGTATGTACGATGCGACAAGTACAGCGAATTATGTCCTGAACGGAAAAGCACTTCCGGTCGGAACAACGATTTCGCTTGCTGACTCAGATGACATCGTATCGAACGGGCTTGATATCGTGAAGATCAAAGTTCCAGCTGGTACGCTGAAAACGTTATCGAACGTCATCGTCGTCAACAAAGATCTTCAGTCGTATGACAACTCTGTCTTGACTGGTGGTTACGAGAAAGCTGTTCTTCTCGGATTGAACTAAGCAATGAAAATCTCTTCCTACTTCGGTAGGGAGAGTTTTTTTGTGACAAATCAGTGCAATCGATTGCATTTTAGTAAATCTATTTACCTATTTTCAAAAATACAACTGTATTTACTTTGAAGAAGATGTTAAATTATGTGATGTTATTTGGAATTTTAGGTATAAATAATCAGAAATATATATTACTCAAAGGGAGATTAGACTCATGAACAAGACGAAAAAAGTCTCGACAGGTTTGCTTGCGGCATTGGTCGCGACAAGCGGACTAACGTATGCACCAGAAAGCGCAAAGGCTTTCGCACCAAGTGAAAAACTCGACAATCGCGTTATTTTCCAAAGCTTCAGTCTGTATCAACCGTACGAAAGCAATATGTACCGGACGCTTGCTAAAAAAGGTGATTTGCTCAACTCGTGGGGTGTAACAGATGTATGGTTGCCACCTGCGTATCGTTCATTCGATATGGCACGTTACATGGAAGGCTATGCAATCGCTGACCGTTATGACCTCGGTGAATTCCCACAAGGACCAGGTGGAGCGGTTGCGACGAAATACGGTAAAGCCACACAACTCGAGATGATGGTCGACATGTTGCATGACGACAACATCAAAGTCCAGATGGATCTCGTTCCGAACCAAATGCTCGGTCTCAACAAACGTGAAGCTGTTTTCGTTCGTCGTGCGACAAGCTCAGGTGAGCCGTTCACGAACCCGTTCACAGGCGGAGAAAAAACGAAGACCCTCGCAACGCCTTACCTCGCTTACACAAAAGGTGGCGGTATGGGACAAGCAAAATACGGTTACCTCAAAGAGTGGAATAAATCGTTCATCAATGGGACATCACTGCAAGGGCAGGGGATGGGCCGCGTCATGACGGACAAAGACGGGAAACCATACCGTTACTTCGGTAAAGATGATGCGAAGAACTACTTACCAGAATGGTTGCTTGACGCAGCGAAGACACAGAACTTGAATGTCGTCGATACGTACCTCGCAGCAGACGGCTGGTATGAAGTTTCACCAGAGAACTGGAAGCCGATGCTTTCGCAATATGCGAAGGATGAAGGATACCTCGAGTACATGAAACAAAATGGCTTCGAAACAAAAGAAGCTTTGCTTGCTTCAGCGGAAAACAGCAAGATCGCTTCGTTGACAGAAGAATACATGAAAACACAAGCTGCGTACGGTTATGGATCAGAAGAACGTTCATACCAAAACGATAACTCAGGGATCGACATCGAAGATCAGTTCCTCTTCGTCGATGAGACTGGCTTCCCAACGCAGGCATACAACAAAACGATGACGAACAACGATGAGTTCTTGATCGGTGTCGACCTGGCGAACTCGAACCCAGAAGTCATCAAGGAGCAAAAGAACTGGATGAAGTGGATGCTTGAAACATACAAGTTCGACGGTTTCCGAATCGATGCAGCATCACACTATGATACGAGAATCTTGAATGCAGAAGCAGAAGTATCAAAAGCGCACTTCGGTAAAAAAGATTACCTTAGCTACATTGAGAGCTATAAAACAGAACAGAATGCTTACATGAAAGCTAACAATAATGAACAACTCGTCATGGACGGAGAGCTTTACTTCACGCTCCGTTCAGCACTTACGCCATCGAACAAACGTGCACTCCGTGACTTAGCGAAAGTCTCAGTCGTTAACCGTGAAGGTGACGGCGCGACGAACGTTCAAGCGAACTGGTCATTCGTCAACAACCATGACCAAGAGAAAAACCGCGTCAACCAAATCATGCTTGATGCGTACGGCATCAAAACGAATACGCAGTACGGAAAAGACGGCGAGCCGAAATCGTTCGAGAAGCTCTACAATAAAGAAGATGAGGCGAAGGCACTTGCGATCTACAACAAAGAACTCGCAAGTCCAACGAAGAAATACTCGACGGAAAACGTCGTCGCGCAATACGCGTTCCTTCTTTCGAACAAAAACACGGTGCCAACGGTCTACTACGGTGATCTCTACCAGACGGATGCATCGTACATGTCGAAAACGACACCGTACTATGATGAAATCACGAATCTCCTAAAAGTCCGTAAACAGTATGCGTATGGTAAACAACACGTTGCGTACCACACATCGAACACGTCTAAAGAAGCGGGTAAAGACTTGATCTCAAGCGTTCGTTTCGGAAAAGACCGCAACACAGGTGTTGCGACAGTCATCGGGAAAAACGCAGCCTTAGATACGACAGTTCAAGTCAACATGGGTAAAACACACGCGAACCAAGTCTTCGTCGATGCTAGTGGCGTCACGAACACGAAACTCGTCACAGATAAGAACGGTATCTTGACGGTTCCAGTCAAAGGCATCAAGACAGCTGAAGTCAACGGTTACGTCGGCGTCTTCGTTCCACAAGCAACAAAAGCGCCAGTCGCAACGATTAAAGCCGGTGCAGTTTATCAAGGAAAAGCACTCGACTTGAAAACGACAGTCGCGAACACGACATCAGCAGTTGCGTCAACACGCTACCGTGTCCTTGATACGAAAAAAGCGACAGTTGATTCAAAAGGTCGTCTGACAGGTAAAGCAACAGGTAAGACGACGGTTGAAGCAACGGTTACGTTAAAAGACGGTTTTGTCTTGAAAACAGTCTTACCAATCGAAACAAAAGCGAACAGCGTCACGCTGAAAGCAACAAAAGCAACACTCAAGAAGAACCAGACGACACGTATCGCGTATACGTCAGCAACGGATAAGATCAAATCTGTTCAGTATACATCAGCGAACAAAAAAGTCGCGCAAGTCTCGTCACGTGGTAACGTAAAAGGAATCAAAGCAGGTAAGACGACGATCCGTGTCACATACACGACAGTAGGAAACTACAAAGTCGTCAAAACATTCACAGTCACAGTCAAGTAATATTAGACATCACTCTCCCTGCGAGAGTGATGTTTTTTTGATTCGCGTCAATGTTTTACTATATTCCACATAATCCCATCTAATCCGGGTATTAGTAAGAAAGACCTAGAGGGAGGAAAAATGATGCGAACATGGATAGTAGGGAGCTTAGCGCTTGGTTTAATCTGTAGTACGGTACCAGTCAATGCGTTTGAAAAGCAGGAAACGATTCGTCCTGCAACATTAACGAAGGCAAAGGAAGTCCCGGCGTTCTCAAAGCAAGCCGGTAGTGCTTTAACAGGTCGCTTTGATTCGGATGGATTTGCGGTCTGGTATTTTGATGCGAAGGATTTCGTCGCAAAAGGAACGCATTTTGAGTTCGAGCTCGACTACGATACGTACGGAACGATGTTCGCCAGTAAAGCCGATGCGGAAGCAGGTCGTGTCTACAATCGCTACTATCAAGTCACGGATGATACGCTCTACTTTCCACTCAGTTGGAGCGGACGACAATACTTAGTCCTCGAAGGCTATCCGGGCGACCGTTATTCTGTTCATGCCTACATCTCGCGTTATGAACCAATCGAGGAATCGATGACGGCTGCCGTCAAAGCAGTCAAACCGGCGTTACTTGTTCAGACACGCCCTGGTGCAATGCGGGCGCAGTCGTTCGGAGCCTTAAAAGTCGAATCACTAGCGTCTGAGCTCCGCATCGAACGGCTCGTCTATAATTCCTATGTTGAAGCTGAAGCAGCGAAGAAAAAGTTCGAGCGATCGAATAGCGTTGCGTTCGCAGAATTCGACGCACCGATCCAAGCATTCGGTGTCGACGCCTATCAAAAACATCAATGGTCGCTGCAGAACACGGGACAAAAGAAAGGGCTGAAAGGAGCAGACATCGGTTTCGTTGCCATGCAAAAACGTATCAAGGGCAAGAAGCTGTCTGCGACGAAAATCGCGGTCCTTGACTCCGGCATTAATCCGACGTATGCCGACTTCGCCGGTAAAGTCCGGATGGATCTTGGATATGATTTCATCAATGGCGATAAGACGGCGTGGGATGATAACGGACACGGTTCACACGTCGCCGGGATCATTGCGGCGGGAGGAAATAACACGTACGGGATGACCGGTATCAATCCGATGACAACGTTGATTCCGATCAAGGTCCTCGATGAGTCGGGGGCTGGTTCGGTCTCGGGACTCGTCAAAGGCATCCAGCATGCGACAAAACAAGGTGCCCGGGTCATCAACATGAGTCTCGGCGGTAGTTCTTCTTCGAAATCGATCGAGTCGGCATTAGCAGCGGCGGTCAAGAAGAACATCCTGATCGTCGCCGCTTCCGGAAACGAAGGACGCGGAACGGTCGCGTATCCGGCCCGTTCGAAATATGTATTGTCGGTCGGTGCAACCGGACGAAAAGATACGAAAGCGTCGTTCTCAAATTACGGGACAGGACTAGACCTCGTCGCTCCAGGTGTCTCGATCCCAAGTTACCTCGCAGATGGGGAGTTGTTATATGGAAGTGGTACCTCAATGGCGACGCCACACGTCGCAGGTGTCGCCAGTCTCTTGATCAGTCTGAAGCCGTCCTTGAAGGCAAGTAGTGTGGAAAGCATCCTCAAGAAATCAGCGAAGGATCTCGGTAAAAAAGGCTATGATACAAGTTATGGTGCCGGTCGTTTGAATGCCGACAACGCCGTCAAACTGATTCCTTAATGCAGTCAAGAAGTCCTGTACGAACAGGGCTTCTTTTTTTCGGTCAATTCATTGATTGATAGAGGTAAAAAGAACTAGGAAAATCAATTTTTTCCATTATAATGAAAAAGGATACAACGATAAGGAGTGAAACCAAATGAAACAGGTCATCGTCAGTGCTCTCCTTGTGAGTGCATTTGGTACATATACATGGGATACGACAGAAGCTGCGACAACGGCGAAAAAAGTCCCAGCCATCGAAGCAAAAACGAAAAAAGGCTACATCAAAGGAACATTCGATGCGAGCGGGAAAGCCTTATTCTATTTTGATACGAAGACGTATCTATCAGGTGGAACACACTTGAAGTTCGCCTTTGACGCTTCCAAAAAAGCGACCGTTTATGCGTCGCAGACGGAATACAAACAAAAAGATCCATATGCGCGGTATGCGAATAGTAAAAAGACGCTCTTCTTCCCACTGACGTGGAATGGGCGACAATACATCGAAGTGACGGGAACGAAGAATAAAGCTTTTACGATTCCCTATAAACTCGAACGCCTTGAACCAATTCGGGAATACGCGACAAAATCAACGACAACCGGACAGGCAACGAGTCTTGTCGTCCGACTGAACGGGGCGACGAAAGCGAGTACGTTGTCACAGACGTCGCGGGCTACTGATCATGAAACGATCGACAGTACGTTACGTATTGAAAAGTTCTCCTACAACAGCTTTATCCAAGCGATGGCAGCCAAACGCCAACTTGAAAAAACGAAGGGCGTCCGGTACGTCGAACTCGATCAACCGATGAAGTTACTCAGTATCGATCCGTTCCAGTCCGTCCAGTGGGCGCTGAAAAATACGGGACAACGCGGAGGCGTTAAAGGAGCGGACATCGGTTATCAAGCGATGGTCAAGCGGATTGCCAACAAGTCACGCTCGACCGTTCGTGTGGCGGTCGTCGATACGGGCATCAATCCGACGTATGCGGATTTCGCCGGACGCGTCCGGATGGATCTCGGATATGATTTTGTTCATAAACGTCAGCTTGCTTATGACGATCACGGGCACGGGACACACGTCGCCGGTGTCATCGCTGCAACATCAAACAATGGTTACGGAATGACAGGAATCAACGATCGAGCAAGCATCATTCCGATCAAGGTCATCTCGCGCAATAACTATGCGTCGAACTCGAATATCGCCAAAGGCATTTTGTTTGCCGTAAAACAAAAAGCAAAAGTCATCAACTTGAGTCTTGGCGGTGGTGGTGTCTCACTAGCGATTGAAGATGCCTTGGCGGAAGCGCGTAAGAAAGGAATCTTCGTCGCAGCAGCAACCGGTAACGAAGGCGCATCGAAACTGTCCTATCCGGCACGCTCGAAATATGCCTTTTCGGTCGGGGCGACGAACCGATTCGATAAACGAGCGTCGTTCTCGAACTATGGCGAAGGACTCGATCTCGTTGCACCGGGGCAAGATATCGCGAGTTATTTGCAAGACGGCGAATCGATCTTCTGGAGCGGCACATCGATGGCAACACCGCATGTCGCAGGGGTCGCGAGTGTCCTCTATAGCTTAAAGCCAAGTATCAAAGTGACGGGCGTCGAATCGATTCTTCGGAAGTCAGCAAAGGACCTCGGGAAAAAAGGTCGTGACACGACGTACGGATACGGTCGCTTGAATGCCGATCGTGCCGTTCAGCTCGTGAAATAAGGAAAGTAGGTTAAACGATGAAACGTATCCTATGTGTCTTCCTGATTGGTGTTCTCTGTGTAAGCGGGACACTCGAAGGACAAGCAGCATCAAAAGAAGCACTGCAGATCAAAAAAGAGTACAAAGCACTCAAGTTCGGTATGACGCTAACGGAAGTCGCGAAGACAATATACGGAAAAGAGTATCGGAAATACATCAAGAAACAAAATGGTAGAGTCGTCTTTACGAAAAAACCGGGAACTACCGATAACGAACAAGGGTATCGGTCCCTCGGATACGTACTAGATCGCCCCTCCAAAAACCTTCCAACGACAACGCATCTTGAATTTAGTACGAAACAGCACCAGAAGACATATTATCTGACACAAAAAGCGCTGTACTACCAAGCCGATACAGAAAATGGGTTGTATGAAAATAGCCGGACACTCATGAAGCCGGCGTCATTACGCCACGGGATGACGGAGAAACAACTCGATCAACTAGTATCCGGCAAAAAACTCGGACAGGTGTCAATGTATTTGAGTTGGAACGTTTCGTCCGTCATTAAAGAAAGTCCGATGAAAACGGGGCGCTACAAAATCTATCAATTCCATCGACCACATTCGAAAAAGATGCAGGTTGTCACCTTGTCCTATAACACGCAGAAAAAGCGATATGAGGTGGATACAGAAATCGGGATTTCATTGAAATACGAAAAATGAATAAGGATGATTCATGGAGTCATCGAGGAGAGTAGGAAACAGGTATGAAACGCATCATGATAGGGTCACTCTGTTTAGTACTGTTGCTTGGTCTGTTTGTTCCAGGAACAGTATCCGCAGCAACAAAAGCAGAAACGCTTGCGACGTCACAGTACAAAGGCTTGAAAAATGGAATGACGATGCAACAAGTCGCGCAAGTCCTGTATGGCAAGTCGTATCAGAAACACCTGAAGAAAAGAAACGGATCGACTGTTCTTAAACTTCCAATCAACTTCGAAGGAGACGAAGAAGGACATAAGCAATTAATCCATGTCCTCTCCGATTCGGCAACAACCCATCTCCCGACTGAACTGGTCTTACAATTCATGACGAAAGAGAAGAGTGCGAAGTATCGCTTGGTGACGAAAGCCTTGTTCATCGAACGGAAGACGAAGACAGGATATCGTGAAAGCACACGGACGCTCGTCAAAGGTGCCGTACTCCAGAACGGGATGACGGAAAAAGAGCTGGATGCGAAATTGACGGGGAAAGGTCTTGGCAACTGGACGATGCTCGGTCATATGGATACAGCGTCTGCTTATACGCTAGATGAACAAAAACGAGGATTTGCTGAAGTGTCTCGTATCAAAGAATATGTCTTTAAATCGACGACGAACAAGTGGAAACATGTCGAGTTGACGTATAGCGAACAAAAAAGAACTTATCAGGTCAGTGATATTCGGACGATTAAGACAAAAAACTAAAGCACGTGCAACAGAAAGTGAGTGAAATGGATGCAGAAGTGGAACGTAAAACGATGGCTTCTCATGGTACTTGTCGCAATAGTTTCTTTACATCCAGTAACGGCGGGTGCTGCAACGAAGGCTGAGACGATCGCCACGAAACAATATCGTGCTTTAAAGCCGGGGATGACGGTGGAACAAGTCGCCAAAGTCCTCTATGGCAAGACGTATAAAAAACAACTGAAGATGAAAAACGGTTCACAAGTCTTACGATTGAACACAGAAATTGAGATGGAGGAATGGGATCGGAACGTCCTTCTCTATGATCTCGTGAATCGAAAAGTGGAATTCCCGTCAGCGATCGGTGTCCTGATGTTCATGACGGAGACGGGCGGAACGAAGTATCGGCTGACGATGAAACAAATGGAGTTCAAACGTGACACGGCAGCCGGATTCCGGACGAGTGATCGCAAACTGATCAAAGGTGCGAAAATCAAAAACGGAATGACGGAACAACAAGTCGATCGAGTATTGACAGGGAAAGGGCTCGGGACATTCGGAACACTCGGTCACGTCGATACGACATCCGTTCTTCGAAAAAAAGAAGTCAAAGCAGGAAAAGCAACGGTCATTCATACGAAATCATACGTTTTTCCGACTGCAACAAACAAATGGCAATACATCTTTTTCATCTATGACACGAAAAAGAAAGCGTATCGTGTCGAAGATCATAGTCAGTATTAAAAAGGAGAGTAGAGTATGAACACGACCTTCATGAAAATCACAGTGGCGACAATCATCGCGGGATCAACATTCCTTAGTGGCACGGCATCGGCAGCGACGAAAGTCGAGACGACAGCGACAAATCAATACACAGCACTCAAAGCGGGTATGACGATGGAGCAAGTCGCAAAAGTCTTATACGGCAAAGACTACAAAAAACAATTAACGACAAAAAGCGGTTCACAAGTATTGAAGACGAAAGAAGAGTTTAAGGACGTTGAAGATAAGCGTAAAGAAATTTATTACGAAATCTATGATCGGAAGGCAAAGATTCCTCCGACTTTGATGTCGCTCGGTTTCATGACGAAAAAGAACGATTCTGTGTATCGTCTTATTTCGAAACAAGTCGAAATGGGACGGAATACATATTCCGAATACCGAGAGAGTACACGGAAGTTGAACACGGGCGCTAAAATCAAGACGGGAATGACGGAAAAACAACTCGATGGTGTGCTCTCGGGGGCTGGTCTTGGGGAATGGGCTGGATTGCTTGAGGAAGATGCACGAAGCGTCTTCAGTGCGAAAGAAATCAAAGACTATGAGATTGAAGCGTTTAAAGGAAAATTGTATGTCTTCCAAAAATCGACGAAATCACGCATTTACGTTGAGATGAGTTATGACATGAAAAAGAAAGCCTACGTTATTGAAAATCACGAGACATTCTAAAAAGGAGATAGGAACATGAAAACGACATTTACGAAAGTTGCAGTAGCAACAGTGCTCGCGGGAACAACTTTATTCGGAGGAGTAGCCTCTGCAGCGACAAAAGACGAAACAAAAGTAACCGACCGTTACACAGCATTAAAAGCGGGGATGACAATCGAGCAAGCGGCAAAAGTCATCTATGGGAAAGAATATAAGAAGCAGCTGACGAAAAAGAGTGGTTCGACGGTACTAAAGAAAAAAGCAGAGTATACAACCGTTTCACAAGGTCAAAAAACAACGGCATACACGTTCTCTGATGAAAAGAACTTTACGAATATGTCTGTTTTCCAGTTCATGACGAAAAAGAACAGTTCGGTTTATCGTCTGACAGGAAAGTCGTTAGATCTGTTTCGTGTTGATACTTACTCAGGTGCGCGTGAAAGTAAGATGAAATTGCTAAAAGGAAAGAAAATCAAGACGGGTATGACGGAGAAACAATTGGATGCAGTATTATCTGGAACTGGTCTTGGTGAGTGGACAGGAGTGGATTCGATTGACTGGACATCGATTCAATCGAAACAAGAACTGGACTATGGACTCGGAATTAAAGCACTCTCTAAAACATACGTATTCCCGACTTCGACAACTCAACGTAAACTCGTCATCATGAACTATGATTATGAGAAGAAAACATACACGGTTGAAAGTCAAACATCACTCTAATGAACGAAAGAGCTTATCTGAACGATAGGCTCTTTTTTTCATCTTTTCCCGTTTTTGACAAATCACTCTTAAATTTGGTTATACTCGAACTGTAAGTCTTTTCATACACAACCGATATTAACGAGAAGCAAAACACAGAAGGGAATGGACGCAGTTGGAACGAGTCAAAAAGAGACGTAAGGTGAAAAAGCGCTGGACGCCACTGAAAATCATGCTATTGATCGCACTTGTCCTCGTCGTCGGTGTCGGCGGATTCATCGGCTATACATATTATCAAGTCGACCAGACGGTCAAAAAAATTCAGTCGCCCGTCAAGAATACGGGAGACAAAGTCGTCGAAGAACAAAAGCCGGTCTCGGTACTATTACTTGGTGTCGACCAACGACCAGGAGAGCGGGGACGCAGTGACTCGATCATGGTCATGACATTAAACCCGACACGAAACGAAAGTCGGTTGATCAGTATTCCCCGGGACACGAAGGTTGATATCGTTGGAAAAGGAACAAACGATAAGATTAACCATGCCTATTCCTTCGGTGGACCGGAGATGGCAATTAAGACGGTTGAAAAGTTTCTTAATATCCCAATCAACTATTACGCAGAAATCAACATGGAAGGGTTCACGTCGCTAGTTGATGCAGTCGGTGGGGTGACGGTCAATAATGATATCGACTTTACTGTTGATGGAACACATTTTGTTGTCGGAAAAAATAACTTAGATGGAGCAGCTGCATTGAAATTCACGCGGATGCGTTACGAAGATCCACGTGGTGACTTCGGTCGTCAGATGCGTCAACGGGAAGTCATTGCTCAAGTTGCGAACAAATTGTCATCTGATGTATCAGTCGGAAACTTCAATGCGATCATGGATGTCGTCGGAAAGAACGCTCAAACGAACGTCTCCTTCAAACCGATGCGGACGCTAGCCTTTGATTATATGGATGCCTTCCGTAACCAAAAGAACTTGAAGCTTGAAGGAACGGGTGGAAAAGAGGGAGACGGCATTTACTACTGGCATCCGACAGACGATTCATTGAAAGAAACACAAACAGCATTGCGTTATTCACTTGATATGGAATGATAAAAAGCACCGAATCCACGAGGATTTGGTGCTTTTCGTTTAGAACGATTGTTCAGCTAAACGTATGCGACTAACCGTACCTTCTTTTTCAAAGCGTTGCAGTCGATATGAGTTACTCGTGATGAGTCCCGTTGTTTCCGTTTCGAGTTGAAGCGGAGCAAGCGAAGCGAGTTGCGCGTTCGTGATATCCGTGTTCGTCCAATCGATCGCAATGACGCGGTCATCTTTTAAAACGAAGAAATGATCACCATAAAATACATAATCGTGTAATTCGTCTTCGAATGTCCGATCAGCTGGTCCATAAAGACTATTCAACTCTGTACTTGTTTTACCGATAAGGTCAATGAGTGTACCTGTGACGAAGCTTGTATCGAGTTGATCGTTCACCCAAGTTAGGAGTGTTTCGTCAGCGAGTGGTTTACCTTCCAAACGTTTGGTTGTATCAGATGTTTTGATAAATCCTGTTAAGTCATCGGATAGTTCCACTTCTGTGATACCGTCTTTCTTCTCAACAATGCGGTATCCGTCTCCAAAGTCAGCTTCGTAGAGTAACGTCGTCATCGATTCTTCTTGATAGATATTACTTGAGCGGGTCTTTACATATAAGACATCGTCAACAACTGCCGTCTCGTTCGTTGCTTTTGGTTTCTTTTCCTTTGTTTTCTCGACGGTGACCGGTTTTTCGACTGTTGCTTTTGGTGTCGTATCTTCCGAATGAGCAAAGTACGTCGAATAGACGTATGTTCCACCGGCTCCAAGTAAGAAACAAAGAATCAACAGGGCGATCCAGCCCCAAGGAACTGTTTTTTTAGCACCAGCATGTGGAATATCCTTCTCTTTTTTACGACGTTTTGATTCGGGCTCCCGATGGCTTCGTGAGAGTGTCGGAAGTACTTCTTCCTCTTCATCTGGAAGTGGACCATCTTCATCTAGTAGCGGACGGGCAACGAGCGTGCCGTAAAAATCAGCGAGAACGGGATGATGTTTTCCACTGAGAAATGCTTCCCATTCCGCCGCAGTCACCGTGTCTTCCTCATAGGGAATAAGTGGTGGTTGACCTGTGATGCGAATCATCGTATCGGTCAGAGATTCCGTCGAAGCAAGACTTGAACGAATCCGTTCATGCAGCCGAGAAATATCCTCCGCAGAGTGAGAAGTATAAAATTGTAAGGCCTGAAGCGAGCGGTGCATAAAAAATCCTCCTATGTCTGATTGCAGGAATGAATGTAAAATTGGAACAATTCATATTTTATTATACGCAATGTTTTTCAAAAAACGTATGACATTTCCTAAAAAAACATCAACCATTTCCCAAAAATTTGTTATACTAACTTTTAGTTGTGTTAGAAAACGTTGAATTAGACAAATAAAGGAGAATAATTAAACCATGAATGAAACGATTAGCTTGCAGGAATTATTTTCAATTTTACGTAAATCGTTTTGGCGGATTCTAGCGCTAACGATTGTAGCAGCCTTGATTTCGTTTGCTGTCAGTAGTTTTTTAATTAAGCCGACCTATCAAGCAGGAACGCAAATCCTCGTTACACCGAAAAAACAAGAGAACAACATCATTGATGCGCAACAAGTCCAGTCATCGGTTACGCTCGTTAATACATATCGTGTCATCATTAAAAGTCCAGCCATCTTAGAAAAGGTTCAAAAAGAAGTATCGAATGCTCCGTCAAGTGTATCTGCACTTAATAATATGATCACGGTCGAAAGTGAACAGAACTCTCAGGTCATTAACGTGTCCGTTCAAAGTAAAGATGCAGCACTCGCTTCAGACATTGCGAACTCTGTCGCGAACGTATTTAGTGAAGATATTCCGAAGTTGATGAATGTCGATAACGTCAAAGTATTATCGGTTTCGGGTATTCCAACATCACCGGTCAGTCCGAACATCATCTTAAATACAGCGATTGCTGCAGTAGTAGGTTTCTTATTAGGTGTCGGTCTCGCATTCTTGCGTGAAGTACTCGATCGCCGCATCCGTACAGAAGAACAAGTCCAACAAATCCTTGACCTACCAGTTTTAGGTAGCATTCCAGATATCGATAGTAAAGTATTCAAATCTTCATCAAAAGCAGCCAAACGAGAGGCGGTCAAACAATATGGCTAAGAAAAGTAAAATGAATAAAGACGCACGGAAGCTGATTACAGTGACACAACCGAAATCGCCCGTAGCTGAACAATATCGGACGATTCGAACGAATATTGAATTCATGGCTGTCGATCGCGAAATTCAAGCGATTCTTGTTACATCTGCTACGCAAGGGGAAGGGAAGTCAACGACTTCGTCCAATCTTGCAGTTGCTTATGCGCAACAAGGAAAAAAAGTCTTAATCATAGATACGGATATGCGCCGTCCAACAGTACATTATACGTTCAAAGTTGCAAATGGTTTAGGTCTATCAAGTCTTCTGACACGTCAGGCAGAAAAAGAAAAAGCCATTTTACCGACAAAGGTCGATAACTTATCCATTTTGACAGCAGGTCCGATTCCACCGAACCCAGCAGAGTTATTATCGTCACGTGCGATGGAGCACCTTGTATCACAACTACGAGCAGACTTTGATGTGATTATCTTTGATGCACCACCATTGCTACAAGTGGCAGATAGTCGGATTACATCTAAGCTCACGGATGGTGTCGTACTCGTCGTCGGCTGTACGACGTCCGATCGTCAACGTGTCTTAAAAGCAAAAGAACAACTCGATCTCGCTGAAGCAAAAATCCTTGGCGTCGTCTTGAACCGTCGTGAACTGACAGATGATTCAGCATATCAATACTACTATTCTTATGAGTGAGGGACATTCACATGGTTGATATTCATTGTCATATCTTGCCGCTCGTCGATGACGGTCCATCTAGTGTCGAGCACGCGTTACAGTTAGCAGAACAAGCTGCTGCCGAGGGGGTATCACGGATCATCGCGACACCACATCTCTATCATCCGCAATTCGAGACAGAAGACGTCGACGTGCAGTTGACAGTGAATGAGTTCAACGTGCTACTAAAGCAACGTGATATTCCAATCACTGTCTATCCAGGACATGAGATTCGTTTGATTGGTGAGTTGATGGAAGCTATAGAAGCTGGGCAAGCGTTAACGTTGAATGAGTCGCGCTACATCTTGATTGAGTTTCCGTCGAGTGGGATTCCATCATACGCACGCCAAGTATTCGCTGAATTAATTTCAGATGGCTACATTCCGATTGTTGCGCATCCAGAAAAGAACAAGGCAATTATTCAAAATCCGTCCCTATTATTTGAATTGATTTCGAATGGTGCGATCAGTCAAGTCACATGTGCTAGTTTAGTTGGAAAGTACGGTAAGGATGTGCAACGCTTTGCGCTAGCTCTGTTAGAAAATGCACAAGCACATCTCATCGCTAGTGATGCACACCATATCGAGAAACGCCCTTTTTACTGGAAACAATGTGAACGAGTGCTTGAAAAAAAATTAGAAGACTGGCTGATTGATGAAATTTATGAAAATAATGAAGCAGTTTTGTTGAATCAGCTAATTACGATTAACCCTCCAAACCCAATTGAAAAGAATTGGAAAGGACAATGGGTATAACATTTTTTGTTAAGGTAAGGGAAAGAGAGTGAAATCACACTCTCTTTTTTCTATGTTAACGCTTACATTATGAAATTATGGAAAACTTTATAGAAAATGCAATAAGTTGTATGGTATCTTAATTTACATAAAGTATGGAATTATATTTATAAATTGGTAGTAAGAAAATGAATGCTCATTAGTGTGATTACTTAATTTGAGTAATTGAAAGGGGTTTGAAATAGACTCAATCAAAACATGATTAATGAATTCTAAAAAATATGATAAATAAAACTTCAATCTTGAAGAGAAAGGAAGTGTAATTAATGAAATTTTACTACTATTATCGAACGCTGACATTAGCATGTATTGATGCGGTAGCTCTTTGTATAGCAATTGCATTTACATACTTTTTCTTGTATCCAAGAGAGCTATTCAATCTTATTGATAGTCATGTCCTAGTTCAGTCAGCTGTACTCTTTTCTTTATTGTTTGTGACGATTGCATTTTTTATGAAGTTATACCGAGTTAATTGGAAATATGCCAGTATTCAAGAAGCATTGATTCTTTCTTTATCTTTAGGTGCTAGTTCGATTGGACTAATACTTTATCAAAAAATGTTTTTTGGACAGGTGTTTGAGCGGATCACCATTTTAAGTTTTTGTATCTCGTTACTTTTACTAGGTGCAATTCGATTAGCACTACGGTTGCTCGGAATTAGCCAACATTGGCGTAAATATGCCTTGCCGCGTCGTTTAGTTAAAGTAAGGAAACGGACATTGGTAATCGGGGCAGGAAGAGCGGGAAGAGCGCTTGTCCGTCAGTTATATTTGTCACCTTTTCACGAGCTGAAGCCTATTGCTTTTGTAGATGATGATCCTAAGAATATGCACTTTAGAATTCAGGGGATTGAAGTAGTTGGTACAACGAATGATTTAAAGTCAATCATTGATAAACACAACATAGAGGCTATAGTGTTGGCGATTCCTTCTTTAAATCAACAAAAGCGAATTGAATTGATTACTGAAGCAAAATCATTGTGTAAAGATGTTCAGACACTACCAATGATCGAAGAGTTAGTAACGGGAAAGATTTCTGTTAATGCGATTCGTGATGTTTCGATCGAAGACTTATTGGGTCGTGAACCAGTTGAATTAGATATTTCGGGTATAAAGTCGGAAATTGAAGGTCGAACGGTTTTAGTGACAGGAGCAGGAGGGTCAATCGGGTCTGAAATTTGTCGTCAAATTATTCAATTCAATCCAACAACTTTATTGTTATTAGGTCATGGAGAAAATAGTATCTATTTAATTGAGCGAGAACTGAGGGGCTTACAACTTCCGATTAATTTAGTACCAATCATTGCGGATGTTCAAGATCGTACGCGGTTGGAGCACGTTTTTGCACTACATAAACCTCATGTTGTATTTCATGCGGCAGCACACAAGCATGTACCTTTAATGGAAGCAAATCCGTTCGAGTCTGTTAAAAATAATGTTTATGGAACTAAAAATGTCGCAGAAGTAGCCGATATTTTTGAAGCCGAACGATTCGTCATGATATCGACTGATAAAGCAGTTAATCCTACTAATGTCATGGGATCAACCAAACGAATCGCAGAGATGATTGTGCAAGACTTAGGACAACGAAGCAACACTAAGTTTGCTGTAGTTCGATTTGGAAATGTATTGGGAAGTCGTGGATCAGTCATTCCACTATTTAAATCGCAAATTTTAGCGGGCGGTCCGGTTACGGTGACACATCCTGATATGACACGTTTCTTTATGACGATTCCGGAAGCAAGCCGCTTAGTCATCCAAGCAGGAATTTTAGCAGACGGTGGAGAAGTTTTTGTGCTCGATATGGGTGAACCTGTCAAAATCATTGATTTAGCAAAAAATATGATTGAATTAAGTGGGTTTACAGAAGATGAAATGCCGATTGCATTTTCCGGAATTAGACCAGGTGAAAAGATGTATGAGGAGTTGTTAAAAGAAGGAGAAGTAGATCCTGAAGCAATTTATCCTAAAATATTTGTAGGAAGAACGAAACAAAAAGAACCAATCATGAATATTCTACATTTAGTAGATCGTCATAAAAATTCTCCAATTCATTTAAGAAATATACTACTTGATATTGCAAATGATATTGAAGTGAGAGAAGAAAATTTAGTTTAAAACATAAGGAGGGCAGAGCATGAACTATAAAATGATCAAAAGACCGTTAGGATTCATACTTGCATGTATTGCTTTTATCATTTTAATTCCATTGCTTGCATGTATTACCCTTGCTATCAAATTTGAGTCACGCGGACCCGTTTTATTCAAACAAAAAAGAGTTGGTCTAAATAAACAACATTTCAATATTTTTAAGTTTAGAACAATGTATATTGAGACACCAAACGACACGCCTACACATCTTTTAGCTGATCCAGATGTGTATATAACACGTGTAGGAAAAGTTTTGCGTAAGACTAGTTTGGATGAGCTTCCCCAGTTGTTAAATATTTTAAAAGGTGAGATGAGCTTCATTGGTCCACGACCTGCTTTATGGAATCAGTATGATTTAATTGACGAACGAGATAAGTACGGTGCGAACGACACGTATCCAGGTCTTACCGGATGGGCGCAAATAAATGGACGGGATGAACTTCCGATTGATGTCAAAGCAAGGTTAGATGGGGAATACGTCGAAAAAATGAGTCTTACAATGGATGTAAAGTGTTTTATTGCTACTATTTTTGCAGTTCTTAAAAGTGATGGTGTAAAAGAAGGTGTTCATATAAATGATTCAAAGGAAGAAGTTGCCGCCACAAAGGAGATTTTGAACAAGTGAAAAAAGTACTCATTACTGGAATTACTGGAAATGTGGGTCGTGAAATAGCACATTCCTTAAAAGGTAAGTATTCAATTTTAGGAACTACAAGAAATACTGTAGTTGAATCACCATTTAAAACAATCACCTGTGATTTAAGTAATGAAAGTCAAGTTAATCAACTTTTAAACGATCATTCTGATATAGAATATATCATTCACTGTGCGGCTTTAGCACATAATAAAGGAAATGATTTAAGCGAGAGTGCCTTTACGAAAAATAACTTCATTCCAACAAAAAATCTAACGAATGCAGCAAATTCATTAAAACACCTTAAATCATTTGTATATATCAGTAGTATTTCAGTGTACGGTGAACAAATCAACAAAACCATTTATTTAGAATCAGATGAATGTTTTCCAGAATCACCCTATGCAAAAACAAAATTTGAATCTGAACAGTATTTAAATCAGAACGCCAAATTTCACTACACATCGTTAAGATTAGCACCCGTATACAGTGACACATTTTTATTAAACATCGATCGAAGAATTCGGATTCGCAACGTAAATTATATTGTTGGCAATGGGAAAGCTAAGTTGTCGATGTGCTCAATGAAAACAATTTTAAAAGTAATTAATCATGAATTACAAAAGAAAAAGGTAACTAATGAAATTTATAACGTTGCAGATAAATTACCATTGACGTATCGATTTTTAAAGCAAACATATGGTACCAAAAAAGTTACTATCGTTATTCCTAGGATAATCGTTACCTTGATGAACAAAATAAATAAACGAACGCTTCAAAATCAATTTGTTCATGAGAACACCTTGAAATTAATCGAAGATAAGATCTATCCAGCAGATAAAATTTTTAAAGAAATGGATCAGGTGTTTTAAATGAATTTGTTGTTGATTACACAATACTTTTGGCCAGAAGGATTTCGAGTAAATGATATAGCAACAGAATATCAAAAGCGCGGAAATAAAGTCACTGTATTAACTGGATTACCTAACTATCCATCAGGATCTGTTCCAAAAGAATATAAAAACAAAAAAAATCGAATTCAAATCTATAATGATGTAAAAGTAATTCGTTCATTTTTAGTTGAAAGAGGAAAAAAGTTAAGTGGATTAGCATTAAATTATGCATCGTTTGCAATTGCATCAATTGTTCCTGCTGTCACAAAAATACCTAAAAATGATTATAAGATTATTTTAGTTTATCAAGTTTCACCGGTATCAATGATTGTTCCCGGAATCGTATTAAAGTATCTATATAAAAAACCATTAGTTATTTATTGTCACGACTTATGGCCTGCTAGTCTAACGACCGTTGGTGTAAATGATAAAGGATTACTCTATAAAATTGTAAAACATATCAGTCGATTCATTTATGCACAAGCAGATGAATTGTTAATTAGTTCTAAATCATTCGAAAAGTATCTAAGAAAAGAATTATCATTAAAAAATGAAATTACTTACTTACCTGTTTATGCTGAAGATTTATTTGGAGAGGTTCAGTCTAATATAGAACAGAGTGAAAAGTTGAATTTAGTTTTTGCAGGAAATGTAGGAGAAATTCAAGGGGTAGACGACATTATAAAAGCAGCAAATATTTTAAAAAATGAAGAAAATATCGTCTTCCATATCGTCGGTGATGGAACAGCTCATGCAAGTTGTTTAGAACTAGCTCAACAATATGGGCTAAAGAACGTAGTTTTTCATGGACGTCATCCAATCGAAAAGATGAGAGAGTTTTATGATAAAGCAGATGCTTTTTTAGTATCAATGAAAAAGAACGAAGTAGTTTCGTATACGTTACCTAATAAAGTCCAGTCTTATTTAGCAGCTGGAAAACCTATATTAGGAATGATCGATGGTGAAACTAAATCAGTAATAGAAGAAGCAAACTGTGGATACTGTGTAGATGCTGAAAATTATGAAGAACTCGCAAAAGTGATTCTTCGATTCAAAGACGAGTCAATAAAGTACGAAATGTTTGGTCAAAATGCTAAAAAATATTATGAGCAAAATTTTTCTAAAGAAGATTTTTTCGAAAAGTTGGATACGATTTTACAGACAACATATAAAAGAGTGAAGGAGAATGAATATGTTTAAAGATAAAGTTTTGTTGATTACCGGAGGAACAGGATCATTTGGAAATGCGGTCATGGAGCGATTCCTCCATACAGATATTAAGGAAATTCGTATTTTCTCGCGTGACGAGAAAAAACAAGATGATATGCGTAAAAAGTATAATGATGAAAAGTTAAAATTCTACTTAGGTGATGTACGTGATATCTCAAGTATCAAAAATGCAATGTACGGTGTAGATTTTGTTTTCCATGCGGCAGCATTAAAACAAGTTCCGTCATGTGAATTTTTCCCATTAGAAGCAGTTAAAACAAACGTACTCGGGACAGAAAATGTCCTCGATGCTGCTGTAGAATTAAAAGTGAAAAAAGTTATCTGTCTATCAACAGATAAGGCTGCATACCCAATCAATGCGATGGGAATTTCTAAGGCGATGATGGAGAAAGTTTTCGTGGCTAAGTCCTTGAAAGTATCACCTGAAGAAACAATGATTTGCGGAACACGTTATGGAAATGTCATGGCGTCAAGAGGATCAGTTATCCCGTTATTCATCGAGCAAATCAAGAGCGGAAAGCCATTAACGATTACGAATCCCGATATGACACGTTTCTTAATGAGTCTTGAAGATGCAGTTGAACTAGTCATCTTTGCATTCAATAATGCAGTCGCTGGAGATATCATGGTTCAAAAAGCACCAGCCGCAACGATTCGTAATTTAGCTGCTGCGTTGATTGAATTGTTCGATGCAGACAATGAAATTAAAATTACAGGTACAAGACATGGTGAAAAATTATACGAAACATTATTAACACGTGAAGAACATCTTGTATCACATGATCTTGAAGGATTCTACCGTGTACCGGCGGATACGCGTGATTTAAACTATGATAAGTATTTCGTAGAGGGAAGCCAAGAATTATCGACAGAAACGGAATATAATTCACACAATACAAGACAATTAAATATTGATGAAATTAAAGAATTGCTTCTAACAGTGAGTTATGTACGTGAACAACTAGAACTCGTTAAAAGAGAGGCATCTGTAAATTGAAAATTTTAGTATTAGGTGCTACGGGTATGGCCGGCCATATGATTTCTTTGTATTTAAAAGAAGTCGGTCATACTGTTGTCGGTTTTTCTAGAAAAGGCGCTGACTTCCTAGACGATAATGTAATTGGAGATGTAACGGACTTCAATAAACTTCAACAAGAAGTTTTATCGAATCAGTATGATGCAGTCGTGAACTGTATCGGAATTCTAAATAGTGATGCTGAAAATCATAAAAGTAATGCTGTTTTATTAAATGGTTACCTGCCTCATTTTCTTTCAGATATTACTTCAAATATTAAAACTAAAATCATTCACATGAGTACGGATTGTGTTTATTCAGGTTCTGAAAATGTATTGTTCACTGAAAATCAATTACCAAATGGACCTACTTTTTATGATCGATCAAAAGCACTTGGAGAAATCATAAACGACAAGGATTTAACATTCCGTAACTCAATCATTGGTCCGGATATTAGTGAAGATGGAATTGGGTTGTTTAACTGGTTTATGAAACAGGAGAAGCCTGTAGGAGGATATAGTTCTGTCATGTGGACAGGAGTTACAACTCTTACTTTAGCTAAAGCAATTGACCAAGCACTACAAGAAAATTTGACAGGACTATATCATCTTGTAAACAATGACTTGATAAGTAAACATGACCTTTTAATATTATTTAATCAATATTTTAAACAGAATGAATTAGAGATTCATAAAAATGATGAAGTGAAAAGCTTGAAGGCTCTCTATAATACAAGAAGAGATTTTTCGTTCGTAGTACCTTCTTATGAAACGATGATACAAGAAATGTACGATTGGGTTATGACACATCAAGAATTATATCCATACCGAGTCGAGATGGAAGTGGGAGAATAACATGACAAAAAAGCTTAAAGTAATGACGATCGTAGGAACACGCCCTGAAATTATTCGTTTAAGTGAGACGATTAAAAAGTTTGATCAGTACTTTGATCATGTATTTGTCCATACTGGTCAAAATTATGACTATTCTTTGAATCAAGTGTTTTTTGAAGACTTCAATTTAAGACAGCCAGATCATTTTCTAGAAGCAGTCGGTGAAAACTTAGGGGAAACAATGGGGAATATCATTAGCAAATCGTATGAACTGTTTCTTAAAGAAAAACCAGAGGCTTTATTAATCTTAGGCGATACAAACTCTGCATTATCTGCGATTTCAGCCAAGCGACTTAAAATCCCGATTTTCCACATGGAAGCAGGAAATCGATGCTTCGATCAAAACTTACCAGAAGAAATTAACCGTAAAATTGTTGATCATATCGCCGATGTAAACTTACCTTATACAGAACACGCTAGAAGATATCTCATCAGCGAAGGATATCGAAAAGAACATATCTATGTAACGGGATCTCCAATGGCAGAAGTGTTACATATTTATAAAGAATCGATTGAAAAAAGTAACGTAGTACAAAAGTTAAACTTAGAAAAAAATAAATACATTTTAGTATCAGCACACCGTGAAGAAAACATTGATAATGAAGATAACTTCTTATCGCTCATGGGTGCAATCAATACGATCGCTGAGAAGTATCAAGTTCCAGTCATTTATTCTACACATCCACGAGCAAAGAAAACAATTGAAGCACGTCAATTTAAGTTTCATCCTTTAGTACAAAACCTAGAGCCGTTCGGATTTTTTGATTATAACAACTTGCAGCTCAATGCACTTTGTGTTTTATCAGACAGCGGAACAATTCCAGAAGAAGCATCTATCTTAAATTTCCCAGCTGTGTCAATTCGAACATCAACAGAAAGACCTGAAGCGCTTGATAAAGCAGGAATAATATTAGGCGGTATTAAAGAAAAAGACGTGGTTCAATCGGTCGAGCTTTGTTTATCTATGCATAATAATAAAGAAGCAGCAGCTTCAGTTATTGACTATCAAGATCAAAACGTATCAAATAAAGTAATTAAAGTAATTCAAAGTTACACTTCAATTGTAAATAAAGTTATATGGGGAAAATAATATGGGGAAAATTATAATTTTTAATGTTCCTGCAGAAAAATTAGGTGCATTAAGCATACTAAACAGGGTTTATAATGAAGCAATTAATGATTTAGAAAATGAATATGTATTTGTATTGAGTGGGAACTATTTAAAAAACGAAAAAAATATAAAACAAATTCATTTAACCTGGATAAAGAAAAGTTGGTTTCATAGATTATTTTTTGATTATTTTATAGCTCATAAAATAATCAAAAAAGTGAAGCCAGATAAAATCATAAGCTATCATAATATGATAGTCAAAAGTAATTTAGACGTTAAACAAACAATTTATTTGCACAATGCCATACCTTTTGCAGATTTTAATTTTTCCTTTATTAATGATACTAAATTATGGATTTATCAAAAAGTGATCGGTAGGAAAATATTTAGTTCAATAAAAAAAGCTGATGAAATTGTTGTTCAAACAGAATGGTTAAAAAGAAAAATTTTAGAGCGATTCAATATAGAAAGCAAAAAAATCAAAATAGAAAATCAAGAGAATAATTTTAATGCTCCAAAAATAAATAATTTTTTAAATTATAAAGAATCTAATATTAAATATTATATATATCCTGCAGCACCATTTTCCTATAAAAATCATAAGGTTATATTAGAAGCTTGTAAGCAATTAAATGAGGAACAGAAAAAAAACATAAATATTAAATTTACATTCAAAGGCGATGAAAATAAAATTTCAATGAAAATAAAAAAAGAAATAAAGTCTCATAATTTACCCATTAGCTTAATTGGAACAATAACTCAAAATGAAGTGATGGAATATTATTTAACACATCAGCTAATATTTTCTTCTAAACTTGAGACATTAGGTTTGCCACTGCTGGAAGCACAAGTAACAAATACTCCAATTATCTATCGAAGTGATGAATTATTTGAAGAGATATTAAACTCATATGATAAAAAGAATAGTTTCGAATCCTTTTTAGATCTAAAAAAATTATTGATTAAAGAGTAGGGAAGTAAATGATTAATAATGCACACAATTTAAAAGTAAGTAATTCGTTAAAGCATTTTTTAATATTAGGAGCAACTGTCATCTTTTTTATGTTCCTAATGTATGAGTTTAATGATTTGTTAACATTATCAAAAATAAGTATTGTTTTATGGTTATTCATTTTTGTAACTTGGACTATTATTGAAAAAGATATAATAAATTTTTACAGCTTTTTTTTGATATTTATCTTTATGTTTTTCTTAGGAGATTTTTTCCTATACGCCATTGACTTTAATTTTAATAACAATAGAAATATTACTTCTGGTTTAGTTCCATTTTCAGCAATTAAAATAAGTTTAATGTTTCTCATGAAATTTTTACTTATAATGCATTTCTCTGTCTTAATTGTATATTACTATCTAAACAAAAAAGGAAAAAAAGTTTTTAAGGAAAAAAAGCAAATCTCTAACAAGATGCTAGAGGCTTTAAAGATTGCTTCAACAATTATCTTTGTAATTACGTTCATACCTTCTTTTGATATTTTATTTAGAAATATTTATATTACTTTTACTCAAGGATATGGAGAAATATTCAATTCAGTAGAGTACTCTTTAGGAGGGTTTGCAAATATTAAAAGGTTCATAAGTAGTTTTTTTATACCAAACCTTTTTTTAATGCTTATTGTATTTAAAAATACAAAGTATATCAAATTAATTAGTTTTATAGTGATTATATATTTGGGACTGTACTTCTTAAGCGGATCTCGTATAAATGCAATTTTAATAATTTCAGCTTTCATTATGATAAAGCACTATTGGTACAGTAAAATAAGTAAAAAAGGCTATGTATATTTAACTATATTGCTTATCGTAATGTCTGTTCTGTTACCATTAATATCTGAACTTAGAAACATTCTTTTTAAAACAGGTTTGAGTCAAGAGATGTTTATTAGTATTTTTAATAATTTAATAGATCAAAATCCTATTTTTACATCATTAGAAGAATCAGGTTACACATTTTTAGTTATCGCAACGGTCATTAACAATGTTGGAATAAATGTAGAATATTTGTATGGAATGTCATATATGAACAATGTGTTAATGATTTTCCCTAACCTATTTTGGGATGTGCATCCCGCAACTTCTTCTAATACAGATTTAGCTTTTCAAGATTTTTTAACAATTTATGGAGGTGTCGGATCATCTTTTGTTGCTGAAGCCTATTATAATTTCGGTAAATATTCAATAATTTTAGCAATATTTTTCGGCACTATAGTTTCTCATATTACTTATAAAATAAAAAGTAGTTCTGAAAATAAAGACGTAATTATATTTTACATTTATGTTTATGCTTCTTCTTTGCTCTTAATTTATGTGAGAAGCGATACAGTTAGCTTTTTAAGAAACATGATTCTTTATGCTATAACTCCTTTAGTTTTGGGATGGTTCATTAGCAAACTAGGTAGAAAAAATGAGAGGGAATTATGAATTTACTTCTATTAATTATTTCACAAGTTTTTGGATTAACATTGGGACTAATTAAATCCTTAGTACTTCCAAAATACCTAACTATAGAGGATTTTGCTTTATGGCAAATTTATTTGTTGTATGTTGGGTATATAACGGTATTCTCATTTGGATTTAATGATGGATTGTTAGTAAGATATGGGAAGTTTAACTTGAGTAAACTTCCCGTTAGTTTAGTAGGAAAATCTATAAAGTATTTTATGAGCTTTATAATACTATTCACAGTAATATTACTTATATTTTGTTTAATATATCCTTCCGATGATAAAAAATTACTATTTATCTTTATATCCTTAAATATACCTCTTGTAGTATTAAATGGGATTTTTTTGTTTTTGTTACAGAGCACAAACCAGATAAAAAAATATAGTTTTTATTCTGTAATTGATAAATTGATAATGTTAATTACATTATCAATGTTTGTATACTTTGGTTTTAATTATTTATTTTTAATTATAATAATAGATATGTTGTCAAGGCTATTACAAATATTTTTAATGTATTTAGAATTTAAAAAGCTTTTTAATACTAACAGTACATATATTGATCGTAAAACTGTATTTTTAGAAATAAAGGAAAATATCTCTAGAGGACTCTATATTTTAGTTTCAAATTTAATTAGTATGTTGCTATTTGGATTTAGTTTATTTGTAATTGAACGCTTTATGACTTTAAAAAATTACTCAATGTATTCTTTAGGAATTTCAATAACAAATATTTTATTATTATTTATCAATGCTATTTCCGTTGTTGTTTTTCCTTATCTTAGTAGGTTAAAAGAAGATCAAGTTATGAGAAAGGCAAGTTATATTACAAACTGGATAGTGATATTATCAATAATCATCTGTAATATTTATGTACTCATAACATTTACTGTTGAAAATTTTTTAGATAAGTATGTAGAAATATTATTATTTATGCCTTTTATTTTTTTAAGTATAGTCTTGCAAATTAAATTTAGTATTATTTTTTATCCTATGGTAAAAATTTTACAATACGAGAAAAAAATTTTTAGTTTAAATTTAGTATTACTATTAATATCAATTGTTTTTACTATAATTACTGTAGTATATTTTCATTCTCTCTTGTACACTTCGATTGTGATGTATATTATACTATATTTAAGAAATTATTTTTCGAATAAAATAGTTTTTAAAATAAATTATTTTAGAGAATATATAGAACTTATAAGCCATATAGTTTTTCTAATTGTTGTTTATCGTACCAATACATTTTATGTATTTAGTTTATATTCAGTAATAGCATTTTTGTTAATAAAAAAATTTGATTATGAAAGGAAACTTTAATTGAAGACTATAGTTTTTTTGACAGGGAGCTATTTTCCAGATCATTCGGCAGTAAGCAATTGTATTGAAAGAGTGATACTTCAGTTAGAAGAATCATTTAATATAATTGTTATTTGTCCTCAAACAAGTACAGAGCAACTTTTAAATGAAAAACATGAAAATCACACCATTATTAGATTTCGTAATAAGGATATTGAAAATAAAATCAGTCGAAAAATGAAAAGGATGTTTAATCGCTATTCTTTATTAGATAATTTAGTAGATGGCTATTTGTCCGAAATGGAAAAAATAGATAATATAGATACTATATTTCCAGCTATTATGCCTTTCGAAACGGCTTTGGCTGCGATGAATTTAAAAGAAAAAAATAAAAAAGTTAATATAGTTCCGTTCATGTTTGATCCTTATTCAAATAATAGTAATCTGCATTATAATGATGTAATTAAAAAGATAAAATCTAAAAGTCTTATGAAATTAGAAAAAGGATTACTTGAAAATTCTCAATACATAATTTTTATTCATCATTTAAAAGAATACTTTAATAAAAATTATAGTAAATATAAAAAAAAGTTTGTATTTATAGAGCATCCATTATTTGAAAAAAAAGAATACTTTATAGATAATCAAAAAAACGATACTGATGATATTAATCTTGTTTATACAGGTAGCTTTTATAAAAAAATAAGAAACCCAAATTACTTTTTGGATATTATGGATAAGGTAATTAATAAAAAAAATAACTTATTTGTTCATTTGTATTATTTCGGAGATTGTAAAAAAGTGATAAAAAAGTGGAGTGCTTTAAATTCGAATATAATTGATTATGGAAGTGTAAATTCAAATATTGCAAGAGAAAAAATGCAAAGAGCTGATGTTTTGATTGGAGTCGGTAATTTAACGAATTCGCAAACGCCTAGTAAAATTTTCGAATACATATCGTTTAAGAAGAAAATAATTTACTTTTATAAAAATAAAAACGATAGAAATATTAATATATTAAAAAAATATCCATACTCTTTAATAATTGATGAATCAAAAGGTGATATAAATGAAAATATAGAAAAAATAATACATTTTTTAGAGCTTAAAGTAATTAGTAATAGTGATGTTAATAATAAAATTAATATTCTATTCAATGATGCAAATCCTAATTATATTTCTGAGATAATTATTGATAAAATAGCTAAATAAATTTTCGTTATAAAAAATTTAATGGTAGTCTGAAAACGCTTCTTTAGTCTAAAGTAATTATCTTAGGAAAAAAGTTACTTATTATTGTTTGCTTAGGAAGGATTTGTTACGATTTATATTCATTATACTATATCAAAGGAGTTCAAAATAACAACTTATCGGGAGCTCTAATAAATAGACTGTAGGCAAACCCTCATTTCATAATTGAAACGAGGGTTTGTTATATGTATTACCTATAACAATTAGCGAAGACCTAATTTCTTAAGAAACTCCACAACTAAAAAGTGTCGCGATTAGTAATGGTATACGAGAAATTTTCTGAAGAGGTGATTTACTTAATTTAATAAAAAAATAATCGATAAAATTCAGATTTCATAATTACCTTGTAGTGAATAGCTTAAAATAAACTTTATTTACTTTAATTATATTTTATGTTCTATATATCATTTTTTTTGATTTCAATTTGTATAATATTATGTCTGTTTCCACGATTCTCAGATTTTGGAATAACCATAAAGTCATTATAAAGATTAGTCAAGTAATCTTTAAATTGAGAGGGAATTTTAATTTGTATATTTTCAAATGAATCATAAATTAAAGAATCAAACCATTCTTTACGTACAACTTCTTTTTCAAACCCATAAGATCCTCCAGTACAAACCATAATATCGTTATTGCTAGCTGTTACTCTAGCTAATTTTTCAAAAGTATTTATTAAAAACTGTTTAGGAAGAAACTTCATTAACTTTCTCAAAAAGAATTGTAATTTTTGATTAGTAATAATGTAGTTTGATTTAATTAATATAATCTTATGAATTAAAGTTGAAATTTTATGTTGGAGAAATTTTTGGAAAATAGAACTGTGAACATCATCAAAAGGAAAAATATCTATATATATTCCATGATGAAAATTAACATCTTTAGTCACAAATTCTTTATAGATCGTTTGGTTGACTCTTAGTTTTGAAAAAGGCATTGCAAATTCTTTTTCAGTATGCCAATTTTGTAAAAAATACGAACTTTGTAAGTTATCATTAAATTCTTTTTCAAATAAAACTCTGAATTTCTCGTATTCTTCTCTTCTTAAGCCTATATCGATATCGTCATCCCATGGAATAAATCCTTGATGACGAATAGTACCTAGTAAAGTTCCAGCAATTACGAAATATTCGATTTGGTGCTTATCAAAATAAGAAATTAAAAATTTTAAAGCAGCAAGCTGAACTTCTTTTACACATTCGTTTGCAGTGTTTTGTTGAATAGATGGCATATTTAAAAACTCCAATATAATTTTATGTATATTAAATCATTATTTTTATTGAAATTGAATGGATAAATATAAATGATTTTAAATATTGACCTTATTATCAAAATATTTAAGTTTAAATATTGAATAAGAGTAAAATAATGGCATTAAATTAATCTGATAATGATATTTTTAGTGTATTAAGGTTTTTTTATATGATTAAACAGTTGAACTCGTTACAAAGTATCAAAACTTTTGCTACAATTTATGTTTCACTATATCGCTCTAAGAGCCCGATCCTTTGCTTAAATTACTTCAAACTGCAGTCATGAATAAAAAAATTAATAGTATAAATTTATTTAAAGAAAGTACTTATGTTGTTTATGTACTGAACCCCGAATGATAGACACTTGAAAAAAGTGCATTATTCGGGGTTTTTCGTGTGAATACAAATCGCTATAATGAATCTATTCATTCAGATGGGAGAAACAACCATGAGTAAAATTATCTTCACTATGACTCAAGTCAACCAGCTCGAAGAAAATCCGAACGTCGCTTCCTTATCAGAACGCTCGATCCAGTACATGGCCCAGTTCAAGATCAAGGCCGTACGTGAGAATATGGAAGGAAACGGACCTCAACAAATCTTCACGGAGGCCGGATTCGACCTGACGGTGATCGGGAAACGAAAAGCGCAGTCCGCGTTGATTCGCTGGCGCCAAACGGTCCGAAAAGACGGAGAGGAGGGTCTCCGGAACGATACACGTGGAAAGGTTCTGAGAGGAGGACGCCCGAATACAGACGAGTCGATGGAGAGACGGTTGGCGAAGGCAGAGGCACGGATCAAATACCTGACGGCAGAGAACGAGCTTTTAAAAAAGCTAGAGCAGTTAGAGGGGCAGGCGAAACATCCGAACTAACATCAGCAGAGAAATATCTGGCCATCAACACCGTCATCCGCATCGCACAGATTAAGAAGCTCGTCCACCCACTATGTGAGATCGCCGGAGTGAGCCACAGTGGCTATTACGCTTGGTTGAACCGTTCCGAGGCGGAGTCCCTCCGGGAAGAGCGAGATTACCTAGATGCGACACTCCTCAAGAACATCCATGATAGCCATAAAGGCAAAGTCGGCTATCGGGGGCTGTACATGGAGGTGTTCGCCACCCTCGGTTTTCCAATCAACCAGAAACGGATTCTCCGACTCATGCGCAAATATAACATCGTGACCAAAATCCGAAGGATGAACCTTTATCGAAAGCTCTCTCGGGCGACGCACGAGCATTGCGTCGTGCCGAATCGATTGAACCGCGAGTTCCAGCAGAGCGAGCCCGAGAAAGTATTCGTGACCGATATCACCTATCTCCCCATCGTCTCCGGAGAGAACGTCTATCTGTCTTGTGCGAAGGACGTCGCTACACACGAGATCGTGGCATACAAACCATCCACGGACCTTCGCATGGACCTCGTCTTTCAGACGATGAAAAAGCTCGAAGAGCATCTCCAAGGGAATCGACATTCCGAAGCGATGATTCATTCGGACCAAGCACCCATCCGGGCTACCAGCGACTCGTTGGCGATCTTGTACTGGTCCAGTCCATGTCACGTCGGGGCAACTGTGTCGACAACGCACCTATCGAATCGTTCTTCGGTCATTTGAAGGACTATGTCACCAACCGCTCGTGCGGATAAATCGAGGAGGTCCGAGAGATGGTCGGGAACTACATAAGCTATTACAACTGCGAACGCGGTCAATGTAACCTAAAAAAGTTGACCCCGAAACCATATCAGGGTCATCTGATCGCAGCACAGAAAACTCGGGCTTTTTAATAAACTGTCCATTTTACGGGGCTCAGTTTATTCTGGAAATAAATAGACTTCTTATACTCAGTATGTAATTTAAGTTTTAGGTTAAACAAAACAATTTAAATTATTCAAAGTGTATATAATTCCTCATTTCGTAATTGAAATGAGGGATTATATACGTGATAGCCATTAAAATATGAATAAGATATGGATTTCTATAGAAATACCGAGATAAATTTGGACGGTTTTAAGGTTCAAAGCCATGAGAGTAAACATCAATCGAAGATTTGATTTTTTTACTCCTAATAGTGAGGATTTGATTATGCTCACAAAGATAACATTCATAGTATTTGTCATAAAAAAATTCTTTTTTTCTTTAACATTCCTTTATTTTTTTGGGATGTGTAAAAGAAGATCGGTAAAATATCTTGTTCGCGAAAACAATAGGCAATCGAAATTGCTAATAGTCAGTATCGACGAATAATTGACCGAAGAGCTCCACAAAGGTTTAAAGAAACGAATGAATAAACACAATCGTGGGTATTATCAGGGGTTAAAACCATCCCGAGGATAAAATTACTTCAATTACAGGATATACGACTACAGGCTATACGACACAAATAAGCAAATTGCTTATCATGTTTCTTCTTCACATAATAGCCACTCTCCGGTTTTGTCGTGCTCTCTTTTATCTGACATTATCCAAGACTTTTTGTCTTATGGATGAAACATTTATTTTTCATTTATAATCTAAATTTCGTTGGCTTCTTGATCTAATTCGACTTTTTACTGTTGAGCAGCGAGTCGAACTAGTTTTTTCTTAAGCTTTCATTTGTTAACTTTCGCTTTAATGATTGATGTGAGAAAGATCTAAATTATATGAAATTTTAAGATTAAATAGTCCTTTATTGTTATATTTGTATTTATAAAAAAATACTCTAAATACATTTGTTAAAATCTATTTTGATTTACCGATATAGTTTAAAAGAGAATTTATAGGGGCACACCTTGAAAATAGGAGGCTTAGTGAATTGACTAAAGATACTAATCATACAATGATATCCTTAAATACTTATACGCTATCTTTGATAACCAATCATTCAAAAATCTGTCGAAGTGATAGTAAATTGTATTCGATGTTCTTTGAATACCATCGTTTATATCAAACAGTATCCTCAGAAAAATGGCTAGATTTGAATGCTAGAAAACAAAAAATTATACAAAAGAAGCAAACAACATTGAATATATTACGTTTCTCGACAGAATTAGTAAATGTTATTTTGTTTTTAAAAAGATATCACCTACCTGTTATTTGTTTAAAAGGTCCAGTAATTGGTGAGAAAATCTATAAAGCAATCGGTGCGCGTGTTTTTCGAGATTTGGATTTACTTGTTCCAGAAGAACGTTTATCTGAAGCAGAGAATTTATTGAAGAAACTCGGATACGTTCAAGACTCAACCTCTAACTATAGTGCTAAACAATCCCATCATCTGGTCTACATCCACGAGCAAAATGATCATATCATCGAACTTCATTGGCGGCTTCATCCAAATATCATTAATGAACCAACATTCGAAGAATTATGGACAAGGCACGAAACGGTTCGAATTGCTGGAACTGATGTACCGTGTCTAGATACGACAGAGTTATTCGTCTATTTGATTTCTCACGGCTCTAAGCATGCATGGTTTCGATTACGTTGGCTGTATGATATTCATTTATTTCTGGAACAGCCGCTCGACTTAGTTGAAATCCAAACTCGTCTAGCAAAACGGGGGTGTCTCCATATGATGGGACAAGCGTTGCTGTTACGTCAGGAGCTATTCGAAGGAGAGATTCCGGAGTCATTCGTCCACTTAACGAAAGATCGTAAGAGTAAGCGAATGGCTAAAATGGCAATGCGTATTATTGAAGAACAAAATGATCCAGGAAAAGCGAATCAGACACTATATGAGTATTGGTACTGGAAACGTTACTTCTGGTTGATTCGTGACTCTTCTAGACGTTTTGAATTCGTTTGGCATCATCTTATCCCGAATCAGCAGGATAAAGAGATAATTCCATTGCCTCAATCACTGCACGTTCTCTACATACCCCTACGTCCACTCACTTGGAGTTTACGGCGATGGAAAGGAAGGACGTCATCATGAGTGCAATTTTCGGTGTGTTAAATTTTCGGAATATTAATTTAATTGACCGAATTAATACGTTAAAAGATATCTATTCCTTACGTTATTACAGTGACCGTTGTCATCGAACGATTAACTCGAATTGTGGTCTGGGTGCGCTGGAACAGTGGATTCGTCAGAGTGACCAAGAGACGTTGCTACCTTATCAACAAAATCATTTGACGATCGTCGTAGATGCGATGCTCGATTATCGAGATGAGTTAGCAGAGCAACTCGGTGAGCCATGGAATACAGAGACAAGCGACACGGAGTGGATTCTGCGTGCCTATCAGAAGTGGGGAAAATCGTGTGTCAAACAGTTGTATGGTCCGTTTGCGTTCGCCATTTATGATTCAAGCACAGACGAACTATTTCTAGCGCGTGATCCACTCGGGGAGCGCAGTATTTGCTATGGTCAAAATGATGAGATGTTCGTGTTTGCTTCAACAGCAAAACCCGTCGCGACGTTGCTAGGGTGTACATACGATGAACAATACTTAGAAGATTATGCGATGCAACCTTTCGTCTCGAAAGATCCAAGACCTTATGCATCACCTTGGGAAGGGGTGACGTATCTTGGACCGGGACAAACGTTAGTCGTTCAAGCGGGACAGCTCCGAATTGAAACGTACTGGTCGTATGATTTGGTCGCGAGCAAAGCCGAGAAAATGAAAGAGGATTTCTATCACGAGTTCGAGAATACATTAGCAAAAGCAACAGAAGCATGTCTTGCTGTCGAAGGAGAAGTTGGTCTTCAACTCAGCGGTGGCCTTGATTCGACGACGGTGGCAGCCTTTGCAGAACCGATTCTAAAGAAACGGGGACAGGTATTACACGGATACACGCATGTTCCGCTCTCGACGTATGAAGATAACGGTGAGCTTGGAAACGAACGACCACTCGTCGAAGATTTACTAAAGGTATATAGCGGGATACGACAGACGTGGGTCGAAAACCCGTCGCGTAATAGCTACAACACGATAGACGACTGGTTATATATCCTTGAGATGCCATACGGCTTCTTCATGAATGCTCCTTGGTTGCTTGAAATCCATCAATTGGCACAGCAGCAAAATGTGAAAGTCCTGTTGAATGGAAAACATGGGAATTCTACCATTTCGCATGGCTCACTTGACGGATATCATCATGAATTGCTCCAGCAGAAGCAGTGGCGCAAACTCAAGCAAGAGTTGACGTATACGACGTCCTCGATCTTGAGACAAGGAAAATCGCTTGCTGCGTTACTGATTAAACCACGCCTCAATGAAGAACGGCTGCGCCGGTACTATTTAGCGCGGGCCAAACGAACGTTTCATCCGAACGTCTTAAAGAATACGACCTATTATCATGGTCAGTTTCCGTTTCGGTCGACGACGGATCGCTTGGCATTCGCTTATCGGATCAATGATTTGCATGATCGTGGCGTTCTTGGAACGCTGTTCTCATTACATTTTAGATGTATCGCGCGCGACCCAACGTCGGATCGGAAGTTGATTGAATTATGTGCCCGACTACCAGTAGAAGTCTTCAGTTCTAAAGGTGTTGCAAAAAAGATTGTCCGGACGATCATGAAGGAACGTTTACCAGCGTCCATTCTCCATCCGAAGCGGGCGAGAGGCAGGCAATCGGCTGACTGGGAACTACGTTTGCGTGATGAAATTGAACTAATCATTGAGGAAGCTAGTCAATTTACCAATAGTGAGGCGAATAAAATATATCGGCATGACTTTTTTGAAGCATCGAACCTAAAAAAGGTACTTCAAGATATATGGTCCGTGAAGCTGTTGCTTCGCGCGATTACACTTCATCGATTCAAAGGAGGTGAAGACAAATGAAACAAGAGTGGCAAACACCGGTACTCGAAGAACTTGATGCCAAACAAACGGAGAGTAGCTTTATAACTCCGACCGATGATGGTACGGGTCCTTTCTCGGGCTCGTAATGCGGTACATAGACTACCTGAAACTTCAGGTAGTCTTTACTCTGAAGTAAGGAAGTGACGTTATGTTCGCATCGATGAATCGAGCAAGCATGTGGCGCCTGATTCATGATCTTTTCATACATACGGGGAATCGTCTCTGGTACGTCGTCGCCTGGACCAGCCTGAACGCGATGACTTCCGCACTCGGGATAGCACTCATTCTACCGTTACTCGCGCTCCTCTTTCCGGTTCCGGGAATTGATCCGCTACAGGTCGACTGGCTGAATCCGGAGTGGTTGAACCTTGAAAGTATTTTGTTGCTTTATCTAGTACTCGTATCACTCAGTGTCTGGATCAACCGGCAAACGATGGTTCAGACGTCGATACTCGTCCAAGGGTATACGAAGCACCTTCGGGTCCGCTTGTTTGAAACGTTGTTTGCCAGTGACTATTCGTATATCGCCCACCAGAAGAAAAGTGACGTTCTCAACCTGTTCACGTTGGAAATTGCACGGATCAGCTCCAGCGTCACAGCACTGGTCGGTCTGATTTCCGGAGTCCTCATCATGATTCCGCATATCGTGCTCGCCTGGTATCTCTCGCCCCGTCTGACCGGGTTCGTCCTCGTGAGTGGCTTGATCGTCTTCATCAGTCTATATACATCGCTCGGACGCGTCCGACGCCTGGCGCTGTCGCTGTATCAATCGAATCAGACGTGGCAGCAGCGGTTGCATGAGCAACTCTACGGAATGAAGGAGATTCGCAGTTACGGGATCGAAGCGAGACAAGTCGATTTTTTCCGTCAAGCGACGGAAGAGGTGGAGCAACAACTCGTGCAGTTCGCAAAAGAGCAATCCAAACCGGATACGGTGTTTAAGATCGTCGCAGCAACAGTCATCAGTCTTTTTTTCTACATCAGCCTGTCCGTCTTACAAGAAGAGGTCAGCACCTTGCTTGTCATCGTTCTGTTGTTCGGGCGTCTGTGGCCGTTGTTCGCAGCCTTTCAAAAAAACATACAGATCTTTTTATCCGGTGTGCCGGTATATACCCTTCTACTGAACAAGCTGGAGGCAGTCCCGAAGCGAAGCGCAAGCGACGAGGAGAAACTGACATTTCACGAAACCCTCGTAATTGATCGTGTCCGTTATTCCTATGGTCAGACGACGGGGATAGACGTCTCCTTTACGGTGAACGCCGGTCAGATGGTCGCCATCATGGGCGCATCCGGTACGGGCAAAAGTACGCTCCTTGATTTGTTGCTGGGACTTCTTGAACCGCAAGCAGGAGAAATCCGCGTGGACGGAAAAACCTTGAACGCACGACGGGCAGAGTCATGGCGTGAACAGATCAGTTATATTCCGCAATCCGCCTTTTTGTTTCACGGTACGATTCGCGAGAACATCCTGCACTTCAATCCGGATTTGACGAACGAGGCACTCGTTGAAGCACTCGATTTAGCAGGTGCGACCTTCGTGTTTGATTTACCGGACGGCATCGAGACGATGATCGGTGATTTCGGAACACGCTTATCCGGTGGACAGCAGCAAAAGATCATCCTGGCGCGGGCGTTAGCTAAAAAACCACGTATCTTGTTACTCGACGAAGCGACGAATGCCTTGGATCGTGAACAGGAAGTGATGTTCCATGACACCTTGCGTCAATTGACGTCGCGCATGACGATTCTCTACATCACCCATCGTCGGGAAATCGGACATCTCGCGGACGCCATCTATCAGATGGAGACTGGAACATTCGAAAGAAGAGAGGTGAATCATTTCAAATGAAACGCATGACGTATCGTTATTCCGTGTTTGGACTGACCGTGACGTCCGAACTGGCATTACCAGAATTACCGAGCAGTGAAACAACACGTAGTGACGTACATATTCAACTCAGTGATCTGCAAGAAAAGATGAACGGACTGACGGCTGATCATCCGTATCGATTGACGGAAGAGACGTTTTCACTCTATGTTCCCGGTGTTGCCCACTACTTCGTAGCATCCGGAACAACGATCGAGGTGGACCTCGCTGCAGGAGCTGAAATCGAGGCAGTGAAACTGTTCTTGCTTGGGTCCTGTATGGGAATCATCCTGCATCAACGGGGGATTCTACCGATGCACGGAAGTGTCATCACGAACGGAGAAACAGGAGTCTTGCTGACAGGGCATTCGGGAGCCGGAAAGTCGACGACGGCACATCGTTTTTTGGCACAAGGATACCATCTTGTCACTGACGACGTAGCCGCGACACGCTTCGAGGATGATGCGGCGCTCGTCGCGCCTGCCTATGGTCATCAAAAATTGTGGGAGGATGTCTTGCCGTCCTCTGGCATCGGCTATACGCGGGTCAATCGTGAAGTGGATGGACGGACGAAATATACCGTCGACCGGGAACAGCAGTTTTGGAACGAGTCGGTCCGCTTACGGTTGATCGTTGAACTCGTACCTGCTGATATCGAGTACGTGCAGCATGAAACCGTGACGGGAATGGACAAAGTCCGCACGTTGATGCTCCATACATACCGCAACATCTATTATAAGGAGCTTCAAAAAGAGGCGTTTCAATTCGAGAGTGCGATGGCACTCGCCCGACGCGTCCGACTCCTGCGGATATATCGTCCGCAGGGAATCGCTTCAGAACAGACTGTCGTCGAATTGATAACAGCAGCAATCAAGGAGGGAATCAATGATGGAAACATTAAAAGCAAATCGTAAATTCTTACGAAAAGAGGACATTCTAGCGTCTGAAATGGATGGCGAACTTGTCATGATGAGTGTCACGCAAGGAAAATACTTCAGTATCGGTCAGAGTGGCGTCGCGATTTGGGGATTACTCGATCAGGAACGGACGATTACGGAACTTGTACACTTGTTACAGGAACGGTACGAGGTGGACGAAGAGACGTGTCGAACAGAAGTGACTCGTTTCATTGAACTATTAGTCCAAAAAGAACTTGTCGAAGTAAAATGAATAGACGTGTGCGGCTTTCAATGATAGAACTACTCCAATTCTTAGAAGCCTACCTTTGGTTAGGGATTGCCCGAGGATGTGTCGTCGTTCTTCCGTTTCGATACGTGGCCCCTCTACTCGGACGAGAGATCAAGGAAGTACCAGCTTATCCCGGGAATCCACGGAGTGATGTGAAGCGAGCGATTGAACGAAGTGCTCGTCGTACACCGTGGCGTAGTAATTGTTTGGCGCAATCCTTGGCAGCGACCTGGATGATGCGACGACGCGGCCATCACGTGACGACGTACATGGGCGTTCGGCGTGATGAGAGTAAGATCATTGCACATTCTTGGACGATGGCGGGAGAGACGTTCATGACAGGAAAGCGAGGATATGAGTCGTATACGGTGACCAAGGTGTTTTCGACGATGAGATAACTATTTGAAGCAACGATAAAGGCAGGGCTCGTGATCAATTGGTAAAGATTGACCTAAAAATGAACACCGTTTTTCACTTTCTATTTATTGTAAAATAGAGTTAAAGGTTTATATGATACATACTAGGAGTGAAAATAGTGGCAAAATCAAATTTCGGTTTAGCAAAAATGAACGAACTATTAGATTGGGGATACGACAAAGCGATTCAAGGTGGTATGGGTATTGAATCGGCTTATGAACTGGCAGAGGAATACCGTGATAAATACGGAGTGGAAAAAGGAATCGATAAACTGATCACGGTTCAATTGACGAAATGTGGAACAAGTGGTTTCTTGAGTGGAATAGGCGGTATCATGACACTTCCGATTGCCATCCCGGCGAATGTGTCTTCTGTTATCTTTATTCAATTACGAATGATTGCAGCGATTGCCCATCTTCGCGGATATGATCTAAAGAGCGATGAAGTACAGACATTCGTTTACACTGCATTAACCGGTAAAGCAGCTACGGATATCTTAAAGAATGCAGGAATTCAAGTCGGAAACAAAATCACGATTAACCTAGTGAAAAAAATTCCGGGCGAAGTCATTCTACGCATCAATCGGGCAGTAGGCATGCGACTCGTGACGAAATTTGGAGAAAAAGGTGTCATGAATCTAGGGAAAATGATTCCGTTAGTCGGTGGAGTCATTGGCGGTACGTTTGATGTCGCATCGACAAAGACGATTGCCGAAGTTACCAAAAATATGTTCGTCATGCTTGATTCAAAAGTCGATGTAGAGGACTACACGGATTTCGAAGATTTATCAGATGAGCCGGTTAAGATTTAAGCGTTTGAGAGCAGTCAGCTTCTTCTGAATTTCTACTAAGAAAAATTAGACACAACAAAGCGAGCCTGCAATAGAAGGCTCGCTTTGTTGTATTCATTAAAGTTTGCGAAGTGAGTGTTAAGTAATTCCGTTCGATCGCAACAGACTTAAATATCCAAACAAAGCTTCCTCCTTTAGCGGTCGACTGAAATAATAGCCCTGGAAATAATCACAGCCTTCTTGCGCGAGCCAATCTGCCTGCTCCGACGTTTCTACCCCTTCAATCAAGACCTCCATCTCGAGATTATGTCCAAGTTGAATCATCGATTGAACGATTGCTTGTTGATTCTTACCGTCAAATAATGAACTGATGAACGATCGATCAATTTTTAATAACTGAATCGGTAATGAACGAAGTTGTTTAAAAGACGAGTACCCGGTACCGAAGTCGTCGAGGGAAACACGAATACCGAGTTCTTGCAGTCGTGCTAATTTTTCATAGGTCGACGTCTCATAGGATAAGGCGGCGGACTCCATGATTTCGAGTTCGAGGTATGCCGGATTCATACCTGTCTCGTCAATAATCGTTTCGACGCGACGTAAGAACTTTTGACTCGCGAACTGAAGTGGGGAGACGTTAACGGCAATCGAGAATGGTTCTGGAGTCATGCCTTGCCAAGCGACCCAGCGCAGGCAAGCAGTACGTAACACCCAGTCGCCAAGAGCATGGATTGCTCCCGTATTTTCAGCGACGGGAATGAACTCGGCTGGTGAGACGAAGCCAAGCACATCATGCGTCCAGCGTGCCAACACTTCAACGCCCGTCATTCGTTCTGAGCGTACTGCAATTTTCGGTTGATAGACGAGCTCAAACGCTTCTGCTTCGAGTGCCTCTGTCATGAATTTTTCAATCTGGACGGTTCGTAAGATATCGTTTCGATTCTCGACCTTAAATTCCTTGATCGTGTTTTGCGTTTCAGTAAATGAAGCATGTAGTGCCAGTTTCGCATACTCGATCAGTTCTTCTGCTGTTGTGGCGTCTTCCGGGTAATGACTAATCCCAGCGCGCATCGTCAGCGTAATGACGGTCCCGTCGATATCAAATGGTTGCGATAAGGCAGCGTAACACTTCTCGGCTTTTTGTGTCGCGAGCTGACTCCGTTCGTCAACGAGGAGAACAAGAAATTCTGATGAATCAAGGCGTGCTAGAACATCACGCGCGTGAATCGTCGCTTGCAAACGCTCTGCGATCTGCAGCAACAGACTCTCGACGCCTTTATGTCCGAGCATATCACTTAGAGAACGCCAACGATCCATACTGAGCGCGAGACACGAAATCGGAATCGCTTGTCTGATCTGTTCCTCGATGAAGAGTGTAATCTTGTCTCGATTCGGTAAATCCGTCAACCGGTCATGAAAGGCAAGGTGTTCGAGTTGCTGCTGGGACGACACTTGATTGGTGACGTTGCGGAAGAACCACAATGTCTGATTCAAGTTCTCCCCTTTTAGCGGATGATTGACGACTTCAAGGATGCGTTCGTCAACGTGTAGCATCTGTTTCGTATGATCGGGCACATCAAGACGTAAAGCTGCGTCATGTTCCGATAAGTATGGATGACGTTCCGGGAAAAAATCATGGAACAGTGAATTCGCATATTGGATTAGACCATCAGGATTCGTCGAGACGACACCATCTTCAGTTGATTCAAGAATCGTCGCTTGGATGAAGTCACGTTTACGTAACTGGAGGTCAAACAAGACGGAAGCGAAGAAGACGATGAACAAAAAGAGTGTGACGATTGAAACAAGTGTCAACAGCATCGCTGGTTCGATGACTTGATCACTCGTAAACGATGGAATCATCTGAAACTCTAAACCGAGCATCCCGACATGATGCATTCCGGAGATTGCAATGCCCATGATGAGAGCAAAGAAGACTTTCGTCTGTACCAGCATCTGTTGCTTTGCGTAACGCGAAAAGAAACCGATGTAAAGTGCGGTCCAAGAAGCAGCAATCGCAATCAAGATTGAGAGTAAGACGTACCCAGCATGATACTGCAGAGTCATCCCCTGTAAAGCAGCGATCCCAACATAATGCATGCCAGCAATCGCACTTCCCATCAAAAAACCGCCGAGAACGAATGATTCACGGGACATACGGCGAGCGACGAGATAAAAGCCAAGGATACATCCCGTCATCGCGATGATGACCGATAGAAAGACGAGCGGGAACGAGTAGGTCGCATCCTTCAAGGTACCGTGACCAAGCATCGCGACGAAATGCATCGACCAGATGCCGAGACCTAAAATCGAGCCACCAGCAATCAACCAAAGATGTTTCGAACGATCGGTCGCCGTCTTGACGCGTCCCGCTAGTTCAATTGCGATGTAGGCGGATGTTGCGGCAATCAGATAAGATAACGTGACAAGTAAAAAATCAGTATGAGCATGCATCGTATGGTTTGGCAGGATGGAAGAAGTCACCTCGGCAGAATGAAATGTTTAATCAAAGATAAAGGTGTAATCTAGATGCTTTTTTATCTAACCATATATATTTTTTTCAAATAAGATCTGACGGGTGAGGAAAATCAAAGCGTGTCGATTATAGATGAAGACCAACGAGAATTTTATGATCCATTAATTTCGTATACTGTAGCGTATGAAAAAACGGATTTCCGAAGTCGCATGGTTGAAGATGGACATGAATCATATGATAGCTGTATGACAAGTTGGGGTTTGCCTTTAGCAGATTCAAAATCGTTTGTTCTTGGGACGCTGGGCTGATGTCATAGATATGAAATGAGATGATGTTATGACGGATGCGAAACGGGGCAATCGTGAGGGTGAACGGTTTATGATGGGCAAATCGATGTTCTGTTGAGACAGTCGATCCGGTAATTACGAGTTCGTGTGGGGTGATGCGTAGTTTTGGGTGCCAGAAGTCTCTGAATTCGATTGCGATGATGTCGCGTAAGTCTTCTTCCGTCACATACGTCGTGACGAGAATATCTGATGGATTGCCAAGATAGTCGTTATCCGTATTCATATGTAAGCTCCTTTATCAATTAGTGGATGGAATCAATGCGCTGTCGTTCAGGGTAAAGGAATGTATATGTTCTTTCCTGCTCTACAGAGAGTAGATTCAATACGATTGTAACTTTTTTCCTTATTTTTGTTTTTCATTCATTGATCGTTTAGGGAAAGCGATTCTTGATATTTCATCGAAAATCAATTGTGTGCTCCATTAGCTGTCATGTCAGTACCTACAAAAAGGAGGAATCACCTATGACCCACTATGACTATCTCGATCAGTATTTATTGACTGATTTCTCGCGGTCAGCCCATACGATTAAGGCATACCGGAGTGATCTTCGACAAATGCGTTTGTATCAGGTCGACTGGTCAGTCGCGTCCTTACGACGCTACTTTCACTGGATGAAAGCACATTATAAGCCGTCGACGATTCTGCGACGTTATCACGTCTTACACCGGCTCGGAAATGTCCTCGTCGAGCGACGACGGATCAAGAAGAACCCGATGGTCGAGATCCGTCCGATCGTCCATCAACGTCTTCAAGATGAGACCTATCATGATAGTGAAGAGCTGATCCCGGTGATTCGGCAGATTCAAAATTCAACCTATCGCCTCTTTTTCGAGGTGCTCAGCCAAACGGGCCTCCGCTTCATGGAGGCCCGTTTGTTGACGGTGCAGGATTTTGATCTGGCGAAGAATGAACTGTACGTGCGTCACGGCAAAGGCGGTCGGACACGGACCGTTCCTATCGGAGAGACCCTTTGCGACAAGATTGTTCTGTTTCTAGCAGATCGCACGACCGGCTATTTGTTTCAATCCGTCACGGGACGGATGATCAATGAACATGCGGCAAGGAAGGCACTTCGCGAGGTTGGATTTACGTCCTTGAAGCGTCACGTCCGTCCGCATATGCTGCGGATTGCCTATGCGACCTATCTCTACCAACAGGCAGGATTGAAGCTGCTCGATATAAAGCGTCTGCTTGGTCATGCCAGCATCTCAACGACGGAAGGATACATCCGTAGCCAGACAAATCACGTCCGGGACGTTCTTAATCGTCTGTCCGCTTGAGTCGATTGACTGACGTATGGGCAATGTCGTGCGACGGTAGGACGTAGTGCTGAGTCGTCCGAACATCGCTGTGACCGAGTAAGCGCATGATGGTTAGAATGTCCGTCTGATGCACGTGATAAAGTGTCGTTGCGAACGTGACCCGGATGTCATGCGGTCGCAGAATCCGTCCGAGACATCGTTCACTTGCTTCTTTTAGGACACGACGAAACTTCGCCGGATTGACCGGTCGTCCGCTGTCTTCACAAAATAGTGGGAGAGCATCTGAACGGATTGTTTCGATATAACGCGTCAGGACATCGCGTAATATATGATGCAACGGAACTTGACGTGATTGATCGCCTTTCCCACTCCGAACGAGTAACTGATCGCGCGCAAAGTCGACATCTGCGAGCTGTAAGTCACGGGCTTCCGAAAAGCGCAGTCCCGTATGCAAAAGAAGAAAGCTAAAGGCGTAGACGGTCTCATCACGAATCGTCTCGAGGACACAGTGGACGTCGTCATACGTGAAGGCAAGTCGTCGGTAGGGTGCGGGAACCGGTTTTTTGACACGCACCAATGGATTCGTCTGGAGCGAACGTTCAACGACCAGTTGATCGAACAGGATTGAGAGAGCATGCAGTCGTCGAGCGGCAGTTGCTGGAGCGTAAGTATCGCGTAGGAACTTACCATAGCGTTGCAGCGACGGAACGTCGATCCGTTCGACATGACGACAGAGATGCCGTACGTCGGAGCGATAGGCTTTTTTCGTCAAGGGGCGATAGTCCGCCTGTTCGATGATCGCGAGTAAGCGTTCTTGATAATAGGGCATCATCCGAGGAGGAACTGGACTTTCTGCCGGAGTTCCGACTTTAATGAACGGAGTCGCGCTGGTGAGTAACCGAGCGTCTCTTCCGTGCCGTGCATCAAGGCTTCGATAAACGTGTACTCTTTATTCGACAAATCCCGTTTGAGTTCACTGAGGAGATAATGAAAGGAGACGTTCGGTGTCCGAGGAAGCTCCGGCATCGTCTCGACTGCGACTTCAGTCGCAAGCGTTCGGTTACGGGACGCTAAGTAGTCGAGCATCGCTCCTTTTGCCCGGATTCGAGCGAAGGTGACAGTCATGACCTTTCCTTCTTCAATTGATTTCCAAAGTCGGAGTAGGGCAGCTTGCCGGCATTCATCATGTTCATTCGGGTGGATCGAGAGGCGTGACAGGAGGGAGTTGACGAGGGGAATCCAGTTACGTAGTAAGTCGTTCATGAGTATCCGTTTCTTCAGATATGCATATCTGTTATGTATTCCGCGGTAGTTTTAGTATAAGTAGAGTTATCCTGAAAGCAACTGCGCTAGAATGCGGGTTTATCTGAAGTGAATGGACGGAAGGATGGGAAATCACATAGCTTACGCTCTTTGAAACTTAAAGAAACCGTTGGCATAATTGAAGAAATGGAGCGTTGCGCCCGGCGGATAACTCTACTTATCCGCTGGGGTGTTCGGAGAAATTTAATCTTTTATCTTTATTATTGCATCGCTGAAATCAAGAGTTATCGAATTGAATTTTAATTATAAATAAAGATATTTCGTTGACTTATAAATGTAAAAATAAATTCGCGATAAACCTTTTAATGGTAATATTATATCATTATAGGAAAAGCAGGTGTACGAATTGTTCTACATAATCATTGGTTTAGTGTTACTGATTCTTTTTGCAATATTCGGAGGATTGGAAGGAATCGGTTGTTTCTTTTTCTTATTGATTGGTCTTATTTTATGGCGCATTGGTCTACTAGGTTTCGTAATCAGTACGATTATAAAAGTTGCGCGATGGATCATCGTTCGTATCTTCATCTACTATCAAAAATACTTTGGTACGGAAGAGGGAGCATTTTACTTATCTCGCGAACTGATTAGATATATTATTTAAAAAGTTAAAGATAAGTTGATGTACAACTTAAACGAAAAAAGAAAGTCCTTTGAAAAATAAATCTCAAGGGACTTTCTCTTATATAAGCTTAGAAAGGTTTTTCTTCAGAAGACTTAGTCGGCTTATTATCTGTAAAAATGAATTGGTAAACTTCAATAATTAAGCAACATACCACAACAATGTAGAGTCCAAGTGAAATAAACGAATAATTGAATTCAGCTGGAATCAGGTAACTCAAGAATGAAAATTGCTCGTTCACGATTGTATAAGCAAATGCTAAAATCAGTGTAAATATCATCAATCGTCGATTGAAATTAAGAGGCAAACGATTTATGAATTTTGTAACACCAATGATTAGGCAAACGAAAGAAAGTAAGAAAAATGCCGATTCAATTTGATTAACTAATAAAATTTCGTTGAATCCTGTCATTGAACTCGAAACATGAATAATCCAACCAACTAAAAGTGAGAATACACCTAGTTTTAAATTAAACGAACCGGCTCTTAATTGTGGAAGAAACTCATGCTGATGTTTAATCATAATGACTATGATTGCAATTAATGAAACTCCAAGTAAGAAAGACATGAAAAAACTCCTTTATTTTATCAATATAGATACATTATAAAGAATCTAAGGATTTTATATCTATTTTATTTGATTAAAAAGGTAATATATTGTTTTTTTATTTTAGTTTTTATTTGTTTTCGTTAGTCGGGAATTGGATATAATAAGCAAAAGCCAGTTCCTGATTATTTTAGGAACTGGCTTTTAGAGTAGCCATTAGGATGAATTTTTATCAAATCGGCTCAGTCGAGAGTCTTTCGTATAAATGATATTTACGATAGACAAGCACTTTTATCTGGTTTTATAGAAGCTTTTTCTGTGTTCAAAAGTAAGTACTCTTCCAGTGAAAAGTGAAACGTCACTAATGAAGTACGAAGAAGGATAACAAGAACAATTAAACGGCTTGAATCCTAAAGGGCTCAAGCCGTTAAAACATTGCCTATCTATGTTTTGTATAGCAGATATGAGGTATATGCTTTTAGATCATTTTTTAACGATGATTTCGATGTCTACTGTTTTTTCTCCAGGTCCTGGTGAAAGAATGAGATACGTCGTGCCTGGTTTTTTCGTTAACAAGCTTACTTTTGAAAAATCCCAGTCCATTGTGTAATGACCTTTTGAATGAAGACTATATTCATAGTCTTTCGCATCGCTCAATTGATTACGTCCTATTCCGATTCGATCTCCAACATGAACCGTATAAGTATATTTACCGATATATTTAGCTCTTCCTGATAGCTGCTCCAGTCCTAACCAAACTTCCGGTTGCTCTGCTACAATCCGATCGTCTTGACCCGTTGGTTGACCAGTCGATACCAGTTTATTTTTTTTATAGCTGTATTTGCTGAGGGTGATGGAATGATTGAGATAGTAAAGGCTTCCTTTTGCGATTTTCGCATTTCCCATCAAAAGTCCTTCCTTCGTTTGAATCGTTTTTAGTGTTTCCCCATCCGTTGATCCAATGAGATAGGAGTTCAAGAAATTTCTATTCCCTGATTTGTAGCCGACGACAGTATGTTCATATTTTCCGATAAGGCCAGCCGTAATGAACTTTACATCATATTGTTCTTTGATGACTTTTTTATAAGAATCTTTCCATTTTCCGTTTTTTAATTCGTGAACCCGGATGATATAGTCATTAAAAAATGAATCTCTTTTCTTTTTAAAGATAGAGACAATTTCCTTGGAAGAGGACTGATTCATCTGTAGTGTACGATGCATTAAATATGTATGCCCCTGAATCGACTCCTTTTTTAGTTGTTCGATTTTCTTGTCAGTTGAAGAAGCATCGACTGGAACGGTCGAGAGTGTCAACGCAAGTAATGTGAGGCCGATTCTTTTCATATCACTATTCTCCTTCATATCAATGGTTTTATATGTAAATTATAATGAAAACTTCACAAGTATTCTTTTATAAGTGAAGAACCAAGTAAATAGTTTTTTGACTTTAATGAAGTTAAAACTATTTTTTTATACGATAGATTTCGTGTTTATGATTTTTTGTAAATTCAGTGGAATATCTGTTTTTATGGATTGAAACTTTCGTTTATATTTGTAAGACCGCATTTGTATAAAAGTGACGAGAAAATATGTATTATATATTGGATGATTTTGCAAACGATTTCATGATACGCTAGGGAACAGAAAAATTAGTCTAGAAAGAAGGAATCCCAATGCATATTCTTGTCGTTGATGATGAGGCGAGCATCCGCCATCTCGTCAAATTGCAACTCGAACTTGATGGTCAGACGGTCGAGACGGCAGCCGATGGAGCAGCAGCACTCGCTTTGCAGGCAACACAAACCTTTGATTTGATCGTCCTCGATTTGATGCTACCGGATACGACCGGTTTCGATTTGATTCCAAAACTGCGACTGACGACGCCTGACTTACCGATCTTGATGCTGACCGCACGTGATCAGATGAACGATAAAATTATCGGGCTGCAGCTCGGAGCGGATGACTATATGACGAAACCGTTCAATGGTACGGAGCTCGTCTTGCGTGTCAAAAATCTATTGAAACGCACGAAGGCGGTCGCGCCACCGGTACCTGTCGCAAGTGATCCATTCTTATCTGTTGATCCCGAAGAACGAGTCATTCGGCTCGACGGTCACCCGTTACCACTGACGTACCGGGAGTATGCATTGCTCGCACTTTTCCTGACGCATCCGAAACGGGTCTTCGAGCGAGATGAACTGCTCGAACAAGTCTGGGGCTTTGACTTCTCCGGTCAGACCCGCGCCGTCGATATCATGGTCCAGCGCTTACGGAAGAAACTCGGAGCACAAGGCGAACGGATCAAGACGATTTACGGTGTTGGCTACAAGTGGGTCGACGCATGAAGCTACGTCAAGTCATCACGGAAAACTTCGTCTTGCTCCTCGTTCCGGCATTGCTCGTCCCCTTCTTGATTCTCTATGCCTTCGTCCAATCGAACCTATACGAGAACGCCGTCGAGTCCGTCCAAAAACTGAGTCGGGAAGCGGAGCTCTACACGATGAACTACCTCGCGAGTGAAGAAACGGACTCGCTCGCCGATACGGCAGTCCCGATCGCTTCCTATCTCGCGGACCGGTTCGATGCGCGCGTCCAGCTGTTTGGACCAAATGCAGAACTACTCGCTGATTCGGAACGCGATCAATTGCCGCTCCTCGCGGGAGACATCGATCAAGCGTTAAAAGGGAAGTCGAGTTATCTGTTCCTCAAGGAGACCGATGTTCCGGTGCTGTTCTTCTCGAGTCCGCTGTATGGCAAAACGGACGTCATCGGCTCGGTCCGTTTTCTTGTTGATCTGCGGACGGAAGCCGAACTGCTGCGGCAATTCACCTATGTCTTCACTGGCGTCTTTCTGATCTTGATTGTAATTGCCGTTTGGACAGCGCGTCGGATGGCAAAGACGTTAATTGGACCGATCGATGATTTACGAAGTGTCTCGCACGCCTTGACGAAAGGACACTATGCGCATGCGCTACCGGCGTATCCATATGAGGAATTGAACCGACTGGCAGCGGACTTCTCGACGCTTGCTGACGCAATTCAGCACAACATTGGACAACTCGAACAACAACGAAGCGACCAACAGACGTTCATTGATCACATCACTCATGAGCTCCGGACACCGATGACGGCGATCATGGGCTATGTCGAATTAATCCCCAAGCTGCCACCGGAGGAAGCGGCGCACTGTTATCACTACATCGAAGTCGAGAGCCAGCGCTTGTTACGACTCGTCTCGCATAATCTCGAACAGGCGAAACAACAACGCAACGAACGTCACGTGACGTCGACGATGTTCGCGCTCGATACCTTGCTTGCCGACGCCTTATTCATCATGCAATTGCGTCTTGATGGACAAGGAATTGAAGTTGAACAGGATGTTCCGTCAATCTACGTGCTCGGTCAACCGGATCAGACGAAACAAGTCTTGTTGAACCTTCTCGAGAATGCCGTCAAATACAGTGACGCGATGACGGTGACGTTTTCGACCGTCAGTACAGATACGACCCTACAACTCCTCATGACAGATGACGGAATTGGTGTTGATCCAGCAGTGCTTGCCGAATGGAAGAAGGAGCAACATAGTCTGACGACGGCGAGTGGGAATGGACTCGGTCTACCGCTCTGCCGACGTCTGATGCAGGAACAAGGTGGCGATTTTGCACTGGAAAGCGATGTAAGCGGCACACGTATCACATTAACTTTCCGATTAGCGAATCAGACTTAATGTAATCGCTTACAAATGATACATTTACGAAACAATTCGACCGGATTTACGAAACAATTGCCCCGTAATCTAAGAATCAAGCAAGGAGAGGAATCATGAAAGCATCGACCATCGCTTATCTCTTCCTAATGGGCATCTTGTTTGCCCTCGGTCTTCTTTTGCTTCAGCAGACGGTCTTCGGACGCTTATACGTCCTCGATGGACCGAAACGACTGAATGCTTCCGATGACTCGCTCCCGACCGAGTTGACGTTACGTCACCGGGCATGGGGGGAGCAGACGGTAGAAGATGGAACGGAAGTCCAGCGCATCACGACGCTATTGAAGCAAATGAAGACGGTGACAAACGAGACTTGTCCGGCGGGTACGGCGACGTTTACCGGAACGCTCCGTTTCTTGAACGGAACGACATGGACGTTCTCGCTCGGAGAAAGTATGACGCTAAATGGAAAATGTGTCGCACAACGTCCTAGCACCCAGACGACGACATTAAAAGCACGCTTCTTAAACGCCTATCACGAACCAGAACAGCTCGCGCGTCAGTTCGCTGAAGCGGAAGTCGTGACCGTGTATGTAGCAGGACGATCTCGTTCTTTGACTGCACGCGAGCGTGAAGACGTCAAGCGTCGCCTGGCGCAAGCAGAGCCGATGACGGACTATGAAGAAGTCGGTCAAGCACTCGATGCCAGTCAGGGACAGCCGCGCATTCTCAAGCTCCAGCGGTTCAAGAATGAGCAGAATACGCGTGCCAACTTAATGAATATTACTGTGTATGAGACATTGTTCAGCGTCCAGTACATGGATGATGATAATGGAAACACTTTCTATTTAAAAGGACAACTCCTGCCGACCGGGAAGGAGGCAGATCGATGAGAAAAGGAATGCTCTTCTTGCTGAGTATCATTTGTCTCATGAGCATTTGGATCGTCCGCAACAATGAACAGACGAAGCAGGGGACAGCCGCGCGGGAAACCGTTCCGCATTTGACGGCGTATGTCTCTGCGAAAGAGGACATCGGTCGCGCCTTGTTGTCGTCATATTGCGAACAAGCAGGCTGTACGTATGAGTTCGTGCGCCTGTCGACGGAAGAACTCGTCCGGCGTGTGACGAAGGAAGCGGATCATCCGCGAGCCGACGTCATCATCGGCGGAACGTGGGATGCCCACCAGACGCTCAAGCAACGCGGGTTGTCGACACCGTTCCCGAGCGACATGGATCAAGCGGAACTACAAGATCCGGACCGCTACTGGATCGGTTATGAAGTCGAACGCCTCGCGATCGTCATCAATACGGACGTTTGGAACGACCGATTAGGGGCGGCACCGTATCCTAAGACGCTCGCTGACTTGACAGCGAAGCGGTATCAGGACGACTTGATTTTGCCGGATCCGAACCATTCCGGTACCGGGGCGACGATCCTGCAAGCAGTCTTTGACGGATACGGAACGAAGGCGGAACGCGTCTTACAACAACTGATCGAGCGAACGCGGCTATTCACGGCGAACGGCTTTGCGCCGACATCATACGTCGCGAGCGGGGAAGCGATGCTTGGGGTCAATTTCATCGGGGATCAACAATCGCTACGTGAAAAGTATTATCCGGTCAAAAGCATTCCACTCGATACGTACTCGATCAACGCGATCTCAAAGCTGAAAGGACGGACGCAACAAAAGCAGGCGAATGCCTTCATGCGTTTCGTGCTTTCAGCGGACGGTCAAGCAATCTTACGGAAAGTCTCGTTCGGTACGCCGACCTATGCGATCGCGAAGACACAACCAATCCAGCAGAACGTCGGACAGGATATCGTCACCGATTACCGGGACTATCTTCGTCGATTCAATCAGCTCCAGGACAAATGATGCGAAGACTCTAATTCAGATAGGGGAAATGGAAGATGGGCTTCTTCAGCATCAAAAAATTGCCGAATGCCGGCATACCAATCGAAGTACAACGGAAACAATGGTTACAACAATTCTTAAAGGCATTCTTAGTCGTCTTCTTCTCATATATGGCGATGTATCTCATCCGGAACAACTTCAAGGCAGCGCAACCGCTCTTGAAGGAAGAACTAGGTTTTACGACGACGGAACTCGGTTATATCGGCTTCGCCTTCTCGATTACATACGGAATCGGGAAAACATTGCTCGGCTACTTCGTTGACGGGAAAAATACGAAACGCGTCATCTCATTCTTATTGATTCTCTCGTCCTTGATCGTCACCGCGATGGGGCTCTTGATGAGTGCCGGCGGAAGTCCAGTCGGTCTCTTGATGGTTCTTTGGGGACTCAGTGGATTCTTCCAATCGGTTGGGGGACCATCGTCGTATTCGACGATTGCTCGCTGGACACCGTTTGAAAAACGTGGGCGTTACCTTGGCTTCTGGAACGTTTCGCACAACATCGGTGGAGCAATTGCCGGTGGTCTCGCACTGTGGGGAGCGAACGTCTTCTTTAACGGAAGTGTCGTCGGGATGTTCATCTTCCCAGCTGCGATCGCGCTCATCATCGGAATCGTCGGTCTATTCATCGGGAAGGATGACCCGGAGGAACTCGGGTGGAATCGGAGTGAAGAAATCTTCGAGGAACCGATCGAACCGGAAAACATCGCTGCTGAAAGTATGACGAAGTGGCAAATCTTCAAAACGTACGTCATCTCGAACCCCTGGATCTGGACGCTCTGTATCGCGAACGTCTTCGTTTATATCGTCCGGATCGGGATTGATAACTGGGCGCCGCTCTATGTCACGGAACACTTGCACTTCAGCACGGAGAGTGCCGTCAATACGATCTTCTTCTTTGAGATCGGCGCCTTATGCGGCAGTATGATTTGGGGTTACGTGTCCGATTTACTCAAGGGACGCCGGGCGCTCGTCGCAGCGATTTGTCTTTTGCTGACGGCCGTCGCGGTCCTCGGTTATCGTTACGGTACGAGTGAACTTATGATTTACGCGTCACTATTTGCACTCGGTGCGCTCATCTACGGACCACAGCTCTTGATCGGTGTCTCCGTCATCAGTTTCGCACCAAAACAAGCGACGACGGTCACGAACGGGATGGTCGGTACGTTCGGTTACTTGTTTGGTGATTCAATCGCAAAAGTCGGTCTAGCGAAAATCGCTGATCCGGAAACGAACGGTTTAACGATCGGTTCAGTTACATTACACGGCTGGAGTGATACATTTGTCATCTTCAATGCGGCGTTACTGTTCGGTTTGATCGCCCTCGCGATCGTCGCCGTCGTCGAGGAGAAAAAGATTCGTCGCCTCGGACTGCTAGAGCGTCAAGCGGATAAGTTGAGTTCTTAATAAACATGAGCACCCTCGCCTAATGTAGGAGAGGGTGCTTTTTTTTAATGAGACAAATAAGCAAGCAGAAAACCTTCTTCCAGTTTAACATGACGAATCGAGCGGTAACGGGCATGACGGAAAGGAAAATAGAAGGAAAGATCGACGGTCAGGAGTCGATTTGCATAACGCAGATAAGGTGGACGAATGAGATAGGTTTCATTAAAGGATTCGGTATCATGAGGACAGACATCAAAGACTTCGAACGTGATGGTGCGTTTATCGACTGCCCGCAAGTGGAGCGTCAATTCGACCGGTAAGTCACGCTCTAGACCATAACGTGTCAACGGTACGGCGGCTTGAAGGTGAAGGTGTGTCGGTCGAATCGCGACGCAGATATCTGTCAGCTCTGGAATTTCCTTTGTCAGCACACTGGCAAGGTCGTATTCATCAATACTTGCTGCAAGCGTAAAACGACGAAAGGTCTCAATTATATGGCGCCCCAGTTTCATCAAGTAAACTCCTCTCTTATGCTTCTTAACCTTAGTATAAATGAGGATAAACCTAATTATTCCATATTATTTTTCATTAAAGTAAATTAATTCCTTTGAATTAGAGCTTCTTTTTAAAACAATATGATTTAAGCATGTTTTTGCGTCGTTCAGGGAACGATTAAGCATGTCGATCTGTCGTATTTTTTTGAAAGGAGTTTTTTGATGCCTTACTTATCTGGATTTCCCTCGTCTTATTGGAAACAAAGCGCACCTGCTACTTCACATCCCGCTCTCAATCAAGATGCTAAGCATGATGTCGTCGTCATTGGGGCTGGGATTGCTGGACTCGTCACGGCCATGCAATTGACGGAACGGGGATATGATGTCGCTGTGATTGAAGCAGGTGACGTTGCTGCCGGTACGACGGGTTATACGACGGCTAAAGTTTCCTCACAGCACGGTTTGATCTATGACACGCTGATACGCACCGTCGGCGAGGAGTCAGCGCGACTATATTATGAGGCGAACGAGGAAGCGATCTCGTTTTTACGTCATCAGGTGGAACGACTCGACATTACCTGCGAACTTGAAACGCAAGACGCTTATCTCTACGCGGCAACATCAAAAGAGCAAGCGATGGAACGGGAAGTCCGTGCCTATGAAAGATTGAGATTAAACGGTGGCGAGGCGACGGAAGAAGTCCGAAGTAAGTTGCCGTACGATGTTAAACGAGCTGTCGTCCTGCGCGATCAAGCGCAGTTCCATCCTGTGAAATATCTTCAAGGCCTCGCGCAACAAATCGTCCACCAAGGTGGGAAAGTGTATGAACAGACACGTGCCGTATCGCTCGAATCAAATCGAACGCCAACTGTCATCCTTGAGAACGGTCACCAGATTGAGGCGAAGAAGGTCGTCATCGCGACCCATTTTCCGTTTCATGACTTCAAGGGATTATACTTCTCAAAACTCGAAGTCCATCGCTCGTATATCGTGTCGGGTCAGGTCGATGAGACGTTTCCGGACGGTATGTTCATGAGTGCCGATCAACCGAGTCGTTCTCTGCGTCACACGCGAACAGAAGATGGTCGTCTGCTTGGTCTGTTCGGTGGTGAGAATCATTTGTCCGGTCACGAGACGGAGACGATGCAACGCTATGAGCACCTTGCTGACTTTGCGAGAAGTGAGTTTCATGTCGAGGCGTTCGAGCAGTTTTGGTCAGCGCAAGACTTGATCACACTCGATAAGATTCCCTATATCGGACAGATGACGGCGGATGATCCGAACGTATTTGTTGCGACCGGCTTTGCGAAGTGGGGGATGACGAACGGTATCGCAGCCGGATTGTTGCTGAGCGATTTATTGACGGGAACAGCTAACCGTTATCGTCATTTGTTTGACCCAAACCGTTCGAAGCTAAAGACGAAGGACGCAACACAGTTCGTCAAGAACAACGCGGACGTCGCCATCGAGCTCGTCAAAGGGAAGCTGACGAAAGCACGTCGTCGTGCTGACGAGTTACAGCCGGACGAAGGGGGACTCGTCACCCATCACGGCAAGACGGTCGGTGGGTACCGGGATCCGGAAGGGAACCTTCATCTCGTCTCGACGACCTGTACCCATATGGGGTGCGATACGAAATGGAATGAGGCAGAACGGTCATGGGATTGTCCGTGTCATGGTTCACGATTTGGTCCGACAGGAAAGGTGCTAGAAGGACCAGCAGTCAATCCACTCAAATCGATCGAGTAAGCAGAGGCATTTGTCTCTGCTTTTTTTATTTTTAAAATAATCCGGAGCCAATTTATAATATGTGCTATAATTACCTGGTAACAAAAATATTTTAGCGCTAAACAATTAGAGTGCCGCTTCTGAATCGTGTTGTAGAGGCACCGTCACGACCACCGCTCACTGGTTTCATATTTTAGTTTCACTATTTTACTTAGCGTCGTGAACGCTGAAACAACCCGAGGAGGAAGCACCACTATGAGTAAAGAAAAGATTGCCCAGCTGCGCAAACATGTGTCGCCGTTTGAAAAGGCGGACATCAAAGCCAGCGTCTGGCAGATGATCAACACGATCCTGCCATTTCTCGTCCTATGGTTTCTGGCATATCAGGCCTTGAAGCTATCTGTGTTTCTCGCGATTCCTTTGGCGATCCTCGCCGCTGGATTCGTCGTCCGGATGTTCATCATCTTCCATGACTGTACGCACGGTTCATTCTTCAAGAATAAGAAGGCGAATGCTATCGTCGGTACGATCACCGGGATTTTGACGTTATTCCCGTATGAGAAATGGAAGCGAGAGCATTCGATTCACCACGCATCAAGTGGAAATCTCGATAAGCGTGGTGTCGGTGACATCTGGGTCATGACAATTGAGGAGTACATCGAAGCGTCACGCTTCACACGTCTCAAATATCGTCTGTATCGGAATCCACTCGTCATGTTCGGTCTTGGACCGCTCTTATTGATTCTCGTCTCGAGCCGCTTCAACCGGAAGGATGCTCGCAAAAAAGAACGAGTCAACACACATGTCATCAATGCGTCGCTTATCGTCCTGTACGGTATCCTGATTTACTTCATCGGCTGGCAAGCATTCTTGATCATCCAAGGAACGACGATGTTCACAGCAGGCGTCCTTGGAATCTGGTTATTCTACGTTCAACACACGTTCGAAGACTCGTACTTCGAGGATGAAAGTGAATGGGATTACGTCAAGGCGGCAATCGAAGGTAGTTCGTATTACGAGTTGCCGAAGGTCTTGCAATGGGTGACAGGAAACATCGGCTTCCACCACGTCCACCATCTCAGCCCACGTGTTCCGAACTATCATCTCGAAAAAGCACACGTCTCGACGCCACCGCTTCAGAAGGCGACGAAGATTGGTTTATTCTCGAGTCTGAAGTCGCTTCGCTATAAACTATACGATGCGAAGAACAGAACGTTTGTGACGTTCCATGACATCAAACACCTCTTACGCGAACCAAAGACATCATCGTTGTAAGAAACTGCACCTCGTCCACTTGGATGGGGTGTTTTTTGTTGTGTTTGAAGCAAAAGAGGGAATCAACAGGTAATGAGAGTAAGATAAGTCCGCCTTTTGGCGTATGTTCACGATGAGCATCCATGGTAGGATGTACTAATAGAAAGGAGAGTGCAGGATGCGCCGGATACCCATTTCCGTTTATATAGGAGGAGCCATCTTACTTTCCTTATTCGTCTTCAGTTCGATGACGTACCAGCAACAATCCTTGATTCCGTTTTTGACGCAGCATATCCCACTCGACTGGGTGTATGCATTTTCCTTCGTATCGTTCCATTACGAAGTCCCGATCAGTGTCGCATCGCTTGGACCTGCGGCGTTCCTTGAGTTTTTCATTCGAAAGGGAATGCACGCTGGATTGTTCTTCATCCTTGGGGTCAGTATCATTCATTTCTTACGTGGACGAGGCTACACAGCATTACCAGCTGCCTTCTTTGCCTTCACGACGGCGATGACGATTGGTGTCATAGATGAGTTCCATCAACAATTGACGGGTGGACGAACGCCACTTGTCGGTGATGTGTTGATCGATGGCAGTGGTGCACTGATTGGTATCGTTTTGTACACAGCAATCCGTCTTTATTTGAAAGCTGATCGAATCGTACGGGAGCAAGAACAAAAGCATGCATGAAAATAACCCATCGTCTCAATCATCATGACTGAGGCGATGGGTTATTTTAGCGATTAGAACCGTTGTACCCATTCAATCTTATACTGAGTACGTCCGAATTCTTTTCTTAACATGTTGTCTGCTTTCTTTCGTGCTGCCGTGTGATCGCCTGCCCGGATGTTGAGTCGATCCGTATCAACGATCTCATCTCCGCGTAATACTTGATACTGGACGGTATAGTCCTTTTTTATTAAATTAAATAAACCCAAGAAAACCACTCCCATATTCTTCTTTCTGTTAGTTATTATATGGTATTCCAAATTTTTCTGCAATCTAAAAAAGCGACTTTTGTCCTACCTTTATATAAAATGTTAGTGGTCCTAATGGCAGGTTGTTTTATTGTGCGAATTGCTTAAAAATGCTGAAAAATCAACAAAAACCGCTCTAAAATAGAATATATGAAATTTTATTACATATATAATGAATATTAAGGAAAAAATATTGCGTTATCAACAGATTGACGAAAATATAAGTTATCTGAATAGTCTTTTGGTATGTCAGGAAAGGATTCCCTTGGAACTTCAATGGAATAACCGTTAAGATAAGAAGGAAGAGAAAACGATGAATTACGTGACAGATGAGGGAGATGACACATGGAGCAGGAGATGCATGAACGAATCGATCCCGCGCACCGGATCAGGCAAGCGGTGACCCGCAAAGAAACCGTCTACTTTAGTTTGTTGTTAGGCATCGCCATTTTGACAGTGGGTGGCATCATTGGGTTAGTGTTTGAAACCGGCGAGAGCGGTATTTATGCCATGTTTGCGCTAGTGATCCTATTGTTACTACTTTGGTTACGCCAGTGGCAACGGGTGTCACGGATTCGAAGTGAAGGGGTTCGCTTGAGTGCCGAGCAGTTCCCAGAGTTGTTCGAGCAAGTCCGTATACATACAGAACAGTTGCAACTATGGCGGATGCCAGAAATCTATTTCCAAGATGACGTGAAACGACCGCACGTCATTGGACTATTCCAAAAGTATTTGATCGTTCTACCGACGTCGTATCTGGAGTTGACAGAAACACGTCGTTTTCGGTTACTGCTTGAACTGGCACGGATCAAACGGAACCATCAGGAAAAGCAAATCTTACTATGGATTGGCAGCTGGATTCCGTTTTTACGTCCGGTTTACATGCGGGCATGTGCTCGGACCCGTCATCAGATGGTCCTACCACTTATTTCGCCTATATACGCGCGACAAGCCATGTTTGAGGATGTGCTCGGACCAACACTTCTAGCAACGACAGATACAGAGGTCTATATCGAGGAGAAACGGCAGCGACGGACGTTTTCCATCTTATTGTATGAAGCGTTAAGAACCGAACTTTCTTTACTCGAACGGTTGCACTTAACGGGTGAGCCAATCGAACGTCCGCGCCCACTCTTTCGATATGGTCAAGGCTTCGTCGTCGCAGGTAGCATTCTAATGGCAATATTCATTGTCAGCACGACTGCAGGTATGCTGTTAGACGAAGGGGCGATTGAGGCAAAAAAAGAAACGAGTGACGAGAACGTCACGACGAAGACGAATGGTCAGGATCTCAACGAGACAGAGTTGATGGCAGCGATTCAAAAAGGGAAGCTCGAAGACATACATCGACTGATTCCGGAAAGTGATATGAAGGCAGTCGATGCCGATGGCGATACGGCGTTGCATTACCTCGGATATCGTAAATCCAGCACGGGACTCGAATCGGTCTTTAAGGAATTACTTGCAGCAGGCAGTGATGTCGATGCTGTCAATGAGTTCGGCGAGCGACCGTTCATTACGGCAGTCTTCAGTAACAACGATGAACTCGTCGACCTGTACTTGAAGCGAGGCGAAAAGGTCAATCAACAAGATGCCGACAAGTTCACGCCTCTTCATCATGCTGTTGAAGGGGAAGGGAAAGAAACCGTCAAGCTCTTACTCGAGCATGGCGCTGATCCGACGATTAAAAACGCAGATGGCTTCACGCCACTTATGTTGGCACAAGAGTATGAACTCGATGAAATCATTGAGCTGTTGAAGCAAAACTCAGCGCAGACACTATAACATAACAACCGCAGGCGTTCTCGAACGAATCGAGAAGACCTGCGGTTGTTTTTTGTTCGTATTAGTTTGGAAGTTTTGATGTATCGACGATGCGACCTTCAATCTTGTAGTCGACTTGACCGAGTGATTTCGTGAAATCACGTAGGTTTTCCCAGTCTGAGAGACCGAGATCTGTGACGCGGTTGTTTTCATAGGCAGTCTTAAATGTAGTCAGACCGTCCCCACCTTTAGCTGTGAATGCATTCGTTGCGATGACATATGTTTTTGCTGGGTCAATAAGATCGTATGTGTCACCATTTTTGACTTCCATCTTCGTGACACGCTCACCTTTAGCTTTTGTACTATCGTATTCGAATTTCATACCAGAAACGTGGAGGAAACCACCGTTTTCAACAGGTGCAATTCCAACACTGATTTCAAGCAATTCTTTGATTTCTGTACCAGTCAATTTGACTGTTGCGAGTGTGTTACCGAATGGAAGCGTCGTTAAGACTTCACCGACTGTGAGTGGTCCGGCATCGATAGCAGCACGGATACCACCACCGTTTTGCATCGCGATGACTGTATCTGTATTGTATTCTTTTGCTTTTTTGAGCATGCCGTCCGTGATCAAGTTTCCGAGAGCTGTTTCGCTGTTACGGACACTGACTTCACCACGTGGGTTTGGAAGAGCATTAACGATATTCGCACCGACTTCTTCGTTTTTCAATTCAGCGATTTGATCTGCATATGGTTTGAGGATTTCAGCTGCACGAACGTCTTCAACTGCTTTTGAAACGTCGATCAGTGATCCGTTGTACTCCGTCAACTTCCCTTTGTAGTCGAACGTCAAATCAAGATTTCCGAGGAAATCACCGTATTGGTATGCTTGAGCGATGATCGTTGGTTCTGTTTTGCCTGGTACGACCGTTTCGTCGACAACGACTGGTTTTTCAAGTTTCGTATGCGAGTGACCACCGACGATGACGTCGATCCCGTCGACGTTACGTGCGAGCAGTTGATCGTTATCGATTGCTTCGTTGTCATCGAATCCGATATGTGTCAAGGCGACGATTTTATTGACGCCACGATCTTCGAGTTTCTTCACGGCCGCTTTCGCACTCGTGATGTAGTTCGCGAACGCCACCGTACCTGGGCTTGCGATATCAGCCGTTTCTTCAGTCGTCAAACCGAAGAAGCCGATTTTTTGTCCTTTGTATTCCTTGATGATCCCTTGATAGATTTTGCCACGCTCTGGTCCGGCTGTGATCGTTTTCTTTTGTAGACCGTTGAAGAGTTCGTTTTTACTGAAATCAACGTTCGCCGTGATGAACGGGAATTTCGCTTTCGTGACGAAGTTTTTCAAAGCGATGTTGTTGTCTGTATCGCCGAGATCGAACTCGTGGTTACCGAATGTCATCATGTCGTACTTCATGTAGTTCATCAGTTCAAGATCCGCTTGGCCAAGGAACTTGTTGAAGTAGAGTGATCCAGAGAAGACATCACCAGCATCTAAGAGAAGTGATGGTTTACCTTCTGCGCGGTAAGCAGAGCGAAGTTCTTTAATGACAGTGGCCCGCTTCGGTGCTTTATCGAGGTTCGCATGCGTGTCGTTCGTATGCATCAAACCGATTGAGAAGTCATCCGTGTTGACGTCGAGCACCGTGATTTTTGCTTTTAATGTAATCGTCTTACCAAGACGCGTATAACTTGCGACCGCATATTTCACACCCGCTTCGCTCGTATCCACCTTCGACCAGCGGACTGGCTTGTCATAGATGCGACCTGTCGCATAAAGAACAGCTAGTGTTTTCGGCAATTCTGGTTTTTGATCGACATAGATTGTCTGATCCGCGACCTTCTCGACGAACTTCACTGCGTAGTTCTGAATGTAGATTTTGATTTCGATTGGATTCTTTTTCTTGCCGTATGTGCCTTTGACCGTTTGATAACGGTTGAACGCATGGCGATCGTACGATTTCCACGTGATCTTCTCACCTTTATATGTAGCAGGGAGTTTGACCGGAGCACCTTTCGTGAAGACGAGTGACTTGAGTTTGACCGTTTTGACTTTGACATGTGTTGCAGCCGAAACTGTCGTTTGAGCAACTGGCACGATTGCCGATGTCGTCAGGGCGACAGCAACAGCTGCCGCGTAAAGCGGTTTTGATTTGTACATACGTAAAAATCCTCCTTCAAGAGTGGGGTATGAATGCAAGGTCGCGATGCGATCGTTGACCTCTTCTTCTACTATAAAGGGTTCGGAAAGCTTCGTGGGATGAACCTTTTGTAAATAACGTAAATTCTTAGGTCCGACGACAAGACAACCCACGGAAGTCGTTTGCTCGTAAGCTTTAGAATCCGAACGTTCGCCTTCCTAAGAAAATGATAACGCTTTCATTATATCTTGTCTTAAATAAAAATGAAACGAAATAATATTACCAATCGTTAAACATTCCCATTAAATGTCGATTTTTTAGTAGTCCTGAATTGCTAAATATTGTATGATATCAGTATACAGACAGTTCGGATGAAAAGAGGCAACGATAGATGAATGATACGATTCGAGGCGGTGTCCTCGTCGGCATTATTTGTGTGATCACCGTGCTCCTCGTATGGGGGCTCGCATCACCACCGACGACGATTGAGTTTCCACATTTTAATCATGCGTAAGGAAACAAACTAGGAGATGACCGGTGGTGTACCCGCCGGTTTTTTGTCGTGCCTGAAAAACTACAGTTTGGTGTCGGTTCGTCCAATACATTGACACGCTTTTTCACGATAGCTAGAATTGATTAAGTGTATATAGGAAGTATTGCTTCTGCCATGCACGAATGAGTGGACAAAGGAGGCGAGTCGGAATCGACCGGGCAAGGTCCCGTTCACGCGGAGAGAGCGTTCGTTTGAGCAATCGCGGACGGCATCTGTCTTTTTTTGAGTGGAATCAACGAATATGAAAATAAAATACATGTATCATGAATCGGAAGGAACTTACACTTATGCTGAAAGAAATGAGAAGTATCATCCGGGAACAGGTGGAGAATTTCCCCTTGATTCGCCGGTTGGCGCGATATGAAATCAAATCAGCGCATGCAGAGCAACGCCTTGGTCTTTTATGGGAGCTCCTCAATCCGGGTCTCCAAATCTTCATCTATTGGTTCGTCTTCGGTGTCGGTCTTAAAGGAAATAAGAACGTGGATGGCGATATTCCATTCATCGTCTGGCTCCTTTGTGGGATCGTCGTCTGGTTCTTCATCAATGACGCGTTACTTCGTGGATCAAACTCGATCAATAGTCGTCTCGCGATGGTGACGAAGATGCGTTTCCCGATGAGTGCGATTCCATCGTATGTCATCCTATCGCGGATGTATCAACATTTTGCGATGCTCTTGATCGTCTTCATCGTCATCATCGCAAACGGTATCCCGATCACATGGAAGTTACTCCAGTTGCCGTATTATATGATCGCGACGTACATTTTCGTCTATGCGTTCTCACTTTGTTTTTCAACACTTATCACACTCGTTAAGGACATCCAGCTCTTCTTACAATCGATGATGCGGATGCTCTTTTATATGACACCAATCCTCTGGAACATTGAACGGTTCCCAGACTTCTTACACGGCGTCCTTCGTTTGAACCCGGTCTTTTATCTCGTTGAGGGATACCGGGCGAGCTTGCTCGGAGGGCATTGGGTCTGGCAGGAGTGGCCGACCGGTCTGTATTTCTGGAGTGTGACGCTTCTGTTGTTCACAGCGGGAACATTCTTGCACATCAAGTTCCGTAAATCATTCACTGAGCTCGTCTAAGGGAAGGAAATCGCCATGTCTATGATTAAACTCGACCATGTCACGAAACGCTTCGACATGGTCACGACTACGAAAGAAAAATTCAAGCTCTTGTTCAAGAATCAAAGCAAGAGCGTTAAAACATTTACTGCACTACGGGATGTCTCGCTCGAGATTGGATCGGGAGAAGTCGTCGGACTCGTTGGTATCAATGGATCCGGTAAATCGACGTTATCGAACTTGATTTCAGGTATCATCTATGCAAACGAAGGAGACGTCGCGATCAATGGTGAAGTTGCGATCATCGCCGTCTCACAAGGGTTGAAGAACGTCCTGACGGGGCGGGAGAACATTCGCTTGAAGTGTCTCATGCTTGGGATGGACGACGCAGAAATCGAGCGTCGGATGCCCGGCATCATCGATTTCGCGGATATCGGTGACTTTATCGATCAGCCAATCAAGAAGTACTCGAGTGGGATGAAGTCGCGCCTCGGCTTCGCGATCGCGGTTAATGTCGACGCCGACATCCTGATCGTCGATGAAGCGTTATCGGTCGGGGACCAAACTTTCTACAACCGTTGTATCGATAAGATGAACGAATTCAAGGAGGAAGGGAAGACAATCATCTTCGTCAGTCACTCGCTCTCGCAAATCAAGAGCTTCTGTGAGCGGGTCGTCTGGCTCGAATACGGTCAAGTCCGCCTCGACGGAACGACGAAGGATGTCTTGCCGGAGTATAAGAAGTTCCTCGCTGAATATAAGAAGTGGTCGAAAGAGGAACAACATCAATACCGTCGCGATCGCTTGAAAGAACAAGCAGCGAATGCGCGGTCGGGTAAAGAGAACGCGGATTCAGCGGACACGGTCAAGCATCCAGGTTGGATTTTGTCGGGTCTTGGTCTCATCGTCCTCGCAGCAGGGAGTTTGATGGTCATTGACGAGACCCCGTCTTTAACGAACCTCAGCGACGCGATCTTGAAGTTCTTTTAATGTTAAACCAGATGCATTCGCATCTGGTTTTTTTGTTCTGTAAAGTAGGATTCTTACGTCAGTGTAGAGAAAATGAGTAACGAGAGAGAAGTAGAATCGGAAGAGCTGAGAATCCATACAAAAAAACGGAGTCGAGGACTCCGTTTGCATCAGGTTTGTGAGCGATCCATATAGGTTTTGACGTGTGGAGCTTCATACGTCGCGAAGCGTTCAAGTAGACGATCAGGATTTGACTCGACGATAAGCATCGCACGGTGTTCCGGAATCAGGAATCCTTGACGTTCCATCGTGTCAAATAGAGCGATCAAGGGATCATAGTATCCTTCGATATTGAGTACACCGCACGGTTTTTCGTGTAGACCGAGTTGCGCCCACGTAAAGACTTCAAAAAATTCCTCCATTGTACCGGGACCACCCGGAAGAATGATGAAGCCGTCAGCGAGTTCTGACATCTTCGCTTTTCGCTCGTGCATCGAGTGAACGAGATGCAATTCAGTCAGTCCGGGATGGGCAAGTTCCTTTTCTTGTAGAAAATGAGGCAAGACACCGATTGCCTGACCTTGAGCAGCAAGCGTAGCGTCCGCGACAGCCCCCATCGTTCCGACACGGGAACCGCCGTATACGAGTCCGATGCCGCGCGCGGCGAGCGCTTGACCAAGCGTACCCGCTGCCTCGCGAAAGACTGGGCTAGCACCATCTTTGGAACCACAAAATACAGCAAGTCTATCCATGAAACAGAACCTCCTTCGTTATCTTCACCATAGCATATTCGGTGATCGGGCGGCAGAGTAGACCAGAAAGGAGATCGATATGCGACCACGTACGATTGTTTGGCTCGTCCTAATTATCGCAGCAATCAATTTAGGACTTGGGATATGGATGCCGGATACGTCGACGCGAACGACGATTAGTTCAATACTACTAAGTGTGATTGTCGTCCTCGGTATCTTTTACGTCATCGCGTTACGACAATCCTCAAAATAAAGAGAGCTCGTTCGACTCGTAGGAGTTGGATGAGCTCTCTTTTTGTCTGTTACGGAATTTCATCGTGATGGAATATTCAAAAAAATCTATTTTCATACACAAGTTCGACACATTGATGGATGATTTGTAAAAAACAAACAGTAATCAGGACATATGGCTCGAGTCAAAAGTCATACAAAGTGAAAATAATGTGTAAAATACCATAATTATTCGTATTCGAATATTCAGAGGGGGTCTAAGGTTATATGATGTTGTTACGAAGCCATACGAAAAATAATAGGAGGTTAACTATATGAAATTGAGTAACAAAATAGTTATAGGATTAGGGGCGCTCCTATTGAGTGTCGGCGTTACGAATGCAAACCTAACAAATGATAAAAATCAGTTCGTTAAAAAGGATCTACCGTATGAGTATTCAATAAAGCAAGTAGCTAAAGACTTGCCATACGAGTACTCAGTGAAACAAGTAGCTAAAGACTTGCCATACGAATATTCAGTAAAACAAGTGGCAAAAGATTTGCCGTACGAGTATTCAGTGAAGCAAGTAGCTAAAGACCTGCCATATGAGTACAGAATTACTAGTGATAAAGCATAAAACTTAAGTTAGATATTCTGATTTGTTTTCTAGGATGAAATACTGATATTCTTTCATTTTTAGTAAATCGAAAAAAACGAGAGCACGCTGGTATGAAATTTTGATTCGTTGATGATGTTCATGCGCATTAAAACGCTCTAGACACGCGCCTTGTTGATAGTAAAGCTGTCCAAGCATCGACATGTCTTTATACTTCAGACTTTGCTCAATACCTTCTTCAATGACTCTTAAAGCATAGTCGGGTTCCTTCAATTGCAAAAGTGTCTTAGAAAAGTTATATAAAATACGAATACGATCTAAGACTAATTCTTCATTTTCAAAGTCTAAATCAATTAATTCTTCATAAACTTTTCTGCTATGAGTGAAATTCTTATTTTCAGAATACAGATTCGCAATTGCTGATTTTATTCGAATTATCATACTTGGAGAATAGAAAATTGAAGAGTACTTTTCGGACAGTTGACGTAAAACTACAATACATGTTCTGTAGTCAGTCATATTTAATTTATGAGCTGAAATACTATTGTAGTAGTTTAGCAATAAAGTGACTTCTTCATCTATGTTTGGTTGCTCTAACTTAGATTTTGTTTCGTAGTAAATTTTATCAAATTCGTTATTTCGAAACTTTTTCAATAATTGTTCATCTAACTGATAGAAAGCTTCACGATAATTGGCATGATCAAAGAATGAAGAAAAAGGAACTTGTAGTTTTTTAGACAGAGCGAAGAGAAGCTCGACCGTCGGCGAATGTGTGCCACTCTCGATCTTACTGATCTCTGCTTGACTGCAGATTCCGTTTGCTAAATCTTTTTGGGTCAGATTGTGTTTCTTCCGCAAGCGGCGTAATGCTAAGCCGATTTGCGGTGACATGAATTGATCCATCGGCTCCTCGTCCTTTCGTGGAGATTGAACTGGTATAGGGTATCAACTTCTATTATAGAAGCGAACAAGACGAGATACTACTGATTTACTTGATTTCGTATCAATGTTTCAACGACCATCACACTTGATTCAGAAAGGGGTACAACCATGACACTCATCTTAAAAGAAACGCGACGTAACATGACTTCATGCGCTTGGTGTCTCAATCCTGCTACCGTCTCCGTCGCCCCCCTCGCTCATCGGGAAATGGACCGGACTGCTACGAAACCTAAGGCAAACGTTAAATCGGCTTAATCCACACAAAAGGACTTCATTCGGCTATTAGAATGAAGCCCTTTTTTCAATCATTTGATGAGAAAGGAGAGAGGACATGATCGGATTATCGCTTTTATCGGAACAAGACGGCTGGCTGCAACGTTCTCTACCATCGCTTGATCTGCAAACGTTTTGTGAGACGCACCGTATTTCGCTCGACGCGTTTGATTACGACACACATACGTTCCATGATTTACTCGATTATATGGATTTTCAGGAGTATGAGCATTACGTCTTCGTCCTCCAAGGGGAAGGCGAACGGACGTTGCGACTCGTCGCGTATTTGCAACACGAGATGTTGCATGTCCAGTTCCACTTGATTCGTCCAAATGGAGAAGTCTTATTTGGACAACCGGATTTCCTGAATGGTCTCTTCTTACCGCAGGAAGACATGCCTGCTTCTGCATCTGTTCCAGCTGTCCATCATGCGCTCCTCTCATTGATGACAGGTGTGTACCCAGCATCGGTACCACATCATCCGCAACCGTTACGTCATGTCTACATCGAAGACAGCTCATTACTGGAGAAGATTCCGGCAAGCAATTTCCAGGCGATGACGATCAACAGTGTCATCTATTTTGATCATCCGATGCGCCACGATCTACCGATCATCGAACTGATGAGCCGGACACCGATTCTGTTGACGTTTTCCGATCGTCTTTCTCCCTCACTTGATTCGCAACTAACGATTTTATCGCGTGACGCGCTAGCAGAGCGATTAGTGGACTGGCAACGAACGGGACGGATTCAAAACGATCAATCGATGGGGATCCTCGATTATGCGACGTTAAGTGGATTACGCGTCTCGCATCGACTTTTCTTCTTTGCGGACGGAATTTACGCCGATCGACAGAAGACGATTCAGTTGAGCGCAGACATATCTGTTGACATCGAGTCTTTCCGAGAACAGCAACTTCAACCTGACGCGCTGGCATCACAAACTGAATTAGAGCTGTTTCCGTTGCTATATCAACTTGCCGGAACGTTTCAAGGAACGAGTCGTTTCATCACACCGTACTCTGATCTCGAATTGCCTCGGACGTCCGGGCGGATCGGACCGTTGACGTTGATCGGCATTCAAAACGAGGAAGGTTGTTTTGCGTTCGACCGGACGACGTTACGTTTATTTGAGACGAATGAAGCATTTCTCTGGATTCTCGAAGCGGATCAAAAGGAACAGTTCGACATATTACCGGAGCGACTCGGCGCAGATTATGCAGAAGCGATTCAGCACTACAAGGAGTTGATGTATCATGGGTGATGTCTTATTTGGTCCATTCTTGCGTAAAGGGAGCTACTCGCGCGTCGAGGTGCTGAATCATGTTCAGGCGGATGAACGATTCGGTCAACTGTATCAGGAAGCGCAACAGCTAACTGAAGTCGATGAGCTGATGCTGTATCGGCGTTATTTACGAAAAGGGGAGCGAATCCTGTTTCACGGAACATTTGATCCGGCGCTCTTCAATCTCTTGTCGGATGAAGGGTATGATCTTTATCTGATCGAACCGGAAGCTGCGCGGACGAAACAGATTGCGGAGAAGTATCAACATAAGATTTACGGCTGGAGTCATGACGTGACGGACGTCGTCGGTCCGGAGTACTTTGATCGAATCATCTTACCGGGAACGACGATTTTACGTTATACGCGCGGAGAGCTTTTGTTGTTCTTTCGAAACATCCGTCAATTGCTGCGGCCGAGTGGACGCTTGCTCGTGTCCTTGTATCGCGTCGATCATCTAAAATCGATCGCTCATCCGATCGCGACGCGACGTTTTCAAAAAACTTTGCTGTTCTATGGCTATCAAGTCGACGGTGAACGTTTATTGTTCAACGCCTATCTCAAATCGGAGAATGAGGAAAAAATCAGTTATGCGGTCGAATATTTGTATGAACCGAACACGCTGTTTGAATTTGCGACGCTATCGCGCTATCGTGGACAATTTTTGTACGAAGGAAAGACGACACTCGTGCTGGAGTTCGAAAAACAATAAGTATAAAATATAATGTGATAATAAAAAGAAAAATATATGTAATATACTGGTTTGAATAGGTCTAAAGACTGGGTAATTGGATACAGTAGTTTCCTTTTCACGATTCGAAGTACATCATGAGAAAGAGGAGCCGGACGCATCATGGAAAATCAGAGCGGAAGTACCTTTCAGCAAAGTTGTCTATCGTTCATTGAGACCTTGTTTCCAGACGAATCTTTTCACTTCTTAGAAGAATCGAAAGCAACGGACGCCTTTGGTCATCCCGGTCGACAATTGTTCTTCTCTTCATCTGCCCGTACTCTGAAATTCAGTGTACTCTCGCAGGCGCACCAGCGCTACACACGTGTATTCGTATCCGAGAAAACAAGTGAAAATGCGTTTTTTCGTCAACTATTAGAAGCGACATATGAAGAGGGACAATTGTACATCGACCATATCGTCCAAACAGAATAAGAAAAAGGGATCAAAATCAGCTGATTTTGATCCCTTTTTACGCCTCGATGGAAGAAAGTCCGCGTTGTAACGCTTGATCAATCGACGTCGCCATCTCGTCCCGCACGTTCGGTGAGACGAGGCGTCCATCGAAATAAATTTCCTTTGACAGACTGAGGTGAACGAGTAAGTCTTCGAGAATGAGTTTCAGATCAAGCGGTTGTGATGGTTCAAGCGCTTGTTGCATGAATTCATTCAACGAAGGATGCTGTACATACTTTGGATCGATGAGATCAATGACCGTCGTGTCTAAAGCAAGAGATAATCGTTCCAAGACTTGAGGAGAGGGCATGCGCTGACCACGTTCGTAAGCGGAGATGTCCGTTGCTGTTTCCCCACACCGTTCAGCTAAAAACTTTTGAGTGTACTTGTGTTGTTTGCGCAATTGCATGATTTTTTTACCTAGTGCACGATTCATGGCACTCCACTCCTATTCTTCAGGTCATCGTGTATAGTACTAATTAACCACTTTCATTATAAAAGAAACCTGTGAAATGTAAAATATCGTTTTTCAAGGAAACTAAAAAAATGAAATGGGTTAAACTAGAAATTGAATTTTAGAAAGAATCCGCCAATTTTCTGGGGTCTATGCTATTGTAAAATGATATTAAAAAGGAGTGTCTTCATGAAAAAAATCACGTGGTCCGGCTACGTCGTCCTTGCCGTTCTATTGATCCTCTTCATCTCAAGTTCGATGCCGTATCAAGCGCAATCCATCAAACCAGGGTTATCGCGATTCATTCCGTTAGGATTCGTCGATCATCTGCGTTTCATCTCCTTTTCCTATCATGGAGAAGTTAGTGTCGCTGCCCTTGGACGAAGTGGCTTCATTGAGTTTTTCATCCGAAAAGCTGCCCATGTCTCGACATTTCTCGTATTAGGGATCGGATTGATTGATTTGACACGTCGTCGTCTGACACCAGGACTTGCCGTCTTGTTCGCCTATTCGTTAGCGATCATGGTCGCTGTCTTTGATGAATTCCATCAAATCTTGACAGGGGACCGGACGGGACTCATCCAAGATGTCTTACTCGATGGAACCGGCGCCTTGATTGGAATCGGATGTTATATCCTCATCTATAGGAAAAAAGTACGACGCCAAGCAGGAAGTGTTTCCTTCCAGCACGAAAAGAACAGGCATCACTTTTAACGAAGGAGACTGCCCTATGAAGACTTCCCATTTGTTGATGACGAGCGTCGGTCGCCGGACGAAGCTAGTCGAGTATTTCGTCCGTGAGATGCCGGACGGTCACGTCAGTACTGCGGATTGTAGTTCACTCGCACCAGGTCTCTATATGACAGAACGCCATCATCTCGTTCCCCGCATTGATGCACCGGATTATATCGATCATTTGCTAGAGTTGTGTCAGCGCGAACAGGTGACGGCGCTATTGTCATTGATTGATCCTGAACTGGAATTGCTCGCAGCGGCGACGGAACGGTTTGAAGCAATCGGTGTCACGGTCCTCGTCTCACCGATGTATGCCTGTCGTCTCTGTTTCGACAAATACGCGATGTATACGTATTGTGTCGCGGAAGGGATTGCGCATGCGCGGACATATGTGACGCTCGAAGCATTCCGGAGCGCACTTGCGCAAGGGGAGGTCCAGTTCCCGGTCTTCGTCAAACCACGCAATGGGAGTGCCAGTCTCCATGTCCAGGCGGTCTCCTCTCTTGAAGTCGTTGAAGGACTGTTTGCTGTTCATCCGGATTTATTGATTCAAGAATACTTAAGAGGACAGGAGCTCGGTGTTGACGTCTATGTCGACTGGTTGACGCATGAAGTGACGGATATCTTCATTAAGGAGAAACTCGTCATGCGTGCAGGGGAAACGGATAAGAGTCGCTCCATCAAACGCGACGATGTCTTTGAACTGGTCGAACACGTTTTACATGGAACCGGTCTTGTCGGTCCGCTTGATTTCGACCTGTTTGATGTTGACGGAACGCTCTACTTATCAGAGATCAATCCGCGATTCGGTGGGGGATATCCACATGCTTATGAATGCGGCGTCAATTTTCCGAAAGCGATCCGAAACAATCTGCAGGGACAACGTAATTCCCGACGCATCGGAGCTTATGCGGAAGACATCTATTTATTGAAACACGACACGGTGACGCTGTTGCCTGCGTCTCTGCTTGAGCAAATTAAAAAACCATAAGCGCGCGAAAAAGGAGTGACCCGGTAGTGATACCGGGTCATTCCTTTTAGGTAGAAGAGCAGAATCAAGAAAGAGAGACGCGTGCACGCTTGAGGCATTGCACGGCGGAGGTCCAGCTACCGAAGAGGGCGTTGATCGTCGAGGTACTCGGAACCGAGCGACCTTCTGCCCATTTCCGGTAATGAATGATACTGAGGGAAGGTAATTCTTCTTGCGCCTGCCGCAGTGCTTCAAGGACATCTTCTTCGACCCATTTCCGGCGAGGCGGTGCGATGTCGAGGCAAGCGAGGGCATCTGCCCATGAACCGTATTTACGGGCAATCGTCGCGACTGTCGGATGTCCATTTTCCTGTGCCCAAATGGCATACGTCTGTGTCGTCAGACGGGGGAGGACATCGGAAGCTTCGAGTAAGGCTGTGATGATGCGTTCTTCCGTCATCGAGATGGAACGTGTCATCTCGATCTGTGCTTCTTCGAGCGCACGTGACCAAGAACCGAAACGTAAGTTGATCAATGTCAAGGATGGTCCATGTTTCGCCTTTGCCCATTCCCGGTAGCTGTTGCTATGGAAAGGGTGTAAGCGTGTTGATGCTTCCTTGATGAAAGCAAGGATCTCTTCATCTGAAAAGTACGGACGAATCGATGAGAGACCGGCCGTTTGGAGTGCTTCACGCCAAGAGCCGAATACATTGATGATCGTCGTGATCGACGGAATATCTTTTCCAATCGACCAACGTGCATACGTCTTTGCGTCGAGAGCGGGATATTCGATACTAGCTTCGATTAGGCTATCGATGACTTGTTGTTCTGTCCATTTCTTCATGATGTCATACCCCTTTCGTGTAGGTGCTCTAGGTGTGGGTACTGTCGTGAGGTGGAAGTCGACGAAGCGACGTATAAGCGAGAAGACTGAGCCAAATGAAATAAAATCCACTCGGTCTTACGAGAATGCTTTCCGTGAATTGAAGTAGTCCGAGCCAGCCAGTAAGCAACAGGGCGAGAAAAGTGAGATCCGTCGTCTGAATCCGAAACAGTCGATAGAACAGATACAGAAAGACTGCACCGTACAGCAAACAACCGATGAGTCCGAATTCATAAAGATGGGTGATCGGTGTGCTGTGGAACGTATAGAGAACTTGTTCGTTCAGTTGTTCCTGCAGACCGCGTGGGGCACTTCCAATCCCGTGTCCGAACCAAAGCGAATCAGTGGAAGCGCGCCATCCTACTTGCCAAAGCGTAAATCGTCCGTTGAGACTGAGCAAACGGGGAAGCAGTCCTTGAAACGCAAAAACAGCTAGGAGAATCAAGCTTCCCGTTACGTAACATGCTGTCACCTGCATCCTGCGTCTCGTTCCTTCAACCATTCGAATACTCGTCAAAAGAGCAAGGAGGAGAAAAGAATAGATTCCTGTCTGCGAACCACTTCGAAGTAGAGCGATGGTGATGAGAAGGAGGAGAACAGCATGTAGAAAGCTTTGCCGACGTGGGAACTGTTTGAGTAGATAGAACCAAGCAAACAGTCCGCCTGGAACAAGCCACGCTGCAAACGTATTCGGATTGTTCATCAGACCAGCGAGGCGAAGGAATGAGCCTTGTTCCCCGACGTACAATTGTGGAAACGACAAGGGACCGATCCGAAGCCATTGCAGGTTTTCGACCGGGACATACTCTGAACCAAAGGAGACGATGAGGGCATAGGAAGCGAGAAAGACGGCCTGTCCATAAAGAAAGTGACACAAAAGCCGTTGCCATTGTTCGATCGATGTACGCGAGAGCGAAGAGACGATGCCAACGAATAGCCAAGTCGAGATGAGGTAAAGCGAAGCGAGAACACGATCCGTATTCGCGTTAAAAAAGAAAAAAATGATATGAAATGTCAGATAAATCAGAAAAATGATTACAATTTGATGCCCAGTCGCTCGATTGGCACGATAGAACGGTCGTAAGATGAACCAACAGACGCTGAACAGAACGATATAGATGGGAAGCAACCAAAGAGACCACTGTTTCGGCAATACTTCGTCCGTGAACGATAAGGGACGAATCCAAGCATCGAGCATGATCCAAACGACTAGGATGGATAAGGCAAACGATGTGGGTATATTGGCTGATTTTAACATGATTTCTAAAGACTATCCACCCTTCATATAGGACTTATTACCGATTTAAGCACTTTTTAATCATCAAATTTGTATTTACCCTTATCTTTCAAAACATCATGCAGATAAATGAAAAAATATTAAGGAAAACGTGATCATTTTTTCATGAATCGCGTTTTTTTCGTGACATGAATTCATGCTATGAACTAGTGTCACGCAAGCGAGATAGCTACTGAAAAAAATATAATCATTTCCACCAAGCTCTAATTGTTTTGGGAGTCGATTGGAAATAAGGTGTAGACATAACCAATGTCCATCCATTCGGTCAAGCCAGAAAGAGGTGAACAACAGTGAGCTCGATGCATCAAAGAAAAACCTTTGGAGATCATTTGACGACGCTCCGACGCGGCTGGTGGTTACTCGCACTCTTCATGATTCTCTTTGCGGGAGCCGGATATGCGCTTAGCACGTATGTCATCCCGAAGACATACGAGGCGACAGCCTACATCCTCGTCGTTCCTCAAGCGAACGCAGAGGCGACATCGACGCCGACACTCGTCAGTACCTATCAAGATATCCTACGAAGCCCAGAGGTCGTCGATCAGGTCGCCCAAAAGATGAACGTCACCGACAAGCGGTTATTCGATTTGACGGATCGTCTGACGGTCTCGAGCAATCTCGATTCGCAAGTCATCGCCTTATCCGTAACGGATCGTTCGGCGGAGCAGGCAGCTATCCAGGCGAATACGATGACGGAAGTCTTCCAGGATTACCTCCCGCAACTGATCAACACGAGTAAGACGGAAGTGTTCTCGAGCGCACGGATTCCAACGAAACCCGTGTCACCGAACATTCTGATGAATACAGGCATCGGTGGCGTCCTTGGTCTGATGCTCGGACTCTTGATCGTTTATTCTCGCTCGTTAAGCAAAAAGGAAGCGACACGCGAATCCGCTGATAGTTATCCGAAAGCGATTCCCCGCAGTCATTCATGAGAGAGGAGAGGAGACACCGTCATGCAGCATTCCCCGCTCACCCCGTACCGTCGGCAGTTGAAGATCGGACTCCTTCGCCTGATCGACGCCGGAATCATCGCACTCGCGACTGTCGTTACGTTCTACTTCTTTAATCCGCTCCATCTCACCGTCAACTTCGAGTTGCAGGATGCACTCGAAATCGCTCTCATCCAGTGGGTCGCCCTTACGTTCGTTGCACACTGGATGCGCTTCTATCAAATCATCTGGCGTTACGCGAGTCTTCGTGATCTCGCCGTTCTCCTCGTCGTCGTTCTCGCCAGCAGTTTCGTCTTACTTGGTCTTGAATACGCGTTGTTCGACTTTGCGGTCGAACGAGCGATCTTCTTGCAGACCGGTCTCGTTTTGAACGGAATCTTATTCGTCCGTCTGTTGATTCGTGGACGTAGCTTAAGACTCGTTCCTGACAATAAGACGCTCGGCAAACGAACACTCATTATCGGTGCCGGTGCTTCCGGTCAGATGATCACAAAAGAACTGAAGCAAAAGAAGTCGCACATCTTAAACGTCGTTGGCTTACTTGATGATTCGCTTGAACTACGCGGGATGCGGATTCACGGTGTTCCCGTCATCGGAGCAATCGACCAACTCGAATGCATCATCGAGGAACAAAAAATTGAAGCGGTCGTCCTGGCAATCCCATCGTTACCTTATCCGCAGCGGGTTGAATTGCTGAACCGGATCAAACAAACCCAAGTCGAAGCGCATACGTTACCGATGCTCGTCGAACTGGCGTCCGGAAAGGTCTCGATCAAACAAATCCGTGAAGTCTCAATCGCCGATTTACTCGGTCGAGAACCGGTCGAACTCGATATTACGGAAATCGAACGAAGCGTTCATAGCGCGACCGTCCTCGTCACCGGTGCTGGTGGATCGATTGGTTCCGAGATTTGCCGGCAACTGATTCGCTTCCGTCCTGAACGGCTCATCCTTCTCGGACACGGCGAAAACAGCATCTACCTGATCCGCCGGGAGCTCGAGTGTCTCAGTCGAGACATCCAGTTCGAATCCGTCATCGCCGATGTGCAGGACAGTGACCGGATGCTTGAAGTCATGCGACGGTTCGAACCAGATCTCGTCTATCACGCGGCAGCCCACAAGCACGTACCGCTGATGGAGGATAACCCAAGCGAAGCCGTCAAGAACAACATCTATGGCACACGCAACGTCGCTCGAGCAGCGGAGGCAGCCGGTGTCAAACGTTTCGTCATGATTTCGACCGATAAGGCCGTCAATCCGACGAGTGTGATGGGGGCGACGAAACGAATCGCCGAGATGGTCATCCAGCAGATGGCGCGTAACAGCGAGACGACGTTCGCTGTCGTCCGATTCGGCAACGTCCTCGGGAGCCGCGGTTCCGTTATTCCACTCTTCAAAGAACAAATCGCCAAAGGCGGACCGATTACGATCACCGATCCCCGGATGACACGTTACTTCATGACGATCCCGGAAGCGAGTCGTCTCGTCATTCAAGCGAGTGTCCTCGCGAAAGGTGGCGAAGTGTTCGTCCTCGATATGGGTGAACCGGTCCACATCACGACACTAGCGAAGAACTTGATTCACTTGAGTGGATTCACGGAAGAGCAGATCCCAATCGTCTACAGCGGCATTCGAAAAGGCGAGAAACTCTACGAGGAACTGCTCGCTCGCGATGAAGTGCATGACGAACTCGTCTTCGACAAGATTCTCGTTGGCAAGACACGTCCCTTCGGATCCGTCGACCCGTACTTGCGTGAGATCGCCCAAGCGCTCGGTCAGGACGAGGTACTCCGCCAGTATTTGTTAGACGTCACGAACGAAACCGATGCCGACCCGGTCGCACCGACGATGCGGATCGCTCGCAAATAGAGAGGAGGGAGAACGATGAAAACGGCCCGGCTGTCCCGCTTCAATCTCATCTTCATTGCCGATACGGCGTATTCGCTCCATCAATGGATGATTTTGACGCTCCTGATCAAATGGAGTACACCGCTCAACATCGGTTATTTTAACTACGCCCTTGCCATCACTGCACCGATCGTCATGTTCTGTTGGCTGAACGCCAGTACGATCCTGACGGCAGAACGGGCTGGACTGACGAACTTCTGGCTCTTCATCAAGACTCGTTTTTCACTCCTCTCGGCAGGTGTGTTCGTCCTCCTTGGAGTCTATTATTTCTTCGGTGAAGCGGACATCTTACTTCTGACACTACTTGTCTATCTCAACAAGTACATGGAGTCATTCGCTGATCTCGCTTATGGTTTCCTGCAAGGACACACTGCCTTCAAGGAAGTCGCTGTCTCGAAGATCTTCCGGAGTCTCTTGAACGTCTCGGGCGCAGCACTTGTCCTCTTTACGACCCATTCGATTCATGGATTCGTACTCGCCTTGATCGCCGGAAACTTGATCATGCTACTCGCATACGACTTACCGACGATTCGCCGCGTCGGTCGCGGCTTTGACAATCAAGCACTCGACTTACGGTACCGATCAGGTAAGGAGCTGTTCCTTAAGGCGATGCCACTCGGATTCGTCGCTCTCCTGATCGCCTTGAACGCAAACATCCCACGATTGTTCGTCGGTCACGCAATCGGAACGGAAGAGCTCGGTTATTACGCCAGCATCGCCTATCTACTCGTACTTGGCAGTCTGTTCATCCACTCCTTGATTGCCGTCTTGCTACCGAACTTCTCGTCTGAGACGGGTGAACGCCAAAGTTTACCGGAACTACGCAAGCTGACCCGATCGATGTTACTGATGACGAACGTCGTCGGGATCCTGTTGATCATCGGAGCAATCTTCTTTGGTAAGTGGGGCTTGACGATTTTCTATAACGCGTCGTTCGTTCAATATCATCTGATTTTCGTCTTGATGATGGTCGCCTCACTCTTTTTCTACAACTCGACCGTCATTCAGGCACTGTTGACCGGCTTCCAGCAGTTCCGGATCCAGACGATCTCGATCTTCGGCAGTGTCGTCGTCAACCTGATCGCTTGTAGCCTGTTGATTCCGCTGTATGGTCTGTACGGTGCGACGATCGCTTACACCCTCTGCGCTGTCACTCAAATCGTCCTATTGTTACCGGCACTGTATCGGTCCTTATATCCACGGGACGTCACGCTCGTCGTCGAACAAAGCAGCTGAGGAGGGAAGAAGATGCGACCAATCCTAATACTCATCGTCATCGAAGCGCTCGTTTGTCAATTCGCCCGGTCGCTCTTCCCGGACACCTACGTGACCGCCTTGCTGCTCATCAACGCGGTGTTGTTTCTCTATTATCTGCTCCGTCAGGCAGAGACGACGCCACTCTTTCTCGTTTTCATCACCGCTTTCTTCGTCCGACTGGTCCTGATGTTCATCGATCTTGAGCTGTTTCGTTTACCGCCACACAGTGGTGACGATACGGAAGCCTTTCATCTCGAAGGTGTCCAAATCTTCACTGATCCGTCGACTTTCAATGATGTCGTTCGCGGCACCTATTCCAAGTTTCTCGGAATCTTTTACCTGATGTTCGGTCCGGAACGAATTCTCGCTCAGTTCTTGAACGTCATTCTTGGCGTCGTCGCTGTCGTCATCCTAGCGAAGACGCTGCAACGGTTACGCTTACCGGAACGTTACGTGTTCGCAGCAACACTGATTTTCGCGTTCTTCCCACAAGGATTGCTGCTCTCACCGATTCTCTTGCGTGACCAGATCGTCGCTCTGGGCATCGTCTATACACTCTACTACATGGTTCGCTGGACGGAAGAGAAGTCCGGATGGTATATGACGCTCGCGTATCTCGGCTATTTCGTCAGTACGATGTTCCACTCCGGTCTTGCTGTCGGCATCATCGTCTTACTCGTCTACTTCTCGTTTTACAGTCATGAGACACGACGAATGGATTTTGAACCGACGAAGGTGCGGCGACTAATCTTTCAAGTACTGATCGTCGGCTTCATCGTCTACAGCTTCCAGGATGTCTTGTTTGCAAAGTTCACCCACGTCTCAGAAAACGGTCAGTTGTTCAGCGGAATGAGTTACGACCGTGGCGGCTCCGCTTATCTGAACGGATTGACGGTGACAGGTCCAACTGACATGATTCTCTACTCGCCGATCCGGACGATTTACTTCCTGTTCTCACCGTTCCCGTGGCAATGGTCGAGCGTCATGAACATTTTGATTTTCTTCCTTGACGCCGTCTTCTACTTCATCGCTTGTTTTGCGATCGTCCGGTCCTTTAAACTGATCCGTCAGCATCCATTCGGCAGCGTCCTCTTCTTCTTTTTCCTTCTCTTTGCGCTTAACGCGGTCATCTTCGGTCTAGGAACCGGCAATGTCGGAACGGCCATCCGACACCGGTATAAGTTGTTCCCGATGTTACTCATCGTCTACACATCCGTTCACTACTTGCGCTGGCAAGCGCGCCACTACTTCGAGGAGGTCGAACACCGTGCCGAATAAAACGATCTTAATCACTGGTATCGCAGGCTTCATTGGATTTCACGCCGCACGTCGTTTCATCCGGGAGGGTTACCGAGTCATCGGACTCGATGAAGTGAACGACTATTACGACCCGACGTTAAAAGAAGCCCGGCTCGCTGAACTCGGAACGAACTACACGTTTTACCGGGTTTCACTCGAAGAGACGGCAGCCGTCGCGCAGATTTTCGAACAGGAATCGATCGATCTCGTTCTCCACCTGGCAGCACAAGCAGGGGTACGGTATAGCATCGATCGACCGGACGTCTACATGACGTCAAACATCGTCGGCTTTCTCTCGATTCTTGAGGCGTGTCGGCATTACCCAGTCGAACAACTGATTTACGCTTCCTCAAGTTCCGTCTACGGATCGAATACGAAGATGCCGTTTGCGACGACGGATGCCGTCGATCATCCGCTAAGTCTTTACGCCGCTTCAAAGAAAGCGAATGAACTGATGGCACACACCTACAGCAGTCTCTACGGCATCAAGACGACAGGCCTTCGCTTCTTCAGCGTCTATGGTCCTTGGGGACGCCCGGATATGGCATTGTTCAAGTTCACAGAGGCGATTGCGAAGGGCGAGCCGATCGATCTTTACAACTACGGCGAGATGGGGCGAGACTTCACTTACGTCGACGATATCATCGAAAGCATCTATCGCCTGTTCCAGACTGAACCGGAAGTCGATGAAACGTTCGATGCCTCAAATCCCTTACCGGACCGTAGCAACGTTCCGTACCGCGTCTACAACATCGGCAGTCACAGCCCGATTCGACTGAACGAATTTGTTGCCTTGATTGAACGGCGCCTTGGCAAGACAGCAATTAAAAATGGCATGCCACTTCAACCAGGCGACGTTCCAGAAAGTTTTGCTGACGTCTCCTCACTGTTCGAAACGATCGGCTACCGTCCACAGACGACGGTCGAAGCCGGTGTCAACGCATTCATCGACTGGTATGAGAGTCACTACTTGCTGAAGGAGGAAATCCAAGATGGCGCTTAAGGAGGAATTCTACTACCGCTCCCCGATCTTCATCCAAAATTGGCTGACCTCGTTATACGGTCGGAAGTTAATGCAAGAACGCTACGGTCGCTTCTATGAGCAAAAGATGAAGGAACTTCGGATGAAGGATCGGACGCAGGATTATAAAGCGGAACAACTCGATCGCCTGAATGCCTTTCTCGCTTTCGTCGTGACGCATACACCGTACTACACGCAACTCTTTCACGAACATGACATCCAGTTACCGTTGACATCACTTGAGCAGTTGAAGAAAATCCCGATCCTTGAAAAAGAGACGCTTCGCCAAAATAACGATGCGTTCATGTCCCGCGTCGATGCGCCGGTCCGAGGGCGGACGGGCGGGACGAGCGGAAAGTCGCTCCAAGTCGCATTCATGCGCGAGGATGTCCAGGAACGGATGGCGCATCTCGACTATTTCAAGGAACGTCACGGCTTTCACGCCGGGATGCGGCGGGCGAGCTTCACCGGTCGGACGCTGACAGCCGTCGATCAAAAGAAACCAATTTTTTGGCGAATGAACCGGCCACTCAATCAGTTGCTCGTCTCGATCTTTCACATGAAGGAAGAGAACTTCCCAGCTTATATCGAGGAGCTGAATCGATTCCAGCCACAGGCACTTGACGGCACACCGACAGCGATGGTCGAGATCGCCCGCTATATGCTGAAGCATCACATCCAACTGGATATCCCACTGATTGCCATTTTCCCGACATCGGAAACGGTGACGGAGGAGATGCGCTCGGTTCTCGAGGAAGCCTTCAACGCACCGGTCTTCGATCAATACGGTTCTTCAGAAGGCGCACCAATCATCTCAGAATGCAGTCATCGAAAACTTCATCTGCATCATGAGACGGGCATCATCGAACCATATGGAGAGGACGGCGAAGTCGTCGTCACCTGTTTTACAACACGGGGAACACCGCTGATTCGTTACCGGATTGGTGACCGGATGACGCTCAGTGACGAGACCTGCAGCTGTGGACTAAACGGACCGGTCATCGCTTCGATCGATGGACGGGGAACGAGTTATATCGTCAGCGAGAAGCGGGGCAAGGTGTTCGAAGGAGACATTACGACGATTGCCCGGGAACTACCGAATTCGGTCTTACGACTCCAAGTCGAACAGCACGCATTGAATCACGTAACACTCCGCTATATTCCGGATGCGAAACGTTTCCATCCGAAACACGAACAGATTCTTTTAAACGAGATGCGTAAGTTACTCGGCTCCGAGATGAAAATCGTCCTTGAGCCAGTCGAACAAGTCAAACAAGAGCCAAACGGAAAAACATTGATCGTCAAACAGTCGATGAAATAGGAGGAACCTACCATGAACAAGGCAGTCAAACACATCGTAGATACGACAGCAGCCCAAACTGGTTCACTTCCCATTGCCAACCGTTCGATTGCCGTCGTCGGACTCGGATACGTTGGTCTTCCCGTCGCCGTCGCCTTTGGCGAAAAAACAGACGTCGTCGGCTTTGACATCAAGGAACACCGTGTTCAAGAACTACAAGAAGGTATCGATGCAACACTTGAACTGAGTCCGTTCACACTGAAGAACGCAACCGTCGATTATGTCTCGGATCCAGCAGCACTGCAAGCAAGCGACTTCATCATCATCGCCGTTCCAACACCAATCAATGCGCAGAATCAACCGGATTTAACACCACTCTTACGGGCCTCACATCTCGTTGGTCGCCAGCTCAATAAAGGCGACATCGTCGTCTACGAATCGACGGTCTATCCAGGGGCGACGGAAGAAGATTGTATCCCGGTTCTTGAAGAAGCATCCGGCTTACGCGCTGGCGTCGACTTCTTCGTCGGCTACTCACCAGAGCGGATCAACCCAGGCGACCACGAGCACACGTTCAAGACGATCAAAAAAATCGTCTCTGCCCAGGATGAACAGACACTCGACATCGTCGCAGAAGTCTACGAAGCGGTCGTCGAAGCCGGTGTCCACCGTGCTTCATCGATCAAGGTCGCGGAAGCGGCAAAAATCATCGAAAATACACAACGCGATCTCAACATCGCCTTGATGAATGAACTGGCGATCATCTTCGACCGGATGGACATCGATACGCTCGAAGTCCTCGAAGCAGCCGGTACGAAATGGAACTTCCTTCCGTTCCGTCCAGGTCTCGTCGGTGGTCACTGTATCGGCGTCGATCCATTCTATCTGACGATGAAAGCTGAGTCACTCGGTTATCATCCGGAAGTCATTCTCGCTGGACGCCGGATCAACGATACGATGGGACGCTTCATCGCAACAGCGCTCGTCAAGAACTTGATTAAACAGAACATGCCGGTCCTCGGCGCCCGGGTCACGATCCTTGGCTTATCGTTCAAGGAGAACGTCAGCGATATCCGGAACTCGAAAGTCGCGAACCTCGTCCGCGAAATCGAAGAGTTCGGCATCGACGTCCAGGTGACGGATCGACTCGTCGAAAAAAGTGAGGCAAAACGTGAGTACGGGATTGATCTACTCGAGATGAGCGAACTCAAACCAGCCGACGTCGTCATCTTCGCCGTCTCACATGAAGAATACGTCGAAGGCGGTTGGAATCTTGCACAACATCTACTCAAAGTCGGACGCGGCATCGTCGTCGACATCAAAGGGATGTTGCCACGATCAGAACAGCCAGAGGGGGTCCACGTATGGCGCCTCTAAAAATCCTTCAAGTCTGTGCTCTTGATACGACGGCAGAGACGATGTTGCAGCCACTCTTACTCGCTTTACAAAACGCTGGGCACGACGTCGGTATCGCTTGTGCCGACACCGGTGCCTCAGCAAAACTCGCAGCGAAGGGATTCCGGATGCATGACATTCCGATCGAGCGCCGGATCGACTGGACAAGTAATTGGCGGACGATCCGTGAAATCACGCGAATCTTGAAGGAGGACGGCTACGACGCCGTCCATGTCCACACACCGGTCGCAGCCGCCCTCGGGCGCGTTGCCGCGAAGCGGGCCGGGACGAAGCATATCGTCTATACGGCACACGGCTTTTACTTCCACGAGAAGATGGGGCGGATGACGTATCAGCTGACATACTCCGTCGAGAAGTGGCTGGCGCGTTTCGCAACCGATTATCTGCTCCTTCAAAGCGAGGAAGATTATCAACTCGCCCAGCGCAAACGCTTCAAAGCAAATACGCGTCTGATGCACCTTGGAAATGGCATCGACTTAACGCGCTTCTATCCACGCCCGCGTGAAGCAGGCGCACCGTTTACGTTCTTGTTCATCGGTCGGATCGTCGAAGAGAAGGGGATTCTCGAACTGCTCGATGCGTTCGGGGATGTCGTCTATCGTCATCCGGAAGCCCGTCTCGTCATTGCCGGTGAGATGATGGCAAGCGAGCGCGATCAGACGACGAAGCATCTCTTCTTACGACGGATTCGTGAGATTCCAAACGTCGATTACCTCGGATTCGTCGAAGATGTACCGAGCTTGTTCCAACAAGTCGATGCCTTCGTCTTACCGTCGCATCGCGAAGGCGTCCCACGATCAATCATTGAAGCGATGGCGAGCGCAAAGCCCGTCATTGCAACAAATATCCGCGGCTGCCGCGAAGAGGTCGTCGAGGGGAAAACGGGATATCTCGTCGAAGTCCGCGACATCGCAAAACTTGCCAAACGGATGAACACGCTTGTCGAACACCCGGACCGTGCCAATGATATGGGGCGGAATGGATTTGACCGTGCTATGAAACATTTCAACGAAGCCGACGTCATCAAACGACAACTTGATCTCTTTTCAGCTATGTAAAAGGAGGACGTCATCATGAAACGCCTATTCGACTTCACGGTTAGTCTTATCGCCATCCTCATTCTACTTCCTGTGTATGCCGTCGTCGCCTTAGTCATCTATACGAAACTCGGACGACCGATCTTCTTCAATCAAGTCCGCCCCGGTTACAAGGGCGAGCTGTTCAAAATCTATAAATTTCGCACGATGACAAACGAAACGGATGCCGATGGAAAACTTCTTCCGGACGCGGACCGGATCCCACAATCGCTCGAGTGGATCCGCCGCTTAAGCCTTGATGAGATCCCGCAGTTCGTTAATATCCTCCGTGGACAGATGAGTTTCGTCGGACCGCGTCCCTTGCTCGTCAGCTACTTGAACCACTATACGAAGGAGCAGATGACACGGCACGACGTCCTGCCTGGTCTGACAGGCTGGGCACAGATTCACGGTCGCAACGCAACGACGTGGCAACAACGTCTTGAGCAAGATCAATGGTACGCAGCACATCATACGTTCCGACTTGATCTCTACATCCTGTTTAAGACGTTCAAGATGGTCATCTCGTCAGAAGGGAACTCGACGGCTCACCAGACCGGTATGGGTGAGTTCAAGGGTCTCGACGGAGGTGTTCCCCATGATGTCGCTAAGCGATGAACGATTGATTCGGGATCCACGCGAATGGGACGCGCTCGTCGCAACCTATCAACTCGATTGTTATTACGAACATGCTTACTTCGAACTTGCGAAGGAGCACGATGAGATTCCTGAATTATTTTATTATCCGACGGAGTTCGGAACGTTAATCTATCCGTACTTGCGGCGACCGATTCCAGGCACACGCTTTGAGGACATCACGACACCTTACGGCTATGGGGGTCCTTACTTCACAGGCATCTGGTCACTCGATCAGATTCGCGAAGCCCGCGCGCGATTCGAACAATACTGTAGTGAAACCGGAATCGTCACCGAGACAGTTCGTTTCCACCCTTTGCTTCACAATCAGGAACTCGGTCAATACTGGTGCCGTCAAACGGATATTTTGCAACCGACCGTGACACTTGAGCTGACGAATCCGTTCGAGACGATCGAAGGTGGATTCTCGCAAATGACACGCCGCAACATCCGGAAGGCACGCCGCGAAGGGGTCACGATTCGCCTCGGACGTCCGGAAGAGTACTCGGACTTCGCCCGTCTCTACCAGATGACGATGGATAAACACCAAGCCGATGCGCGGTATTACTTTGATCAGACCTACTTCAATCACTTCGCCGAAGGACGGATCAAAAATGTCCTGTTGCTTGCCGAACATGACGGACGGATCATCGCTGGATGCATCGTCTTGACCGGTCGCCAGTTCGCACATTATCATCTCGGTGCTTCAGATCCTGCATACTTGTCGCTTCGCCCGAATCACCTATTATTCGCGGAGATGATTCGCTGGGCAAAACAAGCTGGTCTTCAAGCGCTACATCTCGGTGGCGGAACGACACGATCCGATGAGGATAGCTTGCTCGCCTACAAACGATCTTTTGGTGAAGCGAATCGAACGTTTTTCGGACTCGGGACATCGATTCTTGATGCAACGATTTATGACCGACTCGCACAACAAATGAAACGACAACATCCGGAAGTCGAGACAGGACAATGGTTCCCGATCTACCGGACGCCGCTCCGTCAGCTGTCACCTCGAAGGGAGGAAACATCATGAAACACATCTCGCTCTCCATCCCGCACTTAAGTGGCCGAGAAGCACGTTACGTCACGGAAGCACTCGAGACGAACTGGGTCGCACCGCTTGGACCGAACGTCGACGCCTTCGAACGAGAGATGCGCGCCTACACGGGAGCTCGCGCAGCGCTTGCGACGAGCAGTGGTACGGCAGCCATTCACTTGGCACTCGCGACGCTTGGTGTCACGGCGGGGGATGACGTCTTCTGTCAGTCCTTGACGTTCATCGCTTCGACGAATCCGATTCGCTACGTCGGTGCTCGTCCCGTCCTGATCGATTCGGAAGAGGAGACGTGGAACATGTCACCCGTCGCACTCCGACGCGCGTTGATCCAAGCGGCAACACGGGGGCGACTTCCGAAAGCCGTCATCGTCGTTCATCTGTACGGCGTTGCAGCGCAAATCGAGGAAATCGCTGCGCTCTGTGAAGAGTACGATGTTCCGTTGATCGAAGACGCGGCAGAGTCACTCGGGACACGCGTCAACGGACGGATGACGGGGACGTTCGGGACGTTCGGGATCTACTCATTCAACGGCAATAAGATCATCACGACGTCAGGCGGCGGAATGCTCGTCGCACATGATCCAGCCTTGATCGAACGCGCCTTCTATCTTGGAACACAGGCACGACAACCGGTCCTCCATTACGAGCATACGGAAGTCGGCTACAACTACCGGATGAGCAACGTCGCTGCTGGGATCGGACGCGGACAGCTCGAAGTGATCGATCAACGCGTCGATGCACGGCGGAAAATCTTTGATCGTTACGAACGTGCCTTTGCGCCGGACGGTGTCACGTCGCAAGTCGAGCAGACAGGAACATTCGCCAACCGTTGGCTTAGTTCTTTTCTTTTACCAGGCGGTCAAGTGCAACGCGATGCGATGATCCAGACGCTCCAACAAGCGAATGCCGAGTCCCGTCCGGTCTGGAAGCCAATGCACTTACAGCCTGTCTATCGCGACGTACCATTCGTTACAGCAGAAGGAGATGATGTCAGCCGTCGCCTGTTTGAAGACGGCATCTGCCTCCCGTCTGCTTCACAAATGACATTCACCGAACAAGCCGTCGTCATCCGAAACGTTCGTCACGCCTTGCAGACGAACGTACGCCGGAACGTCCAGTCATGAATATATGGGAAGGGGACATCGTCATGCGCGATATGGAGGAAGCAATCCACGCACTCCTTCTCGCTGCGAACGGGAAAAATGAATTGACGGCCAATACCTATTTCCGCTGGCAATTGAACACCACTCATCCAAGCGTCGCGGAAATTCTGATGCTGTTTGGGTCGTGGCAGATCGCCTTGGAACGAGCTGGCATCGGACAAGCCCGCTTGACGTTCACGAAATCGGAAATCATTGACGCTTTGCGTCAGGCACGGGAGGAACTCGATCCTTTCACGAGCGCGACGTACCGCGAATGGGCGCAGCAGAAGCAAGCACCTAGCCTGACGGATATCGTCCATCAATTCAACTCGTGGCAGCAGGCATTGTCAGAAGCGGATATCTTGAAGGAACGCGTCCAGGAAATGGAACAACGGATCATCGAGTCATTACTTGAAGCGCAAGGTGCCTTGCCGGTCTTGACGAGCCAGACCTACACGAAGTGGGCGGCTGGTCAAAATCGTCCGACCGTCGCAACGATTGCCCGCCGGTACGGCTCTTGGTCAAACGCCCTTGAAATCATCGGCATCGAATTCCCGCGGAAACGCTGGCGAGAAGAGGAAGTACTCGACGTACTTGCTACAGCTGCGCAAGAAACGGAAAATCTGACGATCGCAAGTTACCAACGGTTCAGCATCGGTCGTGATGCACCCAGCATCGGTGTCATCACCGCCTTGTTCGGTAGCTGGCGCAATGCTTTGCTCGTACTTGAAGCGCAGAGACCGTCCTGAATTCAGATCGAAGAAAAGGAGAATGGATGATGAAGAAGTGGAAATGGATCGTGTTGACACTGACGGGGATATGCCTGCTCCTTCTCTTCGGTTCAGGCGGATACGTTTATCAAAAAGCGAGTCGGACGATGCAAGAAGTCCAAGTACAGGTGCCAGTCAAAGCGAGCGTCGAGACAGAGAAAGCCGTCGAACAGAAAAAAGGACTCTCGTTTCTCTTGCTCGGCGTAGATCAACGGAAAAATGAGACGGGGCGCAGTGATACGATCATCGTCGTGACGATTGATCCGAAGACGAATAAGAGCCAGATGATCAGTATCCCACGTGATTTGAAGACCGAAATCATCGGTAATGGATCGAATGATAAGATCAATCACGCGTATGCGTTTGGTGGTCCACAGATGTCACTCGACACGATTAGTCATCTGCTCGATATCCGGATCGACTATTTCGCAGAAATCAATCTAGACGGCTTTTTGGATCTCGTCAACGCCGTCGATGGGGTCACCGTCGAGAACGATATCAATTTTTCATACTATGAGATGCAGTTCCCTAAAGGAGAACTGTCGCTGAACGGGAAGGAAGCGCTCGCTTATGCGCGAATGCGCTATGATGATCCACGCGGAGATTTCGGACGACAGATTCGTCAACGACAAGTCGTTCAGGCGGTTGCTGATAAAATGACAGAGGACTTCTCGATTCGTCGCTTCAATGCTGTCCTTGAAGCTCTCGGGAAAAACGTCAAAACGAACGTACCGTTTTCCGTTGCCCGGACCGTCGCGACAGATTACCGGGATGCTTTACGAAATGTCGAGACCTTATCACTCGACGGAAAAGGTGGCATCGAATCGGACGGAATCTACTACTGGCATCCGACCGACAAGTCGTTGAAAGAAGTTCAAGCTCAACTGCAGGAAGCATTGAAATGATGAGAATAACGCGAAAAAACGACATCAGTTCTGATTGATGACGAAACGAACGCTAAAATCATCCTCGCTTTCCTCAGGCGGGAAATCAGCCGCGGCAGCTCGCACTACATGCGATTTGCCGGGTCTGACCCATCCCTGACGAAAGTGCTGATGCACTTTCTTTTCCTGTAGGAGTCGCGGATGATTTTAGCGTTCTGTATTCATCGAATGAAAAAAGGTCCGTTCCCAGAACATGATCGGGAAACGAACCTTTTTTCATATTAGCAGCTTAATGCCTTGTATCTATCACGACGAGCGAATCGTACGAAGCATCGAGAATTTCATCATCGTATAGAGGAAATAGACAGCAGTCAGAACAGCAGCGCCGCTCCATAACCACTGGTATGCCGAACTAAAGTAGCCGAACCGAAGACCAATCAGTGCCGGTACGATCAACGTCAACCAGCTCAAGACGAGGGCAACGCGGGCAGTGATTGCATCAATCGGGCGATTCATCCCCATGCCGAGGAAGAACAGGCTCCAGAGCAATGCCCAGAACAACCAGGTCACACCACCGATGATATCATTCGTCGTGAAGCTGACAAACGCATAATACAATGCGGCAATCGCAACGAACAAGGAAAACCAACCGACCCCGCTCCCGTTGAGATTGAACAAGAACGTGATCCCGACGTAAACGTACGTAAAGGCAAACAGATAGATGCTCGCGTATCCGAACGTCAACGCTGGATCACCAGCTGCACCGATGACGAGATAGGTTGCGATGAACGTCTGCAGTAGACCGGTGATGAGACTGAAGACACCCGCACTACGGAGATCGACTTTTCCGAACAAGGTCAAACTATTTAAAAAGAGCGCGACGCCCCCAAATAACAAACTGACATTTCCCACGTAAAACTCTCCTTCATTAAGACGTCAGACGTCTGATTCTAAACTTAACTCTAAGATGAATTCGTTTTCAGCGCAAGCATAATTTTAGAGGCAAAACGAAAAACAACCTGACTCCCGGAAAGGGAATCAGGTTGTTGATTAAAAGATCATTGGTTCAAGACAGAACGGAGTGTCGTCTCGGTTTGAGACAACGATCCTTTCAGTGTGACAAGACCATATCGCGTTGAGCCTTTTTTAATGAAGAAGACACGTGTGTAGCCAGATTCCGGAGTGTAACCGGTCTTGCTCGCATAAACACGCGTATCACCTGGAAGTGAGGTGTTCGTGTGATACCACGTCAATGTCCGTGCATACGGTCCTTTGACAGTCGTCTGGTATGATTTTCGTCCACTGATGGTCATGAGCGCGCTGTACTTCGCATATGTATTCGCGAGTTTTTGCATATCAGCAGCCGTCGTGTAATGACTTGGATGATAGAAGCCGTGTGGGTTCATGAAATGGCTCGCACTCATCCCGATCGAACGGGCGCGACTGTTCATGTATGAGACGAACTTCGATTCAGAACCTGCTGTCCGGACAGCGATTGCTTTTGCTGCATCATTACCAGAGCGGATCAGCATCCCATTCAAGAGTTGACGCATCGTGACTTTATCGCCAGCACGGAAGCCAGCGACACTGCTACCTGCAGGAACGGATAACATCGAAGACGTCAGGGTGAACGTTTGATCGAGCGTACCTTTACGTGCTGCTTCATCGTACGCGACGATTCCCGTCAACAGTTTCGTCGTACTCGCTGGATAACGGCGGACGAAGCTTTCTTTCGTCAATTGATAACTTGACGATCCAAGCTTGAAGTACCGCATCGAGGCAACCGGATAACTGCCGCTTGACGGTTTAGGGCTGCTCGTCGTCACTTTTCGGGCGACTTGGCTAGAGACGTAATAATAATTGACTTTCCCTTTGACCTTATACCAACCGTTCGAGTACGAGACTGCATTGAACTTCGAGTTGTAAGATGCGAGTCGTTTGATGTTCTTTGATGAGGCCGTGCTTGGTGATGTCCGGACGTTCGCTCCAGCTTTCGAATAGACGACGATTTTGTACGTCTTCACGGAACTACTCGACACTTTTTTAGCGACTTGGTTCGATAGATAACGATATGTACCTCCGTCCTTGATCTTATACCAGCCATTCGTATACGAGACGGCTGTGAATTTTGCCTTGTACGCGGCACGTCGGACAATCGTCGCAGACGAGGCTGTACTCGGCTTTGAGCGGATGTTCGCCCCAATCGTCGAAGTGACGACGACTTGGTAACTGGCTGCCTGAGCCGGTATGGCAGGGAGACATAAAGCGAACAATAATAAGAGCGTAAGACTAGTACGGAGCAAGCGCTTCATAAAAACTCATTCCCTCCTTGTTCAAATATGGTTTTATCATAAAACAAAAAAAGGAAATTCACTTCTTTTCAAAAAAAGGAATTCGAATCCTGTAACGAGCCGATTTCCATCTTTTCGTGTCAATTGACGTATCATAGGGAATGTAAGCAACAGAGGAAAAGGAGGAGTTCAGATGAAATTAGCAGTCATTGGTCTAGGGGACATCGCTCAAAAAGCCTACTTACCCGTCTATGCCGAACGATCCGATATCGAGGTGTATCTGATCTCGCGAGATGCCGAGAAAGCAAAACGGTTGCAAGCAGCTTATCGCTTTGCAGGAATATACGCGACGTTTGCTGACGCCGTACAGGAGGGAATCGATGCGGTCATGATTCATTCAGCGACTGTCGTCCATGCGGAGCAAGCACGGCAAGCGCTTGAAGCAGGAATCGCCGTCTACGTGGATAAGCCGGTCTCGATGGAAATCGAAGAGATTCGTGAACTCACACGTCTGTCAGAGGAGAAACAGCTACCGTTCATCACGGGATTCAATCGACGCTTCGCTTCAGCGCATCAGCGCTTGCTTGAGGTCAACGATCCGAATCTCGTCCTCATGCAAAAGAATCGGACGTCGTTCATCGAGGACGCTAAGCCGTTTCTGTTCGACGACTTCATTCATGTCGCGGATACGCTGCGTTTCTTGACAGGACGCGGTGAAATTGAAGACCTACACGTCAAGAGTAAGCAAGACGCAAGCGGTCTGCATCACGTAACGATTCAATTCATCTCAAACGGTATCACGGCAATCGGTGTCATGAACCGCAATAACGGCATCACGGAAGAACGCGTCGAGGTGATGGGACCGGAAGAAAAACGAATCGCAACGGACGTGACGACACTCGATCAATTGACGAAACAAGGCACGCTTCGGTATCCGCTCGATAACTGGGAAGCGACGCTAAAGCGCCGTGGATTCGTCGATATGCTGGATGCGTTCCTTCGGACGGTCAAAGGGGAACCGTCCGAGTCGGTCGTAGCTTCTGATAGCCTCGCGACACATGAATTATGTCAACAGGTGTATGAGCAAGTTCAAGCAACACGTTAAATTTAAATCATAAAAAAACGCCGCATCACTCGAGGATCGTCTCAAGTAAAGCGGCGTTTTACTGGTTATTTATCTGACAGTTGTTTGAGTTGATAGATTCGCTTACCGCCTGGTCCTTCGAACGTCATGCGGAGTGTCGAACGGACGAAGCGATAGCTGACTTGTCCTCCAGATAAACTGACACGAGCGGAGAGATCCGGTTCAAAACGAATGATTTCTTCGTCGTTTCGGAGTGCGTCCGGTAGACCGAACTGATCAAAGCGAAGCGTCGCGATGAACGTATCTTGCTCGTCAAAAGAGACATGGATGCGCCCGGTTCCGTCGAACGGCTCATCTTCGAGCGTGCTTCGTTCAACTTCATACGTACCTTCGAACTGTTTGACCTGTTGCAACGTCTCTCTTGCACTGAGGGCAATGGCTTCTGCTCGTTTTCGGACAGGGTGATCCGTTGCGAGTTGAAGACGTTCGATCGCCTCCGCCGTTTTTAAGACATCACGCAGTTGATAACCGGCAAGCTGTCGCTCAAGCTGAACCATTAGCCGAGCAGCCGGTTCGTCGATGTCTTGTTTCGATTGTTCGACGGCGCGGGTGTAAGTTTGCTGTTCGAACTGATCTTGAATTTTGGATGTTTCGGGCGAACACGCCATCAGGAGACAAAGGGGCAGACAGAGGAGCACTCGTTTCATGAGGTCACCTCCGTTCGATTGACATCAATGATTTGCAGATGATCCGTATGCACTTTCAAACGATAATGAACGCGGTAGGTCACAGGCTTTGAACTCGTTGCTGTCGCGATTTGGTACGTTTCCTGTGTACGCAAGTGATACGTGGTACCTTTTGACGTAAATTTTTGGAATGTCACGACAAGAACACTTGGAGCGACAGGGGCATCAGCGGCATTCGTCAATCGCTCGAGATGGTCGAACTCGGATTCGAACACCTTCAAGGTCGTAAACTGGATGGCGGAAAATGTCTCGATGGAATCGTATGTCTTCGAATACGTCGCTAGTTCTGGAATCGTTCGTGTGTATTGGCGGACGAAACGAAGGACATCATAGGACGTCGGAGGCCGATCTTTCGAATACGTTTGATTGTAAGCCGTTTGTTCATCGGACCATTCAGAAAGAGCGAGTGCTTCGACGCTAGGCGTCTGATTGGCTTCCGGCGAAACGGGATCTTTTAACGAATACCACAGGAAACCGGCCCCTCCGACGAGAAAGAGCAAAAGACAGGTGCTAATGAGCCAAGTGCGTGAAGAGGACGGAGCGGGTGGTTCAGCTGGTCGTTCTTTCTTAATGACAGGATGTTGGCAATGAGAACAAGTCGTATCGTGTTGACGAAGTGGTGTACCACATAACGAACAGCGTTCCATGAAATAAGACCTCCTGTGTATGTAAAATGAAATGTCAGATAAGGTAATGGTAATTTAAAATTAGTATCATCGTAACATTAATTGGAAACGCAATCAAAACTTGATATGAGTTTTTTAGGGGGAACGTACAGATGGGACGTCACTTGATTTTGATGGATGCATTCAAAGGGAGTATTTCTTCGAGCGAGGCGTCAGAAGCGGTCGCCTCCGGTATCCGGGCGTATGATCCGACAGCGATCATCGATTCCTTGCCTGTTGCGGACGGCGGGGAGGGAACGCTCGATGTCTATCTTGCACTCGGATATGACATACAGACGGCGATGACGATGGATTTGGCAGGTCGTCCGTGTGAAGTAGAGTATGCTGTCAAGGGGACAGACGCCGTCATCGAAGTCGCGCGTATTTGTGGACTGCCGATGCGGCGAAGCGAGGATGATCCCGTTCGAATGAATACGCGTGGCGTTGGTCGTTTGATCGAGCAGTTACGCGATCAGGGAATCACGCAGATCCGACTGGCTTTAGGCGGGACTGGTACGACGGACGGAGGACTCGGTTTGCTCGCTGAAGTCGGTTGTCGGCTTGAAGATGCGTCCGGTGATCCGATTTCGTTTCAAACGAATCCATTACTTGAGACGTATGCTATTCAATGCCCGGCGTATCCTGTTCAACTGGAAGCGCTCGTCGATGTGACAGCCCTTTATCATGGTCCAGATGGTCCAGCGTATCTGTTCGGTCCGCAAAAAGGACTGCTTCGAGAAGACATCGTAAAGTTCGATCAGCAACTTGAACGGATCGGGCGGTTACTTGGACTAGAGAATGTTAAAGGAGCTGGAGCAGCCGGTGGACTCGGGGGAGCGATCTATGCGCTGGGCGGCACGATCGTTCCGGGAGCCAAGACGATCCTACAACATCTTCGCGTAGCAGAGCGGATGAAACAAGCCGATTATGTCTGGACAGGAGAAGGACGCGTCGACCGTCAAAGTCAAATCGGTAAGTTACCAGGTGAGGTCACGCGGATGGCAAAAGCAGCTGACGTTCCTTGTCTGATCCTTGCCGGAATCGTCGAAGAAAACATGCCGCACGCACTCGATTGTCGTTCGATCCATGCCGGACAAGCAATCACGCTCGAGCGAGAACAGACGATGGCTCGTATGAGCGAACAAGCACGTAAGTGGCTTGAGGAACTTTCACTGAAACAGGGATGAAGTCGGAAAAGTTTGGGTAAATAACTGTATATTGCCATACTTTTAAGAAGGTAGGTCATCGTATGATCAATCAATCGATTCAATTATCGTTTCGCCAAGTCCGAGCACTGGTCGAACATACCCTGCTATTATTCAAAGAGCTTGATCAACAATTGGCAAACCGTGGATACGAACCGGTTCTCCCGGAAGTCGTCCAAACGGAACATGGTCTGAGCATCCATCAGACGAAAGAGAGTGCGGAGTCACTCGTGCCGCACTTTTTAACACGGACGTATGTCCGGCAACAAGAAAAAACGAATCAACATGGATTGCTGATCTCTGTTCAATATACGCATCCGCTCCATGAACGATTCGATCCGGTCGTCCTCGTCGGCGATGTTGCGTTCAAGCAAGCAAAACATGCGCAAAAAATCTTAAGTGAAAAGCCGTGGCTCCTGAAATACGCAGCTTTTGAATCTACGATTGCGCAAGAGTTCGTTGCCGATGGTACACGCTATACGACGCAACCGATTGAAGAAATCGAAGAGCTGATCGTCTGGGGGCATCCGTTCACGGAAATGCGCGACATCGATGACGTCAAACGATTGGCGGAAGAGATGATCAGCCGTCATCTCGAGCCGGGGACAACATGAAAATAAGCTTCCGTTCCTTCAAGAGAGAAGGAGGGAAGCTTATTTTTTAGACTTGAACGAGCAATCGTTCAATTGCTGCCGTCAAATCAGTTGGATTCGTTTTTGGTGAGAACCGCGTCACTTCTCCATCACGGGTCACGAGGAATTTCGTGAAATTCCACTCGACGTCTGTTGTACCGTCCGTCGTTGGTGCTTGTGCTTTCAGTTCCTCGAATAACGAATGTGCTTGCTCACCGTTAACATCGATTTTTGAGAAGACGGGGAATGTCACGCCGTAGTTGACTTGGCAGAACGACTGGATCTCCTCGTCAGTTCCCGGATCTTGATTCGCGAACTGATTACATGGGAAACCAAGTACGGTCAATCCTTGCGAACGATAGTCTTGATGCAATTGCTCGAGTCCTTCGAACTGTGGCGTCAAGCCACATTTGCTGGCTGTATTGACGATCAGCCATGCTTGAGCTGGGTAGTCACTTAAGGATGCCGACGTTCCGTCGACGCGTTGAAATGAATGATCTTGTAACATATCGATTCCCCCTTTTTAAGTACTTCTCCAGTGTAACAAATCCGTTTTCTCGTCGTCTTCTATCGTTACTTGCGAGATGACAGAAACATCACAATCGGGTGTCAGCGACGCTTTTTCAATGAATCTTTGTTACGATGAAAAGGAATATGGAAGGAAAGGAGAGATGCCACATGAGAAAAATGTTGAAACAATCGCGGTTCGTCATGATCGCGACGCTTTGTCTCGTCCTGGTCAGTAGTTGTATTACCTTACTGACGCTTGGGTTCGAACGCGATATTGTGATTCTTGTTTCTGGAGTGGTTGCCCTTTGGGTGACGATGCTAGCTCCTTTGACGGTCCATGCTAAAATGAATCAGCAATCATAATCATTGTTCGTTCATGAAACCGCGGAACGATTCTCGCTAAAATGGAGCTCCTCCATTTTAGATGAAGGAATCGATTTCTGCGGTTTTTTTTCTTCTATAGCATAGAGGTGAAAAACGCTATTTTTCGAAAGTAAGTCATTAAAAAATCAGACTATTTTTTTTCAACTTTTCTATTTACAACCCGAAAAAATCGGAGTAATATCCATCTCATCAACGAACACTAACATGTTAATGCTTCGATCTCAAAGTACGCCGAATTCATGATTGAAGCGGGGGACCCAACCGTCACGACACGTGACACGGGGTGAATCCTTTCCGAACGGGAAAGGTAGGGCGAATTCCTAGGTATGCCCGAATCCGACAGCTAACCTCGCAGGCGTTTTTAGGAGGGAACGACTCTTTTTCAGTATGCCAAAGTATAAAGGCGATGCTGGGGCCGTTTATTGCCTCACATCGTCTTTTTGCCGTGTCTAATTGTAAAAATATTGAATAATATGGGGGTAATTTCATAATGGGAGAGCTGTGGAGTATCGTATTGCTTGCCTTCTTCTTCGGTACGACGTTCGGGATGATTCATCTGATCGAACGTGTCCAGTGGAGAGCAGGTGACCGTAAATGACATGGTTTTTACTAGCGACGGGCTGCCTCGTCTTCTTGTATCTCGGTTATTGTCTGATGTATCCAGAAAAATTCTAATCGCATAGGGAGAAAAGAAAAACATGTGGACTCAATTCATGATCCAATTTTGGATCCTACTCGTCATCGCACTTTGCGCGGCGGTCTTGCTTGGTCGCTACATCGGGATATACTTCGCACCTGTCGCAGAGCGTCGGGTCGATAAAATCGGTAAGGTCGAACGACGACTTCTTTTGTTACTCGGCGTCGATGAAAAGAAACACGATCAATCGTGGGTCGGTTACTCGAAAAGTTTGTTGCTTGTAAATATTTTCTTCTTCATCGGTGGTTATTTGCTACTTCGTTTCCAAGGCAGTCTACCCTTGAATCCGAACGGTGCTGTGAATCTCGATTGGTCGACAGCGTTGCATACGACAATCAGTTTCATGACGAACACCGATCAACAACACTATTCAGGCGAGGCACTCTCATATCTCTCGCAAACGTTCGTCCTTGGAACGATGTTGTTCGTCGCTCCAACGATGGCGTTCACGGTCTGTATCGCTGTCATTCGTGGTCTTGCGAACAAACCACTCGGTAACTTCTATGCCGACTTCGTTCGCTTCATCTTGCGAATCCTGATTCCGATTTCACTCGTGTTCGGGATGGTCATGATCGTCTTCGGTGTACCACAGACGTTCGGAGGGGCGGTCAGCGTCACGACGCTCGAAGGAGCGAAGCAGTTGATTTACCGTGGACCGGTTGCTGCGTTTGAAGTCATCAAACAGCTCGGGAACAACGGTGGTGGTTTCTTTGGTGTCAATGGTGCTCATCCATTCGAGAACCCGAACCAATTCGTCAACTTCATCCAGATGTTCTTGATGCTACTGATTCCGATGTCACTTCCAATCGCTTACGGCAAAATCATCGGTTCCGCGAAACAAGGTCGACTATTCCTTGGAGTCATGACGCTTCTCTTCATCATGATGACGGTCGGGATGGCAGGGAGCTTGCTTGCGAATCCAACGGCACACGGTCAGGAACTACGGTTCGGTCAAATCGGAACGGCGCTCTACAGTTCGATTACGACGGCAGCTGAAACCGGTGCGGTCAACGCGATGCACGACTCACTGCATCCGCTCGCTGGATTGATCCAGCTCGGCAATATGATGCTTAACGTCGTTTACGGTGGAGCAGGTGCAGGATTCTTGAACGTCTTGCTTTATGCCTTCGTCGCCGTCTTCCTGACAGGTCTCTTGATCGGTCGGACACCGACGTTCCTCGGGAAGAAAATCGAGACGTTCGAAGTGAAGATGATCGCGATCGCGCTACTCGTGCCGCCATTCCTGATTCTCGTTGGAACGGCGATCTCGATGTACGCTGCACCAGGCGTCGCCGGCATCTCGAACCCAGGCTATCACGGACTGTCGCAAGTCTTGTATGAGTTCACGTCCGCGACGGCGAACAACGGATCAGGTTTTGAAGGACTCGGCGACGCAAACGTCTACTGGAACGTCTCGACGTCATTCGCGTTGTTCTTCGGACGCTACATTCCATTGATCTTGATGCTTGCAATCGTTGGTTCGCTTAAAGCGAAGCCATCCGTCCCGCAAGATGAATTTTCGTTTAAGACAGACACACCACTCTTCGGAACAGTCTTCCTCGGTACGGTCGTACTCGTCGGTGCATTGACATTCTTGCCAGTGCTCGTACTTGGACCAGTCGCGGATTGGCTGACGATGTGAACAGGAGATAAAAGCATATGATGGAACGAATCATGCATCCGACGCCCGAGGAACACCAACCGAACGGGGAGCCGGAACACCAATCCAAATCAGCAATCAATGGCTCGATCGCGCGTCAAGCGACGATCGATGCCTTTAAAAAATTAAATCCCGTCAACATGGTCAAACAACCGATCATGTTCGTCGTCTGGATCGGCTGCTTGCTCGCGATCGGTTACACGATCTTCATTGACGAGATGCGGGGCTTTAACTTGACGGTCAGTATCATTCTCTTCTTGACGGTCTTGTTCGCGAACTTCGCGGAATCGATCGCCGAAGGACGCGGGAAAGCACAAGCGGACTCACTGAAAGCTTCAAAAGCAGACGTCATGGCACGTAAACGTGTCGGGCAACTGATTCAAAGCGTTTCGTCTGCGACCCTTCGTAAGGGCGATATCGTCTTCGTCCGAGCAGGGGAGTATGTACCGGGTGACGGTGAAATCATCAAAGGACTTGCTTCGATTGATGAATCGGCGATCACCGGTGAATCCGCACCCGTCATCAAGGAAGCGGGCGGTGATTTCTCCTCGGTCATCGGCGGCACACTCGTCGTCAGTGACGAGATCGAAGTCCGGATCACGAGTAATCCAGGTGAATCGTTCCTCGATCAGATGATTGCCCTCGTCGAAGGCGCAAGTCGTCAGAAGACACCGAACGAACTCGCGTTATCAACACTCTTGACGAGCTTGACGTTGATTTTCTTACTTGTCGTCATGACACTACCGGTCTTTACGAACTATCTTGGATTTGATCTTTCGGGTCCAATCTTGATCGCCTTACTCGTCTGTTTGATTCCGACAACAATCGGTGGCTTGCTGTCCGCGATCGGAATCGCCGGAATGGACCGCGTTACCCGCTTCAACGTCATCGCGATGAGCGGGAAGGCGGTCGAAGCAGCAGGCGATATCCAAACGATCATCCTGGATAAAACAGGAACGATCACGTTCGGTAACCGGATGGCGTCGGAGATCACGCCAGTCGGCGGACGTACTGCCGAGCAGGCGTTCGAGGGGGCGATCCTCGCCTCACTCGCTGATGAGACACCTGAAGGACGATCGGTCTTAGAGCTCGCGGAACTTCGCGCGATGCCGGTTGAACAACATTGGTTAGATGGCGCGGAAATCGTACCGTTTCGAGCAGAGACACGGATGTCCGGACTCGACTTAAGAGATGGACGCCGTGTGCGTAAAGGGGCGGGGCAAGCGATTCAAGAATGGGTCAAGGAACAAGGCGGCACCATTCCAAATGATTTGCAAGAGAAAGTAGATGCGGTCTCTCGTCTTGGCGGCACACCACTCGTCGTTGCGATCGACGCAACGATCCTTGGCGTCATCTATTTGAAAGATACGGTGAAACCGGGTATGCGCGAACGATTCGATCGGTTGCGTGAGATGGGGATCAAGACGGTCATGTGTACGGGTGACAACCCATTGACGGCAGCAACGATCGCCCGCGAAGCAGGCGTCGATGATTTCGTCGCGGAATGTAAACCGGAAGACAAGATTCGTGTCATCCAGCAGGAACAAGCAGCCGGTCACCTCGTCGCCATGACAGGAGACGGAACGAATGATGCACCAGCACTCGCTCAAGCCGATGTCGGACTCGCGATGAACAGCGGAACGCAAGCCGCAAAAGAAGCGGCGAACATGATCGATCTTGATTCGAACCCGACGAAAATCATCGAAGTCGTCGAAATCGGGAAACAGCTCTTGATGACACGGGGTGCCTTGACGACGTTCTCGATCGCAAACGATGTCGCGAAATATTTTGCGATCATCCCGGCAATGTTCATGGTCGCAATCCCGCAGATGGAAGTACTCAATATCATGCGTCTTGATTCCCCGACGAGCGCGATCTTGTCTGCCTTGATCTTCAATGCGATCATCATTCCGATGTTGATTCCGCTTGCGATGCGAGGAGTTACCTATAAACCGATGACGGCGGATCAATTACTCGGTCGTAACTTACTGATCTATGGTCTTGGCGGTGTCGTCGTTCCATTCATTGGGATTAAAATCATCGATGTCTTGCTTGCAAGCATCCTCTAAGGAGAAAACGAATCATGAAACAAGCCATTCGTGTGACGGTCTTCGTCACGGCGTTATGCGGGATCGTCTTTCCCGCTTTATTGACCCTGTTCGGTCAACTACTCGTACCGAATAAAGCTGAAGGTTCTTTAGTACAAGAAAACGGAAAATTCATCGGATCGGAATTGATTGCCCAGCCGTTCACGTCGAAACAGTATTTTCACGGACGTCCATCGGCGGTCGATCAATTAGCGGGAGCGTCTGCTGGGGATAACCTAGCAGCATCGAACCCGGAGCTTGGCACGAAGATGGCGGAATTACAGAAACAGAACCAAGTGGACGGCGCTTCGCTTCCGGACGATGCCCTCGTGACATCCGGTTCTGGCTTCGATCCGCACATCTCAGTCGACTATGCTTTGGTTCAGGCGAAGCGTATCGCAACCGCGCGCGACCTGTCGCGTGAAGAAGTGCGGAAATTGATCACGAAGGAAGCAGGAACACATGATTACGTCAACGTCCTGCGCTTGAACTTAGCCCTTGATCGGAGTAAGTCATGACACGAGGAAAGCTGAAGCTGTATATCGGCTCAGCTCCTGGTGTCGGAAAGACGTATAAGATGCTTGCAGATGCACGAACGTTGACGCTTGAAGGCAAGGATGTCGTCATCGGTCTGATTGAGACACATGGTCGAAAAGAGACGGCGGAGATGGTCGGGCAACTCGAACAAGTTCCGCTACTTGAAGTCGTCTATAAGGACAAGACATTCCCTGAGGTGAACGTGGACGCGATTATTGCCCGTCGCCCGGATATCGTACTGATCGATGAACTGGCGCATACGAATGCGCCAGGATCGGTACGAAAGAAACGCTATCAAGATGTCGCAGCACTGCTTGAAGCAGGAATTAATGTCTATTCGGCCGTCAACATCCAGCATTTCGAAAGCTTGCTCTTTAAGGTCAAAGAAGTGACGGGCGTCGAGGTTCGGGAACGCATCCCGGATCCGTTTCTCGGTGAAGCCGATGAGATTCTACTCGTCGACGTCACGCCACAGACATTACGGGAACGACTCGAGCAAGGAAAGATTTATAAGAAGGAAAAGATTGAACAGAGCTTGAATTCGTTCTTTTCGCTTCAGAATCTTGCGAGCTTACGTGAGCTATCATTACGTCAGGTCGCAGACGAAGTCGACGATCAAGTCTATCAATCACGCTTGTTGATTGAAAAGGATCCAGCATCGTTACAGGAACGGATCCTCGTCTGTATCCAGCTCAATAACAACGCGCGGAAGTTGATCTATCGCGGCTTTCGCATGGCAAGTCGTCTAAAAGCGGATCTTTATGTGCTGACGATTTTACCGACGGCAGAGAATCAATTGAATGCGAAACAAAAAGAAGTACTTGCGATGGTACGCGAGAGTGGTTCCTTGTTCGGAGCAGAAGTACTGATCCGAATCCAAGGGGAGCGCTCGATCGCCCAAGCGATCACGGCAGCTGCTAAGCATCATCGCATCACCCAAATCGTCCTCGGTCAATCTGCACGGACCCGTTGGCAGGAAGTCCGGCGTGGATCGATCATCAATGAAATCATGCGTCATGTCCGCGGGATCGATATTCAAATCGTTGCCGATGACATGGAACGCTAGGGGAGCCCTTCCGCGTAAATGCAGGGGTTCTCTTCGTATCATTCAAGAATAACAGTACTTCGTAGTATTATGGAGTACCGTTCATATGAAGGCAGAGTGTAGTTTTTCTCTTAGTGAGAAAGATTGCACTTTTTTGTTCACCTCGCATCGTTTTCCTGGGACAAGCATCGCGCCGCTTCACTTCGTTGCAGGGTCGCTCCTGCTTGTTTTTCCCTAGGAAGCGATTTCGAGTGAACAAATCGTGTTTTTTCTTCCGGGTATAGAAAGTAGAAACGAAGAAGGAAAATGACTACTTTGTCCGTAAAAATGATGCGATTATCGATTTCATTTCGCTATGTTTTAGTAGGACGCAACCGTACATCGTTGACTCCTACAGGAAAAGGAAGTGCGGTTAGCGCTTCCGTCAGGGAAGGGTGAGACCCGACAAATCGCATGGAGTTCGAGATGTCGCGGCTTACCTCCCGCCTGTGGAAAGCGAGGATGTCGGAAACGTCCACCATAAAAATGAGAGTGACGTTATTTATTTTCGATTCTCACTCTTGAAGAATTTTAAATGGATCAACATTACGAAAAAGGAGTAGTCTTTCTCTATCAAGAGAAGAACTACTCCTTTGCGTGTATGCTTTTAACTATCTCTTAGCGAGCGAAAACCGGAATATCGAAGGTTGCTGTATAGCTATCCATCTGTTGATAGAGTGAATAGATCCGTGACGTCTGTTTGACGGCCCAACCCATGTCTGTTGCGTACTGATGGCTACCAGGGCGCATCGGACTCCAACGCATTTTGTAAAGCGTATTTTGTCCATAGACATTGTGGATGTACTTCGTGCTGATGAATTCAGCACCACCGACAATCGCGGCTTCCGGAGTGAACCAACCTTGACTGTACGCATAAGCAGCACCGGTGTTGATTGCATCGTAATCATACGCACCAATGCCGTACATGTTGTAGACTTTGCGTCCATTCCATGTCACACCCATCGCGAGTGTCGATTTTCCGTTACCTGTCTCAAGCAAAGCGTGGGAGATCAAGTAAGCTTCGTTGACGCTGTATTTTTGACCAGCATCGATGAACGCTTGACCACAACTACCATTGCTACATTTGTTGAAGATTCCTTCGCCTTTCGTCACGTTCGCTAACATCTTATCGAGTGTCGCAGGTGTCGCACCTGTTGTTTTCGATAAATCAAGGAACTGATAGAAGTCTGAAGAATTTCGGTCGACCTTGAGTGGGTCAGCAGCGTTACGGACGTCTGTTTCGAGTGCATTCAGCCACTGAATCGTCGAATAATTCGTTGCGTTCGAATAGACACGTGGGTACGTCGTATAGAAGCCACTGACGGATTGATAGACACGAATCATCCGACCAGGCTGGAATTGACCGTAGACGTGACTTGCTGTCGAAGCGCCTGAACGAATGTTGAGTGGTGTCGTCGCTGTGACAGTCGCAATCGTTCCATTGACTGGATCGAGTGCACCACCGAGACGGACGTAACCCGTACTGACGTACATCAATTTGTTTTTGTAGATATCCGTTTGCGGTGGTGGATTCAGTTTCATCTGTGCGCTGATGAAGCTATCGAACGTATACGGTGTCGCGACGGAGTTATAGACGTTTAATTTAGAAGAAGTCGTCACGAACGCCCCCTTATACGCATATCCACTTTTCCCATCGTAGGAAATCTTATACCAATCACCGATTTGACCAGAGACAGTGACGACGAGATTTTGAGGAATCGTCTTGATGACATTGTATGAGCTACCGACGTAAGAGCGTAACGCAACGTTTGATGTAGCCCGTACGTACAATTTTTGTTTTGCTTCGTATTTGATTGATGACGTGTTTTGTCCGGTGCGGATATACCCCGTTTTGCCATCGATCGTCACTTTGTGCCACGAGGTGTTCGTGTACGACGTGATCAAAGAAGATGTGTAATAGACATTTCCGAACGAGAGTGTCGTTACAGTTGCTGCTTGATCGTCCGGTGCTTGTTTGACGACAAGTGATTGGTTCGCCAAGAAGCGTGCACCCGTAATCTTTTTCGTTTCCGTGTACGGTGTCAGTGTTGATTTTAAGACATAGCCGTTTTTACCAGCGTAGCTGATTTTTAACCATTGATCGAGACTACCTGTTACTTGAACGACGGCTGCTTTTGGCAGCTTCGTCACCGTCGCATAAGCTGAACCGGCATCCGACTGGAGTGTCGTATCCGTCGTTGCTTGATAGCGGTGGTTATTGACGCTTTCGTATGTGACAGGTGAACCTTGATTGATTTGGATGTAACCGGTTTTCCCGTCGACCGTCAGGCGATGCCATTGCTCCGAACGACCAGTCGTGACGACTTGATTCGTCGTGTAGACGTCTCCAGAAGAGAGGCGAACGAGAGTGTCAGCTGTCGCTTGGTGTGACGTTTTTACTTCGACGGTACGCCCAAGGCGATAAGAAGAAGATGGAATTGATTGCGTCATGACTTTTTCCTTAGCGTAACGTGAAGCGATATAACCTGTTTTCCCGTTGTACGTCACACGATACCAATCATCGATCATTCCAGTGACCGTGATGCTCGTACCAGAAGGAATCGTTTTGACGGTCGCGTAAGTGTTTCCAGCATATGAACGTAGAGGAGTCGAAGTCATCGTCTGCATGACGATCCGGTCCGATTGATAACGAACGCTCTTGCCTTGACCGACAGGAATGTAGCCTGTCTTTCCATCCTTGCTCACACGATGCCATTGCTGACCGTTTGACGTCACGAGTTGTGTCGTGTAGTAGATGTCACCGCTCTGTAGTGTTTCAAGCGTGGATGCTTTTGCATCTGGTGAAGATTTAATGGAAACTGCTTTTTCAAGCTCAAAGCGTGCCCCTGCAATTTTCTGCTTCGTTGCAAGCGTCGTAAAGGTGCTAGAAGCAGCATATCCCGTTTTACCGTTATAACTGACCCGGTACCAATTACCGATCCGTCCGGAAATCTTGATGACCGTATTGCTCGGGATCGTTTGTACTGTTGCATATGATGGACCTGCATACGAGCGGATCGTTGTTGCGGCTGTCGTTTTCAATGAAAGGTTTGATTGTGACTCGTAAGCGATAGGTGTTGCCTGATTCGCTAATACGAAGCCGGTTTTACCTTCCTTCGATACTTGATACCATGTTTCACCGAGTGGATTCGTCACACGTGTCTTCGTGTAGTAGACGTTTCCGGCACTTAGTGTCGCAAGTGTTTTTCCGTTTGTTGCAGGTGTCGTCTTGATGGCGAGTGATGCTGTCAACAGGAAGCGTGAAGACGGAAGCTTCGTCTTTTCTGTGTACTCTGCCAATGTAGCGGATAAGACATAACCCGTCTTACCAGCGTATGTGACTTGATGATACGTTGCCGTCTTAGCGCTTGATGTGACAATCGTGCCCTTCGGAAGACTTGCTAAGCTGTTCTTCGGTTCCGCTTGACTGTAAAGGGGTGTCGCACTTTTCGTCTGATACCGTGTTTGTGGGATCAGGGTCACACTTTGCTTTTCAGAAGAGGCGAACGCATCTTGATGCATGTAACCTTTTTTCCCATCGTACTGGACGCTGACCCAGTCCTCGATCCGACCGACGATTTTGACGTCTTTTCCAGATGGAATGGTCTGAACTTTTGGATAGCCTGTTCCAGCGTATTGGCGCAAGATATAAGCGTCGACCGTTCTTGCCGTCGTGTTCGTCACCTTTTTATAGGCAACTGCTTTTGCACCAGCAGCGACATAGCCCGTCTTCCCGTCATATTTGACGCGGTACCATGTTTCGCCATATGGATTTGTCACACGTTGTGACGTGTAGTACACATCCTCTTCGTTCAACGTACCGATCGTCGCTGCAGTATCCACTGCCGTCTTTTTGATCGGTGTTTTTTTGAGGACGAGGTAGCGCTGTCCAGAAACGGTTTGTTTCTTTTCGTACAGCGTGAGGTATTTCGACGCGACATATCCCGTTTTTCCAGCGTATGTGACTCTTCTGAATGCGCCAGAAGCATACGTGGATGAAACGACAGTTCCGGTCTTGATCGTCAACAAGCGCTTCCGAGAAGATGCCGTCTTGTCGTACAGATAACTATCGGTAGACAGACGGTAGGTCGTTGCTTTCGTCGTCGCTGCTTCAGCTACGGGTAAAGATGTTAAAACGATGCTGAAAACGATGAGAAAGCTCGCGAACACCTTCAAGGTCTTCGAGAATGATGTCGTGTTCAAAGTATCTTTCCTCCTAGTAGATATTCGTCCGGATGGACGGAATCGGCTTCTAGGATGTCTAAGTCTAAGTTGTGGAATCTATTGCCTATCCTTACTATCGACAATATCGGATTTTTATGAATAAGATATTGAATTATTTTGAAAAAAGGGGTCTGGTTTTTTGAAAAACCCTCCTGTTTGTTTAAACAAGAGGGGAAATGATCAGATGTTGAGACGAGCGAGGAGTTCTGTCAGATTCGTCGTTGGTCGTTCACACGAAAAATCATGACAGAGATAAGCGGTAGGTACGTTTGGTTCAGGATAATCTGCGATCAATGGTACAAGCGGTAGAAGGTCACGCTTCGTCCCAATCAATAAGGCGACTTCCGGTAAGCGCATCTGTTGCAGTTGATTGATTTCGATTGGGATTTCCGACTCTTCAGGAATCAAGATGATCAATTCCTTCGGTTCCATCTGCCGATAGGTGAACGTACTGACAAGTGAGGCGAAGCCCGTTGGTTGTTGCTCGACTTCTTCTACTAATGCCGTAAGAGCCCGTTCGGCACTTTCCTGATAGACGAGACGCCCGGTGAGGCGACTGAGCGTGAAGAAGGCATGCAAGGCAACGCTATTTCCAGCCGGTGTGACCCCATCATACAGATCAAGTGGACGAACGAGTAGCTCGTCGGAGCGTGAAGATGTCAGATAAAAATAGCCATCTACTGTCTGGAACTGATCTTGTAGCACATCTGCAAGTACTAAAGCTTCCTCTAGATGAAGCGCTCGTCGTGTCGATTGAAACAGTTCAAGATGTGCGTCAATCAAATAAGCATAGTCATCGAGGAATCCGTGTCCGGTCGCTTGTCCTTCGCGGTAATGAACGGCAAGTTGCTGTTCGGTACGAACGAATCGTTCAAGTGATGTCATCGCACGCGTTGCGACACGTGTATAATGCGGTTCATTAAAGATGCGACCGGCTTTAGCGAACGTCGAGATCATCATCGCGTTCCACGATGTCAAGCGCTTATCGTCACGAAATGGACGCGGACGTTCATTTCGCGCACGAAGAAGAAGCTGGTGCTCGCGTTCGAGTTGCGCCGCTGTCTCAGCAGGCGACAAGTGAACAGAACGTGCGAATGTCTCGAGTGTTCGTCCCGTCCGGTAAAAGACGTTTCGTCCTTCGAAATTTCCTGATGGTGAAGCATGGTAAAAGTGCGGGAACAGTGCGTCTGGTCCGAGTAAGTCCGTCAGTTCAGTTGCTGTGAACGTATAATAGTGTCCTTCACCGCCTTCACTATCTGCATCTAGTGCGGCGTAGAAGGTACCGTCCGGGGCAGTCATCTCATGCTCTGTGAACGATAGGACTTCTTCCGCGTAACGTCGGAAGCGGATTTGTCCGGTCACTTGATACGTCTCGATGCATAAGGTCGCGAACCAAGCATTGTCGTACAGCATTTTCTCGAAATGAGGAATCTGCCACTCGGCATCGACCGTATAGCGGAACAAACCGTAGCCGACTTGATCGGTCATCCCACCGTCACGCATCGCGATCAATGATCGCATGACCATATGGAGCGCCGTCTCGTCTTCCGCGTATTGATAATAATCAAGCAAGAAACGAAGCAGGGCTGGCGACGGAAACTTCGGTGCCCCGCCGAATCCACCGTGTTGACGGTCAAATTGGCGCATCGTTTGATCAAAGGTCTCGTGAATGATGGATTCATTCCAAGTACTAGTAGACGCTGTAGGCTGCAATACGTCGCGAAGCGTTTGCGACATGTTCTGACCGACTTGTGCGATTTTTTCTGGTGAACGGCGGAATTGCTCGCTTAGCTGAAGCGTCACCTGACGAAAACTCGGGCGGTTGAATTGAGGCGTCTTCGGAAAATACGTACCGATATAAAACGGTTGCTGGTCCGCTGTCATGAAGACGCTCAGTGGCCAGCCGCCTTGTCCGTTCATGACTTGAGCCGCCGTCATATACAAGTGGTCAATGTCAGGACGTTCTTCCCGGTCGACCTTGATTGCGATGTAGCGTTCGTTCAAGAGGCGTGCCGTTTCTTCATCCTCGAAGCTTTCGTGAGACAGCACATGGCACCAATGACAAGTACTCATTACATCCTAACTATACCCAATAGATAAAAAAACAGGTTTGTTTTCTCGTTTTGCAGTTTCGAAAGCTTCTTCTCCCCAGGCATACCAATTCACTGGATTGTATGCATGTTGTAACAAATAAGGAGATTTTTCTGCAATTAATCTATTGGGTTTCGAGTTAGATTTCATAGGGCATCACCACACTTTCTAATGAGATTTTTTCTTTACGTGATTATTGTACCTTTGTTATACAGCGTTTAGATATTTAGATTGTATAAACCAAAAATTAATTTAGTGAAAGCTAGACTAAAGATATGAAGTATATTCAAGCGTTAAGTGAAATGAATGGAAAATAAATGGATTTCATTTTGAAACCTATAATTCGTTTATTTCGTAAGATATACAAAGTAACTAAAGCTGTATTTTCATTAAAAATCTATTTTATTAACATTAGGAGGGAAAATGATGGGTGGCGTAATTGAAAATCGTTATTTAACGTACATTGATGTTGAAGAACTAGATAGAAGTGAAGCAGAAGATTATTTAGATCAATTTGAAATAGTAGACAGCGAAATAGCAGATGCATACTTAACTAATCAGTGTGAATTATATGGTAAACATAAAGCGATAGAAGTTCTGAAAATCCAACAAAAAGCTGTTCAAGATAATGATTTAGGTTGGAAAAATAAAAAAGAAGAAGGAACGTTGAGTACTAATTATGATTCACTATTTGCTAATTCAATCCGAAAACTAAAACGGACTGAACAAGCTATTTCATTTTGTGGAGAAGCATTTTCTATACCTAATGAAAATGCTGAATATGAAGATTATTAAAAAAGATAAAAGCCCAAATAACAAAAATGTTATAAGGGCTTTTTTATATGAACCAATAGGCATAAAATTATTTTTTAAGATTATGTTGTTCGAACAGCTTCCATAATTGCTTATTGTATTGATTAATCGATTCGTAACTTGGTTGATTTCGTTCAACAATGTTTATGATGATTCTACTTTTACCAGCTTTGTTATTCATGTTAATGCATCCCCCTTCATGTATTAGTTGGGGTAAACATTTATAGAATGTGACATATTACAATAAACCTGAATAAATATTTCTAATCTTATTGTTTGTAAATGATTAAAATTCTTCAGTCTATTTGAATTTATAATGGAGGAGATTTATCTCCTCATGTTTATATTGTTTATGGTTCTTGTTAATTGGTTCTTGTTAAGTAGGAATAATTCCTTATAGTTTCGGCAAATATTCCAACAAGCGTGTAGTAATTTATACAACATTAGCTATCACAAACGTTTGTGATAACTAACATTAATTATCTTTTTGCTACAAACGTACTGTTTCAAATACGTAGTCATTATCTATTTGTTCGATTTCTCCTTTAAATATACTAATTTGAGAAATCGGATGAATTGTATAAATAGAATTTTTATAGGAATTTCTACTTACAAGTTCTCTTGTAACAATTGGCTTTCCGTTGATCCTGACCGCTAACAGAGAATTAATATGTTTATTTATTGTCTTTAAGTCCATTCCGCTTCTTTCAGCTAATTGTCTTTGAGTAGGATAGCAACCACCACGTTCATTCATATAAGTAGCTAATGTGAGTAAGACATTACTTCTTGCTGAACCTAGTTTGCTAGATAATCCACTTTTGTAAAAACTCAAATGAACTTTGAGAAATAAGCTATCTACTTCTTCATTTTTCATAATTTAAAACACTTCCTATCATAATAAGTCATAGAAATATTTCTATACTTATTAGTTGGGGTAAACGAAAGCTGATTGTGACAAAAATATACTAAGTATCTTTTATATAGGTATCTATTTTGATCAGGCTTATGGTCGTTGATACTACCCCCATCCCCCCCTGTGTACCCATCATCTAATAAATAAAAAAAGCCGAATCCATTTAATAGGACTCGACCTCACTTACGTATGCTTGTAGTTCTTTCATTGATGGTTCAATGTAACGCTTCGTTGTTTGAATACTTGTGTGACCTAACAACGATGAAACGGCTTCAATTCGTCCTGTGCTGTCCGCTACGTTCTTAGCGAATGTATGACGCAACTGATGAACGGTGAAATCTATTCCGGTGTCATTCGATAGACGTTGTACGATGTGCTGAACAGCCCGTGTTGTCATTTGTGGGCTACGTTTTGAATAAAACATAAATTCATTGTCGTCTTCACGCACCGCTAACCAATCATGTAATAGCATTGCAGTCTTTGCACCGAACGGCACTGTACGATACTTGTCACCCTTACCGCCACGAACGTAAATCATTCCACCTTTCATATTCACATCATCTGCTTTAAGGGCTACAACTTCACTCACACGTAGACCACAGTTCACCAGGACACCTATAATAGCCCGATACATCGACTTACGTACATCGTTGGTACGTTCCATTACATCAATCGCATGGAACAGCTTGGGAATATCAGAACGTTCTAACCACTTTGTTTCATTCTGTTGTGCCACGGATTTGAGTTTGATCGATGATAGTGGACTGGTGACAAAATGGACCCCCTTCGATTCCGCATATTCCAGTAGGTTCTTCAGTACAATCAAAGCCTGGTTCGATGTAGCGGGTTTGTACTTCAGTTCTAAGAACGCTTTATAATCACGAATAATAGATGGTGTGATGTATTCCAGTTCGTTTACATTGTCCCATGATTCATCTAACCATTTCACAAAACGTTGTAATGCTGAACGATACGACTTAATCGTATGGGCTGATTTATTCGATTCAAGTTCGTTTAAGTAGTTTTCCATTGTTATTTGAATGTTCATCATGTCGTCCCCTTGGTGCGTATATTATTATACGACGAATATTTAATTTTATTATACGACGAACTTAAGTCGATTCCAATGATTTAGGGCAACTTATTCTAGTCTTTCGTCGCATAATTACAATTATACGACGAAATTATCGTATAATCGTCTCACTATATAATTGTCATGTCTCTCTAAATGAACGAACGTTTAATGAGGGAAAGTCTATACACACCAGTGATCTATAAAGATGGTTAATAAAATGGTTACTAAATAGAAGTGACGATTTATGACGAATAATTTATAGCTTTTGGGCATACTGATAAATTGATTTCAGTGTCTTAAATTTTGGATTATCTTCATGGAAGTTAAAAAGGATGTAATTGAATGGAAGGAAATCATAAGTATCTTCAACTTTATTTACTAATTTCAGATCTACAAATTTTTTAAGTGCGTTATTTACTTCATCAACGGGTGAATGTACTCTTCTTGAGAGATATTCTAAAGTATGTTCTTTTGAACCTAATGTCATTAAACATATAAGCATATTAGAGTCTTTAAGAGACAATAAACCTTGTCTATCTAATTTGAACAAAGTAGAGAATTCGGATCTTGATAAAATACGCATATCTTTGTTATATGGTAAGTTTTCAGCATTAAAAATTAAATGTTGTACTTCATGATAATGAGTGTTTACAAATCGCATTGTTATTCCTCCTTTTTTTAATTAAGAATAGTATACTATAAATGATATTCAATTGTTAAATATAACCAATTTACGTAATGCGTAAATACGTATTTAAAAAGAAAAAGACCTAAGAATGTACGAATTCTTAAGGTCTATATTTTTAATGAATTACATATAAGTTAGTTCTAATGTGATAGTGTTATCGACTCGAGTGTAATGAATGCTTTTAATTAATTCTCGAAGGGCATGATTAATTGATTCGTCATCATTCTCCATTGAAAAAGTACTTTTAAATTCTTCGAATCGAAGTATTCTTTCTTTTTTTGTTTGATTAGATGTTTCTGCTATAGAGTTCTCTATATTAATCAGTTCTTTATTTAACTTATCGATCTTAGAAAGGATGGTGTCTGAACGAGATTTTCTTTCTTCTTTATCAATTTCTCCTTCGATATAAAGTTCTTTTATGCGTTCGAGACTCAAATTATGTTTATTTATTTCTGAAGTCTTCAGTTTACTTTCTTGATTCAAGTTAGAAAGTGTATCTTTTGTATCGTCTACGAACGAGTCTTTAATCGATAAGATTTTTGTATTTACTTGTCTCTCTATTTCTGTAATTAGGGTCTTAAGTTCAATTCCTTTATTATCACATCTATTTCCAAAAGGATCTGAAGATTGACACTTAACAACATAGGAAACATTTTTTCGTTTTACAAGGTCTTTACGATTGAATCGCATTGAATGTCCACACTTGCCACAAAATAATAGTCCAGACAGTGCATAGCGTCCGCTACGTGCTTTAGTAGGCATTCGAGTTCGTTTTTTTATATCTATTTTAACTTTATCAAAAGTTTCTTTATCGATAATAGGGGGATGAGAGTTAGGAACAATGATCCAATCATCTTCGTCTTTATACTCTAAGGTTGTGGTCTTCTTATTAAGATGTCCACTTCCTTTTGATTTACCAAAAACGTTATCCCCTATATACACTCGATTGTTTAAGATTCGAGAAATGGTAGCATCTTGAAAAAAGGAACCATTAGAAGTACGATAACCTAAAAGATTTAATTCATGTGCAATTTTATACATTGCAGTCTTTTCGAGGTAACGACTAAAAATCATTTGAACGACCTTAGCTTCATCTTCCATAATCTCTAACTGCTTTGTATTTCGGTCATACCAATAGCCGTAAGGAGGTTTACCATTTACCCATTTCCCCATCCTTGCAGAACGTACCTTACCTTCTTTTAATCGTTTTCTTATTTGTAAAAACTCATAGTTTCCCATAACGGCTTTGATAGGATTCATTATGTTTTCTGAATCTGATAAGTCATAGAACTCATGAGGTGTAATAATCAATGTTTGATTAGTAGCAAATGCTTTTTGAATGACTGAGTATTCATCCATACCAGCACGAGTTATGCGATCAAAGTCCATACAGACTACTGCATCAAATATATTCGATTCAACTTGTTTAAGTAGGTATGAGAACTTTTTACGGAAAGAGATGTCTTGAGAAGTTCCGATTTCTTCAATAATTTCATAACTCCAATTATTGTTTTCAACGAAATTAACTAATTGAATTCTGTGCTTTTCTAAAGCATCAACTTCTGATTTGTCTTGTCGAGATTTTCTAAGGTAAATTGCAACGTTTGTAATCTTTTTGGGATAATTGATAGTTGTAACCTCCATGAATAGCTGTAAACCCAATGATATAATAACTTTATTGCTTTTGAAACTAAATACTATAAAAAGATAAGAGGTTAAAATATATGATTATTAGTGAAGTTCTTCTTTCTATTGCTTCTAGTGCTGGATACGATAAATTGTTTAAAGATGAAAATGCATCAATCATTTCTGGAAAACTAGAACATTATTTAGATAAGACAACTGAGGAATTTTTTAGAAAGCATAATCAATATGGTTACGATCATGATAGTTTTCTAGCTAACGAAAATAATGTCTCTTTAATTTTAAAATCAATGTTTTATGGTGAAGAGATTGATTTGATTAATGAAATAGATAGAAGAGGATTCAACGATAATTCCGAAATTTCGAAGGAACACTTAGAAGAGTTTTTAACTTTATTCTATAAGAATTGTAAGAGTGATTTTGAATTAGCTGACATCATGTATGATAAAAATTTTAAAAGAAATACTAGTAACTCATTAGAATATCTAGAAAAAGGCATGGATAGACTCTTAAAACAACAAGAAGGTTCGGAGACTGAAAAAGTAGGATGGACAGCATATGATGAACGAACAAATGAATCGATGAATATTTTAGAAAGAAAGAAATATAATATAAATCACGAGAACGGGCTATCTCAAACATTCAAAATAAACGGTGATGTGATTTCTTATAAGCAAACAACTCTTTCTGGAAAAAAAGTCTATGCCGATATTGATATGGAAACAGGAAGGGCTTTCAACATCAAAACTTCATATCCATTGGAAGAATATTCAATAGTATATGATGAGGATGAAGTAATTAATAAAACTAGAAAAACTAATTTTGAAGATGGAAGTTACGAAGAAAAGATAATATTTGAATTTCAACGAGAATGTATTGCTTGCTATAATTCCCAAGGGAAATTAATTGGAATTAATGCTAGCGGAGGTTGGTCAATAATAGATGAAGAAAGAAAGATTATACCTATCGATATTTAAAAAAATACATTTTAAATAAGGAGGTGAAATTTTAGGATGTAATAAAATATTGGCACCAATGGCACGTCGAGTAACCAATCGATAAAAAGATCGGCTTGCCGCTTTCCCGAGCGGCAGTGAAGGCGTCTTCGCCCCACGGGTACCAATCGACAGGCTGATGAGCGTGTTGCAATAGGTAGGGACTCGTTTCATGGATAAGTCGATTCGACATGATGGATTTCCCTCGTTTCTTCTATAGTAATGAGTCCTCTTCACGATACTCGGCTTTTACGGCAGGTGCAACTCCAATTCTAAGACAGGAGAAAACGATTTTTAAAAAGAAAGATTGACTTTATAAAAGAAAGTGTGATAGATTGGTATAAGTCATGAATCGGGGATGATCACTCATGTGAGAATCTTCAATCCATATCATACAATTAAATCGACAGGTCAGGATTTTTAGACCGCTACTGACAAATGAGTCAGACATAAGTCATCGCTTTTATTTTGTCCTTCTTCATACTACGAGGAGAAGTTGACCCAGCAAGATAAACCTTCCAATCGATACTTTTCCGCTCATTCCCGAGCTATTTCTAAAAATCCCAGTATCATGCGTCCGTTGCAGACGCATCACGATTCTTGCTAAAATGCTTGATTCAGCTGGCGCGGCCAAGGAGCCGTAACAACGAAAGAGAGGTAGGGCTTTCGTCGTTTCAGGTGTTTTGATCACCTGTAATCCTCGATTCTCATGACAACCAAAACAACGACACGCTGATGAGGCGTTTTTTTTGTGCCTTTTTTCGGGTAATGCTGAAATAAGGGGGTGACGACATGCCATGGAATGAGAACGACTATCCGGAGTCATTCAAGAACTTTGATCCGCCACTTCGAAAGAAAGCAATCGAGATCGCGAACGCGTTATTAAAAGACGGGTATGAAGAGGGACGCGCCATTCCGATCGCGACATCGCAAGCTGAAAAATGGTACGAAAGTCACAAAGACGAACAATAAAAAATTGTAAGCGATACCATTTCTTTCATTTACGAAGGATGGTATCTTTTTTTACGAAAAATATACACTATTGAGAATATAATCTGATATTATTAAGAAGTGTCAGAAAATTCAATAGGGGGTCTCATCATGAAATACGGCAGTACGTTTGGAAAGTGGGCATTGGCCGGAGTGTTAACAGCAGGAATCCTTCCACAAGCGGGTCTTGTCGGGGCAGAAGGCGAAGGCGTCATCTTGTCTGAATACATAGAAGGAACAAGCAATAACAAGGCAATCGAGCTGTACAATGGATCGGGGCAAATCATTGATTTAGCAGACTATACACTCGTTCAATATACGAACGGTGGACCATCAGAAGCGAAAATCACACTATCGGGGAAAGTGGATCCAGGTAAAACGTTCGTTATCGCGAATTCGAGTGCGAATGCGGACATCAAAGCAAAAGCACAATTGACGACGGGATCATTAAACTTCAACGGGAATGATCCAATTGCACTGAAAAAAGGCGACGTCGTTCTTGATATCATCGGACCACTCGGTTCATCAACGGATTTTGCAAAAGATACGACACTCGTGCGGAATGCGGGCGTCACGTCTGGTGCTAAAACATACGAACCATCACAGTGGACGAGCTTCCCGGTCGATACACTGACGAATCTCGGTAGTCATCAGACAGAAGCGGGCGACGTTCTTGCAGCACCTACAGCTTCTCCAGTCGGTGAAGTTGAACGTGGAGATCAAGTGACATTGTCAGGTGAAGGAACGATTCATTACACGGTTGATGGCACGACACCAACTGTCGACAGTCCGGTGTATACGTCACCGATCACGATCAACGATGAAGTGACGATTCAAGCAGTTGCCGTCAAGGACGGTAAAACGTCAGCGGTTTCGACATTCAAGTACTATATCGCACCACCGATCACGAAAATCAGCAACATCCAAGGCGTTGCGCATACGTCGCCGTACGCAGATCAACTCGTCCGGACGACAGGTGTCGTCACGTACGTCGTCGATGCGAACAACTTCTACATGCAAGATCCGAATCCGGATAACGACAGCCGGACGTCGGAAGGGATTCTCGTCTACGCGAAAAACCATGGTGCTGCCATTGGACAAAAAGTCGCGACGACAGGATATGTCAAAGAGTGGTTGCTTGGTGGCTACAGCGATAAGTTCGATACAGATTTAGCGGTCACGGAAATCAGTACGGTCAATCTCGTGAAGGGTGCACTCAACGAAGGATTACCAGCAAGCATCGTTCTTGGTGATGAAGGGGTTTTGATTCCGACTCAAGTCGTCGACAACGATTCGTTCGCCCAGTTTGATCCAGAAGAAGATGCGATTGACTTATACGAAAGCTTAGAAGGTATGCGTGTCGCTTTACCGAACGCAATCGTCACAGGTCCACAAGCGAACCGGACGATTCCAGTTCGGACGCAGACGGCAGATAAGGTCTACACGAAACGCGGAACTCCGATCCTGACGAAGGACAACGTGAATCCAGAACGTCTCTTCGTTGAGATGGGTAGCTCGTCTTACCGCGCGAAAGCCGGTGATACATTCAACGGAACGATCGAAGGTGTCATGAGCTACAACTATTCGGCTTATAAAGTACTCGCAAAAGCAGCGGACCTTCCGAAACTCGTCACGCGCGAAGCGGATCGTCAACCAACGAATATCGAAACAGGTAAATCTCGTTTGACTGTCGCTTCGTACAACGTCGAGAACTTCGCTTCAACGGCAGACGCTGGAAAAGTCGACCGTGTCTCAGAAGGTATCGCAACATTCTTGAAAACACCGGACATCGTCGGTTTGACAGAGATGCAGGATAATGATGGCGCAACGGATAGTGGCACAGTCGATGCTTCGAAATCATTCGAGACATTGATCGCGGCAATCGAAGCGAAAACAGGTGTCCGCTATGCCTATACGGACATCGCACCAGAAGACAAGAAGGATGGTGGACAGCCGGGCGGAAATATCCGTGTCGGATTCCTCTACAATCCAGCACGTGTATCACTCGCACCAGGTGAAAAAGGTGGCGCAACGGAAGCTGTTGCGGTTGAGAACGGCAAGCTGACGAAAAACCCGGGTCGCATTCAGCCGACGGATCCGAACTTCGCGAGTTCACGGAAACCGCTTGTCGCGGAATTCCTCTTCAACGGTGATTCGTATCATGTCATCGTCAACCACTTTAACTCAAAAGGTGGCGACGGAGCTGACTTCGGTAAGAACCAGCCGGTCGTACGTAAAAGTGAAGTCCAGCGTCATGCGATCGCGAACATCGTCCAAGATTTCGTCTCTGAATTGAAGACGGAAGTCAAAGGATCGAACGTTGTCGTACTCGGTGACTTGAATGACTTCCAGTTCTCGAAGACGCTTGATATCTTAAAAGGCGATAACTTGTGGAACACAGTCGATGATCTGCCGGAATCAGAGCGGTACTCGTATGTCTATAACGGAAACGCTCAAGTGCTCGACCATATCTTAATCTCGAATAACTTGAAGTCGTATACGTCGTCGGATATCGTTAACATCAACTCAGAGTATATGGAAGCAGACGGTAGCGCGAGTGATCACGACCCAGCGATCATCTCAATTCAAGGTGCAGAGACGGCCGTACCGGTCAAAGGAAAAGCAGAAGTCGGCATCTGGCGCGCTGTCCAAAAAGGAAAACATATCTTCATTGAACGAAAACTAGGACGCAACTGGGATAAAGCAAGTGAAACACATGCCGACCAACAAGGTGAATTGCTCGCACTTCGTGTTTCGCAAGGTCGTCCATACATTCAAGTGAAAACGATCAAAGGAAAAACGATTTGGCTCGAACTGTCGAATAAATATAAACTAACTGAAACAACAAAATATCAATAAATTAAAAAGCGGACTTAGCGGTCCGCTTTTTTGCGTGCTGGTATAAAAAGCGAAAGAAGTGAGAGTGTACTGATCGAGAGTGTCGAAATTAAAGCAATCGGTAGAGGGATGGCGCGGAACATATACGTGAAGTGGATCAAGATTAAAAAAAGGATGATAGCAAGACCAGGAATGAACTTCTTAGAGAGCAGCATACCCGATCCAGGAACAAGTAACTCGAAACCGAGCCGTTGATTGAGTCGGACATCTTCATGTGCATTAGCCAAGCTAAACGATACGGTCAACGCGACAAGAATCATCCAGCCGGAAAATAAGTATTGTTGAATCGGCAAAAAAGCAATGGATTCATAAATGAAATACAGTAAAACCATAGGTCAACTCCTTCATATCATTATGTTATTTGGAAAAGCATTGAAAGTTTGGCTTACGAATTCTAATGATACCGAGTCGAGAATCGGAGAGCAATCAAAAATCGTTTAGAATGAAATAAAAGAATGTTCACACATTTTAATAAAAGGGGAAAATCATTTAGTATGTGTATTAAATACTTTCAAGAATCGTTTAAACAAAAGCTTTTTTGAAATGGTAGCGCTCTCATGGAATATGTCGGATTTGTGGACGAAAGATGTGATTTAGACAAATGAGAGCCGATGACTGTTCGAAGGAATGATTTTCTTTTAAAATAAAGGTAATGAAATAGAAGGAGGCGAAACGAGGGCATGAAAAAATGGCTAATCATCGGAGTAGCAGCAGTAGCCTTTTTCGGCTACGAAAACATTCCAATGGAACAAGCAGAAGCCGATTACCCGAAAAGCGGCGGCAAGCTGATTGATCGATATAGCAGTGAGTATCCGGGATACGACTGGGAAGTCAGACGGACATCAACGGAGGAATTCGTCGCCTTGACGAAGGATGGAAAAGATTATGGGAAGTATCGTTTCAAGAACGGGGTGACGACGCAAGGCGCGGTCTTGAATAAGGATACGGAATCTTCCTTGAAGAAAAAAGGTTGGACCGCAGTGAAGTCCTATCGTAAAGGCAATACGAACTACATGTTGAATCTGGATCATGCCGCCGTCTATGAGAAGAAAGGCAATTACGTGACATATTTCTTCGATCAACATGACGGCAATAAAGTCAAAGCGACGCTTGCGATTCCAAAAGACGTCGAAGCGAAGAAAAAAGGCTTCTACGGTACGACGTCGAATGCGTTACGAACGACAGATGAGAAACTGATGCTTCGGTTGATGAACTGGGAACGAGCCGACTATAAATTAAATCCATTAGCACCGTACACGGCACTGAAGCCGGTTACACGTGGTCACAGCGAAAACATGGCGAAGAACAATTTCTTCTCGCATACGGATCCACAAGGGCGTGACCCGTTCGATCGAATGAAACAAGGCGGTATCAAGTTCATGGGAGCCGGTGAGAATCTCTCGATGGGCTATCCGAATGTCTTTGCGGCGCATTGGGGCTTGATGAACTCGAAAGGACACCGCGATAACATCCTTCAAAAGAGCTTCAAGCAGGCGGATGTCGGTGTAGCATTCCGAGACAACGCACCGTACTTCACGATTAATTTCCGAACACCTTAAATAGAAGAATGGAGGACGATATCGCTCGATGTCGTCCTCTTTTTTACGAGTTAGTTCGTTCTATACTACAGGTAGGGGGTGGAGCAGTTGAAAATACGTCAATTGACGGCAGAAGATGCAACTCGTTACAAAGCATTGCGGTTAGAAGCCTTACGAAACCATCCGGAGGCATTCGGCTCTGATTATGAAGCAGAAAAAGATCGACCCATCGAACGGTACGCAACTCGTCTTGAAAGCGAACAGTCGATGACGTTCGGTGCGTTTCATGAAAATGAACTCGTCGGTGTCGTCACGATTGTCAACTTAGAACCGGTTAAGGTGAAACATCGAGCGAATTTATTTGCGATGTACGTCACGCTACACGCCCGAAAACAGCAAATCGGACGGCGCCTCGTACAAGAGGCATTACGTACATTAAAGCAGCATCCTGTGATTGAGCAAGTCCATCTCTCGGTCGTCCGGACGAATGAAGCTGCTAAAGCGTTGTATCGATCACTTGGTTTTGAATCATACGCGATTGAACCGCGGGCGCTGAAAATCGATGATATCTATCATGATGAAGAACTGATGTGGTATCGGTTCTAACACAAAACGACCGGAATTCAAAGAGAGGTGATCTCGTTGAATTCCGGTCGTTTTTTACATCAGTTTGCCCATTCAGGTTTACTGAAGCCTTTGAATGATTTTTCGATGACTGTATTGAAAGCGTCCGATTCGACGGCTGCTTTTAAGTCTTTTGCGACTTGCTTGTCCGCATCTTTCGTTTGGACAGCGACGAGGTTACGGTATTGTTCGTCCATCGTCTCAAGCGCTAACGCATCAAGTAAGTCGAATTTCGCAGCAAGTGCGAAGTTCCCTGGAACGGCTGAAATGTCGACACTTTCGACGGCGCGTGGCAATTGAGCCGCCTCGAGTGGTTTAATGACGAGTTTCTTCGGATTCTTGACGATATCCTTCTCTGAAACGGTTAGTGGATCGACATCCGGCTTCAGTTCAATCCAGCCTTGTTCCGCAAGTAAGTTCAGTGCCCGTGCTTGGTTCGTCGGATCATTCGGCGTCGCGACTTCAGCACCTGTCTTGACGTCGTCAAGTGTCTTCGCTGTCTTACTGTATAGTCCCATCGGTGCTGTCGGAACCGTGATGAGTCCTTTTAAATCGAGGTTCTTTTCTTTAGAGAACGTCTTGAGATAGATCGAGTGTTGGAACAAGTTGGCGTCGATGTTCCCGCTACCGAGAGCGATGTTCGGTTGGATGTAATCGCTGAACTCGACGATTTCGACTTTATAGCCTTTCTTTTCGAGTTGCGGTTGGATCGCTTGTTTGACCATGTCGCTATACGGACCGCTTGTCGCACCAATCTTGATCGTCTTGTCCTTTTCATCAGCACTGCTGTCTCCACATCCCGCGAGGACTCCTGCACCGAGTAAGGCTGTTGCTAAAAAGGCATATCGTTTTTTCATGATTCCACTCTCCCTTTGTATGTATGATTAGCGTTTATCTGTTTTTCGCGCCAGTTGATTGCCAAGTGCTTGAATACTTTGAACGATGACGATGAGCACGACGATCGTCACGATCATGATGAGATTATCGTAGCGATAATAACCGAAACGGATCGCGAGGTCACCAACACCTCCACCGCCGACGATACCAGCCATCGCTGAGAAGCCGATCAAGCTGATCGTCGTTAATGTGATGCTCTGAATGATGCCAGGGAGTGCTTCCGGTAAGAGGACACTGACGATGATCCGTAATGGTTTCGCCCCACATGCTTCCGCTGCTTCGATTAGACCAGGCGGAATTTCGCGCAGTGACGTCTCAACGAGTCGCGCGAGAAACGGAATCGCTGCGACACTGAGACTGACGGATGCTGCCGTCGGACCAATCGTATTGTCGAGTAAGAACTTCGTTAACGGAATGAGGGCAACCAGCAAGATGATGAACGGTAGCGACCGGACGATGTTGACGACGAAGTCAAGGACACGGCGGACGGCAAGGTTTTGAAAAAATAATCCCCGGTCGGTGACGAACAAGAGAATCCCGAGCGGAATCCCGACGACCAGTGCAAAGGCAAGTGAAATTCCTACCATCCACGCCGTCTCGCCGAGTGCCTTCAAGAGCTCAGGTAACATCGTTTGAATACGATCAAGCCACATCCTGAATCACCTCGAGTGCATGAAGTTCCGTCGCGAGCCAGTCGAGGGCAGGAGCGATTTGGTCGGATGATCCCGTCAAGCTGACAATCAGGACACCGAAGGCGACGTCTTGAATGTAGTCGACCTTGCCGTGCAAGATGCTGACTGAGATATCGTAACGGCGGATTGCTTCTGATAACGTACTCTCACCGGTCTTCTCGCCCGTGAACTGCAAGCGGATGATCTTGCCTGGAGTTGCCTGTAAGATGCGTTCCGGCAATTCGATTTGTAATGCCGTATCGACGTAATGTTGCGTCACTGGATGCTTGGCTTGACTAAACAGGTCATAGGTTGAGGCGACTTCAACGACTTCACCTTGCGACATGACCGCGACGCGATGGCAAATCTGTTTGACGACATCAATCTCATGCGTGATGAGGACGATCGTCAGTCCGAGTCGTTCATTCAAATCCTTCAGCAGTTCAAGGATCTGTAGTGTCGTAACGGGGTCAAGAGCTGATGTCGCTTCGTCACATAACAAGACGGTCGGATCGTTCGCGAGTGCCCGGGCAATCCCGACGCGCTGTTTCTGCCCACCGCTTAATTGGCTCGGGAAGTTCGTCTCAAATCCTTCAAGTCCGACGAGCGAGACGAGTTCGCGAATTCGCTCCGGGAAATCTGCTCGTTTGACTCCAGCAGCCTTGAGCGCAAAAGCGATGTTATCCGCGACGTTGCGCGACTGGATCAATTGGAAATGCTGAAAGATCATTCCTGTCCGCAAGCGAAGTTGACGCAAATCTGCTTTTGACATCCCGCCGAGCGAGACACCGTCGACCTTGACGGTTCCTTGTGTCGGATGCTCAAGCCCGTTGATCAGGCGAAGCAATGTACTCTTACCGGCACCGGACTCACCGATGATTCCGAAGATTTCTCCTTTTTGGATCGTCAAATCGACATCCCGTAATGCGAAAATCGGGGTCCGGTCTCGAACGAACCGTTTTGTAATGTGTTTGAATTCAATCATCCGCTCATCTCCTCATACAAAAAAAGTCGCTTTTTCCTAGTAGCAGAGCAACCAGAAAAAAGCGACGAAAGTGTAAGATTTCGTAACTTATCTCTCAGAATGAAGATCATTCTGTAGGATGTGGCACCGTTCCTTACAGGTGGTTGCCGGACGTCGTTGGGCCTAATCCCTCGGTCGCTCTCGATAAGTAGTTATGCTGTTGGGATTTACTTTAACGGAAATGATTCCCATCTGTCAAATGTTTTTTCAGAATTATTCCGCAACAGGTGTCCGGAACAGGTTGAGCGTTCCGATTCGATCGACGGCTTCTTCTAGACGTTCGACGTCAGCAATCAAGCTAATCCGGACGTAGCCTTCACCGTATTCGCCGAAGAATGATCCCGGGGTCACGGCGACATGTGCTTCGTCAAGCAGGTGATCGGTGAAGCTTTGGGACGTGTAACCTTCTGGAACAGGAAGCCAGACGAAGAAGGAACCGCCCGGTCGTGGTCCACTCCAACCAATCGCATCGAGTTTCGCGAACAACGCATCGCGTCGCGTTTCATACAAGTTACTTAACTCGCGGACGCACGTTTGGTCACTCGTGAGGGCGACGGTCGCAGCATGTTGAATCGGTGTGAAGGCACTGACGTAGAGATGTTCTTGGTACGTCTCGATGCTTGAGATGACGGACGGATTACCAATCGCAAAGGCGATCCGGAAGCCGGACATGTTGAAGCGTTTTGAGAGTGAGAATAGCTCGATCCCGACGTCTTTTGCCCCTTCCGTCTGCAGGAAGCTTCGCGTCGGACCATCGAAACTGATGCCGCCGTATGCTAAGTCATGGACGACACAGATATCATGGGCATCGGCGAAAGCGACTGTCTGTTCGAAGGCTTCTGCCGTCGCGGTCGCACCCGTCGGATTACTCGGGTAGTTGAGGAACAACATCCGGGCACGCTCGACGTCCGTCGTATCAAGTAAGTCGTAATCCGGTAAGAAGTTATTTTTCTCAAGCAACGGAAGCGTGATCGGGAATGCACCAGCAAGTGCTGCGCCAGACAGGTAATCCGGGTATCCTGGATCCGGAACGATGACACCTTCTCCAGGGTTGACGATTGTCTGCGGTAAGGCGACGATACCGGCTTTACTACCGAGGAGAATCGCGACTTCCGTTGCCGGATCGATTGTGACACCGAATTCAGTCGCATAAAAGCGTGCGACGGCTTGCTTTAGAAAATCATGTCCACGAAACGGTGGATATTGAAGGTTCGTTGGCTCGTCGATGGCTTGTTTTAAGGCATCGAGAATATGTACAGGCGTCGTCTGGTCAGGCGTTCCTTGACCAAGTGTGATGACATCGTGTCCGGCAGCTTTTACAGCACCGATTCGGTTCGCGAGTTCAGCGAAGACAGGAGCAGGAAGCCGATCAATGGCGATGGATGGAGCGAAATGTTTCATGGATGAATGCCTCCTTCGTGGTATTGTCGTCAAGGATAACGAATATTCAGTCAAAAGAAAAGAACTTTTTCGAAATTCAAAAAAATTGTCGGATAAACAGGTACAGATAAGTGGAGCGGGAATAAAGAGTAGGGAGAGGAGTGGGAAGATGAAGCGAGCTAACTGGAAAGAGGCAGTCGTCTATCAAGTCTACTGGCGTAGCTTTAAGGATTCGAACGGGGATGGGATTGGTGATTTGCGAGGTGTCATCGATAAGCTTGATTACATCACTTCACTTGGTGTCGATGTCGTGTGGTTGAATCCGTGTTATCGTTCCCCGGACGTCGATAACGGCTATGATATTGCCGATTATTACGAGATCATGGAAAAAGCGGGAACGATGGGAGATCTCCAGGAGTTGATCACGGCCGCTCATGCCCGTGGATTAAAGGTCATTCTCGATTTAGTCGTGAACCATACGAGTGACCAGCATGACTGGTTCCGTCAGTCGCGAGAGCGGATTAACGATAAGGATGACTGGTATATCTGGCAGGATGGCACGAAAGAGACGCCTCCGAACAACTGGCGCTCGTACTTTGCGCCAAGCCCATGGACGTGGAGTGAAGAGCGCGGGCAGTATTATTTTCATTCCTTCGCCAAAGAACAGCCCGACTTAAACTGGGAGCACCCAGCTGTGAGGCAAGCGATCTACGATATGATGAACTGGTGGATCGCTCAAGGGATCGACGGCTTCCGGATGGATGTCATCAACTTGATCAAAAAACGGTCGTTCGAGGATGTCGCCAATCCGTTTGATCTATCGTACCTTGGAAATCAGCCAGGCGTGCATGACTTCTTGCAGGAGATGCATGCGAACGTCCTTGCGGGGAAAGAGTTATTCACAGTCGGTGAGATTCCGTTCGTTGGTCCGGAAGACGGGCTGTTATACGTCAGTGAAGATCGAGAAGAACTTCGGACGCTGTTTCACTTCGAAATCGCGGATGACATGGAGGCGATGGATCTCTTACGATTCAAGGAGATTCAAAAACGCTGGTACGACGTCTTATACCCATTAGGTGTCAATTCACAGTTTCTCAACAACCATGATCATACACGACAAGTGACCCGCTTCGGCAGTGAACGGTATCGCGTCGAGAGCGCAAAACTACTCGGTTTGATGTTGCATACGTTACCCGGCATTCCATATGTGTATCAAGGAGAAGAAATCGGAATGACGGGGATTCGTTTCTCGGATCCGTCGCTTTATCAAGACGTCGCCTTTCGAAATCGATACGCGGAGCGCGTCGCTGGTGGAGAGGATCCAGAGGTCGTACTCTCGTCGATGCAGTTACTTGCCCGTGATAACTCCCGCACACCGATGCAGTGGGACGGTACACATGCAGCTGGCTTTACGAGTGGGAAACCATGGTTAGCCGTCAACCCGAATTATACGGACATCAATGTCGCGCAGGCAGAAGCTGATCCATCGTCCGTGCTTGCTTTTTACAAGTCGCTGATTCAGATGCGAAAGCAACATCCGATCATGGTTTACGGCACGTACCGAGACTTAGCACTCCATGATCCGTATCTCTATATTTATGAACGGGAACTAGAGGGAGAGGTCTGGCGGATTGTCCTCAACGTACATGATGAACCGATGCAGACCGCCCTCATTTTACCGCATGAAAAATTGTTCGTATCAAACTATCCGGATAGCCCGGATATCTTGCGTCCCTACGAAGCACGCGTCTATCGTTATTCTGTTGCAGAACAGAATTGAACCACTGGACGAAAAAATGGGGTTAACTCAAAAAAAGAATGACGCGTCTTTTCACGCCCTTTCCTCAGGCGAGACACAAGCCCCGTTTTCCTGCTTCATTCAAGCAGGAAAACGGGGCTTGTTTGTCTCTGAAGCGCATAAATGCGCTTATTCCTGTAGGAATGGCGTGCGACGCGTCATTCTTTTTGTTATGAGATAAGGGTGGCAGATTTTCATTCTGCCACCCTTATCTTTGGAAAGACTGACTTATGATATAGTCCCGTTTTAAGTGTGTGATTTGAATGGAGATGATTTTTTCGTCTGTAAGACCTGAGAGAATCGATCGACAGCTTGGCGCATCTCGTAACTTGGTCCAAGAATGAGGGGACCGTGTCCGACGGCAAGAATATCTGGAGATAGTTCCGTCAGTTGATCAGCCGAACGAAGGGCGACGTCCGGATCCCATGTTGCGAGTGCGGGGAACGGGAATTGCCAACGGACATCACCGGAGACGGCAAGTCCCCCTTGTGTCTGAAAAGCATCCCCAGCGATCAACGTCCGGCTTCCTTCATGCCAAAGCGAGATCGAACCAGGTGTATGACCGGGTGAGGCGATGACACTGAGACTTCCGACTTGTTGACCACTCTCGAGCAATCGATCCGGTCGTGTTTTGATGTTTTTCGGAATACCCCCTTTTAAGGGTGTCGTTTCGCCTTCTCGTAGCGTCTCATCCCCGCTGAGCAATGCAGCATCTCGGTAACTGATACAGACTTGAGCGAGAGGGAAGGCGTTCGCAAGGAAATCCAGTGAGCCGACATGATCGGCGTGCGCATGAGTCAGGATGATTGCACCGAGTGGTTTCTCTTGCTTTCGAATATAGTGATAGAGCGCCTTTGCGTTGATTCCGAGTCCAGCATCAATCAATGTTAAACTGTCTGCTTCTTCAAACAGGTAGCAGTTGACCGGGAAAAAGGATGGGGTCGTCTGCAGTTGGTGTAAACGTTCGATTGTCGTGACGCGCATCGGCTTCACTCCTTCAAAAAATGAATAGTCTTCTTCTTTAGTATCGTCTGTTTTTGAATAGGCGTCTAGACGAATTGTGTGGAAAAAGAGGCATCACCTCTAAAAAGATGATCCCTCCTCTACGAATCATTCAAATGTTACAGCGAAGACGGCACCGGCGTGTGGCGCATCATCTCCGTTTGCAGCCGTCGTGACGAGCAATCGATCTTCATAGAAAATCGGGCACGTCGGATTTGCGACCGGGAAGTCGACATGAGCGAGTTTTTCACCATTCGTAAGATTCCAACGGGTGATGCATGATCCAGCATAATGCGCGATCCAAGCGTGACCTTCCGCGTCCTTCGTCATACCATCCGGGAACCCTTCTTCTTCTTCGAGATCAACGGCGACACGCTTATTCGAAAGTGGTGCGTCCGGAGCGTAGTCAAAGGCATAGACTTTTTTCGTCGGTGTATCGATGTGATAGAGCGTCTTGCCATCTTCTGACCAGACGAGTCCATTGGAGTTCGTCAAGTCTTCATGTAAGACATCAATGGAGCCATCGTGACGCAGACGGAACAATCCAGCGGTCTTACCGTCTTCTTCATTAATGCTACCGGCGACATATTGACCGGTTGGATCAAGCTTTCCGTCATTCATTCGGTCGGAATCGGGTAGCGACAGTTGATGCTCAAGAGACAGGTGTCCTTCTTTGAGATCAAACGTCCCGAATCCGTGTTCAGCCGTGACACGTAATAAATCCGGTGCATCGGTCAAGGCAATCGATGTGATGGCGCTTGGTAACGTGTACGGTTTAAGTGCTTCTGTGACGAGGTCATATGAAAAGAGAAGTTGATTCGGAATATCAACGAAATAAAAGCGCTTTGTTTTTGCGTCGTAAACAGGAGATTCGCCTGTCTTACATGCGACATCAATGAATAGGGAAACGGTCATAAGTACTCTTCCTCCTAAGTGGACACCTTTTACGAGCAGTCCAGATAATAACAATTTAGTATACCTGTTTTGGCGCGCAATCAAACCTGGATCAAACGGCTGGTATACTAAATAAACGTCTAAAAAAATAGCCTGCTATCAAAGCAGACTATCCGTACGAGCGTTATATCAGCGGCTCTTAACGAGCAAGTTGACCGCTTCCTTGACGAGTTCTTCAGTTTGTCCGTCGCCGTTTTGTTCTGCGTCCTTGACGCACTCAATTAGATTCGAACTGACGACGACGCCGATCGTCCGGTCAATCGCAGAACGGGCAGCGGAGAGCTGGGTGATGACATCGCGGCAATCTTGCCCTTCTTCCATCATCCGTAAAATCCCCCGTAGCTGTCCCTCAATCCGACTAACACGGTTCTTCATTTTCCGATCATAATCCATTTTTATTCCTCCGATTCCCGTTGACCTGACGTCATGTAGTATCTTTATGCTATGCCCATTACGGTATAACTGTCAATTCAGCAGAATTTTAAGCTATACTTTTATTAGAATTAGGGAATATGGATGTGGTGAAGATTTTTACTTAGAAAATGAATAAAATAGAAAACGATTTGGTGTCAGCTTGCGTATACTATATGATAAGGCTGACGTCAGAAGGAGGAGAAGGATGCACACTCAATCCGATGAATCGCTTTATCATCTGATGCGTAGCGGTGATGAGCAAGCCCTCGAGACATTGTACGATAAGTACGAGCGGCTGTTATTCTCATTCGCCCATCGCTTTACGAATAATGACCGGTTGTCCGAAGAGGTCATACAAGAAGTGTGGATGAAGATTTGGAATGGTCGTGTTGATTTTGATACACAAAAAGGAAAGTTTTCATCGTGGATTTTAACGATTACACGTAACGCGGCACTGGATTGTCTCCGTCGTGAAAAACGACAACCGACAATCGAAGTCGAGGAGCGCGATGGTGGATACGACGAGCCGGTCGAGCGAACGGTCATGCAGCGGGAAACGGCTGCTGAAGTGCGCGACGCGGTCAGTGAACTGAAGTCAGAGCAGCAAGAGCTGATTGAACTCGTTTACTTCCAGGGTATGACGCAGCAACAGATTTCAGAGCGACTCGATTTACCTCTTGGAACGGTCAAGACGCGAATCAGGAGCGCGATTCAAGCATTACGAAAACGAATGGATGGGAGGGAACGAGATGGAAGAACGTTGTCATGACTTAATCGATTATTTCAATGGAACATTATCCGCAGCAGATCGCGACGCGTTCGAAGCGCATCTTGCGACGTGTGAAGAATGTCGCGAAGCGCTTTTAGAAATGGAAGAACTCATGCTTCCCATCGCTGAATCGCTTCCGGAGAGACCCGTTCCTGCAGGTATGAAAGCACGGATTCTTGGAGAAGTCCTTGGTTCAGCAGAGACGGCGTCTCCTCAGGAAGCACCGATGACTACTCCGGTAGACATCAAACAAGCACGTCAGCAACAAACGAAGAAAAAGAGTGTCCCACTCGGCTGGTTGATGAGTATCGCCGCCGTCTTGATTCTCTCACTTGGTGCGAATGCCTACTTCCTCTCGCAGGAAGAAAATACGGATACACCAGAGACGTTAGCAATGGATGAGATCAAAGGGATGGGGAACTTCGAAAGCACCGAGTCCATTAAAGGATCAAGCATGATTTTCACACAAAACGATAAATCGTACATGCTGGTTCAGTTGAAAGATTTACCGCCGCTTCAAGAAGGGCAACTTTATCAGTTATGGACGATCGAAGGGGAAACACCTACTGCGAACGGTGTCATCGAAAAAGATGGAGAAGCAGCAGCTGTCTTCCCACTTAAAGGAGACGGCAAGGTGGACGCGGTCGCCATCACGGTCGAACCAGAACCGGATTTAGAAAAACCGACGGGCGAAATCGTCGCATCGGTCTCATTATAATCGATAGCTCTAGCGAATCCGTATCTTACGGATTCGCTTTTTTTGTGCAAGGTGCTGAATGGAGTAAGCAAAAGCGTGTTGAAATGATAAGAAATCGAATGAATTTCTAATTTTTACTGAAGAAATGAGACCGAGCAGACGATAGTTAGGAGAATGACAGTCTATTAAGGAGAGGCCTCATACAATGAATGAATGGATCATCTTAACGAAACATTATGAAGTGACACTCGTCGTAGTGTCAGTGCTCGTTGCCATCATCGGATCATATGGTTCACTAGAGTTAAATCGGCGTCTAGCGAAGGCGACTTCCTTGAAGAAGCGTGCCTTGTTCCTCTCATCATTGACGATGGGATTATCAATCTGGGGAATGCATTTCGTCGGGATGGGGGCATTCGCCCTGTCGGTTACGATTCGCTATGATTGGTTTTTAATGTTCTTATCCGTCATTCCTGCCATTTTAGCTGCTTTCATTGCCTTCCATCTCTTGTACTCGTCGACGATTACGAGAAATAAGGTGATTTTAGCGGGGGCACTGATGGGGGGCGGAATCGCCACGATGCATTATCTCGGAATGATGGCGATGCAGTTCGGTGGAACCGTTCGGTATGAGACAGGATTATTCCTCTTATCGGTTCTGATTGCCGTTACCGTCGCTTATATCGCTTTGCTACTGCTCCATCGCTTAAGACATGTCGATCAGAAACAGATCTTGATTCCCATCGCGGTCGTGATGGGGTTTGCCATCTCTTCGATGCATTATGTCGGAATGCTTGGTACATCGTTTTGTATCCCAGCTTCTAATGCCGAGATCATCGGCGACGCTCCAATCACGTCGAATATCTTAAACGAAGTCGCGATCCCCGTCTTCTTGATTGTCATCTTGATTGCTGGGCTCTATATTCACTTGGAACGACGTGCTCTACAAATGATGGCGTATACGGACCATTTGACCGGACTGCATAATCGGAGATGGCTTGACCATCACATGACGAAGGTCGATGCCCATTACGGTCGAGCGAAACAAGAGATGGCGATGGCTTTACTTGATCTTGATGGATACAAGTGGGTCAATGACACATTCGGTTTTGATAAGGGCGATGCGGTCATCCGGCAGTTCGCAGAACGGATGCTAGGGACGTTGAAGGAAGATGAAGCGTGCATTCGCTATAACGGCACCCAGTTCTTCCTCATCAAACGTGTTTCACAAGAAGACATGACAGAGGTCTTCGAACAGATTTTAGAGGACGTGCGTCAACCGATTGCGCTCGAGGATCAGCCGGTTCATTTGACGGCAACGATGGGCGTCATTTTACCGAACACAAAGGAATCGCTTGAAATGCGAATCGGTCAGATGGAAAGTGCGCTACGTGCTGGTAAGAACGAGGGACGTGATCGATTCATCGTGTACGATGATGCGCTACACTCCGATCGCAGGGAGCAATTGATCGTCGGTTCCTTACGCCGGGCGATGACGGATTTCAAGGAGTTCGCTCTCGTCTACCAACCGAAGATCGCACTCGCTACAGGAAAGGTCGATCAGGCGGAAGTCTTGATTCGCTGGAATCATCCGAAGTTTGGTTTCATCTCACCGGCGGAGTTCATCCCGCTTGCTGAAAAATACAGTTTAATTCACCGTTTGACCGAGTGGGTGTTGAAGGAGACCGTCGCACAGATGGAGATTTGGAAGAAGGAAGATTATTTCATTCGTCAAGTCTCTGTCAACTTATCCGCGATGCACTTCCGGTCCGAGTCACATAACGTGATGATTAAAGAGATCGTTCACCATTCCTTAAAGAGTGGAAGCGAGTTACAACTACAGCTCGAAATCACAGAAACATCCGTCATGGAGAATCTCGACCGAGCGATGATGATGCTCGGTGAACTGAAGCAACTCAGTCTGACGATTGCACTCGATGACTTCGGAACGGGTCTATCTTCACTGACACACTTAAAGCATCTCCCGATTGATATCCTGAAGATCGACAAGTCGTTCATCGATGAAGTCCCACATGACGAACGGGGAACAGCGATCACGGAAATGATCATTCAGCTTGCGAAGAGTCTTGGAATCGAAGTCGTCGCGGAAGGTGTCGAGACACTCGAACAGCATCTTTTCTTAAAGCGTCTCGGTTGCGATTATGGTCAAGGTTACTATTACAGTAAGCCGATGCACGTGAAGGATCTAAACCAGCGGACGATCGAAGAAACGGTTCTAAATGTCGGATAAGGCAATCCAAACGTGACTTCCGTTCGTATACTAGATAAGCATGCGAGGATGATGCATGCGACGTCTGGGGGGACGCAAAGCGCTGGAGGTTTTCACCAGCTCGTGCACGATGCAGACAGACATCCAGTACATTCGACTATACTCGATCAACTCAGCTTTCGACGCAGCACCTGTCTGTTCGAACACAAACAAAGGCAACTTCCACGATGGAAGTTGCCTTTTTCATTTTCGCTTATGAACGAACCGTTAGGACGCAGCCTGTTTGATCCGTCACGAGCACATTCGTATTAAAGTATTGTCCATCACTTTTTAGGATGAGCGCTTTTTTCTCCGCGTTGTAATCGAGTGTCATTTCTTGATCGAGGAAATGACTCGACCACCGCTTGACGAGAACGGGACCGACGTTTGAATCAATCGTCATGTCTTCCGGTGTCGCTTCATCGACGATGCGAATACTGAAAATACCAGAGTTTCCGCAACCACAACCCTCTGTATCGTAATAGAGGTGCAGTTGACCGGATACTTCACCGCGTAATTGGCGGATCCGCTCCTGAGCAGACGATGTAAATGTGATATTCATGGTCATTCACTCCTTTCCTTTAGTATACGCCGTTTGAACAAGAAAGGAACGTCACTTGCTCACGCTGACTTGGCGGCGCATCCGGACGAGAAGGAAGATATAACCGGCTAACAATAAGACGACGCTACCGAGAACCGTCGTATCGACGAGACCGTTATCGGACTCGAAATTGATCGCGATATACGCCCAGACGAAGACGAGCGGATAAATCGGATCACGGTTCGCAAACATGAAGAGAAGAGCGACGACGACTCCGACGACGAGCATGATCATCGTCCAGCCTGCATCTCCAATTCCAAGCCAAGATGTCACACCTTCTGCGTTGATCGTCAGGAAGATGTCAGCGATCGTCGCGACCGATACCCAGCCGAGATAAAGCGAGAACGGTAGCTTGAAGCGTAATCCTTTCGTCTCACGATCAATTTTTGAGTAGATGACGATCAATGACAGCAAAAGACCGACGATGACGACGACGGAAACGACGAACAGTTCAAACGTGAAGGAGACGATCCAGCCAGCGTTGAACAGACAGCTGATCAAGAACCACGGTCCGATTTTCTTCGCCAGTTCGTGTTCCTTGAATTTCGGAATCGATTGCAAAATCAACCAGATGAGTAAAATTGTATAAATCAATCCCCAAATCGAAAACGCATACCCAGCCGGTTTGAACAATGTGATGATCGAATCGGAAATTCGTCCTGTCTTTCCACCATCGAGGGCGTTCACGGCAATCGTGAAGATGAAGCCGACCCAGTTGAGCCAAATCCATTTATTAGTTTTCAAACAAAAAACCTCCTTTATTCTCTAAAGAAGGTTTACCCAAAAATCATTTTCATTAGTCATCACGGTCGGCGTGTCGGGTTCAAAAAGGACATACCGATTGCTGGATTCCCTGTATGCGAACCGAGAACCGGCGTTAAGTCATCGATGCGGACACGCACATCGTATTGCGATTCGAGTCGTTGTTTCCACTCGAGTGCCAGTTCATACGCTGTCGCGTGGAATAGTGAAATATCCGTGACCTGCCCCCGTTCAATGATTGCGACAAGATGATCAAAAATCTTTGAATGCGCTTTTTTAAACGTTCGGACGGTTTGGTAAGGCACGATTTTTCCTTCTTCGAAGTGGAACAACGGGCGAAGTTGCAACAAGTTACCGACGAATGCCTTCGTCGAAGAGATGCGTCCGCCCGCTTGTAATTGATCGAGGTTCGCGACCGTGAATTCAATGTGATGGTCGAAACGACGCTCGAGAATGATCTGTTCGACGGATTCGATCGAGTGCCCGGCTTCGACGAGTTCGATCGCTTCTGCTAGAAGTTGACCAGCTGGGTAGATACCGCAACGGGAATCAATCGCAATCAGACGAAAGCCAGCAATCTCTGCCCCTTGAACGGAAGCGTTGTACGTTCCGCTCAGTTCACTCGATAAGTGAACAGCGAAGCCGACATCGTAATCCTCTTTCAACCGTTCATAGTGCTCAGTGAAACTCCCGATCGAAGGTTGGCTCGTCGTTACCTTGTGTTTTGAGTCAATCCAGCTATAGACGGTCTCTGCATCAACGTCGACACCATCGACGAAACTTTCTCCATCCTTCATGACAAGTAAAGGGACGACCGAAAGATCATCGCGCTGAGCGATCGTATCCGGTAAAATCGTTGTACTATCAGTGACCCAAGCGATCCGCATAACAAGTTCCTCCTTAAATTAGTACCTGATATTAATTGTAGGTGTAAGCGTTCTCGCTGTCAAATGAACATTAAAAAAATATTGAACGTTTTAGTTGATTAAATAATGAAATACGCTATAATCGGTACGTGATTAGTAAACTTTTAGTCATCTTATACTAAACTAAGCCGCTGAGAGGAGGACGTCGATTGTACTCAATCGGTCAAAAAATCAAGAACCTCCGTCTTCAAAAGGGATTGACGCAAGAGGAACTAGGGGAAAGAACAGACCTGAGTAAAGGGTACATCTCGCAACTCGAACGGGAACTCAGTTCACCGTCGATCGAGACGCTGTTTCATCTCCTCGAAGTCCTCGGCATCTCACCGAAGGATTTCTTTGATGAGGATACACTCAATCAAAAAGTCATCTACGGTGAAGAGGATGTCACGACGTATGCCGATGAGGAACAGGGGTATCATGTCACATGGCTTATTCCGGAATCGAACGAGAAAGAGATGGAACCAGTCCTATTGACACTCGCGCCAGGGGGAGCATTCAAGACGTATGAGCCATCGGGTGCCGAGACGTTCGTCTATGTGCTCGCAGGAAACGTCACATTGACGCTCGGACGTCAGTCTTTTGTAGCAAAACAAGGAGAGACACTTTACTATAAGGCTTCAGAAATCCATCAACTACGCAATGAGTCAACACAAGAGACGAAGGTCCTCGTGACCGCGACTGACTCATACTTATAAAGGAGGAACTAGATTGGCAGATACTACGATTATTCAATTCAAGGACGTCACGAAACGATACGACGATCAGACCGTCCTCGACCAAGTCAGCTTTGAAATCGAACGCGGAAAGTTCTATACGTTACTCGGACCATCGGGTTGTGGGAAAACGACGATCTTACGACTGATTGCCGGCTTTTCGGAAGCGACAGAAGGGGACATCATCTTCAACGGAAAACGGATCAACGATGTACCGGCGAACAAACGTCAAGTCAATACTGTTTTCCAAGACTATGCACTCTTCCCGCACTTGAACGTCTTCGAAAATATCGCCTTCGGTCTTCGCATCAAGAAGGTGAAAGAAGCAGAAATCGCAAAACGTGTGACGGATGCGTTGAAGTTCGTCAACTTGTCCGGTTATGAAAAACGAGAAATCACCGAGATGTCAGGTGGGCAGCGGCAACGTGTCGCGATTGCCCGGGCAATCGTCAATGAGCCGGAAGTCATCTTGCTCGATGAGCCATTATCAGCGCTCGACTTGAAATTGCGAACAGAGATGCAGTATGAGCTCCGCGACTTGCAACGTCGTCTTGGCATCACGTTCATCTTCGTCACGCACGACCAAGAAGAAGCACTGGCGATGTCAGATGAAATCTTCGTCCTCAATCACGGTGTTATTCAACAATCGGGCACACCGACGGATATCTATGATGAACCGATCAACCGCTTCGTCGCTGACTTCATCGGTGAGTCGAACATCATTCCAGGGCGCATGGTGGAAGACTACCGAGTCTGGTTCGCCGAGAAGGAATTCGAATGTGTCGACCGTGGTCTTGAATTGAACGAACCGGTCGAGATCGTCATCCGTCCCGAGGATCTTGAAATCACGAACGTGACACAGGGGAAACTACAAGTCACCGTCGATTCGCAACTCTTCCGTGGCGTGCACTACGAGATTGCTTGTATGGATGAAGTCGGTAACGAATGGCTCGTCCACAGTACGAAAAAGGCGACGGTTGGTGAGCAGATCGGACTGACATTTGATCCGGAAGCCATTCACGTCATGCGACTGAACGAGACGGAAGAAGAATTCGATAAGCGTCTGGAATCCTACGACGGGGTGTTATGATGCAAAAATCACGTAACTGGTATCTCATCCCGTATCTATTCTGGATTGCTTTGTTCGTCATCGCACCGATCGTACTCGTCGTCTACTATTCATTCCTTGATTTGGACGGCAACTTCTCATTTGAGAACTACCAGAACTTCTTTACGTCGACGTATTTGACGATGACACTCAGCTCGTTCTGGTATGCGTTTTTGATTACGGTGTTTTCGCTCTTGATCGGTTATCCGACCGCTTACTTGTTGACGAAAACGAAGCATAAACAGCTGTGGCTACTTTTGATCATCTTACCGACGTGGATCAACTTGTTGTTGAAAGCTTATGCCTTCATCGGGTTGTTCAGTACGTATGGTCTTGCGAACCAAACGCTTGAAGCGATCGGGATTGGACGACAACAGATTCTCTTTACCGATTTCAGTTTCGTCTTCGTCTCGGTGTACATCTTCATTCCGTTCATGATCCTGCCGATCTTCAACGCGATTGAAAAACTGAGCCCGTCACTCGTCTTCGCTGCACGTGATCTTGGGGCGTCGAACTTCACGACGTTCCGGCGTGTCGTCTTCCCGTTGACGCTCGATGGTGTGAAGTCAGGCTGTCAGCTCGTCTTCATTCCGGCATTATCGCTGTTCATGATTACGCGTCTGATTGCCGGAAACCGCGTCATCACGCTCGGTACAGCGATTGAACAGCAGTTTCTCGTGACACAAAACTGGGGCATGGGAGCGACGATCGCAGTCTTCCTCATCATCGCAATGGCGATCATCCTTGCCTTGACGAGTACGAAACGGAAGAAAGGAGCGACGACTTGATGAAACGTCTGAAACTAGCAAATCTTTATCTGATCGGAGTCTTCATCATTTTGTATGCTCCGATACTCTACTTGGCATTCTATTCGTTCAATAGCGCTGACAATATGACGAATTTCGATTCGTTCACGTGGGATTGGTACAAGGAAGTCTTCCAAGATTCACGCTTGTTGATCATCGTCTTAAACACACTCGTCATCGCCTTGTTGTCAGCTGCGATCTCGACGATCCTTGGCGTATTCGGAGCGATCGGGATTCAAGCCGTCCGCAAGAAACGGGTCGAGACGTCGTTGTTGACGCTAAATAGCATCTTGATCGTCAGTCCGGATGTCATCATCGGGGCATCGTTCTTGATTTTCTTCACGCTACTTGGCATCCAGCTCGGCTTTACGTCGGTCTTACTGTCCCACATCGCATTTTCGGTACCGATCGTCGTCATTCTCGTCTTACCGAAGTTGCAGGAGATGAGCCCAACACTTGTTGATGCAGCGCGTGACTTAGGCGCAAGTCGTTGGGATGTTTTGACGAAAGTTATCTTGCCGTACATTACACCAGGTATCTTTGCTGGATTCTTCACGGCATTGACGTACTCATTGGATGATTTTGCGGTGACGTTCTTCGTGACAGGAAATGGCTTCACAACGTTGTCCGTTGAGATCTACTCACTCGCCCGTCAAGGGATTTCGATGAAGATCAACGCCCTGTCGACTGTCATTTTCTTGTTTACGTTCTTACTCGTCATCGGCTACTACTTCTTGAACCAACGAGCTGCTACGAAGCTTTCGCGACCGGAGGTGAAATGATCGTTGAAAAAATTGATTCAATTGTTCGCCGCGATTTTCTTGATTTCAGGTGTCATCCTGTTCACCTTGAATCAGTTAAATGAGACACAGGGATATTCGGGTAAAAATGTCTTGAACATCTACAACTGGGGCGATTATATCGACCCTGCACTGATCAAACAGTTTGAAAAAGAGAGCGGTATCAAGGTCGTCTATCAAACGTTCGATTCGAACGAAGCGATGCTGACGAAAATCGAGCAGGGAGGAACGACATACGATATCGCCGTTCCGTCCGACTATGCGATTGCGAAGATGATCGATGAGAAGCTCGTCGTTCCGATTGATCATCAAAAAATTCCGAATCTCAAGAACATCGATTCACGCTTTTTAGATTTATCATTCGATCCGAACAATAAGTACTCGATTCCGTATTTCTGGGGAACGGTCGGTATCGTCTACAATAAAGACTTAATTGGTGGGAAGAAACCGACGAGCTGGAAGGATCTCTGGGATCCGAAGCTAAAGAATCAGATTCTACTCGCTGACGGTGCCCGTGAAGTCATGGGGATGAGCTTGAATAGTCTCGGTTATTCGCTGAACGAAACGGACGAGTCGAAACTACAGGAAGCAAAAGCGAACTTGATGCGCCTGACACCAAACGTCAAGGCAATCGTCGGGGACGAGATCAAGTTATTGCTTGCGAACGAAGAAGCAGGGCTCGGTGTCGTCTGGTCGGGTGATGCAAACGAGATCATGAGTGAAAACGAAAATCTCGACTACGTCATTCCAAAAGAAGGATCAAACGTCTGGTTCGATAATATCGTCATTCCAAAGACGGCTAAAAACGTCGAGGGGGCACACAAGTTCATCAACTTCATGCTGCGTCCTGATATTTCAGCGAAAAATGCGGACTACGTCGGCTATTCGACACCAAACAAAGAAGGCTTGAAATTGCTCGACAAATCGGTTCGGACCGATGAGCGATTCTATCCTGATAAACAAGTTACCGATACGCTTGAAGTCTATGAGAACCTCGGAAAAAAGATGCTCGCGCATTACAATGAGTTGTTCTTAGAGTTTAAGATGCATAAGAAATGAGGAAGAACCTAGTGTCAGGCTGAACTGAACCAAAAAAGTTAGACAATAAATAATTTGTCAGGCGACCTTGAGGACCTGAGTCCGGTATTCCACCGGGCTCAGGTTTTTTAGTTGTCTCTTGATACGACGATGGTTATAGTACTCGATGTAACGCCCAAGCTCATATTTGAAGTGATCCATGTCATCGAACTCCTTGAGATACAGGAGCTCTGACTTGAGCACGGCGAAGAAGCTTTCGATGGCTGCGTTGTCGAGACAGTTGCCCTTACGGGACATACTTTGCGTGATGCCATGTTCGTGGAGCGTACCAGTGAACGCTCTGTATTGATAATGCCACCCCTGATCGGAATGAAGGATTGGGCGTGCCTCTCCGTCGAGCTTCGCGATTGCCTGGTCCAACATTTCGCCAACGAATCGATATGTAGGGCGGTCCGATAGGGTATAGGCAATGATTTCACGGTTTCCCAAGTCCATCATCGGCGAGAGGTAGATCTTCTCCCCGAACAGGTGAAATTCAGTGACGTCAGTCACCCATTTCTGGTTCAGACCGGTGGCCTTGAAGTCACGTTTGAGAAGATTCGGTGCGACCTCTCCGACCCGTCCTTTATAGGAACGGTATCGCTTCATGCGGACGAGACATTTAAGACCGAGCTCGTTCATGAGACGGCGCACGGTCTTCGGATCGTGCCGGAAGCCCTGGCGTTCGAGAAGTGCGTGGATGCGACGATAGCCACATCGTCCCTCGTGTTCGTGGAAGAGGGTATGGATGGCCGACTTCACCTCCGCGTACTTGTCTTCGCCCGTCAGGCGCGTCCGCCAATAGTAGTAGACACTCCGAGCCATCTCGAGCACGCGGAGGAGTCCCGGGACGGGATAGACCGCCCGCAACTCATCGATTACTTGCGCCTTGATCCGGTTCGTCGCGCATTCTCTTCTTGAACCAAGGCTCTCAATTTTTTTAGCGCAGCGTTCTCCATCTCGAGATACTCGACCCGCTCCTTGAGTTTCTCGACTTCTGTCATCTCTTCAAAATCTTTCTTCTTGCGTCTCGCCATCGGGGCACGTCCTTTCGGTCTAGCGACCAGACCTGCGGTCCCTTCCCGTTCATACGTCGATCGCCAGTTCGAGATCATCCCCGGGGAGGAAATTCGATATTTTACGGCTACCTCTATGTAGGACAGTCCGTTGGTCGCCATGTCGTTTAATACCTCCAGTTTAAATGCCGGCGAGTGTGTTGTATAGGAAGGATCGAAGATCGTCTCTCCCCAACGCTTATAAAGACGCGACCACTCACGGACTCGTTCAGGTCGTATCCCGAATTCCTCCGCCATAATCTGGTATCCGTCTCGTCCCGTCAGATAACGTTCAACGACCTTGATCTTAAATGCCTTCGTATATTTGACCATAAAAAACACCCCATAAAAGTTGGATTTTTATGTCCAACTTTTATGGGGCAGTTCAAGGCGACACTAGGTTCTTTTTTTATTTCTCATCAAAAAAATAAATATAAGTTCCCAGAAAAAAACTATAAAAACTGAATAATTTTTTGAAATAGGGGAATGAGTTTATTATCAACGCCATTTATAGGCGCAGAGGAGGATATCATCATGAAACAAGTCTTAGGAATCATCTTAACTGCCGCACTCACTGTCAGCATCGTGTCAGGCACTTCATATAACCAACCGGTCGAAGCAACAAAACAGACAGACGTCAAATGGCTGCAAGAAATTCAAACACAAGCGAAACAAGCACGTTCACTCGATGGAAAAGTTGTTCTTGAAAAAACAACACTTGCCCAAGTACATAAAGCCTATAAGGGGGAAAAGAACTCGAATTGGTGTCAAAGCGGAAATGGTCTTGCCTCAGCGGATCGCGCTCTTCATTACTGCTCCACGTATGGGGTGAAGGACACAAAAGCAAAAGTTAGTGCAATCGTCTATGATCCGAAGCAGGTCAAGCGGACTGTGACGGTCAAGGAAGTCAAAAAAGCGTATCCGACAGCGAAACTCGATAAAACATTCAACGTCATGACTGTTTCCTCAAAACAGGTCAACATTTATCTAAATTTGAATTCCGACCGTACACAAGTCATGTCAATTCTAGTAAAATATAACTAATGAAAAAGGATGACCGATTCGGCCATCCTTTTTATTTAATCGTTTTATAGAGTGGTACGAGATGCGAATAGGTATTTCGAATCATATCGAGTAATTCTTCGCGTGACAGGTGATGCACTTGTTCTGCCGGAATATGACGACCAACAAGGAATTCTGCCTTTTTGACGTCGTGGAAACGTTGTAATCCTTTTTCGATATCCGTCTCATGAACGGAGACGGCGTCTTTTTTCATATGATCGTATGAGACGACGAAATCATCCGGAAGGGATGTCAGCAGTTCTGTATGCTGTAACAGTTTCGATGCGTATTGTTGTTTATTCGGTAACTCGTAGATATAGGCAAGCCAAATGAACAGATGATCATCAAACAGACCGACTTGGAAATGCGGATGTTTTTTGTATCCACGTTTATCGGGTGAGAATGCCATCCATGTATCCTTCGGAGGGTTGACCTTCCGACGTGCATGTTGCGCGATGTGAACATGGACATCTTCTGCTGTTGCGACCGTTAAGTCAGGTGCGACTTCCTGACCAATGTCTCGAAAGACCGGCTGGATGCGTTCGCGAATCGCTTCCATCCGTGGTTCTAGTCCATCGATCTGAAATGTATCAAATGCGTGTTGCGTGAATGTATTTGTCATAAAAAAATCACCTCGCGTCAATTGTATCAAAGGAGACCATCGAAGTTCGACTTTTTGCTCGAAAAGTAGAATAATGGGCATATCGATTTCCAGTAATATACAACTACATAACTTAAAGGAAGGGGAATGTTTTGTGCGTCGTTTTCAACAATATCTCCTTCGAAGCTGGGTCGTTTTTTTCGTAATCGTCATAGGCATCGATCTTTTTGCGAAGTCGAGGGATTATAGTCTCAGCGTCGATTTGTTTACGTTCTTATTGATTGCCGCCTTATCGACGATTTTCGTCGTCGATCCTGTCCGTCGTCGTCATATGAGTTTTACTTTCCATTTTGGATTCGTCCTCTTTACATTCTTGACGTATGGATTATTATCAGCGATTTGTGTCGGGCAATTGACGATGCTCATCTATCAGTTGCGAACGATTCATACACCAATCGGACGTCGGCGGATGTTACATAACTATCCCTTCAACGTCGCACTCGAATTGTTTTTAATCGTTCCAGCAGGTCTTGCCTATAATGCACTCGGCGGAACACATGGCGAAGCATTCGTGCTGACAGAAAACATCGTACCGTTACTGGCGATGGTTGCGATTCTCTGGATCGTCCTCTTATTGCAATACCAGTTATCCCGATTTCTTCTTGGAGAAAACATTCCAAGTGACGTCATGTTCCAACTGCTACGTTTCGAAGCGGTCGTCATCACAGCAGAATTGTTATACGGAATCTTCAGCACACTCGTCGTTCAAGGGAACGGGAATAGCGGACTCGTCATGGCGGCGTTTGCCTTATTCATCATCAAGCGTGCACTGGGAAGTTCCGTTGAAGCAACAGACCGGATCGAACATTGGGAGCAGATCGAGCGATTGAAAGAGGCGGCTTGGAAAGACGGTGATGCCCAGTTCATCATCGAGCGGTATTTACGACAGCTCAATCAATTCGTCAAACCGGATATCGCTTGGATTAAGTTTGATTTCAAAGAAGGAAAGCAAAGCGTGTACTATTCGTTGAAGGACGGACGAAAGTTAAAAGCCGATCATGTCGAAGGGCGAATCATTGAAGACATCATCGAAAAAGAAGAAGTCCTTCTTTACGGGATGCAACAGGAGTGGGATATTCGTCTTTACGATAGCTTGCCGGAAGAGACACAGTCGGTCCTCTTCATTCAACCGGAAGCGACGGAGACGATCAACTGCTCGTTGCTCCTTGCCTCGAACGCAAGTGGTGAATTCACGCAGGATTTTGGATATGAGCTATACCGTGCCCTTCGTGTCCTGTCGTGGGCAGTGGAACGGGCACACGAGCGAGAACGCTTGTTGACCGATAGCAGGACGGATGCGATGACGAAATTACCGAACTATCGTGCCCTTCAAGAGTGGGGCGATCGTCGTATTAAACAACGCGACCTTTATCCGTTCTCAGCCTTAATGATCGACTTAGATCACTTCAAACAAATCAATGATACGTATGGTCATGAAGTCGGAGACGTCGTCTTATTTGAAGTGGCGAAGTTATTGATGCAAGCAACACGCATCACGGATCTTGTCGCGCGTTACGGGGGAGAGGAGTTCGTCATCTTACTACCGAATACGGATCTTGATTCAGCCCAAATCGTCGCAGAACGAATCCGCGAGACGTTGCATGCGAATCCGATCTTAGTCGAAGGGCATACGCTCCGGATCACGGCTAGCATCGGCATCGATACATTAAAGGAACTTGGTGATCTCGCGAGTTTGATTCGAAATGCCGACCGTGCGATGTACGTCGGAGCGAAGTTCCAAGGGCGCGACCGTGTCGCATCGTATCAGGAGTGGAAAGAGAAGGTCATTTAAATCAAGTAGAAGAAGGTAGCAGAGACGCTATCTTCTTTTTTGATGTAAAAAATCCTCCCAGTTCGGATGAACGAGAAGGATCGAAAAAGAATAAGTTCATTGTGCTTGTTGTTTGCTGAGACGAATCTCGTTTTCGATTGCATGGATCGCGGCTGACCAAGAACCATAGCGATGAAGTAAGGCTTTCGTCGATGGTTTGTTGTTCCGTTTCGCCCATTCCCGGTATGCTTCAAAAGAGAGGGCAAAGCCAACTTCCTCGATTGCTTGACGCAGAGAAGCAGCAAGTTCAGCTTTCGAATAAGTGACGCTTGCTTCAAGTCCTGCAGCGGTACACGCATCGTGCCACGAACCGAACATCTTGACGATGTGATAGTGACTCGGTGCATGATGGACAGATTTACGCCACATCTGGTACTTCTTAAGTGTGATCGTAGAGCCGACGTCTTGTGCGTACCGTTCGAATGACTTTAAGATTTCGTCTTTCGTATATTTCGGTGCCCGCTCAAGCTCCTCTGGCTGTTGATCGACATTCCACTCGTATCCAGCGGCAGACAAGGCTTCTGGCCACGAACCAAATTGACGGATGATGTTTTCTGGCTGAGGCCAGTCATTCACTAAAGCATAACGGCGATAGACAGTACGGCGTGGACGGTCCTGGATGAGTTCACCGACCGCACGGATGGCTTCAATCATCTCAAGCTGCTCTTCTGTATAACTCTGTTGACTCGTAAGTACACGTTGCTTCATGAGTGAGTCCTCCTTCCTAGTTCGATGTAGTATTGAGGCAAAAGTCCTCTGTATTAGATATATCGGTACATTTCCATTAATTATGAATAATTCCCGCAAAATATTGTAAATAAAGTGAATCGGATTCTTTGCTTAGTATAAATGGAAGTCATGGAAATGAAAACAGAATGACACGAAATTTTAATTCTATTCAGAAAAATAGGACAAACGGCTCATATGGAAAAAAAGACCAGACACGCTCGTCAGCGAATCTGGTCTTGAGGTATGACTTATTTTCCTTCGATGTAAGCCCATTTGTACGAAGTATCGGCACCGACTTTGTGGTTAACGATTCCTTTGACGTACGGTTTACGAAGAAGCGAAACACCTTTTTGGTACATAACTGAGATCGCTTGATCCTCTTCAAGGAGTGTTTTTTCAGCATCCTTGAGAGCCTGCCAACGTTTCTCAGCATCTACTTCTTTTTGAGCTGACTTGATGAGTGAATCATATTTATCGCTTGAGTACTTACCACGGTTGTATGGTCCACCAGTTACCCACATATCGAGGAATGTCATCGGATCCTGGTAGTCAGGTCCCCATCCTGCGAACGATAGCTCGAACTCACCTTTAGACTCGAGATCCAACTTGTTCTTGAATGGTTGTTGTTTGATTGTAACTTCAAGACCTGGAAGGTTTTTCTCCCACTCGCCTTTGAGGTACTCCGAGATTTTTTTCGAGTTGTCATCATCATATGAAAGAAGTTCGAGTTTGAGAGACTTCTTGCCGACGGCTTTCAGTCCTTTTTCGAATGATGCTTTTGCAGATGATGCGTCATATGAACCGAAACCTTCGTTGCCATCACGGAAATCTTTACCGTCTGGACCTTTTGCGAAGTCTTTTGGTACGTAGTAGTAAGCAGGGATCGAACCGTTGTTCAAGAGAACTTCAGCCATCTGCTTCTTATCGTATCCTGAGTCGATCGCTTTACGGATATCCTTGTTTTTCAAGAGGTCATTCTTGAAGTTCATTTGGATATAGTACATTGCTGCATCAAGACGTGTATCAAAGTCTTCTTTGTCTTTGTATTGATCAACGAACTCACTCGTTAAGCCAGCTAGATCGATGTCACCTTTTTCGTACAAGTTGACGCCTGTCGAGACTTCTTTAACGATTTTCGTGTTGATTTCTTCAAGTTTGACATTATCTTTATCCCAGTACTGATCATTCTTTTTGTATGTCCAGCCGACATCTGTCTTCCATTCTGAGAGAACGAATGGACCGTTGTAAAGGAATGTATCCGGCTTCGATGCGAAGTTTTTGCCTTGTTCTTCGACGAATTCTTGTTTCAGTGGCATGAATGAACCGAAACCAGTTAGTGATTTGAAGTATTCAGCCGGTTGAGTCAGCTTGACTTCAAGCGTTTTGTCATCGACTGCCTTGACTGCGACATCGTCTGCTTTTCCTTTGCTTGTGTTGTATGCTTCAGCGCCATCGATGATATACATGATGTACGCATACTGCGAACCACTCTTCGGATCAAGGACGCGTTTCCATGCATATTCAAAGTCTTTTGCTGTGACATCGCTACCATCCGACCATTTCGAATCACGAAGTTTGAACGTGTATGTAAGTCCATCTTCAGAAACATCAACACTCTCCGCAACACCCGGTGTTGCTTCTTGATTCTCGTCAAGACGGAATAGTCCTTCTTGAACGTTGTTCAAGACTGTGAAGGATACAGAGTCCGTCGCGACGGTTGGGCTAAGCGCTGGAATATCCGAACCGCTGATGATGTTCAAGACTTGTTTGTCTGAAGATTTTTCTCCAGATGTCGAACCGCCTTCTTTTGAACCTTCATCTGTCGTCGAACATGCAGCAAGACTTGATCCAGCGATTGTCAGTGCTCCGACGAGTGCAAGTGCCTTTTTCTTTTCCATAAAGTAAATCCCTCCCAAAAGAAATAGATATATCTGGTGAAACGATAAGAACCGATAGGATAGCGATCCGGTGTCCGACTAAAAATAAGAGGGGTCATCGCCTTTTATTCTTAAGCTGTGGAAAGCACCGGATCAACTTGTTATCAATAATAAATACAATATTCAGAAAAATCAATAGAATATTTTCAGATTATTTCAAAATTATTAAATTTATGTGTAATACCAACGTTTTTTTACGGAAAATTATTTTTATGTAAGGATAAAATTAGGAATTTTTAGAAGAATTGAATACAAAAAGAACCAGTTGTATAAAACAACTGGTTCTTGAACTCATTTCTGCTCTTGGACGTACTGAAGTGCTTCTGCAACGTGATCTTTTACTTTTACACTGCGCCATTCTTTGACGATTTCGCCAGATTCATCAATTAAAAACGTCGAACGAACAATTCCAAAATATTCCTTACCGTAGTTCTTTTTCAGTTGCCAGACACCATATTGCTCACACACTTCGTGATCGACATCTGATAACAATTGGAACGGTAATTCATATTTTGCGATAAAGTTTTGATGCCGTTTCTGACTATCGGCAGAAACACCGAGAATGACGGTGTTGTTCTCTTCGAACGCTTGCGTCGCATCGCGGAAATCACATGCCTCGGTCGTACAGCCAGGCGTTGAATCCTTCGGATAGAAATAGAGTACGACTTTTTTTCCACGATAATCCTCGAGGGAAATCGGTTCTCCTTGTGCATTCGGAAGGGTGAATGTAGGTGCTTGCATGAAAAATTCCTCCTTATCCTAATTCCATGTTTAATTGATCCGCATATTTCTCAAGCTTCTTTTGAAGACTCTCTTTTAATGGATCGAGGGCGATCAAGTACTTCTCATAATCCGTCCCGGCTTTCGCCGTCTTCATGAGGAGTGGCTGTTCTTCTTCATACCAGTCTGCGTAGTCTTGATAGTAATCAACGAGCGTCTCAGGGTTTCCTTCGTTCTTGAGCGCCTCACCGTAAATCATCAGGATGTTACTGTTCATCTCGAGCGCCATATAATCGGTTTGCGCATTGACACGAGAGAAGACGGCATCCTGCTCTTTTTCATCGGTTTTTCCGATCTCATCAGCCGCCTTCGCATTGACACCATATTCATCAGCGTTAAATCCAGTGAACATGTCGCCAAGCGTCGAGAAGACGGACGGATCGAATGTCGTCGGTGTCAGGACGATTTTCCACTCGTCGTCTTTCTTCAATAACAGTTTCGATCCCCGGTTTGGGAGTATCGATCCTTTCGCATCCTTGAATTCGTGGATGATATAGGCAACGTCGCCCTTTTGGAACGACTTGACGACCTTACCGGGAACAACATTCAAGTTTTTCGCACCGACGGCAAGCGGTTCAAGTTGTTTTTCGTCACCCGTATATTCAATCGATGCAAGGTCTTTTGTATCTGCTCGTCCGGATTGACCGAGCGTTTTTTCGTATGTTTGATAGACGTCAAGAACGGCTTGTTCAGCCTTCTGTTGTTTTGTTTCCGTCGTCTTCGGGGATTTGGTATCTGTAGAAGACGGGGAATCGTTTCCGCAACCGACGAGTACGAGACTGGTCGCAAGCAGCACTACGAGCGATCGTTTCATTCGAATTCCTCCTAAGATGAATGTTTCATGGTGCTTCCATAGCTAATCTTGTCTCTACCATACAGGAAATTCGCTTTTTTGAGTAGGATATCGGTACACTAAACGAAAGGGGAGTGATAGATATGAAAATTCATATTACAGATGAGGCATTGCAATACTTTAAAGATGAGATGGAAGCAAAATCAGGCGATACGATTCGCTTCTTCGCAAAATATGGTGGCTCAACGGATTTAACACAAGGTTTCTCGGTTGGTGTTCATATGGAAGAAGTCGAACGGGCAGCAGTCGAAGAAGTCGTCGATGGCATTCACTTCGTCGTCTCGGATCAAGATGATTGGTTATTCCAAGGGCAAGACGTCAAAGTTTCAATTGAACACGAAGAGATCGTCTTTTCACAAGCGAAGGAATAATTGATAACGGAGGAGCGACCAAATCGGTCGCTCCTTTATTTTTTTGACTAGAATAATTGTAAGCGGACTCATGCTTCTGTACAATGGAGAATGTAAGCGATTTAAAGTAGAGATTAAAGGGGGAATAGAGATGATTCCGTACAAACACGAACCATTCACGGACTTCTCACAAGAAGCAAACAAGAAAGCGTTCGAAGAGGCACTTGCACTCGTCACGCAAGAACTCGGCAAAGATTATCCGCTCGTCATCGGTGGAAAACATGTGACGACGGAAGATAAAATCGTCTCCGTCAATCCGGCTAACAAAGAAGAAATCGTCGGACGTGTCTCGAAAGCGACACAGGAACATGCAGAAGAAGCGATGCAAGCAGCAGTCACAGCCTTCGAAACATGGAAATTCGTCAATCCGTCTGTACGTGCGGACGTCCTATTCAAAGCAGCGAACATCATCCGTAAGCGGAAGCATGAGTTCTCTGCCTACCTCGTCAAAGAAGCAGGGAAGCCTTGGAACGAAGCAGATGCCGATACAGCAGAAGCGATCGACTTCCTCGAGTACTACGCACGTCAGATGCTCGTCTTAAAAGACGGCAAAAAAGTCGAGAGTCGTCCAGGCGAATACAACCGTTACGATTACATTCCACTCGGTATTGGTGTCATCATCTCACCATGGAACTTCCCACTCGCGATCATGGCTGGAACAGCTGTTGCAGCAATCGTGGCAGGGAACCCGATCCTCTTGAAACCCGCATCAACGACACCGGTCGTCGCAGCGAAATTCGTCGAAGTGATGGAGCAGGCTGGTCTTCCGGCAGGCGTCTTGAACTTCGTACCAGGTTCAGGGGCAGAAGTCGGTGACTACCTCGTCGATCACCCGAAAACACGTTTCATCAGCTTCACGGGATCACGTGATGTTGGACTTCGCATCAACGAGCGGGCATCGAAACTAAACGAAGGTCAAATCTGGCTCAAACGCGTCATCGCGGAAATGGGCGGAAAAGATACGATGGTCATCGATGAGTCGGCCGACCTCGATTACGCAGCGGACATGATCACGAAAGCGGCATTCGGATTCTCGGGTCAAAAATGTTCAGCTTGTTCACGTGTCGTCGCACTCGACTCTGTCTATGACGAGTTGCTCGAAAAAGTCGTCGCGAACACGAACAAACTGAGCATCGGTAACCCGACAGATGTCTCAAACAATGTCGGACCGGTCATCGATGCAGCAGCATTCAAGAAAATCACGTCGTACTTCGACGTCGCAAAAGAAGAAGGACGTATCGTCGCAGGTGGTACGGCAGATGATTCAACAGGATTCTTCGTCTCACCGACAGTCGTCGCTGACGTTCAACCAACGGATCGTTTGATGCAAGAAGAGATCTTTGGACCAGTCGTCGCGTTCACGAAAGCGAAAGATTTCAAAGAAGCAATCGACATCGCGAACAACACGGAATACGGATTGACAGGTGCTGTCATCACGCAAGACCGGACGAACCAAGAGTACGCGCGTGCGAACTTCCACGTCGGTAACCTCTACTTCAACCGTGGGTGCACAGGCGCAATCGTTGGCTACCAACCATTCGGTGGATTCAACATGTCTGGAACGGATTCGAAAGCAGGCGGACCGGATTACTTGACTTTACATCTTCAAGCAAAAACAACTTCAGAAATGTTCTGAAATGGTGTTTAATAGATGAAACGGGTGTGCGACCTGCATGCCCGTTTTTCTTATATCACGAAAAAAAGGGGGAGCAAGGATGAACGGAATGTGGTTTGCGATTTTGCTGTATCTCGGACTGATGGTCGCACTAGGCGTCATTGCGTATTATCGGACGAAGAACATGAATGACTACATGCTTGGGGGACGTACGATTGGTCCCGTCGTCACGGCGCTCTCTGCTGGAGCAAGTGACATGAGTGGCTGGCTGTTGATGGGATTACCGGGTGCGATGTATGCAACTGGTCTGTCCAGTGGATGGATCGTCGTTGGTTTATTGCTTGGCGCTTATGCCAACTGGTTACTCGTCGCGCCGCGTCTGCGTGCGTATACGGCACATGCAGGGGATGCAATCACGATTCCCGATTACTTTGAAAAACGATTCCACGATAAAAGTGGCGTCTTGCGTACTGTTTCAGCTGGAGTTATCTTAATATTCTTTATAATGTACGCATCAAGTGGTTTTGTCGCGGGTGGTCGTTTGTTCGAAGCAGTCTTTGGTCTCGAGTACACGACGGGTCTTTGGATTCTAGCGGGCGTCGTCATCGCATACGTCTTCCTCGGTGGTTTCCTTGCTGTCAGTTGGACGGACGTCGTCCAAGGGATGATCATGGTCATCGCGTTGTTGATCGTACCTGCTGTTGCACTGACTTTAAGTGGTGGAATCAACGATACACTCGAGACGATCCGGTCAACGGATGGCTCGAAACTGGAACTCTTCAAAGGGACGACAACGATTGGTATCGTCTCGCTCCTCGCCTGGGGACTCGGGTATTTCGGTCAACCGCATATCATCGTTCGTTTTATGGCGATTCGGAACTTACACGAGATGAAGTCAGCACGTCGCGTCGGAATGATCTGGATGACATTCTCGATCGTTGGTGCGATGGTGACAGGTTTGATTGGTTATGCTTACTTCACGCAACAAAGTGCTGGACTAAAAAATCCAGAGAATGTCTTCATTCAATTATCACGTGATCTCTTCCCAGGATTCATTACGGGACTATTGCTGGCAGCATTACTCGCTGCGATCATGTCGACGATTTCGACGCAACTGCTCGTCTCTTCGAGTGCGGCGACGAATGATTTCTATCATCGATTCTTTAAACGCAGTGCCTCAGACCGCGAACTGATGATCATGGGTCGCGTCATGGTTCTCGTCGTAGCGGTTCTCGCGATTCTCTTATCGTTCGGCGCGCAGAAGTCGATCCTGACGCTCGTCGGATATGCGTGGGCTGGTTTTGGTTCAGCGTTCGGACCAGTCGTGCTGTTCAGCTTACTGTGGCGCCGGATGAACAAGACCGGAGCACTCGCTTCGATGATCACGGGATCCGTCGTCGTCATCGCATGGATCCTCATCAATCAGAACGTCGCCGGATTACCATCCTACATTTCAGAAATGTATGAGATGATTCCAGCATTCATCGCTTCGACGATCGCGCTCGTCATCGGTAGTCTCGTGACGAAGGAACCGAGTCAAGCCATCTATGACGAATTTGATCAGGTACAAGCGCAACTAAAAGGTGCAGAACCTGAGCGGAAGATCGTCTAATTAACAAAAAGGGATGTTTCCTGATTACAGGAGACATCCCTTTTTAATTCACTTCATACGTTGTTATTTACCATAAACATATTTGTTGTACTTGTGCAAAATGAGCGTATAATGAAAACAAAAAGTGAGGTGAACGAGATGGCGACACAGCCACTTACACAAGATTTACCGAAAAAACGGACATATATTGGACCAGCGTTCGTCGCTGCCGTCGCGTATCTTGATCCGGGAAACTTCGCGACGAATATGACGGCAGGCGCTCAGTATGGCTATTTGCTGCTTTGGGTCATCGTTGCATCGAACTTGATGGCCGTCGTCATTCAGTTCCTATCAGCCAAGCTTGGAATCGTCAGTAATCTCAGTTTAGCGGAAGTGATCCGGGAGGAGTTATCGCCGGTCTCTCGCTTCTTCTACTGGGTACAAGCGGAGCTCGTCGCGATGGCAACCGATCTCGCAGAGTTCGTCGGGGCCGCACTCGGATTTCATTTACTGTTCGCAATCGATTTACGGATGGCGACGCTGTTGACGGCAATCCTATCATTCGTCATCCTCGGCTTCGAGCAAAAAGGACTCCGGCATTTCGAAGCTGTCATCGCCGTACTCGTCTTAATCATCGCCGCTGCTTTTGCGATTGAAGTATTTGAAGTCCATCCGGTCTTTCGTGATCTATCGGCAGGGTTGTTACCGGGATTCGAAGGTACGTCGAGCATCGTCCTCGCTGCCGGGATGCTCGGAGCGACCGTCATGCCGCATGCGATCTATCTCCATTCCGATTTAACGAAACGACGGATGGGGCACGTTGCGAATAAATTGTCGATGTTACGGATTCAGCGTTTCGATATTTGGGGAGCGATGTTGATTGCCGGAGCGGTCAATGGAGCGATGCTCGTCATTGCTGCCAGTGTGTTTTACGGCACGACGTATCAAGCGGGTTCGCTTGAAGCGATCTACGAGGGACTTCATGTCACGCTCGGTGGCATTGCGCCATATCTGTTTGCGATTGCTTTACTCGTCTCGGGTCTCGCTTCTTCAAGTGTCGGGACGATGTCAGGTGACGCGATCATGCGCGGCTTTCTTCATCTTCAACTGCCATTGTTCGTTCGACGGACCGTGACGATGTTGCCTGCGATTTTGTTACTGTTCTCCGGTTTTGATCCGACACGAGCACTTGTCCTTAGTCAGGTCGCCTTATCGTTCGGGATTCCGTTCGCCTTGATTCCCTTGATTCGGGCGACTGCGAGTGAGCGGTACATGGGAGAACATCGGAACAGTCGGTTCATGAACGCGTTGGCATGGGTGATCGTCTCGATCGTCATCGTCTTCAATATCTATCTGCTCGTCGATGTATTAGTATGAATATTCAGTATTTTTGTTTCGTCTGATTTAAAGCGGGTATTTCATAACTAGAAGCTTTCCGCCCGGAAGCTTTGCTACCCCTATAGGACGATGGTGCGGACCTCCCCCCGATGCACCATCGTCTTTTTTGTCTGGACGAAAAGTGCTATGATTAGAAATAGTGTAAAATATATCGCAAAAGTTCCGGAGGTGGAATGACATGGCAAAGATTAATGAGGAGCAAGTCCGCCACGTGGCGCATTTGGCACGCCTTGCCGTGACAGATGAAGAAGTAGCACAATTCACAGGACAACTCGAGAAGATTCTTGGGTTCGCTGAACAATTAAATGAACTCGATACGACAGGCGTCGAACCGACGACTCATGTCCTCGATTTAAAGAACGTCCTACGTAAGGACAAAGTACGTCCATCACTTCCTCGTACGGAAGTAGAACGACTCGCACCGGATTGGGAAGACGGACAAGTCCGCGTCCCAGCGGTGTTCGAATAAGGAGGAAATGACCCGATGTCACTTTTTGAACATGGTGTCAAAACACTACACACACTCATTCAGGATGGCGAAGTCAAAGTTTCTGAACTCGTCCAAGAATCCTTTGATCAAATCGACCGCGTCGATGGAAAAATCGGTGCGTTTCTTTCATTGAACGAAGAAGCATTCGAGCAAGCAAAACGAATGGATGATGTCGCGAAACATGAAGCAAATCCATTGTTTGGTCTTCCAATCGGCGTCAAGGATAACATCGTCACGAAAGGGATGACGACGACATGTGGTTCGAAATTCCTCGAGAACTTCGTACCAGCGCATGACGCGACGGTCGTCGAGCGTCTGCATGAAGCAGGGACGATCACGATCGGGAAATTGAACATGGATGAGTTCGCGATGGGTTCTTCAAACGAGAACTCAGCGTACAAACCGGTTCGCAACCCATGGAATACGAAACACGTTCCAGGTGGTTCTTCAGGTGGTTCAGCAGCAGCTGTCGCAGCAGGCGAAGTCTTGTTCAGCCTTGGTTCGGATACAGGTGGTTCGATTCGTCAACCGGCTGCCTATTGTGGTGTCGTCGGGTTGAAACCGACATACGGTCTCGTCTCACGCTTCGGTCTCGTGGCGTTCGCGTCATCGCTTGACCAAATCGGTCCGTTGACACGAACAGTCGAAGACAACGCGTATCTCTTGAGCGCGATCGCAGGACACTGTGAGATGGATTCGACGTCTGCGAACGTCGCAGCAACGGATTACACACAAGCGTTGACAGGTGATATCAAAGGTCTGAAGATTGCTGTTCCGAAAGAATACTTCGGTGAAGGTGTCAGTGAAGGTGTCAAAGCTAACATCCGTGAAGCAATCAAAAAACTCGAAGCACTCGGTGCGACAGTCGATGAGGTGTCACTCCCGAACTCGAAATATGCGCTTGCGACGTACTACTTACTCGCTTCATCAGAAGCATCATCGAATCTCGCGCGCTTTGACGGTATTCGTTACGGAGTCCGTGCGGAAGCGGACGCACTTGAAGATGTCTTCAAGTATTCCCGCTCACAAGGATTCGGAGACGAAGTCAAACGCCGGATCATGCTCGGAACGTATGCGCTCAGCTCAGGTTACTACGATGCCTACTATAAAAAAGCACAACAAGCGCGAACGTTGATCAAAAAGGATTTCGACGATGTCCTCGCGAACTATGACGTCATCATCGGACCAACAGCGCCGACACCAGCATTCGAACTCGGTGCACAACTCGATGATCCCGTCACGATGTATGCGAATGACATCTTGACGATTCCAATCAACTTAGCGGGTGTCCCAGCAATCTCGGTTCCAGCTGGATTCGTCGACGGTCTTCCGGTCGGCTTACAAATCATTGGAAAACATTTCGATGAGGCGACGATCTATCGCGCTGCGCATGCGTTTGAGCTTGCGACAGGTGGATTCGCGCTTCCGAAGTTATAAGGAGCGAATGTATCATGAACTTTGAAACGATCATCGGGATAGAGGTCCACGCCGAGCTGAGCACGAACACGAAGATGTTCTGTGGTTGTGCGCGGGAATACGGCGCGGAGACGAACACGAAAACGTGCCCGATTTGTCTTGGACATCCGGGCGTCTTGCCGAAAATCAACGAAAAAGCCGTTGAACTCGCTGTTCGTGCAGCAATGGCACTTAACTGCCAAGTTGCCGATCAAACGAAATTCGACCGAAAGAACTATTTCTACCCAGATACGCCAAAAGCGTATCAAATCTCACAGTTCGATCAACCGATTGGCTTCGATGGCTACATTGATGCGGAAGTTGATGGCGAAACGAAACGCTTCCGAATCGAACGTGTCCATCTGGAAGAAGATGCTGGTAAGATGAACCACACGGGTGCGAATCACTCAGTCGTCGACTTCAACCGGACAGGTGCGCCGCTCATCGAGATCGTCAGTGAAGCGGACATGCGTTCACCGAAAGATGCAGTCGCCTACCTCGAACGTCTCAAGGAAGTCTTGCAATATGCAGGCGTCTCGGACGTCAAGATGGAAGAAGGATCACTTCGTTGTGACTGTAACATCTCCGTTCGCCCATACGGACAAGAGAAGTTCGGTACAAAAACAGAACTTAAAAACTTGAACTCATTCGGAAACGTCTTAAAAGGTCTTGAGTTCGAAGAAGATCGTCACCGTAAGTTGTTGCTTGCAGGTGGTGTGATGCGTCAAGAAACACTTCGCTTCGATGAGACGAAAAAACAAACGGTCCTCATGCGTGTCAAAGAAGGGGCGTCGGATTACCGTTACTTCCCAGAGCCTGACCTCGTCAAGCTCGTACTTGATCACGATTGGAAAGAAGCGATTCGTGCCGGTATCCCGGAACTTCCAGATGCACGTCGCGTTCGTTACCAAGAAGAACTCGGTCTTTCGGCGTATGATGCGAAGCAATTGACAGTTACACGTGAGATGGCAGAGTACTTCGAAGCGACACTGGCAGCAGGCGCAGAGCCAAAAGCAGCAGCCAACTGGACGATCGGTGAGATCCAAGGTCACTTGAATAAATCGACGGAAACGTTCGAAACAGTCAAGATGACACCAGCTCGTCTGGCAGAGATGATCGACTTGATCGCAAGTGGCACGATTTCTTCGAAAATCGCCAAACAAGTCTTCACAGCCGTCATCGAAGAAGGTGTCGAGCCACGTGCATACGTCGAAGAAAACGGTCTTGCACAAATTTCAGACGAAGGATTGCTACGTGGTCTCATCGTCGAGATGTTCGAAGCGAACCCAGCCGTCGTCGAGGAATTACTCGGTGGACGTGACCGGAAGAAAGGCTTCGTCATCGGTCAAATCATGAAGAAAACAAAAGGAATGGCGAACCCTGCCCTCCTTGATCAACTCTTCTATGAAGAGCTTGAAAAATTAAAATAAGTACCTGATCAAACAGCGTTCGTTCCTCCTTTACTTCTGCGAGGAAACGGACGCTGTCTTTTTTGGCTTTGTAATGTCTCGAGAGTTCATGTAAAATAAAACAGTTATGTATCAAATGAACGGTTGAGTCAAAAAGGAGAAAATCTTATGAGACCTAGAGCGCGCGTGATTTATAACCCGACTTCCGGGAAAGAGATGGTTAAACGAAATTTACCGTATATCCTCGACCGACTTGAAGCAGCGGGTTATGAGACATCTGTCTACTCGACGAAAGCGGTCGGCGATGCGACGTATGAAGCAGCACGAGCATGCGAAGCAGACTTTGATCTCGTCGTCGCAGCAGGCGGCGATGGTACGTTGAACGAAGTGATCAGCGGAATGGCTGCCTACAACAAACGTCCGAAGCTTGGTGTACTACCTGTTGGAACAACGAATGACTTTGGTCGGGCAATGCGTATTCCATTGACGATCGAAGGAGCGATGGATGTCATTTGCACAGGACATACGATGCCGGTCGATATCGGTAAGATTGAAGGATCGGCAGGCGTCCATTACTTCATCAATATCGCTGGTGGTGGCATCATGACAGAACTGTCGTACGAAGTGCCTTCGAAGCTGAAGACGGCACTCGGACAGCTCGCGTACTACGTCAAAGGGATGGAGAAACTTCCGCAAATCCGACCGACATATGTCGAACTGGAGCATGAAAAGGGTATATTCAAAGGAGAAGTCATGCTGTTCTTGACATCCAATACGAACTCTGTCGGCGGATTCGAGAAATTGTCACCGAACGCGTCACTCAATGACGGTCGGTTCGATCTCTTCATTCTCAAGAAATGTAACCTCGTCGAACTGATTCGTGTCATGCGTCTTGCCTTAAAAGGGGATCATTTCTCGGACCCTTGCATCGAGCATGTCACGACCTCATTCGTCCGCATGAAGAATACATCAGAGATGAGCTTGAACATCGATGGTGAGTTTGGCGGCATTTGCGAAGGCGAGATGACGAATCTTCGCTCTCATTTCGAAGTCATGACACCAAAGTTCCGGATCGAAGAGATGGAACAAATCAATACACAACTACAAGAAGCAGAAACGAACCTCGCGTGAAGCGAGGTTTTTAAGGAGGATATTCATGATTCCAGTACAAAAGAACGATGAACACGTCGTCGAGATCGTCGACCTGACGCATGAAGGATCAGGGGTCGCGCGCATCGATGGATATACGGTCTTCATCCCGGGCGCATTGCCGACGGAGCAGGTCAAGATCAAAATCACGAAAACGACGAAGTCTTACGGATTCGGTCGTATCATTCGTCAAAAGACGAAGAGTGTCGATCGTGTCGAGCCGCCTTGTCCGGTTTACAACCAGTGTGGCGGTTGCCAATTGCAACACTTGTCATACGATGCAGAACTCAAGTTCAAGCACAACCGTGTCCGTGACGCTTTCGCGCGTCTAGCAGGTCTTGAAATTCCGGTCCACGAGACGATCGGGATGGAAGATCCATGGGGTTACCGTAACAAAGCACAAGTTCCGGTCGCATTCCAATCAAACAAATTGATGGCTGGCTTCTACCAAAAACGGAGTCACCGGATCATCGATATGGACTACTGCTTAATTCAAAACAAAGAAAACGACGAAGCTGTTCAAGCGGTTCGTAAAGTCCTTGCTGACTTAAAAGTCCCAGCGTACGACGAGAAGAAAAAAGCAGGTGTCATCCGTCATATCATGGCACGTCATGGTTATCACACGAACGAGTTGATGGTCGTGCTTGTCACGAAGGTCAAACAACTTCGTGGTATCGATAAGATCGTTGAAGGAATCTTAAAGGCGTTACCAAACGTTACATCGATCCAGCACAACATCAACCCGGATGATACGAACGTCATCCTTGGGAAAAAGAACGTCGTCTTGTACGGACCGTCCGTCATCCGCGATCAAATCGCTGGATTGACGTATGAAATCTCACCGCATTCGTTCTTCCAAGTCAACCCGCTGCAAACAGAGAAACTCTACGCGAAAGCGCTCGAGTATGCTCAGTTGACAGGCGATGAGACAGTCGTTGATGCTTACTGTGGTATTGGTTCGATTTCCTTGTCACTCGCTAAACAAGCGAAGCACGTCTACGGCATCGAAATCGTACCGCAAGCAATCGATGATGCACGCCGGAACGCACAAGCGAACGGGATCGAGAACGTGACATTCGAGTACGGTGCAGCTGAGAAGGTCATGCCGGATCTCGTTAAAGCCGGTATTCAACCGGACGTCATCGTCGTCGACCCACCACGTAAAGGCTGTGACGAAGAATTCTTGCGTGCAGCAGCAGATGTCGCACCGAAGCGGATCGTTTACGTCTCATGTAACGCGTCGACACAAGCGCGCGACGCGAAGCTATTGACAGAGCTCGGGTATACACTCGTCGAAGTGACGCCAGTCGATATGTTCCCGCATACGACACACGTCGAGAGCGTTGCCTTGTTCGTCCGTAACTAAATTGTTTGAAGTGCCTCTTTCCGTTAAGGAAGGAGGCATTTTTTGATATCTTTGCTACGAGAAATTAAAAATGAGAAATGGCTTATTTAGCCATTTCTCATTTTTAATAATTATCATTCAGTTTCTGCTACTTCTTCCTCAATCATCGACTGTGATGTACTTGGGAACAACTCAGCAAGAACACGTTCACTTGCCGTACCATCGTCAAGACTGCAGAACCGCTCGAGGAAGCGATCATACTTTTCTTGGTAAGCGACGGATTTCGTATCGATCTGTTCGATATAATCGATGACTTGATCCGTTTCCTTCAAGAGTGGTCCTGGAACGACTTCTTCGAAATCGAAATAGAATCCACGTAACGTCGACGCATATTTCTCCAAGTCGTACGTAAAGAAGATCATCGGGCGTTGTAAGTGGGCGTAATCGAAGAAGACAGACGAGTAGTCAGTGATCAAGACATCACTGATCAAATACAACTCTGCGATATCGCCGTACGAAGAGACGTCATAGGCGAAGCCTTCGTGTCCACTGATATCCATGTTTTGCGCAATCAAGTAATGCATCCGGAGCAAGACGACATAATCGTCACCGAGTCGGGCCTGCATCTCATTCAAGTCAAGTTGGAGATCGAAGCGGTATTTTCCGCGCGCGATAAACTCGTCATCTCGCCATGTTGGTGCGTACAAGACGACTTTCTTGTCAGCTGGGATATCAAGACGTGCTTTGATTTCGCTGATGAGACCAGCTTGATCGTCCGCATACAAGAGATCGTTTCGCGGATAACCTGTCTCAAGCATCGTATTTTGGAACCCGAACGCACTCTTGAAGATTTCGCTCGAATAGGCATTCGGAGAAATCAAGTAATTCCATTCCTGTGCTTGATTGTAGAAGTTCCGTTTGTAGCGCGTCGCGTTCGTTCCTGCCATGTGTACTTCTTCCATATCGAGACCTAGTCGTTTTAATGGTGTGCCGTGCCATGTTTGAAGGTAGATCGTTTCTTCGCGTTTCGTTAAGCTGAGCGGTTGACGTGTATTGAAAATCCAGTACTTCGCACGTGCCATCGCTTGGTAATACGCGAAGCTGTTTTTGAGCACCCAGTTTGGGCAAGCTTCCTTGACGTCATCTGAAGGCTCATTCGCGAAAATCCAGACGAGCTCAAGTTCAGGGCGTTGTTCTTTTAATTTCAGATAAAGGGCCTTCGGATTATCGGAATAGCTTCGTCCAAGGAAACTCTCGAATAAGACAAGGTTCTCTTTAACCGGCATCTTTTGGAGCAGACGATAGAGCATGAGACCGTTCTTGATTTTTTTACGTCGTGCCGTCCGTAATGTCTGCTTTGTCTTAACAGCAGTGATATATGAACGGAACATGATATACGAACCCGTCGACCATGCCTGCAGATACTTGCTTTGTGTCTTCGCCCGTCTCAAGTCGTAAGCGACATGACGGAAGACGTCGGTTTGCTGGCTTTTTGATGTACTGCGCTCAAGCAATGCTCGACCACGTTTTGAGATGAAACGTTTGTACCACGTATTTAAGAATTTTTGAACGTCGTTATCCTTCGTATGGGCAGATAACATACCGTAGATCCGTGAGATATCGGATAATGTCGTGATATCACGCGCTTGGTAGAGCGATTGTCCTTCAAGTGGCGTACTACGTGAGTTTCGACCATAGACGACATAACTGACCGATGTCAGGTTCGTCAGTTTCGAAATGATGGTATGGGCGATAATCGTATCGGCGAACCATCGTGTCTCAAGAACAGGTAGATCATTGAGCAAGTCCTTTTTAATCATCCAGCCGTGAATCGTCGTCAAATGACGCGAATTGAACTTCGTACGAGTATAGAAGAAATAACGATCATCATCGATCGGCATGAGCCATTTTTTCTTGTTGTAGACAGGTGAGACCTTACCGATGATGACTTCACCGCGTGATTTCTCATAGGCTTTGATATACGTATAGAGTGCACGTGGTGCGAGGATATCATCACTATCGAGGAAGGTAACGTAGTCACCTGTCGCGACTTCAAGACCACGTCGACGTGCTGCATACGTCCCTTGATGCGCCTGTTCCACGATCGTACATGTCGGATAGAGAGAACGGAGCTCATCGATGTATGTGCTGGGTCCGTCAAAGACGACGACGATTTCCACCGGGATCGACACCTTCTGGTCGAGAACGGATTGAATGGCTGCCTTCGTTTGTGATTCAGTTTGATAGACAGGAATGATGACACTAATTGAGTTCATGTTGATTCTCCTTTTTGATGAAAGAATCCGTCAAAAACGGATTCACGAAAATAGTTCCTGTTGAATAGGATATCACAAAACGAAAAAAAGGCACGACTCTCTTAAAATTCACTTCGTTGCCGGTAATGTGTCGGTGTCTCGCCAGTCGTCTGTTTGAAGGCTTGACTGAAATGACTTTGGCTTGAGAAGTGCAACTTATTTGAGATCGTCAGCAACGAGTCGTCGGACGAGCGCAGGAGACGCTTCGCTTCCCGAATGCGTTCCCGGATGACATACCGGGCGAGTGGCAGACCGGTCTCATCCTTAAACAGAACGGACAAGTAATTGGACGAGACATGAATGGCTTGGCTGATTGATGAGACGGACAACGGTTCATACAGGTGTTGCTGAATATAGCGAATCGCAGCGAGTACATGAGGCGAGTGCCGCAGCGCTTGGAGTTCCTTGACGGCTTCTGCGAACGAAACTGTAATCCGGACATGACGATTCCGGAGTTCGGCAATGCTCGTCGCGGCTTCGATTGTCTCAATCATCCGGTCGCTTAGGGAGAACGCTTCGTCCGGTTCTAGTCCACCGCGAATCGCAGCGCGTGCGCTCAATAGGACGGTTCCGAGCAACAGGTTCTTTTCTGCGCGTAACGGTTGATGCCGTGCGAGTGTGCCGAATTCACCATAAGCAGGTAACGAATAAGTCGTTGCGAGTCGCTCGCTTTGACCCGTCGCGATCCAGTCGATGATTTGTTGCTCCCGTTGCCATGCTTTTCGGTACGCGGTCACCCCTGTATGGGACGGTGCATCCGCAACGAGTGGGATTTCAGCTTCCTGAATATCAGACAGTTGTTCGATTTCTCGCTTCGGCAATGGTTCCCCGTGCAACAAGCGATACATCAGGTGAGCACAGTCAATCAATCGGTTCTCCGTCGTACGCGGCAAGACCTTATAAAACTGGTGATAGGCTTCATCTTGGATATGCGCCCGAAAGAGAGCAGATTGTAATAGAACAGGACCGATTCGATACATACCTTGTTCCGGAACGTCCAAAAAGAGGTAGGCTGTACCGTCTTTCAGGGTATAGAGTAAAGGAGTCTTTTTAAGGACGGGCCATTCATTCTCAATCGGCAAGGTTCCCGGATGAGGTGGAGCTTCTGGACGTAGAGCAAGCGGAGTACCATTACGATCTCGGTACGTGACGAAAAAACCGGTCATTCCGTAAAGGTGCTCTGCGATTTGCGTCAAGTCGGATGTCGACAAGCGATTCATGACACGACTCCTTTCGAAATAAAGTGGATTGCTTCTAGTGTATGTCCTCTTTCGCGGATAGTCGAGAACGAACCAAGAAAAACCGAAGTCTTCCGAAAAAGGCTTCGCTACAAAATCAACCAGATGGAACTAAGGAGTCTTTTGAATTAAAATCGTATCGTTCAACGATCAGTTCTTTTCTCTACTTGGAATAGCGGGATATAGCATGACTAAATATGAAGGAATTATGTAGAGATTTTCATCATTTGAGAAATGAATCAACGCGGGGTTCATGATAAAATGAAAAGGGTGTCACAGAGTGGCTAGGGAGGAACAGAAATGAATATTGCTTTTTTCTTATTACCTAAAGATGAGGTGAAATATTTGGATCCTGAGTCAACGGTCAGACAAGCACTAGAAAAGATGAAACATCATCGTTTTACGTCGGTCCCACTCGTTGACAATAAAGGGAAATACGCAGGAACGCTGACAGAAGGCGATATCTTGTGGGCACTCGAAGCAAATCTCGAGCATGCCGATTACGACCATGTCTTGCAGACACGATTAACTGATATTAAACAACGTGTCCGTTATAAACCAGTTTCAATTACAGCGCAGATGGAAGAGATGATTGAAGTCATTACGGATCAAAACTTCGTGCCCGTCATTGATGATGGCAAACATTTTATCGGCATCATCCGACGGCGTGATATCATCGATTATTTTGCTAAAAAAGTAGCGCGGGAGAACGTCAGTTATTAAAAATGAATAAAACTAGTAAAAAAAGCACTGATTTTCACAGAAATGTGGGAAGAAGTGCTTTTTATTGACCCAAAACGACTTCACGAAATGGGAGGAGGCGACGATATAGAAGCATAATGACAATTTAGGGAGGACGATGTGTTGCGACGTTTATCACCAGTCTTCATCGTAGAAGCTTTTCGAAGACGCTCCTACTATAAAACGTTCTCATGGATGATTGCGATCATCGGTCTGGTAGCGTTGATCGTCGCGTGTCAGCATTTGACGAAAACGTTAGATGAAGGGTATCGCTTCAAGGCATCGGGGAAAACGATTGCCGAAGTGACACCTTTTAATCATGCCGAACAGGAAGTGACGCGCTACTATCTATCGTCTTTGAATGACGATGCCGATTTGACGCAAGCTTCAGAGCGGGCGAATCGATCGCTTGAACAATTGACGGACCGGCTTCCGGATATGAAAGCGACCGAGTCGACACGCGAAGAAGTCCTGACAGAAATCAAAAAACTACAACGCCAAGGATACGAATCGAATCATCGTTTTTTCACGACGATGACGAATTTCAAAAGTGAAATCATATTCAATCAGCTCGTGCTGAGTAAAGAAACAGGGTCTTATTATAATGTGTTCTCCAATCTGATTTTAATGGAAGAACAACTGGGTAAATCCGCTGAAATCTTGAAGAATGCTCGACAAAAAGAAGAACCTAGTTCCATTGATCAGTTACGGATTCAACAGATGCGGATTGATTTACCTTTGCGACAAGACTCGCTCATCAAATCCTTGTATGACGTGATTTCGCTTCAAAATGACGCAGGACGTCAGGATATCGCAATCATGCGGGAACAGATGGATGCCTACACACAAACGCTCGATGATCTATTACGTGCTCCGAAAGATTCGACGTACGTTGCGTTAGCGAATCAAGCCGAACAATATGAATCCAGTATGTATCGTCTATACGATCAAGAACTTAAGCAAGTCGCACAAGAAATGCAAGATCGAGGTAATCAAATCATTCGTAATGCCTGGCTTCTGTTTGGCGCAACCGGTGTCTTGATTCTTGGATTATTGATGTTGACCTTATCGTTATTACGCGCGTTTCGCCAAGATCTTTCTTTATTGAAGGGAGAAGCGAATACCTTCGCGGAAGACCGCCGACAATCCGGTTATGACGTACCGGCGCGAAATGATTTCCAGCCCGTCGTCCAAGCTTTTCGGACGATGACAGCCATCATCGCCGGGTTGCTCGATTACAATGACGCGAAGACGAAAGAAATCAAACAGAAAAAAGCGGAAATCGAATCGCTCTTTTCCCAAAATACCGATCCGATCCTTGCGATGTCATCGGATTACACGATCGTGAACGGAAATGAACGTTTTCGACAATTAACGAACGCGACAGCGGGGTGGACGATTGAAGAACTGATTCATCCGGCTGATTTGAATCGGATGCGCCGAGCGTTGAGACGATCGCTGGAAGGGCAGAGTCAGACGATTCGTTGTAAGATGCTCTTTGATGAAAAGATTTTGAACATGTTCGTCAATATCATCCATGTCGCCAATAAAGAGGACGATACAGGTGTTGCCCTTTACTTATCCTGTCATGATGAGACGGATCAGTTCCGACGGGAAGAACGAATCACACAACTAGCACTCTTCGATATGTTGACGGGCTTGTTGAACCGGAATGGTTTCGAGCAAAAGATGGCAGATGCTCTAAAAGCACCTCAACCGGGAGAACTCGTCACGATCAGCGTCCGGCAATTCCGACGAATCAATGACATCTACGGACATGGGGCGGGAGATCAGATTCTAAAAGATCTCGCAAATCGCCTCAAGCATCATTTCATCGGAACCGGACAAGCGGCGCGGATTGGTGGAGATGAATTCGCCGTGCTGGTCGCACAACAGGATATCGTCGATTACCAGAAGTTAAAGCAGGTCATCGAACATGTCTATGAGATCAACGGAGAATACGTCAATGTCAGCATCAGTATGAGCATGGTCCGCTACCCGGATGATGCGGTGGCCGTCACCTCCTTATTATCCTCAGTCGACATCGCGATGCAGCATGCGAAACAACAGACAGAGGGTGGACCGGTCTGGTTCGAGTCCTGGATGAGTGCGGAGTATCTTGAATCGGTCGCCCTCGAAGCAGAATTACGAGAAGCGATCGAGAAGAACGAGCTACAACTGTTCTATCAACCACAGATTAATCTCGCAACAGGTCAGGTCGATGGCTGTGAAGCACTCTTGCGTTGGTTCCATCCTGAACGAGGAATGATTAGTCCGGCAATCTTCATTCCGATTGCTGAACGATCGATGTTGATTGAAGAGATCGGGATGTGGGTCGTTGCCGAGACGGTCCGACAAGTCGAAGAGTGGAAGGATACGGAACTCGGAGTACTACGTGTCTCCGCGAACTTATCCGTCAAAGAACTCGTCTCTGGTCGGATCGTCGATTATCTGACCGATGTCCGAGAGATTCATCCAGGGATTGAACAACGGATGGAACTTGAAATTACGGAATCGTTTGGTGTCTTTTCAGACACACGCGTATTTGATGCGTTACAGACGTTGCACCAGATGGGATATCGTCTTGCGATCGACGACTTTGGTACGGGGTATTCTTCGTTGTCGTACTTAAGTCGATTACCGATCCAGCGGTTGAAAATTGATCGTTCGTTCATCAGTGGTCCGGATGCCTGTTCAAACGCACCGCTCATCGAGACGATCATCAAGCTTGCTCATACGTTGAAGTATGACGTCGTCGCTGAAGGAATCGAGGAACTTGAACAAGCGGATCATTTACGAGTGCTTGACTGTGAGTATGCGCAAGGATTCTATTATTCAAGACCGATTCCAGCCGACGAGTTTCGGGTCTGGTACGGGAAGTATCATGAAAAGCTTTTATCTGAATGACATGAGTCCTGTCGTCGTTTTACGAACGTTTTTGTCATCCTTGCTTTCCACAGGCGGGAGGTAAGCCGCGGCACCACGCACTTCATGCGGTGTGCCGGGTCTTACCTAACCCTGACGAAAGCGGAAGTCATGCTTTCTTTTCCTGTAGGAGTCAAGGATGAACAGATACGTTCTATAATTATGTAGCAAAAAAGAAGAGGCGTTTTCCAGATGATATTCTGGAAAATGCCTCTTCTTTTATTGATGTTGCTCGAGATGTTCTGACTTTTAGTCAGTACGACCTTGCACGCGAAGAATTAAACGCGATCGAGCACGAGATCGTCTGCTTGTTCAAGATACGCTTTGACCGGTGCGACTGCTGCCTCGACCGTACCTGGAGCGAACGGAGACTTCAATCCAGCACGTTCGACGAGCGTAAGGAAGCTTTCCGATCCACCGGCACGACAGAGATCGAGATACGACTTCCAAGCCGCTTCCCGGTCTTGTTCCATCCAAGCATAGAACTGGAAGGCACAGACTTGAGCGAGCGTGTAATCGATATAGTAGAACGGACTGCCGAAGACGTGTCCCTGCTGATGCCACCATGCGCCAGAGTCGAGATAATCATTCGCTTCGTAATCACGATGCGGCAGGTATTTCTTTTCAATCGTCCGCCATGCTTCGCGACGCTCAGCTGGTGTCAATTCCGGTTGATTGTAGATGACGTGTTGGAACTCGTCAATCGCAACGCCGTACGGAAGGAATGTGACGCTTCCTGCGAGGTGATTGAACTTGTATTTCGCTGTCTCTTCACCGAAGAACTCTTCCATCCACGGATAAGCGAAGAATTCCATCGACATCGAGTGAATCTCACACGCTTCATACGTTGGGAAAGCACTCTCTGGAGCTGTCAGGTGGCGGCTCTCATAAACCTGGAACGCATGACCGACTTCGTGAGTCAGGACATCGATGTCGCCTGCCGTTCCATTGAAGTTCGAGAAGATGAACGGGAGTTTTTCGTCTGCGATGTAGGTACAATACCCACCGCCGGCTTTCCCAGGCTTCGCCGTCAAATCGAGTGCTTCCCGGTCGAGCATGTAGTTGAAGAACTCGTTCGTCTCCGGTGACATCTCTGCGTACATCTTTTTGCCACCTTCAATGATGAACGACTCTTCGCCTTTAGGTGTCGCATTACCAGACTTGAAGGCAAATCCTTCATCGTAGTAGTACAAGTGATCGACACCGATGCGTCGTTGCTGGCGTTCTTTAAGTTGTGTCGCGAGCGGAACGATCGTCTCACGGATTTGTTCGCGGTACTGTTCGACCATCGATTGGTTATAATCGACGCGGAGCATCCGTGCGTATCCGAGCTCGACGAACGATGGAAAACCAAGTGTCTTCGCGATGTCTGTCCGGATGCGAACGAGTTTGTCGTAGATCGTATCGATTGCTTCACCATGCTCGTTTAAGTAGCCATAGCGTGCTTCAGAAGCTGCTTTACGGACATCACGATCAGGTGATTGAAGATATGGACCGAACTGCGATAAGTTAAGCGTCTTGCCATCGAACTCGATTTGAGCAGAAGACATCAGTTTCGTATATTCACTCGAGAGACGGTTCTCTTCTTGGAGTTTCGGAATGATCTCTTCCGAGAACGTCTTCAGGCTCGCTTCCGCAATCAGGAATAACTGTTTGCCTTGCGTCTGTTCGAGTTCGCTGCGGAGTGGATGCGTCGTCAACGCTTGATAATAGCTTGAGACATATCCTTGATAGATCGCACTCGCTTCATCAAAGAATCCTTGTTCCGTTTCGTAGAACGTATCGCGTGTATCGATCGTGTGACGGATCTCGACGAGCTGGCTTGCCGTTTCAAATTGATTTCTGAGGGTATTAATCTCAGTGATGGCTGCGTTTGCTTCATCTACCTGTTTGGCTTCTGTCAGTCGAGCGATCGCTTGATTCATGGATGTTTCAAGCAAGGCAAGGTCAGGACGGACATATGTAATTTCTGAAAATGGTAACATGTAAGCGCCTCCTTATGATTTCTAACTATTATCACACAAAAATACTTGCAAAACCAGAGGGACAAACGTATGCTTTTTGTGAGAACGTGAGCGAGCTGTCTGACAGCTTACTCCTATAAAAAATCGAAACTTCCATTCGGAAGAAAAACGATCGAGAAAGTAGAGGGATAGTATCATGGGATTCTTAAAAAAATTGTTTGGTGGTAACGACGCAGGAAACGCGAAAATCGCTTCTGCACTTACAGGTAAAATCGTCAACATCGAGAACGTACCCGATCAAGTTTTCTCTCAAAAAATGATGGGCGACGGTGTCGCGATCGAGCCGACAGAAGGTAAAGTTGTTTCGCCGATCAACGCAACGGTTGAAACGATCTTCCCAACAAAACACGCAATCGGTCTAAAAGGTGAAGATGGTCTTGAACTGTTGATCCACGTTGGTCTTGATACAGTTAACCTTAAAGGTGAAGGCTTCACGGCTCACGTCCAGTCAGGTGACAAAGTCAAAGCAGGAGACGTCCTCGTCGAGTTCGACCTTGACTACATCCGTGCGAACGCACCATCGACGATCACACCGATCATCGTGACGAACCACGATCAATTCACGCTTTCAGCTGTACCAGCTGAAGGAACTTCTGTTGTCGCAGGCGACACAGAGCTCTTCAAAGCAACACATAAATAAGATACGATACGCCTCCATTCCTTGCGGATGGGGGCTTTTTTTGTCGTCTCCTCCCGTGCCTTACCGTTTTGTAAGAGAAGTGAAAGCAAAGTCCATTTTGAGAAAAGCAGGGAAGGACTAGACTGAGTGTAACGAATCAAACACAGGAGGCAATACAGATGAAAGCAATCTTACAAGCAGAACAGATTTCAAAAACGTATCAAACGAAAACAGCGCGCCACGAAGCACTGCGTCCGACGACGCTCCGTGTCCACGAAGGAGAGTTCGTCAGTATCATGGGGCCATCCGGTGCCGGGAAATCGACATTACTCAATCTGCTGTCGACGATCGATCAGCCGACGGACGGCTCGATTTTAATCAACGGAGCAGACGTGACAGCGATGAAGGAAAAACAATTAGCCCGTTTCCGTCGGGAGCAACTCGGCTTTATCTTCCAGGACTTCAATCTCCTCGATACGATGACGGTTCGAGAAAATATCGCCTTACCGCTATCACTCGCGAACGTCGATAAAAAGATGATCTTAGAACGTGTCGATCGTGTGGCGCGTCAACTTGGTATCCACGACTTACTCGATAAACGTCCCGTCGAACTATCAGGTGGACAAAAACAACGGACGGCTGCCGCTCGCGCCATCATTCATGATCCGTCGCTCATTTTAGCCGACGAGCCGACCGGTGCGCTTGACTCGAAGTCGGCAACAGGATTGCTCGAAGCGATGCAAGCGCTCAACGACGAAGGCGCGACGATTTTAATGGTAACGCATGACCCGATGACAGCGTCTTATGCGGAACGGATTCTGTTCGTCAAGGATGGAGAGCTGTTCAAGGAAGTTCATCGCTTCGGTTCGCAGAAGGAATTCTTCGAACAGATCATGGAAGTTCAACGCGAACTCGGAGGTGCCGTCCGTGAGCTTGTCTAAACTGGCGTTTCAAAATTTGAAGAACATCCGTCAAAACGTGATGTACCTCGGTGCCGTCACGTTTGCGATTCTTATTTATTATACGTTCCTCGCGATTCGATCGAATGAAGCGATGCTTCAGGCGAACGAATTGTACGGAAAACTGGGAACGGTCTTTACCGGAGCAAGTGTCATTCTAGCGCTTTTCTCTGCCATCTTCATCTGGTATTCAAGTGACTTCTTCTTACGCCGCCGTAAGAAGGAAATCGGACTTTATGCATTGCTTGGTCTAGAGCGTGGGCAAATCGCCCGACTGATCTTCCTTGAGACGATGGGGTACGGAGTGATTGGTCTGATCCTCGGAATTGCGATCGGTACCGTCGCTTCGAAGTACTTCGTGCAGTTTCTGGCTTCCGTCATGGCGATGCAAGTCGATGCGACCTTTACGATCAGCGGAGCTTCCGTCATGCAGACGATCGGTGTCTTCCTGTTGATTTTCCTGATCATCGCCTTACGCTCTGCACGGACGATTTATCGTTTTACATTGATCGAATTGTTCAAGGCAGAACAACAAGCGGAATCCCTTCCGAAAGTCCACCCGATCCTAGCCGTCCTTTCCGTCGTCTTGATCGGTGTCGGTTATTATTTGACAGGACAACCGTTGATGGATCACTTTACGATCGTTGCCCCGCTCTTGATGCTCTGCGTCATTCTCGGGACATTCGGAACGATGAGTTACTTCACGATCTTCTTATTGCGCGTCTTAAGTAATCAAGCGCGACACTTCAAAGGAACGAATTTGATTCTGCACGGGCAATTGTTGTCACGAATCAAATCGAATGCCGTCATGCTGTCGACGATTACGGTCATCACTGCCGTGACATTGACGACGGTCGGTACAGCGACATCGATCTATTATTTCATCGATCAGACTGTTGAGGAGCAAGTTCCGTACAGTCTATCGATTGCGAGTAAACAAGCAGAAGCGGAACAGCTAATTGCCAAGTCCGACCAGAAAATCGACAGCCGGACGATGGTCAACGTCAAGAACGTTGACCATGAGATGACCGATCTGCCGAATCCTCTGACGTTTACACGTTACTACGCGACGTATGCGTATGAAGACCAGCCGGGACAATTCAGCTACGTCAACTATTCGGACTACGTCAAGCTCGCGAAAGCGAACGGGAAAACGGTCATCAAAGAACCGAAACAAGGTGAAGCGATCGTCCTTGAGACATTCAAAGGAAACGATTTGTTGAAGATGAAAGTCAAATCACCGGTCGGTGTTGAAATCAAGGATGTTCATGAATCCTTTCGCATCACCGCTGCGACGAATCTACCAATCGCTCAACTTTATGAGAAACAGCGGCTCGCCTTCGTCGTAAACGATGATGCGTTCGCGAAGATGCCGGAAAAAGGTTTCACGCTGACGAATTATCAGTTCTCGGATGAACGTCATGATGATGGATTGATGAAACAGTTGACACAACTATATGGAAAACAAGCAGACACGGAGATGGCGGCTTATTATCCTGTCTACGCGATGACGACGGCAACGACCGGCTTACTCGCGTTTGCTGCCGGCTTCCTGGGTCTCGTCTTCTTGCTTGCGACGGGTTCGATCATCTACTTCAAGATGCTCGCGGAAGCAGAAGAATCGAAACAACGGTTTGCAATCATCCAGAAGATCGGTGTCGATGAGAAGGAACAGACAGGCATCATTCGGCGCCTTGTCGGATTCGTCTTCTCCTTACCGTACGTGCTCGGACTCGTTCATAGTTTAGTTGCGATGCAAGTCTTGCAGAAACTGTTGAACTACAACATCGTTCGTCCGACATTACTTGCGATTGTTTGTTATACGATCGTCTATCTGATCTACTATATCGTCACGGTTCGTGCGTACCGCCGCATCGTCACGTGATGAACTAAATAGGGGTACACAGAACTGGAAACGGAATAATCGTTTCCAGTCCTTTTTGAGTTCGTTATGATAAAGGGAGAAGGAGTTGACATGAACGATGCATACGATTTTATTAGTCGAAGATGATATGAAGATTGCCACATTATTGAAAGAACTACTCGAACGCTATGATTTTAGAGTCGTCGTTGAAGATGGACGAGGAGATGTCGTCGCGGTCTATGAAGAGACGAATCCGGACGTCATTCTATTAGATGTCAATTTGCCGAAGTTTGACGGTTTTTATTGGTGCCGGCAATTGCGTATGAAGACACGGGCGCCGATCCTCTTCATCTCGGCACGGGTCGGGGAGATGGATCAAGTCATGGCGCTCGAATACGGAGCGGATGATTACATCGTCAAACCATTCCAAGGAGCGGTCGTCATCGCGAAGATTAAAAGTCAGATTCGCCGAGCATATGGCACGTTGTCGAACGAAACGGATGAGCGGACAGTGACAAAAGAAGGTGTCACGCTGTACTTGGACCGTTATATCGTCGAGTACGGGGAACAGTCGATCGAGCTGTCAAAAAAAGAGGGACTGATTCTTGAAATGCTGCTGACGGCAAGTCCACGAATCGTCAGTCGGGGCGATTTACTCGAACGGATTTGGGATGACGAAGCATTCGTCGATGAGAATACGTTGAACGTCAACATCACGCGTGTCCGCAAACGGCTTGCCGAGATCGGTGTCGCTGGACTTGAGACGGTGCGAGGCGTCGGTTATAAACTGGTCCTTGAACCATGAAGCTCTTTTTACGGCACGCGATACCAGGTATCATCTTCTTTACTGGACAAATGCTGATTTTATATGCCGTTTTATGGCTCTATGATCTTTATCGCCCAGCAGCCTTCTTTTATATCGTGCTCTTGAACAGTATCGGTCTCTTGATTTATCTCAGTTATCGTTTCTTCAGCATGCTTCCGTTGCTACGACGGATGCAACAGCCGGTTCAATCGGTCGCAGAACCGATTCGCAGTGATAGTGAAGAACCGATTTCCGTTGCCGTCGAACAATTTTTAGAGCGGCAACAGACCTTATTTCGGAACAGTTTATTCGCTGAGCGACGAAAGGAAAAGGAACGCCATCGGTATGTCGATCAATGGATTCACCAGATGAAGACACCGTTGTCCGTCATCGAGCTGATCCTCGAACATCCAGGAGAACAGTATCAGGCTGATTTACGACAAGAGGTCGATCGATTGCGCAGTGGACTCGACCAGATGCTCTATTCGTCACGTTTAGAAGCAATTGAGACAGATTTGAAGGCAGAACGATTGGCACTGAAGCCGCTCGTCACGAGCATCATCAATCAAGAAAAACGATTATTCGTCAAAAATCAGGTTTTTCCGAAACTCGATATCGCTGAAGACGTGTACGTCTACACGGATGCGAAGTGGTTTCGCTTCCTCATCCTACAGCTCGTGACGAACGCCATCAAGTACACGACGGGGCATGGTCGTGAAGTCGCTCTGACGGCAGAGGTGACAAAGGGGCAAGTCGTCCTTTCGGTTCAAGACGACGGCGTCGGGATTCCAAAACGAGACGTCCCACGTGTCTTTAATGCGTTCTTCACTGGCGAAAACGGACGACGTTACGGGGAATCGACCGGAATGGGATTGTATTTCGTCCAGCAAGTTTGCTTGAAGCTTGGGCATGAGATTGAACTCGAGAGTGAAGAAGGGGTCGGCACGACATGCCGGATTCGATTAGTAGGAGGTCGCGCACATGATTGAGGTCAAACAATTAGGGAAAGTCTATCCCGGAAAGGTGACGGAACAACCGCTGACGGATGTGAATTTCCGAGTCGAAGAGGGCGAAATGGTTGCGGTCATGGGACCGTCCGGTAGTGGGAAATCGACGCTGATTAACTTGCTTGCGACTCTCGACGAACCAAGTTGGGGATCAATTCTGATTGACAGCGTCGATACAGCGACGTTCAAACGAAAAGAGATGACACGTTTCCGACGCGAGACGCTCGGCATCATCTTTCAGGAATTCAATTTACTCGATTCGTTGACGCTCGGTGAGAACATGCTCGTGCCGTTGATGCTGTCAGGGAAAAAAGCAAAGCTCGCGCGGGAAGAGATGGAAGAGTTGGCGCGTCGTCTACAAATTGATGATCTGCTTGATAAACAGGTCGATGAGGTCAGTGGTGGACAACGGCAACGGACAGCGATCGGTCGCGCCTTGATCCATACACCACGTCTGATGCTTGCGGATGAACCGACGGGAGCACTCGACTTCCAAGCGACGAAACACGTCATGGATGTCCTAGCCGAGTTAAACGCGACGGGCATGACGATGGTCATCGTGACCCACGATCCGCAAGTCGCGTCGTATTGTAATCATGTCTTATTCCTAAAAGACGGTAGTATTCAAACGGAGTTGTTCCGCGATGAACCACGCCGTGTCTTTTTCCAACGGGTCATCGAATCGCTATCGTTGTTAGGAGGGGATGAGCATCAATTATCTGCAATACGCCCTACGTAACATCCGGCGTTATCAGCGGTTGTATTATGGCTATGCCTTGACGATCATCATCGCGATGACGATCGTGACAAGTTATTGGAACTTGTTGACGAATGGATCATTCCAAAACGTCGCTAAAATCCTCAGTCAATTGAACCAAGTCATCGAGATGACGATCTTCTTCGTCTTCATCGCGGAGCTGATCATCCTTTTCTTTAGTGTCTTGTTCATTTATTCGACGACATATACGATGCTTGAGCACCGTAAGAACGATTTACGGACGATGCGCACGCTCGGCAGTGGACTGTCACACTTCTTAAAGTATTTCTTAATTGAAGTCTTGATCGTTGGTGGTTTAGCCATCACTGCGGGAATGATTTTAGGTAATGTCTTGACGAAGATGCTGTTGCTGTCCGTTGTCAAAGTCATGTTCTTACCAGCAATCGAATTCGAATTATCCTTTTATGCGATTCTTGCTTTAATCGGTGGCGCCTTCCTTGTTTTGCTGACGGCAACGGTCCTTGCGATCTACCGATTTCGTCCCGATCGACCGACTCGTTCCCGTTCGCTATTTCGAAAACGAGTCTGGATTCTGACGCAAATCGGAGCGTTACTTCTGTTGATCTATGGTTATGCCTTAGCATTTGTTCGGACGGAAGGATTTTATATATTTTTCCCACTTGTCATCTTCATCGGATCGTTTTTTATTTGTCGATATGTCTTACCATGGTTGACCAAGTTATATCGACCATGTCGCTTGTCGCTGCGGAAACTGATCGTCTCGGAAATCGCCAATCAATTGCGAACGAATAGTACGCTCATTGCCCTCGGAACGATTCTGACATCGTGTGCGCTAACGGCAGTCGGACTCGTCTTCTTGTTTCAATTGATCGGACTCGACTTATCATCCCAAAATCAATTCGGTCTCGTCTATTACGAAGAATCCGCTCAACCGACGAAACGATTGAAGGATATCAAGCAGACGATGACGGAGGCATTCCCGGATCGCTATCAGCAGGATATCCAAGTGAAGGCAGAAGGAACACGCGTCCTCCTACCGATCTCGTCGTACAACAAGATGATGCGGCAACTGGATCTTAAGGAGCGGACAGCGACGGGACGACAAAGTTTCTTTGTACCAGCACGTCCGGTACAACTCGAAGAGAACACACCGACGATGAAAAAAGCGAAACAGGCGATGGAGAAAGCCGACTTTGAATTACTTCCCGCTGCTTCTCACGATTTAATATTTGGTTACAATTATCAAATCGAGACGATCTTCGTCGTCAGTGATGCCGTCTTTCAGACACTCAAGCAACCCGTCCGGCAAATCGTCGTCTTCGATACGCCAGCCTACCATGATTACGGAACGAAGGACTGGAAACAGTGGATGAAAATCGTCCGCAACATCCAGTCGGCAGCAAAGCTCGATGAGAAGCAACCGGTTCCCTATCAATTGATCAACGAGACGGAAGATGAGATTGACGGGATCCGAATCGTACGACTCGTCACGTTCGTCGTCGTTCTCCTGACGATCTGGTTGTTCGTCATCAATGCCAGTTTTTTGCATGTGTGGATGCAGATGACGGCGGAACAGGAACAAAAGCGGATGAAGACGTTGTTTGCACTAGGGTTCGGTTCCGGGAACATCCACTGCTACTTATTAATGAAGTATGGCGCTGTTCTGCTCATTCCGTATCTGATTTCTGTCTTTCATGCCTTTTTATTGTTCCAAGTCGTCGTCACACAAGCCGGACTACAGACGGGATCCTTTCTTAACTTAGCTGTCTTTTGGATCAGTATCGTCACGGTCGGGTACTTCTTGAGTGTCCTACCGATTTGGTTGCGTTACCCACGGCATCTGTTCCGGAATTCATCCGAAAGTTCGATGTATCCGACACCGGATTCAAGGGTATGATGATACCATAGGAATAAGGGAGGGAATCGTATGCTAGACCATTCACCATATCGGGGTTACGGTGACCGGATTCGTATTTTACGGGAGCGTGCCGGGATTACGATCGAACAGTTGGCTGAACGACTCGGCGTCGCACCATACTTCATCCGCCGGACGGAGCTCAGCGAAGTCTATCCAACCAAACCCTACATCGAAGCATTGGCGGACGTCTTGAACATCGACGCTAGTTATTTGGCACGGCATATCTGGACGGGGGAGTCATTGAAGTTCATCATGCAGCAAAACACACCGCTCGAAGAGATGAAGCTTGCTTATGAACAGACGCTCGGACAAGATGGAACGTGGGTCGAGGAACAGCTCGAAGAGCGAATGCGCCTGTTTGATTTAATGTATGATGAGGACGTTAAACGGATCGAGCAGACGATGAGTGCGACCGAGCAACGGATCTTCCATGAGCTCGTCGAAGCCGTGATGGAAGCAGGGGAATTGCAACGCGATCAAGCGGAAGAGACGTATGAGTTGTTCGAGGATAAATTACCATCGATGATGCAACTCGATGAATATCTCGATCGCATGACGGACGGTGTTTCTTTATCCAGTTCGACCTATTATGCGGATTACAGCGACCGGAAAAGTCGTTCCCGCTACCATCGTAAATAAAAAAAAGTCGCTGTCTTCTGATTGACGTTCAGAAGACAGCGACTTTTTATTAACGTTGTGGCATCGGGCGTGGACGACGCGTCTTTTGACGGATCCGACCGATGATGAAACCAATGATCGCATTTGCAATGACGAGTACCCAACCGACATAGCCGAAATTGAGAGTTAAGCTACCGAGCATCGCTTGCCATTTGAAAATCATCATCACATCACCACGCAAGACGAATCGCGCGATACAGACGAGTAAGACAGTCAATCCGGCGATGAAGACACCGACCCAGCTTCCGTATAAACGAGAAGAATGGCGGCGCACCGCAACGAAGGACCAGCAAAAGAGGCTAGAGACGAACGCCATGCCTCCATAGGCAAGGACGAGTTCCCATGTCGCACTCGCTTGCGGGAATTTCGTGAACATGACAAGTGACGAGACCATGGCAGCAGCTGTGAAAAGGATCGCTGCCCAAAAACGAGACCGCATAACGTAGTTCCTCCTAAAGGCTTTTTCTCACCTAACGATAGCGGAAACGATTCGTCTTGTAAACTGTTACCGGCGACCGCTTAAGATCCGGCGCAACTGTTTGAGTGGATTCGATCCATAGAACAGAACACCACCCCGATAGAATTTTGTTCCGACGAATAAGGCAAGCGAGATGCTGATCAGCATCAAGATGAGCGAAATTGACACTTGCCATAGCGGTACATCGGTCAACATGACGCGCAGGAACATGACCATCGGTGTGAAGAACGGCACGAATGACAGGACGACGACAGCTTGGTTCGTCGGTGCATTCAGACTAAACATCGAAATCATGAAGGCAGCAACGATCAACAAGATGACCGGTAACGTCACTTGCTGCGCATCCTCGACCCGACTGACGAGCGAACCGAGTGCCGCGAGGAGCGTCGCGTACAGGAAGTATCCGAGTAGGAAGAAGACGAACAGATAAATGATCGTCCGAGCACTCAAGGAATCGAGTGATAACTGATCGAATAAACTGCTGTTTTGAGCACTGTAGTAGCCGACACCGACGAGGATCGATAATTGTACGAGACTGACCGTCGCGATCGAGAGGATCTTCGCTAGCATATGTTGAATCGGACTCGCTGCTGAAATCAGCAATTCCATGACGCGGGATGACTTTTCGTTCGCGATTTCCGTGACGATCATCCCACCGTAAATCGCAATCGTGAAGTACATCAAGAACAGCAACACATAGACGAGCGCCGAGGCAGCAAAGAGTTCATCCTCACTTTTCCCACCTGTCGACGTCAACTCCTGTTTGACAGGAACAGGTTCAGCGAGCGAAGCAAGGACGTTCGGATCGATTTCAGCATCCGTGATGACGGCTTGATCACGGACTTGTTTGACGACCGTTGTGACCTGTGTCTGTAATTCAGACTCAGGACTAGCACTGACGAGTGTCACGTCATACGAATCCTGAACGATTGCCACAGCATCGAATGTTCCGCGGTCGACTGCCTTTCGTGCTTGTGCGACCGTATATTCCTTCGTGGTGATGTCTGAAGTGACACCAGCCTTCTTCAAGGCCGGGCGAAGATCGGTCGACAATTCACTGACGAGAGCAACTTTCGGATCGTCACCAGAAAACCAGTCGAGAATCCGTTCGATGTTGCCGAAGCCGACGAGGAACAGGACCATCAGGACCGTCGAGATCAAAAAACTTTTAGCACGCAGTTTCTGTAGTAGATTGAAGCGATATAAAGTCAGAAATTTACGGTTCATAACGTTTGCCGACCTCCTCGATGAAGATATCCTGCAGGGATAACTGATCCCAGACGAAACGATCGACATGGTGTCCTTGACTGACGATATGTTGGAGAAGTTGATCAGCCGCTTCTTTTGAAGAGACTTGGACGATATGCCCATTGTTGTCTGACTCGACTTGTAGGACACCTGGCAAGCTATCCCACAGGAGTGGTGGAGCATCTGTCGTCAAGAGGACACGTGTTTTTCCGTATCCCGCCTTGATGTCAGGGAGATAGCCAGCAACGACGGGTTTTCCGTGATCGAGGATCGCGACGTGTTCGCAGAGTTCTTCGACATGATCCATCCGGTGACTTGAGAAGACGATCGTCGTTCCGTCGACGGTTAACTTTTTGACAGCACGTTTTAATTGTTCGGCGTTGACCGGATCGAGTCCACTGAATGGTTCATCTAAAATCAGCAGTTCAGGTTTATGTAGGACGGCAGAGATCAACTGAATTTTTTGTTGATTTCCTTTTGAGAGTTGTTCGACGCGCATTTTTTCATACTGCGGAATTTGGAAATAGTCGAGCCATTCCGTCAAGGCTCGTTTCGCATCCTTCCGTTTCATATCCCGGAGTTCTGCGAGGAACAAAAGTTGTTCATCGACGCGGACTTTTGGATACAGCCCTCGTTCTTCCGGAAGGTATCCAATCTTTGAAGTCGGGATGCGCTCTCCGTTCCAAGTGATCGATCCTTCAGTCGGTTGCAGTAGACCGAGCAGCATTCGGAACGTCGTCGTCTTCCCGGCACCGTTCGCACCAAGCAAACCAAAGATTTGCCCGCGTGGCACCTCGATCGTCAAAGCATCTACGGCCGTAAAATCGCCGAAACGCTTCGTGATGTGTTTGATTTCTAACATAAGAACCTCCTTTAAAGACGTCTGTTGCACGACAAGTGTATCATTGTTACCTAGTGTCCTACGGTTTGAATTGGATAAAGGTTCCAGAAAAGAACGAGGAAAGGCTTATTAGTTTACTTTTTGTTCTTTAGTTACTATTATTGTGTTAATAGATACGACTGAAGGAGGAACGCATCATATGAAAACGCAAGGCATTCATCATATCTCAGCAATGGTCGGCGATCCACAAGAAAATCTCGATTTTTACGGTACTATTCTCGGACTACGATTCGTCAAAAAAACGGTCAACTTCGATGATCCAGGAACATACCACTTCTATTTTGGGAACGAATCCGGAGCACCGGGAACGATCATCACGTTCTTTCCGTTTAAAGGCATGGCAAAAGGACAGGTCGGTGCCGGACAAGTCGGAACGACAGCTTACGCGATTCCGGTCGGTGCAGCAGATTTTTGGAAAGCGCGGCTGACAGAAAAAAACGTCTCGTTTGTAGAGACGGTTCGATTCGGAGAGCAGCAGATCGCCTTCGAAGATCCACATGGTCTTCAAATTGAACTCGTCGAACGCGAGGCAGGACCTGACAGTCGCTATGAAATCGACGGCATCACACGTGAGGTCGCGATCAAAGGGTTCGCGGGAGCGACGTTACTATCACGGGATCCATCAGACACAGCAAAATTACTGACAGACACATTCGGACTGACACTCAGCAAACGGACTGAAACCGTTGACCGATATATCGCAGAAGGCGAGTTCGGGAATGTCGTTGACGTCGTTCATGGTCAAATGCCAGTCGGTCGTCCGGGAACTGGAACGGTTCACCATATCGCGTGGCGGGCAACGAATCAAAAGGAACAACTCGACTGGATGAACGCCATCAACGCGTTCGGTTTGCTGACGACTGAAGTGAAGGACCGCAATTACTTCACATCGATCTATTTCCATGACCGCGGTCGGATCCTCCATGAAATTGCGACCGATAATCCAGGATTCGCAATCGATGAAGCGTTCGAGATGCTCGGAGAAGACTTGAAGTTACCGGAACAATTCGAAGCACATCGTACGGCGATCACAAATCATGTAACACCTATTACTGTACCGAAGGGGAGACTCGTATGATTCATTTATACCAAGCACCAAAAACAGCAGACGCACCGATCTTTTTATTCTTACATGGCACAGGCGGAACGGAACAAGATCTCGTCGGACTCGTCTCGTTGCTCGATTCGGAAGCAGGCTACTTGTCCGTCCGCGGGGAGGTCTCGGAAAACGGGATGCCACGATTCTTCAAACGACTTGCGGAAGGCGTCTTCGATGAAGAAGACCTCGCTTTACGGACAGCGCGTTTAATTCAGTTTTTACGTGATCAGGCAGCGGAGCGTGACTTTGCGCTCGATCGTCTGATTCCAGTCGGATACTCGAACGGGGCGAACATCGCGGCGAATATGTTGTTCGAAGAAGCCTTGTTCAAACAAGCGATTCTGTTGCATCCGATGGTACCACGTCGTGGTGTGACGTTACCTGACTTATCAGACGTGCGCGTCTTCATCGGCGCTGGAAGCAATGACCCAATCTGTCCGGCTCAGGAAACGGAAGAATTATCAGCACTCTTGAAGCAAGCCGGTGCATCAGTCGACGTCACGTGGTCGAATCATGGTCACCAACTGGTCATGCCAACGATTGAAACGGCAACGGATTGGCTGAAATATTAAAAAAAGGGCTGTCCCATCTCCTTCTTTCATAGAAGATGATGGGGCAGTCCTCTTTTCGTTTCAAGCAGGATGATCACTTTTTGGTCGAGAATAGACGATGAGCACACCACGCTCGACGAGCTGGAGGGCGAGCGTCTGTTTCACTTCTTCCGATGCTTTCGTCTGCGCAAGCTGCCGGTAGAGCAGGCGAAGTTCACGGCGCATCGTCTTACGGATCAGCCACATGCTATCAATCGTGGTACACCAACCGGTCACGGTTTCGTGTCCGATGTAATACTGGGTCTGACGTTCAAGATAACGAATCCACCACTCGTCACGCGCCATTTTTAGTACGACACCTGTGAGGGCAAGTACAAGGATGGCGAGGGGAATGCTTTCATATAAAGGAAGACGACTAATAATAGTACCAACATTCGTGACGAGGGCAAGCATCCCCCATCCTATGCATCCGATGACAAGCCAATATCCAAAGTTGAGAGTACTTCGATGTCGTAACGTCACTTTCGGCGTAAGCAATGAAGTGGCCATCAGAAACACCTCCTTGTTAAATAATCGAATTTTCTGACAATTTGTAGTTGTCCTTCTACTATAGTTACTTTTTCCCGAATCGTCTAGTCATTAGACATGGAAAATGTGTTTCTTTCTTGACGAAATTCGTGTACGCTAAATGTAGAAGTGAACGGTTACATAAAGGGGGATATAAAGAAATGATGGATCAAGTGATTTGGATTGCTGTCGGTATCGTTGCCGTTGCAGTTTTCTCAGCATCGAGCGTCGCAGCGTACATGGGTGTCAAAAACCAAGAAGACTAATAATCGAAAGCGGCTCATCCCGGAAATCGGGATGAGCCGCTTTTTCGTTTAGTTATTTGCTGTCAAATCGGTTTTCAGCGCATAGGGTTTCAGCGCATCACTCCAGCGCAGGTAACCGCCACCGACGAGATGGAGTCCATCGTACGTCATCCGATTTTGCAGGTATCCCTGTTTATTCGTCAAGACAGGTCGTAGATCAACAAATGGAACATCCACCGATTGAGCAAGGTTTTGTAAATTTCGGTTCAACGCTTCGACGTCCCGATTGATTCGGACGGAATCCGAATACTTCGGTGCGACAGGAACGGTTGACTGAATGACGACGTCGATGTTATTTTTTCGAAGTGTCGTCACAATCGTCGTCATGTTCTCAGTGATTTGCGGAATCGGTGTATAGTGACGAATATCATTGATACCACCCATCAGGAAGACGCGTTTTGGTTTCATCTCGATGATCAAGTCGAGTCGGGTCAAAAAGCCTTCTGTCGTATCACCAGGAATCCCGAAATTCACGATCGTCGGGTCTTCCATCAAGATACGCCAATCAGCAAAATTCGTCATCGAGTCGCCTAACATGACAGCGTTCGCTGATTTTGGGTATTGATAAGTATGGAATAGACTATTCAGACGGACATAGTTCGGGTTCTTATCGTATTGGAAGGTCGTGACTGGAGTCGTACTCGTTGCAGGTAAGACGCTTTCGAATAGTTCGAGCGGTTTACGTCCCAGTAACAATGCAAGGAGAACGACGTTCAAGACGACAGATAGAATCAGAAGTGTCTTTTTCATAAACATTCGTTCCTTTCGAGGGAGTATAAGGGGTAGTGTAACATGAATCGGAATCCGTGGTTTGATAATATCAAAGGTTTTCTTGTCATTTTCGTCGTCATTGGTCACATGCTGACGGATTTACGGTTTGATTATGACGGAAAGTTGCTTGAGACGGTTTATCTGTTGATTTACTCGTTTCATATGCCATTATTCATTATTTTAAGCGGTTATTTCTTCCGCGAAAACAAGTATCTACGTGTCATCCAACTATTTGCCGTCTACTGTGTCTGGCAAATCTTAATTGGATCTTGGGCGACGCTTGGAGAAGGAATGCCGCTCTTTTCTGGTGAAAACATCGGTACGCATCTCCTACGTCCCTACTGGGCACTTTGGTATCTGTTCGTCATGGTCGTCTGGTATATCGTGACGCCGTATGTCGTTCACTTGCGTGGATATGTCTGGTTCGGTCTTGCCTTCGCCTTGCTGTATGGATTTGAACTCGAGAACACGGGATTCTTGGCACTTCGGAAGTTGATCATGTTCTATCCGTATTTCTTGCTCGGGAACTATCTATCGGAACACGAATTCATCCGCATCTTCGAGATGCCGAAGAACTTCAAGCGTCGAATGAACGTCCGCTTGATTGGTGGTGTGACGTTCGCAGCCGTCATGGGCTTCTTATTGTTCGAGGCGTGGCGTGACACACCGCAAGAGATCGTCGATTTCGCGAATGCCTTCAAGCATCGTTTCCCGTACGCTGAACAGTATGACAGTGACACGTGGATTGGTGTACTCAAGCATAGCGTCATCTATGTCTTGTCGATCGCGGCCTCGCTCGGTTTCATGATGTTGATCCCGATGCGTCGTCTTCCGCTCATCACACGAGCTGGGGAACTCAGCCTCTACGTCTATCTACTCCATGTCTTCTTCGTCATGGCGTGGCGTCAATATGTGACGGATGCATTCGTACCGCAACCGTGGCTCGCTTTACTGATCATGATTGGCGTCGCCTTGTTGATCGTTGGTATCATCATACACCCACTCGTCGTCCGTGTCCTCCGTCCTTTGATTGAGATTGACATTCGCCCGATCGTCGAGAAACGGGAAGACCTTTCAAAATAAGGCGGAATGCATTACACTTTAAGATAGATGGATTACTAGACGAAGGGCGTGGAAGGTATGTCATATAATTTAAATAATGCGGACGGTGTCGTGAACGTCTCGCAACAAGTCATCGAGGTCATCGCAGGGGTAGCTGTTCAAGAAACGGAAGGCATCGCCTTTACAGCAGATGATTCGAAACTGCAGGAAAAACAGATGGTCAAACTCGTAAAAGTCGAAGATGTCGGCGGCGACATCACGGTCAGTCTGTCCGTGCATATCAAATACGGCATGTCGATCATCAAGACAGCTGGAAAAGTCCAAGAACGGATTGCGCAAGACATGGAAAACATGCTTGCGTTCCAACCAAAAGCGATCAACGTCCGCGTCATCGGACTTTTAAAAGGATAAGTAAAACGTCTCGGCATCTTGTGTGCCGAGACGTTTTTTTAGGAAGAGGGAGGAAGATAACGGAGACCGAATGCAGGGACGTCTGTTGCGGTGCAGGTGAAACAGAGACGAATCGCATGTTGGCTATGAGCGGGTAAGGACAATCCAGGATGGATGACGTCTGCGAGTGGCGTCTCGTCATCCATCAATTCGAACGCCAGCGCCTCAAGCGTCAGTGTCTGATCGCTGGCATTACGGACGAGGACGGTCGCGGTCACAGTATCCGGCTCGCGCATGATTGAGACCGGTAATAACGACCAGCCATCTGCTGGAGGTGTCGGGTGCGAATAAGCGACTTGACGGATGATGCGTCGTTCCGATTCCGTGAAGTCGTCTTCGATGAACAGCTCAGTCAGTGTCTCACTTGAGAAGACAAGCTGCAATGGCTCCGTCAACTGCTCGAGGTCGACGAAACAGTCGTCTTCTTCAAACGTCAACCAGAGCGGCAACGTCGCCATCGGGAGTATGACGGGAACTTCTTCGATACTGAGGACTTTCCGAGCGACGAGTTCGTCACCGGAGAGTGCAAGGACGACGAGATCATTCAGGTGGAACGACCGAGACAACGTATTTTGGAACAAGGCGATGACTTGAAGCGGACGGCGCGATAAGACTTGAAACAGATGGATCGCCATCTGATTGACCTGTAACTCAGGTAGTTGTTTCGCGACGTGACGAAAGACGTATTCGTCTTCCTTGACGATCGGCATGTCCTCCGTGAAGTAGAGTGGGGGACGAAACACTTCATTCGACGTGTGCATGATGCAGTTCTCCTTCGCTATCGTATGTCTGTTCGGCGCGGCAGATGCCAGAAAGAACCTGCTTTTCAAAACTCGCAATGGCATATTCGAAGTAGTCCATGCCTTCTCGCTCAAAGATGCGGACCGGTTGCTCTTGTCCGTAACTCCGGAGGTGGATTCCTTCTTTTAAGCTGTTCATGGCTGTTAAGTGGCGCGTCCATTGCTCATCGAGTGCAAGGAGGATGAAGCGTTTGACGGTCTCTTTTTCAGCTGCAACATGGGCAACGAGTAAGGCTTCGGTGTCAGCAATCAGCGGTTCAAGTTGGCGTTTCATCTCGTCGATCGTTTCCAATCGTTCTAACGTGACCGGTTGATGCAACAGTTGCTCGATTTCCGTCGTGACGAGAGCCAGCGGCCATTCTTCCGGGACGAGATCGTCAGAAAGCGTTTGGTCGATGATCGACGGCAAGACACGTCCGGCAAACGGTTGGACGATGTCTTCGAGTGACGTCGCATCAACGATTCTGTTGCGGAGATGATAGATTGCTTGCCGTTGTTCGCTGATGACTTCTTCGAGCTGGACGAGTTCATCTCGAACACTCCGATTGACGGATTCACACGTCGACTGAGCGAACTGCAATAAATCCCGAACGTCACGTGAAGCCAATGGACCGGAAGCATCCCGTACTTTTTGTTGCACGCGTGCGAGACGGTCGCGCGCGAAACGACGAGGCAGTTCATCTTCGAGTGAGAGATAAAATTGCGTCAATCCGGGATCGCCTTGGCGACCTGCCCGACCACGGAGTTGGTTATCGATCCGGATCGATTCATGGCGTTCGGTTCCGATGACGAACAAACCGCCTTGTTGTTGTGCCGTTTCATCAAGTAAGATATCCGTTCCGCGACCTGCCATGTTCGTGGCGATCGTGATTCGACCGGCTTGTCCGGCTGAAGCGATGATCCGGACTTCCTGATCGACGGTTTTTGCGTTCAGGATCTCGTAGGTGAGTTCATGTGTATCAAGTGTCTTCGCGACGCGTAAGGATTGTTCAATCGACGAAGTACCGATCAGAACTGGTCGTCCCGTGACGTGTGCCGATTTCGTCGCCAGCGCGATCGCTTCTAATTTTTTGTCACGCGTCGCAAAGATGACGTCCTCCGCATCGATCCGGATTTTCGGACGGTTCGATGGAATCGTCACGACATCCATCCCGTACGTCTTTTGAAACTCCTCCCGTGACGTCGCCGCTGTACCCGTCATTCCTGCCACCTGATGATAAAGACGGAAATAATGCTGAATCGTGATTTGTGCCGTCGTCCGGTTCTCTTCCGTGACGGGAACACCTTCTTTTGCTTCAAGTGCCTGATGTAACCCGTCGGATAGACTGCGTCCTTCCATCAGACGACCCGTGAAGAGGTCGACGAGCGCGATTTTTTGATCCTTGACGATATAGTCGACATCTCGCTTGAGAACGACATGAGCACGTAAGGCTTGAATGACGTAATGGAAAAGGACGGAGTGCTCAGCAGCAAACAGATGATCGATCGCAAACGCCTCTTCAATCGTCTCGATCCCCTGGTCAGTCAAGGCGACAGCTTTGATCTCTTCGTCGAACGTATAATCCCGCTCGTCTTCGAACGTCTGGACGACATGACGGACGAGTTGTTGTAACCCTTCGTGGACACTGTCTCGTTCCGCCATAATGAGTGGCGTTTTCGCTTCATCGATTAAAATGCTATCGATTTCGTCGATCAAGGCGAAATGAAGCGGACGTTGCAGACGTTCCGTCGGCTCCATGATCAGATGATCACGCAGGTAATCGAATCCGAATTCAGTTCCGACACCGTATGTAATATCCGCTGCGTAGGCAATCCGTTTTTCCTCAAACGTAGCTTCAGCTGAATTGATTCCGACCTGCAACCCTAAAAAGCGGTGAATCTGACCGATTTGCTCAGCATCGCGCTGTGCCAGATACTCATTGACGGTAATGACGTGAACACCTTTTCCATGAAGCGCCTGAGTGAAGCTCGCGAGTGAAGCAACGAGCGTCTTTCCTTCACCGGTCGCCATCTCAGCGATTTGTCCTTCAAGTAATGCCAGACCGCCCATGAGCTGCACGTCGTAATGCCGTAAGCCAATCGTTCGTTTACTCGCTTCTCGGACAAGGGCGAATGCCATTGGTGTGATCGCATCGATTCGTTCCCCGGCTTGTAGCCGCTCACGTAATGAGGCGGTCAATTCACGTAACGCTTGGTCGGATGTTTGTTCCATTTCTCGTTCTAGGCTATTGATCGTCGTTACGATTTTCTCATAACGATGAATTCTTCGACTTTGATCATTCAACAACTGTTTAACACGTTGAAACATCTTCGTCACTCCCTCATATGCTATGAGATTCATTATAGCAGTTAAAAAATGTAAAACGAATAGTAAAGAACGAAATAAGTAAAACATTCCCTTAAAATTGAAAGCGTTATCAAAATAAACATGTTTCACGCTTAAAAATAGAAAATCAGAAATATTTGATAACGCTTGCAAAGATTCGGAAGAACCAGTAAAATTATTCATAAGGCAAGTGCAATCGTTTGCGCAAAGTCATTCGATTTCTTGCCTTTCATGGACGATGGAAGAAAGGATGGATGTCGGATGGCACCAACGATCGAAGCGGTCATTTTTGATTTAGACGGCGTAATTACCGATACAGCAGAGTATCATTACTTAGCGTGGAAACAACTTGGAGAGGATTTGGATATCCCGTTCGACCGGGAATTCAATGAGACATTAAAAGGTGTCAGCCGGATGGATTCACTCGAGCGTATCCTTGCGCTCGGTGGAAAACAGAACGCTTTTTCGGAGGAAGAGAAGCTAGCACTTGCTGCGAAGAAAAATGAACACTACGTCACATTGATCCAACATATTTCTGAACAGGATCTTCTTCCTGGAATCACTGCATTCCTCGATGAAATCCGAAACGCTGGGCTGAAGATCGGAATGGCGTCCGCCTCTAAAAATGCGCTGATGGTCGTCGAGGCACTAAAGGTCCGACACTATTTCGATGACATCGTAGACGCTGCGACCGTTGCACAATCGAAACCACACCCTGAAGTGTTTCTCCGTGCTGCAGAAGCACTCGACGTCGAACCGAGTCGTTGCATCGGTGTAGAAGATGCGACAGCTGGCATCACTGCCATCCACGCTGCCGGCATGTATGCCGTCGGAGTTGGACCGGAGTCGGCGCTCCATGAGGCAGACTATCGTGTCGATTCGACAGATTTGCTATCCCTTGAGCAAATCCTCGCTAGTCGCTCCCTTGTCTGAACCATTCCCTGATGGTGAAGGACATTCCTTGAAAGTTATGTGTATGCAAAAAGGATCGCTTCCCTGAGCGATCCTTTTTGATATGGCGTTGATTTAAAGTGAGGCAAGAATGCCGTCCGCGATTGCTTGCGCGTAACGTGACTGATACGATGCGTTCGTCAGTTTCGCCCGATCCGCGCTGTTCGAGAGGAAACCGAGTTCCGCTAGAATCGACGGTGCTTTCGTACCACGAATGACGGCATAGTTCGCATAGTGGACGCTTCGGTCGCGCATGCCAGCGTATGAGACGAGGCGTTGCTGGACGTTACGAGCGAGGTTGATCGAAGAGGCGCCTTTATAGTAGAAGGTCTCTGCTCCGTATGCTTGCGTACTCGTTGAAGCATTGATATGAACACTGACGAAAGCAGTCGTCGCATGACTGTTCGCAAGGGCACTTCGCTCTCCAAGTGACGGATAGTAGTCGTTCGTATAGCGTGACATCGTCACATCGACTTTTCCGGCAAGACGCTCGGCGACTTGTTTCGTGACAGCAAGGACGATGTCGCGTTCAGCAACGCCGTAACGAACTGCACCTGCGTCGTGTCCGCCGTGACCCGGATCAAGGACGAGAAGTGGACGGTTCGATGGTGCCGGTTGGAACAACGTCAGATATGTCGCATCGACATAACCGCTTTGACCACTTGCTGTCCTGACAGCAACGAACCCTTTCGTTTGATGACGCGCATTCGTGACGACGACAGGAGTACCGCGTCCAAGACGAGCGATTTGACCACTGAGCGTCGACGCGCTCGCACGAAGCGCGACACTATTGCCTGACGGGATCAACACATACATCTTTGATCCACTATAATCAACGTTTCCAGTCGTCGAGGCAGGAACGGAAGTCCCTTTTTTCAGGTACGTTCCCATGACATACCCCGTTTTCCCTTGGTACTGGACCGTGTGCCAGTTTGCTTTAACGGCGAGGGAATTGACGGCAGTCCCGCTCGGAATCGTCGTCAGGACTTTTCCGGATGTCGAAGGAGACGAACGGAAATTCAAGCGATCCGTCGTCGTATAGACCGTCGTTTTGGCTGGTGTAGTCACTTTCTTTAAATAAGAACCAGAAACATAACCCGTCTTATTTGCATAGGTCACTTTGTACCAATTCCCGCTTTTGAAACTCGATTGTACACCGGCTCCTTTAGGGATTGTCAGTAATCGAGTGGAAGATGTCGTTGCCGCACTGCGTAAGGATAGCGCATCCGTCGTCTTATAAGACGTCTTTGAAAAAGAAGTGCCACTCTCGATTTTTTTCAGATAAGATCCGGTCACATATCCCGTCTTTCCTTTATATGACAACTTATACCAAGAGCCTTTTCGATAGCTCGACGTGACTTTCGTCGTCTTCGGGATCGTCAGCAATTTTTTAGAAGACGTCGAGTTCGAACTACGTAGATTCAAAGCATCCGTCGTCTGATACGAAGTTTTCGTAAAGGTTGTACCAGAAGCAGCCGATACAGTAGAAGTAGAGGCGAAGCAACCGGATACCAACGAAAGTACTAGAGCGGTCCGAAGTGTTTTAGGTAATTTGCCCATTAAATTTCCAGTCTCCTTTTCGGTAAAATAAGAAAGATATATATTGAATTAGTAGAACTTAAGTATTATTAAAATAGTTAAATGTCGAAATTATATGTTCCGTTTTCATTCCTTTCTGTTAATATGAGGTGTAGCCAATTTATCGGTAAGGATATGAAAATATTACAGGATAATTAAATAATTAAAGAAATTATATATTATCAAGACAAATTATAGTTTAAGATATTTCAAAATACATACAAATGAAACACGATTGAAACATTAATGTATAAAAAAGGAAAGAGGGGCAAGGAATGGGTAACAGTGAACATATCTACCGCGAACTAATGGAAATCGAAGAGGAATACCGTCGTTTACAGCGGCGTGCCGAGTATTTGATCTCGGAATTAAGCCGTGGAATGGGAGAACATTCGCAAGAAGTCGCCGTCACACATGAGCGTCCGTTAAAGCAACGTCGCGTCAATCAGCGTTATCCACTAGAAGTCTATGTGCACCAAATCAGCGATTTGATGCGCGAGCGTGAATCGATGACAGCACGTGACATCCAAATGGAGCTTGAATTGCGTTACCGTCACCAAATTAGTAACATCTACCAATTGATGGCGAAAGTCGAACAGGCAAACCCTGCCATTAAAAAAGTCGGGCGCGGTATCTATACATATGATCCAGCTGCTGAAGTACCGATCTTCATGTAAGAGCCGCTCGTCGGCTCTTTTTTTTTATGATATAATTCGCGCAGGAGCGTGATGTTACTATGTTATGGACTGCGTCCATCGTCTGTTTTATCGCCGCCTTACTGATCACACCCGTCGTGAAACGCTTTGCGATTGCAGTCGGTGCCGTTGACAGTCCGGACGCGCGAAAAGTACACGTCCGAATCATGCCGCGACTTGGCGGATTAGCGATCTATATCGCTTTCATGATCGGTTATTTTATCTTACAACCTTCGAGTCCGTACGCGACGCACATTTTAGTCGGTGGGTTCGTTATTATTTTGACCGGTGCACTGGATGATCGATTCCAACTCAATGCCCGTTTGAAGCTGATGGGGCAAATCGTTGCTGCCGTCATCGTCCTAAACGGTGGGATTCGGATCGAGTTCATCAATCTACCGTTCGACCAGCAGTTATATCTCGGATGGTGGAGTGTTCCGCTGACGTTCCTTTGGGTCATCGGGATCACGAATGCCGTCAACTTAATTGATGGATTAGACGGACTAGCAGCGGGTGTCTCGAGTATCGTCTTGTTGACATTGATTAGTCTTGCCGTCATTCAAGGAAACGTATACGTGACGATCGTCGCGATTCTCTTATTAATGAGTACGTTCGGTTTTCTGTTTCATAACTTCTACCCAGCGAAGATTTTCATGGGTGATACTGGTGCCTTGTTCCTCGGCTATATGCTTGGTGTGTTATCACTCCTTGGATTCAAGAACGTGACGTTGTTCTCGCTTGCCGTTCCGGTCATTTTGCTTGGGATCCCGATTTCCGACACGTTGTTTGCGATCGTTCGACGGGTATTGCAAGGAAAACCACCATTTGCGCCGGATAAGGCCCATCTGCATCACCGATTGCTTGATCTCGGCTTTACGATGCGCCAAGCTGTGCTCGTCATCTATGGACTCTGTGCCATCTTCGGCATGACGGCAATTCTGTTCTCGCAGACGAATTCGATCGGTGCCCTCGTCTCACTCGTCATGTTATTGCTCGTTCTTGACATTCTCGTCGAGTCGCTCGGTTTGCTTGGCGAACGTTATCGACCATTGTTGAATTTGTTGGAACGTTTTACATCGAAATAACGTATATCAAAAAAGACCGCTCATCCGTGTGAGCGGTCTTTTTTCAGAAAGGGAGTGTTGGAATGAATCAATCATTGAATCAACGCATCGTCTATTTAGATGTGTTACGTGGTTTTGCACTATGCGGAATTTTATTCGTCAACATGCCGAGTTTTCTCGGTGATCGACCGAATGCGATGATGGGGGAGGTGGATCAATCGATTCGTCTCATTTTTGATCTCTTCATCCAGACGAAATTCTATACCCTGTTTAGTGTCTTGTTCGGAGCCAGTTTTTATCTGTTCATCAATCGGTTGCGACAACGTGGTCTACCGATGACGATCTTCGCAAGGCGACTTGGAATTCTGCTCATCATTGGTCTTTTGCACCTGCTTGTCTGGCAGGGAGATATCTTACATACGTATGCGTTGACGGGCTTTATTTTGTTATTGTTCGCCAAAACAAAGCCGGTCACGAAACTCTTGTTTGCGATAGCATTTCAAATCTATGCCATTCTGCTCTATCTACTTATTTTTTTGGGGGCTCGTCAATTTGGTGACACTCCCGTCGTCGAGCTGGATAAGTCACTTCAGTCGTTCGTTGCATCGCGCGATCTTCTCGGATTTTTATCACATCACGCGACAGTTCAATTACCGGAAGCCCTCATGAATTCCGGTGTCATTTGGCCAGAAATTCTATCACTGTTCTTGATCGGAGCCTATTTGATGGAACGCTTCAGCGTAGCGCCCCCAACAAATCGTTTCTTGTGGTGGACGCTTGGAATTAGCTTACTACTGACACTTCCATCGTTCGCTGGAATCATGCAGGCGCATGCTGACGTACCAGACGGATCAATCAATCTATTTTACGTCTGGCTCTCAGGACGAACGCTTGCAATCACCTATGCTTGTGCCGTTGCGTTACTCGTTCGTGCTGGACGCATGCAATGGTTTGCTGGACTGGGGCGGATGGCATTGACGAATTATTTGATGCATACACTTGTCTTTACTGTGTTCGTCTTCTTCAGTGGACAACATGGAACGACACCGTTATGGCAAGGACTGTTACTCGTTTTCCTGCTTTTGATCGCACAAGGTGTTGCTTCAAACAGATATCTCCAGTCTCATCCACAAGGTCCCATGGAGAAATTGTGGCGAAAAGGGACTTATGGGAAGAAAAACCGTTGAAGTTCACAGGAACTTAACATCTTTTATGTAGAATGAAGGATGGAGGTGAAACATGCATCGTTTAATTGAAATCTTTCTTGTATCGTTTAAGCTCGGATTGACATCATTCGGCGGTCCGGTCGCCCATCTCGGATATTTTTATGAGGAGTATGTCAAACGGAAAAAATGGATTGATGAGAAAGCCTATGCTGACTTAGTTGCACTCTGTCAATTCCTCCCGGGTCCCGCTTCGAGTCAGGTCGGAATGGGAATCGGTCTGATCCGTGGAGGCGTAGCAGGGGCGATCATTTCCTTCGTCGGCTTCACGTTGCCGTCGAGTATCGCTTTGATTCTATTCGCGATTCTTGCGACACAATTCGATGTTGCGGAAGCCGGATTCATTCATGGTTTGAAACTCGTCGCGGTCGCAATCGTTGCTGACGCTGTCCTTGGCATGGGAATGAAACTTGCGACAGGAGTCAAACGGATGACGTTGATGCTACTAGCGCTAGCAGGCGTACTCTTGATCGCACATCCATTGGCGCAAGTCGGTGTCTTGTTGCTCGCAGGTCTTCTTGCGTTCTTCTGGTTCAAAGAAGAGACGGAGACGGGTGGATCCTTGTCGATTCGCGTACCACGTTTACTTAGCATCACAGCACTCGTCTTATTCTTCGTCTTACTTGCCGTCACACCGTTTCTTGCTCAATCTGCGACAGGAACCGTCCAACTGACGAGTATCATTTACAGTGCTGGTGCCCTCGTTTTTGGTGGCGGACATGTCGTCTTGCCATTCCTTGAGCAGACACTCGTACCTGGGCTGATGAACACGGATACGTTCCTTGCTGGTTACGCTGCTGCACAAGCGGTACCGGGTCCACTCTTCACGTTTGCAACGTATCTTGGTACGATCGTCTCTGGTGTTTCTGGAGGAATTCTTGCGACGCTCGCGATCTTCCTACCAGGTTTTCTACTCGTCATCGGTGTTTTACCGTATTGGGATCGAATTCGGAAGAATCAAGCTGTCGGACGCATGTTGATTGGCGTCAATGCTGCCGTCGTCGGTATCTTGCTTGCCGCTCTTTATGATCCAATCTTTACGTCAAGCATCAAGAGTGGTCTTGATTTCTTGATTGCCTTCGGTTTGTTCTGTTTACTTCGTTTTTATAAACAGTCGCCGTTACGAATCGTGTTAATCGGAGCCGCTCTCGGATTCCTTTTCTTCTAAACAACAACAAAGAAGCAGTAGACTCGGTGTCTACTGCTTCTTTGTTGTTCCTAAAAGTCAGGTGCGCATCAAAAAGACAAGTTCGATCCCACTACGCCACTCGCGCTGGACTTCTGAAAAGCCGAAACGAGTATAGAGCGAAAGCGCTGGCAGATTACGTGCACCGGTCATGACATGTCTGGCCTGATGTCGCTTTATCACGTGATGCAGTAAGGACTGTGCAATTCCTTGACGGAAGTATGCCGGATCAACGACAAGTCGAGTGATCGTTCCATCAGCAATCGTGACAGCACCAACGATGTCGTCATCAATGACGTAAACGAAACCGATCGGCGCTTCAACATCGATCTCATCAATCGTTTCGCGTAATGGCGGGAAATCAGTCGCATTGAGTAATGCGGCTTCTATCTGATAAGCGCGACGTTGTACTTCCAGCAGTGCTGCATGATCAGTTGCTTGGAGTGAGCGAATCATCTGCAGCCTCCGACGTGATGCTGTCTGTCGTCTCATCGATTGGCAAATTGAGTTGTTCCTTCAATGTCTTCTTCGCGTCAGCCAATGAAGTTTGATCAAGCTGGTAGTAATAGACACCGTTAATTTTCGTGTCCGTTCCCTTAAGATCGATCCGGTTGATGGAACCGATTTTTTTGATGAACGGTTGCAGTTGGAACGCTTCCGTCAACGACATGTTCGTCCGGAAGTTGTCTCCAGTCGCATCCATCAGTGTGTTTAGTTTGGTGATTGAACCGAACGATGTCGACTGATCGATGATAGCTTCGACGATCTGTTGTTGACGTTTTGTCCGACCAATATCTCCTTCAGGATCTTGATAACGCATTCGGGCATAGGCGAGTGCTTCCTCTCCGTTCAACGTCTGTTGACCCGGTTCCAATTTAACGCCATTGCGCTTATCGGATGAGTCGAGTGTATCGATTGGTAACTTGACGTCGACATCGATGCCACCTAATGCGTCGACGATCGCGACGACACCATTGAAGTTGATCGATGCATAATAATCGATTGGAATATCGAGCAACGTCTCGACCGTTTCAATCGTTGAATCGATGCCCCCAAAGGCATAAGAGTGGTTGATTTTATCCTCGTAACCGACAGAAGGAATCTCGACGAGTGAATCACGGGGAATGCTGACCATATCAACGGTCTGATCGTCCTTGTTGAATGTTGCGACGATCATCGTATCAGCACGGGATGAGGTGTCACCAGGTCGTTCATCCGTTCCGACGAGCAGAACGGAAAAGTGATCTTTCGTCAAATCAATGGCTGCTTCTCGTTTCTCGGACTTGTCACCGCGCGCTAAATCGACGTTTGCATCGTTTGCGGTCTGGAACGTCTTATACGCGACGTAAGCGAAGGTCGCACCTCCACCGACGAGCACGACCAGAAAACTGATCACGAACACCTTGAACCACGAACGTTTTTTCTTTATCTTTTTTTTATTACTGCGGGTTCGCTCTTCCACCTTTATTAACTCCTAACTTTAACTGAATTTTTAAAAAACTTTAAAATTCTTTACAATCAGTATATCAGTTCAGGAAATAATGTCACGTTCGAGGTAACGAGTAGAGCCGCTTGACAAATTGGCTTGACCGTTCGTCATGTTCGTCATCCAGTCGAGAAAATTGGGAACATCGGCTGTCTTGACGAGGACGTCGATCTGGACTTGATCGAGGTAATGAATCTGATCAATCGGATGGACGCTTGCCCGTAGTTCGTTCTCGAGCTTTCCAAGCCATGTATAGTCGACGTTGACGGAAACAACGGTATGTTCGATCCGTTCGACGACACCGACTGCGTTCAGTGCTTCAGATACACTCGAACCATACGCGCGAATCAATCCACCACCACCGAGCTTGATGCCGCCGAAATACCGTGTCACGACGACGACTGTATCGCGCAAGTCACGCTTCTTCAATACTTCAAGCATCGGAACACCAGCCGTTCCACTTGGTTCACCGTCATCATTCGCTTTTTGGATCTCATTACGCTCACCGATGACGTAGGCAGAGCAGTTATGGTTCGCATCGTGATGTTTTTTTTTCAACTCGGAAATGAACGCCTGGGCTTGTTCTTCCGTCGTCGCGCGAGCTAAATAAGTGATGAATCGTGACTTTTGGATAATGATTTCGTGGAAACCGTTTTCTTTTACTGTATAATAATTAGATAATGTCATAATCAAAAATGTCCTCCTCGTTAACTAGTTCTTTCTAGCATAACGACGTTCCAAGAGAGAGACAACCGTAGACGACTGGCAAGGAATGGAGGGAGTACCATGACGAATGAGATGAGGGAGCGGCTATCCTTGAATGATATCGTACAGAACATCATCGGCGTCGTAGAAGAGAGTCGGGAAGAAATCGTCCGGATCACGGAAAGTTCTCGCGAACAATATGCCGAAATCCAGCAAGAACTGCGCGACCTGAAGATTCGGGTGCACGACTATATAAAAGAAGCAGAACGACTCGAACGCCATATCAAGGATGCGAAGGCGCGACTCGTCGTCGTCAGTAAGAACTTCGACAGCTACTCGGAACAGGATGTCCGGTCGGCCTATGAGACAGCGAACGCGTTGCAACTCGAATCGTTCATCAATCAACGAGACGAGATGAATTGCCGAAAGCGTCGCGATGAGCTCGAACGCCGACTGATTCAGCTCGATGAGACGATTGAACGGGCAGATCAATTGATTGGACGTGTCTCGGTCGTCCTCAACTTCTTGACGGACGATATGCAGATGATGAATGAAAAATATGAAAAGGCGATGCAAAAACAGGAGATGGGTCTAAAAGTCTTCCAGTCCGCCGAAAATGAACGCCGCCGCTTGTCGCGCGACATGCACGATGGTCCGGCGCAGACGCTTGCCCACGTCTTGATCCGGGCGGATTTGATTGAAAAGATTCACCAGCATAATGGGGCAGAGGCAGCTTTTGAAGAGATTCACCGTTTGCGGACGTTGATTCGGGATGGACTTGCCGATATCCGCCGTATCATATACGATTTACGTCCGATGACGCTTGACGATCTCGGATTCGTTCCAACGCTCGAGCGTTATCTTCGCCATATTCAAGAAATTTCGAATATTCCGGTTCACTTCAATTATCTAGGAGGCGGTGAACGGATCGATTCGACGTATGAAGTTGCCGTCTTCCGAATCGTCCAAGAAGCCGTCCAAAATGCAGTAAAGCATTCCAAAGCGAGTGACATTCGTATTATCATAGAACAATATCAACATTCCGTACGAATCCACGTGAAGGATAATGGCGTTGGATTTGATTTCGATTCCATCGTCGCATCGTGCGACGAGTCATTCGGACTCGTTGGTATGCGTGAACGGATCGAATTGATCGATGGTGAATTCGATATCGAGACGCAGCCCGGAAAAGGTACAGTCATCAAGGTCAAGATTCCAATCGAGGAATCCGAAGCGAGAGGGGAAACACTGTGAACAATGAGCAAGTGAAAGTAGTCATCGTCGACGATCATCAGTTATTCCGCGAAGGCGTTAAACGAATTCTTGATTTCGAAGAAGAGTTCGTCGTCGTAGCGGAAGGGGAAAGCGGAGCAGAAGTCATCTCGCTCGTCGAAACCCATCAACCGGATATCGTCTTAATGGATATCAACATGCCGCAAGTCAACGGTGTTGAAGCAACAAAACGTCTGATGGAAGTCTATCCGGACGTACGTGTCATCATCTTATCGATTCATGATGATGAGACATATGTCATGCACGCCTTAGGTGCAGGTGCAGTCGGTTACCTCTTAAAGGAAATGGCGACGGATGAACTCGTCAATGCGATTCGTTCCGTGTACCGCGAAGGCGGATACGTCCACCCGAAAGTCACACCGAACTTATTGCAGGAATATCGTCGTTTGATGAAGATGAAACAAACGATGGCGTCACAACCTGTTGAAAAACGAGTCGCGGAAGCACCACTCCACGTCTTGACGCGTCGCGAATGTGAAGTCTTGCAATTGTTAGCGGACGGTTTCTCGAACCGTGCGATCAGTGATACGTTATACATCAGTGAGAAGACGGTCAAGAACCACGTTTCATCGATCCTCCGGAAGATGAATGTGCCGGACCGGACCGGTGCTGTCGTCGAATCAATCCGTCGTGGATGGGTCGTCGTTTAATATCTCGAAAGACAGGAGCTCCCGCTTCCGTCTTTCTTTTTTTATCCAATAAAAAATGCTACACTTAAAAGCGATTGTGGCGTGTCACATTTGGCAGCGTCACGACGGAACTATAAAAGCGAGGAAATTCACGGATGAGCCAGATTGTGATCTTAACGGATAGCACAGCCTATCTGCCAACTACCTATTGTGAAGAACATCAAGTGCACGTCGCACCACTTAGTGTCATCTTCGACGGTGACGCCTACCGGGAAGGGTTCGATATCTCGGTAGCGGAATTTTATGAACGCATCCAGACGGGCAGTCTCCCGACGACCTCACAACCAAACATCGGTGATCTCGTGTCGTCGTTCGAGCAGTTGCCAGAAGGAACGGATATCATTGGTATTACACTATCAAGTGGGATCAGCGGAACGTACCAAGCGTTACATACGATCAACATGATGGTGGATCATGTCAACGTCCATCCAGTCGATTCACGTATTTCCTGTATGCCGCAAGCGTTTCTCGTCCAAGAAGCCGTTCGTTTGCGAGATGCAGGAGCGACGGCAGAGACGATCGTCCAGCGTCTTGAGACATTGAAGGAACAGATTCGAGCTTATTTCGTCGTCGACGATCTCGAACACCTCCAGCGTGGAGGACGTTTGAGTGTCGCGCAAGCATTCGTCGGCTCGTTCCTGAAAATCAAGCCGGTCCTTCATTTCGTTGATGGAAAAATCGTTCCGTTTGAAAAGATTCGAACGTTTAAGCGGGCAGTCAATCGGATTGAGGAAATGATGAAGGAAGATATTCGCGGTGACGGTACCGGTTATGTCATCGGTGTCATCCATGCCGAGGATTCTGCGAAAGCAGAAGCAGAGATTGCTGAACTGAAGGCACTTTTCCCGCAGGCACGCATCGAGATGAGTGTTTTTGGACCCGTCATCGGTACACACCTCGGACCAGGGGCAATCGGTGTCACATGGTATCACGCAGCAGAATAAGATAAGAGCGGAAGCAGTAGGGATTCTCTTCATGAGGATACCTGCTGCTTTTGTTTTGTCAAAATCCTCAAAAATCATGGATGACTATATGGAAACGCCTGTTGAAACCGTAACGTATGACGTTACCTCGAATTCTGCGAGTCAAAAGCTCAAGTTGAGTAGTGGAACGCTCACAAGGAGATGACGGACGTCCGCGAGAAAGAGACGAAACAGAAAAGGAGAGATGACGATGGATCTTCGAGGACGACTCGTGCCTGTTGAATGGATCGACACACCACAAGTGACATACCGATTCAGACCAGCCGTGACATGGCGTTGCCAACGATGTGGCGCGCTTCCAGTGCGAGGGGACTGTACATGTGGTAAAGCCTGTTATTATTGTCGGAAATGTCTTGCTTACGGCAAACTGAGAAGCTGTGGACGACTCGTGACGGATCAGCGGGCACTTGATCCGGTGACACCGGCACAACATGGACCATTGACGTTGACGCCGGCGCAACTACGCGTTGCTCAAGCAATCCAACGAACGGTTCTAACTAACAAACGGCTTCTCGTTCATGCCGTGTGTGGTGCCGGGAAGACACCGATGCTTTTCCCGGGGATCGCAGACGCTCTCGCTAGCGGACGCCGTGTGCTTGTCGCGGCACCACGGGCAGACGTCGTCCGGGAATTGACGGGACATTTGAAGCGGGCATTCGCCAACGCTTCCATCGTCTCCTTGTATGGTGGTTCATCGGATCGTCTTGAACTGGGGGACATCACGGTCAGTACGACACATCAATTGATTCATTACCGGGATTGTTTCGACGTCGTCTTTTTGGATGAGGTCGATGCGTTTCCGTACCGGCTCGACCGGACGTTACATCGATACGTCAAGCGCGCGATGACGAAAGATGCCGCGCTGATTTTATTAAGTGCAACCCCTTCGTTTTGGCATCGACGGTTTCCGACGATTCGGCTGATGCGACGCTATCATGGCTATCCGTTACCGGTCCCAAAGCTTGTCGTACCGTATAGCGAACAAATCGTGTTCGATTGGTTGGCGCGTCATAGCGCTGTACCACGGCTCGTCTTCGTCTCACGAATCGCGGAGCTCGAGCGATGGCAAAACCGATTCGCGACAGCAGGCTATGACGTCGAGACCGTCCATGCCGCAGACTCGGAACGAGTCGAGAAGGTACAGCGTTTTCGACAGTCGACAGGAATCTTACTGACGACAACGATTCTTGAGCGGGGTGTGACGATCGAAAACGTTCAAGTCGCGATTCTTGATGCTGATCAAGGGTTCAGTACGGCAGCTCTGATTCAAATCAGCGGACGAGTCGGACGATCGTCGGCATACCCGGATGGTGACATTTTATTTTGCGCCAATGACCGGAGTGATGCGATGTACGAAACGATCCATCACATCAAGAAAGCAAATGCTGTGCAACCATGAATCGATGTCTATTCTGTCAAGAGGTCTATCTACCTAGTTGGGAACTCGGAAATCTCTGGACTAGGCAAGTGACCTGTCCGACCTGTAAAATAAAGTTTGTAAAAAGAGGGGAATGCGTCGATTGTGGAAAGCCGGGTCAAGTGCGCTGTTCAGACTGTGCAGAATGGCGAAGACAAGGGTTGACGCTCCAAACAGCACCTCTTTATTTATACAATGATGCAGCGAAGAATTTCATGCATCGCTTCAAGTTTCTCGGTGATACTGCGTTGCTTGAGATGTTTACCGATGACTTGAAGAAGGTAAAAATCAAGCAAGCAATTCTTGTGCCGATTCCGTTGAGTGCGGAACGTCTCTCAGACCGCCGTTTCAATCAAGCGGAGCTGATTGCACGTCGGATGCGCGGAAAGATCGTTCCGTGCTTAAGTCGTCTGGATGGTCCAGAACAAAGTAAGGCAGGACGACAAGCGCGACTTGCGCGTAGCAATCCGTTTTGCGTAACCAATGACGTCAAGGGGAAGAACATCGTACTTGTCGATGATGTCTATACGACAGGTGCGACGCTTCGCCAAGCGATGTTTCGACTCAAGGAAGCGGGAGCGAAAGAAATTTCTGCTGTAACTTTATTTCGAAGTGTTTAAGAAAGTAACATTCCTGCCGATACTCTATGTGAGGTGAAGGAAATGGATGTCATCAATTGTAAATCTTGCGGGAAGTTAGTCGTGCGTCAATCTTCAGAACTGTGTATTGATTGCATACGAAAGGATCATACGGATTTTGAGAAGGTACGCGAATTTTTGCGAGAACGACGAAAAATCCGGACTTCACCTAAAGATGTCGAGATCGGAACGGGCGTTAGTCGAGATACCGTCTTCCGTTACATCAAGGAAGGGCGCTTATTGATCTCTGAGATTTCCCAAATGGAAATCATGTGTGAGAGTTGCGGGAAGCCCTCCCGTGAAGGCACGATTTGTGCCGCATGTCGTGATCGTTTACGACACGACCTCGCCCAGGCGATGCTTGACTCTTCTGACTCTTCGAAACCAAGGACGTATCGGACTTGAACTAAGAATCTTGTAGTCTAGAAAGCAGGTGTTCACATGCGAATTGATTCTACGAAATGGGTGAACATGCCCAAAACGTACGAAAGAACTCAATCAGTAGAAGGAACAAAAAACCAACGTACGAATCGTCCTGACGAAGTCAGTATCTCGACGGAAGCGCGTGCGCGTTTCAATGAGACACAGTCGTCACGGACTGAAAAGATTGAATCCCTCAAACAGGCGATCCAGGATGGAACCTATAAACCGGATGCGAATAAAATCGCAGAACGTTTCTTGAACCTGTAAGCGGGACATCGTAGACAATGGAGGCGACTCGGGGCACGGATGCGCGGGTCGTTTTTTATATGAATGGAACCTTTTCAATTCGGAAGGAGAAACCGAATGCAACTCATCAATCAGCTTAACGAAGCGCATGCTCATTTACTTGCGCTCGCAGAAGAAAAGAAGCAAGTCTTGATTGCAAATGACATGCGTCGTTTGTCTGAAATCGTTAAAGAAGAACCCGTACATATCAAACGGATCGAAGGACTAGAACAAGAGCGGCTCGCACTGATGGGGAGCGTGACGATGACGGAATGGATCGCGACGCATCCGGAAGATGTCGACTCACTCCGAACGTTGTTGCAGACGATCGGTCAACTGCGGCAGCTCAACACACTAAACGCGGAGTTGCTGGAGCAATCCCTATATTATTTGGATTGGCATCTCCAACTCTTGATTCCAGAAGCGGACGACTTCACATACGGACAGTCCGCACTGAACCAGACACACTTCAATCGAAACGCGTAAGGAGGAATACGGATGGGATCGACTTTCATGGGGCTTGAGACAGGACGTCGGGCATTAACGACGAACCAGTGGGCTCTGCAATCGACTGGAAATAACATTGCGAACGCCGGAACGGAAGGATTCTCTCGTCAGCGTCTCGTCATGGGAACGACGGAACAACTTTCGATTTCACTTGGATCTGGACGAAATGGACAAGTCGGAACTGGGGTCCGCGGAGAAATGCTCGAGCGAATTCGAGACGTCATGCTCGATAAACAGTACCGGGATGAAGTGACGAAGGTCTCTTATTACGGTACGAAACAAGCGGCATTCGGGCGGATGGAAGATATCATCAACGAACCGTCTGACACCGGTCTTGCAAAAGCATTCGATGGATTCTGGGAATCACTCCAGACCTTGTCGACGAATCCGCAAGATTCAGGTGCACGCAGTGTCGTCCGACAAAAGGCGGAGACTCTCACGCAGACCTTCAATTACATGGCAAAAGCGATCAATCAAGTCAAAACAGACTTAAAAAGTGAAATTGAGGTCTCGACGAAAAAAGTCAACGACCTCTTACAAAAAATCCATAACATCAATACGGAAATCCACGTTGTCGAGCCGCTTGGTGCTTTACCAAACGCACTCTACGATGAGCGAGATCGTTACTTCGATGAGCTTGCTCAATATGTCGATTTCGAAAAAGTGACAGTAGATGCTCAGGCGATCGAAACAGGACAAATGGGGAATGCGTTGCGTAATGCGGAAGGGCGCATTGACGTCAACATCAAGTTTCCGAACGGGGACAAGCTGCTTGCTGTCGACTCCGATTTACCGAAAGCGGGCACACTGACGTTCACGACGAACGAACAGGGACTGTACACCGGCTTTAAGTCTGAGACACAAACCTATACGTTTGATCAGCTTGGTGGCTTCTCAACAGGACGTTTATCAGGACTAATCGAGATGTACGGGCAAGAGCGAGACGGAAAAGCCGTCGGGGAATACGTCAAGATGGAAAGTCAACTCAATGAGATGGCAAAGACATTCGCGAATGCTTTTAACGCTGCGCATGCGACGAACTTGAAGAAAGATGGTACAGCGGGATCAAACGCTTTCTTCGCATCAACAAGCGGTGACATCACGGCAGCAACGATCTCCGTCGGTTCGGACATCAAGGCGAGTCTTGATAACATCGCGACGTCGACGGACGGCAACATCGGGGATAGTCAAGGGGCATTGAAACTGGCGAAGATGAAGACAGCGAGCATCGAATTCACGGAGTCGAAAACGACGACGACGATCGGCTCGTTCTATCAAAACGTCATCGGCGATATGGCGGTCTCGACCGATCAGGTCGGACGCCTTGGTAAGAGTGCTGCTGTCTTGATGGAAAGTGCGGATCAGCGCCGCATGTCGATGTCTGCCGTCTCGATCGATGAAGAGATGACGATGATGATTCAGTATCAACACGCTTATAATGCAGCAGCACGAAATATTACGACCGTCGATGAGATGCTTGATAAAATCATCAACGGTATGGGACTCGTAGGACGGTGATGAATAGATGAGAGTAACACAAACGATGTTGACGAAAACGAATATCGGGCACTTATCCTCAAGCTATCAGCGCTTGAGCACGCTTCAGGAACAATTGATCAGTGGGAAGAAGATTCAACGTCCGTCTGAGGATCCAGTCGTTGCGATGCAAGGCGTGCGTTACCGGACGGAAGTACGAGAAGTCGAACAGTTCAAGAAAAATGCCAGCGAAGCAACGGGCTGGATGGACTTGACGGATTCTGCCCTTAATGAAGTCACATCAGCGATGAGTCGGATTCGTGAGTTGACGACACAAGCGGCGACAGATACGTATGATGCAACACAACGTAAAGCGATCCAAAGCGAAGTCGGTCAATTGATTGAACACATCGGAACGCTCGCGAATACGAAATACAATGAAAAAGGCATCTTCAACGGAACGAAGACGGATACGGCATTCGTCTCGATGGACGGATTGCGTGATTACTTAGCGAGTACAACTGGTCCTGTTGACGGTGTCTTCACGGATGGGGATCCGACAGGTAAGGAGACGGAATCCATCAATTATGAAGTTTCTTCTGGTATCGAAGTCCAAGTTAACATTTCACCACTCAGCGTCTTTGGACCGGAAACGTTCCAAACGTTGAAAAAAGTCTATGATGCACTCGGTACGAACGCTGATAACAACGGGGCTACCTTATCCGGGATGTTGAAAGATATCGATGAGATGGTCAATGGAACGGTCGAGACACGTGCAGATCTCGGAGCACGGGTCAACCGGATGGATTTGAACACATCACGGCTCGAGGACCAAGAAATCATCGCGAAGACGGTCATGTCGGATAACGAAGACATCGAGGCAGAAAAAGTCATCATGGAGCTGAAGTCATACGAGACGTTACACCGCGCAGCACTCAGCGCCGGGGCACGAATCATTCAGCCGACATTACTCGATTTCCTACGATAAGGGGTGAAGGCAGATGAATCTTCCGCATCTTGAAATGCGTCAGACGGCAGCACGAATCGGGATGAACATCACGCGTCCGCAAATCGAGCAGAAGCAGACACCTGCCTCTCTGTCGATCGAACAACCACGTGGGGAACTATCGATTGAAACCGTCGCAGCGCGTCTTGAGATCGATTCGACGCAAGCCTGGATCGAGATGGGGCGTGTTCCTGCGCTCGAATCCGTTCGGCAGTATGCTACTTATGGACGACAAAAAGGGCAAGAAGCTGTCGCGAAACGAGCCTCTGAAGGCGATCAACTGATGCGGATCGAGCAGGGCGGGGGAACTGTCGCGCGGATTGCGAAAGCCAATGATACACCGCCTGCTGAAGTAACGGCCCTCGGATTCATTCCGCGGAGCCTTGATCGAGTCAAGACGACCTATACACCGGCTGAGGTGCGACTAAGTTATACCGCGAATCGTCCGAAAATCGATGTTGAAACGCATCGACCGGAACTGACTGTGAAAGAAGGTCAGGTCGACATTTATCTACAAGAACAAAATCAACTGAATATGTGGCCGGTTGGCGGCATATTCGATGGGGAAGGATAACGACATGCAGATCGAAACGGATTTTTTTGGAACCATTACGATTGACGAGACGGAAATCATCACCTTCGCGTCCGAATTACCAGGTTTTCCGGAAGCAAAACGCTTCATCTTGCTTCCGTTCGGAGAAGGGGTCCCGTTCTGGTCGTTTCAATCGATTGATCAGCCGGAGTGTGCCTTCGTCGTGACGAACCCGTTCTGGATTGATCCGGAATATGTCTTCGAGTTACCGGAGGCAGCAAAAGAGCAACTCGGAATCGAGGATACGGCGCAAGTCGCTGTCTATACGACGGTCACATTACGGGATCCGTTCACGACGTCAACGACGAACTTACGAGCACCTTTCGTCATGGAGACGAAACAACGACTCGCAAAACAAATCATCCTAGACGATACATACACGAATCGTCATCTGATCGGTAGTCTAACGGAAGTAGGTGGTCGCTGATGCTCGTACTCAAACGAAAGACGGGAGAAGCGATTCAAATCGGTGACGACATCGAACTGACGATTCTTGCAATCGAGGGTGATCAAATCAAGATTGGTATCAAGGCGCCACGACAAGTTGATATCCACCGGAAGGAAGTCTACTTATCGATCCAAGAAGAGAACACGGAAGCGTCCCGTAGTACTGGATTGATTGGACAACTCTTGAAACAACAGGAAAAATGATTCCATTTGAATGTCATCGGAACGTATCTTTTTAATGAACGATGCGCTTCGAACGAGGACGAAAAGACTCCCTTTGCCCGAATGTGCTGCAAAGGGAGTCTTTCTTATCATGAAACAAATGCTGAAACGCGTTGAATCGTGTATAGTAATGAAGAGAAAAGAAACCTTTTGAGCCAAAGAGGGAGTTGTCAGGAATGAATGAGACGAAGCAGCTGAAAAAAGACGCGAACCGTGTATTAAAAGCGACGAGTCGCACCTTCTATATCCCGATTAGTCGACTATCGCAAGACTTACAGGAAGCGGTCGGTGCTGCTTATCTATGCATGCGTGCCATCGATGAAATCGAAGACCATGAGGACTTGGCGACGGACGTCAAGACGATGTTGCTTCGCGAGACAGCGTTATTGATGCGGGGGACGTTCTCCGCTACGACCTATCTTGAGTTGATTGCGCCCTATACGGCGCATCTACCGGAAGTGACACTCCGTCTACCGGAGTGGATCGCCTATTGTCCGGCCGCAATTCGTCCGAAGGTCCTCGATTCGACGGCGGAGATGGCAGAAGGGATGGCGGTTTGGGCAGAGCGTGACTGGACGGTCGAGACGGAAGCGGATCTTGACGAGTACACGTATTATGTCGCTGGACTCGTCGGTGTCATGTTATCCGACATCTGGTACTGGAAGGCTGGTATCGTCACTGATAAACAGCAAGCGATCGGATTTGGTCGTGGTTTACAAGCCGTCAACATCCTGCGTAACCAACAGGAGGATGCGGAGCGTGGTGTCGGTTACTTCCCACCTGGTTGGACGACGGATACGATGTTTGCTTATGCGCGCGAGAATCTCGCAGAAGCCGATGCTTACCTTGCGTCCATTCCGAAGGAGACGACGATTTATGAATTCTGTCACATTCCACTTGCACTCGCACATGGAACGCTGGATGCCCTTGCAAAAGGGAAAGAAAAACTCAGTCGTCCGGAAGTCTTGAAGATTGTCGGCGCTGCCGTACTAAAACGATAAGCACAAACAACAGCCGCTCGTTTCCGTCAAGGAAGCGGGCGGCTGTTCGTTTAACGTAATAAGTAAAGGACTAGTCCGATTAGGGCAGAGCCGGTCCAAATCAAGGCAATCGTTCGTCCGTACGGTAAACGATAGCCGGCACGGCGGGATACGAGCAGTCCGATCGTCATGACTGTCAGAGCGACGAAAAAGGTCAGGAACAACGATAACTGTTGCATGTCAATCTCCTTTCATCAGTGCAGATCTGACAAGTACGTCATGACTTTCTCTTCATACGCCTTCCGGTCATGCGCGTATGACTGGACGTGTCCGCCGTTTTCCGTCACGTAGAGTTCGGAGCGCGGTGCAGCTTTTTGGATCTTCATGCTTTCCGTGACGGGAATCGCATCATCATCCTTCCCGTGAATCAACAGAATCGGGTACTCGATGCGCCGGACCGCTTCGACCGGTTTGACTCGTTCTGGATTAAGACCTGTCAACGGTGGCGTGATTTCAAGGATGATCGGTGTGAACGGGAAGTTCGGTAACCCGCTCCAGACGGGCAGGTTCGTTGCGAGATAATTCTCGAGATCGCTGAACGGGCTGTCGGCGATAACACCGACGACATCCGCTTTCGGTGCCGTTACGAGTGATGTCGCTGCGCCCATCGAGATACCATAGAGGACGACCGGTTTTGAAGAACGTGACTTCGCGTAACGAACAGCTGTCAGTAGATCATCTTGTTCCTTGGCACCAACCGTAACGCGTTTCCCGTCCGATTCACCCGATCCTCGGAAATCGAACGTCAAGACGTTGTATCCGGCATCGTGAAACTTCTTAAATAGCGAGAAGACAGGAACATCATCTTGTTCCCGGTTCTTGCCATAGCCGTGAGCGAAAACGATCGTCAACTTCGCATCTTCGCTTGGCATCCACCAGCCAGACAAACGTGTCCGGTCTTTATAAGAACGGAAGGTGACATCTTCATAGTCAAGTCCTTCTGCTTTTTTGGGTGTCGTCGTCAAGGCTTCGCGTTCCGGTTGCGTCAACGATGATCCGACATAACCGGAAATCCCGATGACAACGATGACAGCGAGCGTCACGATGACGATCACGCCGCCGATGATTTTCTTACGATGTTTTTTCCACACCCGCGTTCCTTCCCTTCGTTCGGTTAATGGATATCTTTTTTCTTGAAGCGACCGCCATGGACATCATGGATGTTGCCGATCGCAATAAAAGCTTGTTCATCGAAGTCACGAACGATATCCTTCAGTTTAGATTCTTCGAGCCGGCTGATGACACAAAAAATGACTTTTTTGCCGTCACCGGTAAAGGCACCTTCTCCGTTTAAGTACGTCATGCTGCGTCCAAGTCGGTCCATGATCGCAAGACCGATCTCTTCGTAATTCTCTGAAATGATCCAGACACTCTTCGATTGATCGAGTCCGTCGATGACGACGTCAATCGTCTTGAAGGCGACGAAATAGGTGATCAATGAGTACATCGCTCGGTCCCAACCGAAAACAAATCCAGCGGCACCGAGAATGAAGACGTTGAAGAACATGACGATCTCACCGACTGAAAACGGTGTCGAGCGGCTGAAAGAGACAGCAAGAATCTCAGTTCCGTCGAGTGATCCACTCGAACGGATGACGATCCCGACGCCGATTCCGAGAATTAAGCCACCGAAAACGGTCGCGAGCAGATCAACACTCGTCAATGGACCGATGTGTTCGAGGAGTTTCGTTGCGATTGCCATGACGAAGATTGCATATAACGTCGATAGGGCGAACGTCTTTCCGATTTGTTTGTAGCCAAAAAAGATGAACGGAATGTTCAAGAAGAACAGCCATAAGGCGAGCGTTGTATCGGTCACTTTTGAGCCAATGATTGAGATTCCGACAATCCCGCCATCGATGATGTTATTTGGAACAAGGAATCCTTTCAGTCCAAGTGCGAAGATGATGGCACCGATCGTCAGCATCAGTAATCGTCGAAAAAGCTGACCTTTCGTAGAGCGGCGATGATGTTTCGTAGGTAGTGGTGACTGCATGCCATTCCTCCCTTCTATAGTAAAACGCTTTAGGATTACTATAACAAAAAAGCACGAAGACGTGTGTGAACGTCTTCGTGGAGAGGTCAAGGGCGATAACGTAACGACTGGAAGAAACGCATGATCTGTTCTGCTTCGATCGGATTCGTATATTCACCGATGTATTGATGATGTTGTTGTCCGGTGATCGCCACCGTACAGGAGACGAGTTGAACTCCTTCACTCAAGCGAATCTCAAACGTTGCGTCCGACAACGGTAACAATGTCTTCGACGAAAAATAGAGTGCCCGCGTACTCGTTTGATGCGCTTCAATGTCTGAGAAGGGCAGTTCGAACGACTGGGCATGATGTGTCAGCATGCGAACTTTCCCAGAGACGGAAAAACGGGGAATGGTATCGCTCGACAAGGAACAGGCTTCGATTGGATACAAAATCTCCCGCAGGAGGAACGATACCATGACATCCGCTGGAACCGGGCGACTGAATAGATAGCCTTGGATACTCGGACAATTGAGCGTCCGAAACGTATCGAGCTGACGGAGCGTCTCGATGCCCTCTGCGACGACGGTCAGATTGAACTCACCTGCCATATAGAGAATGCTTTTGACGATCGCTTGGGCTTTGGCGTCATCCGTGATATGGGTCGCGAACTGCCGATCGATCTTGATGACGTCGATTGGATACCGTTGCAGGTAAACCATTGAAGAATAGCCTTTCCCGAAGTCGTCGAGTGCGATCCGAACACCGATCCGGCTGACGTATTCGAGCGTCCGACTCGTCATCGGATCATCCATGATTAAAGCCGCTTCCGTGATCTCAAGCTCGAGTAACTCAGGCGCAAGATCGTACGTCGACAGCATCCGCTCGATATGGTGTTCGAAGCCGGGGATCAAGAATCGTTTCGGTGAGACGTTGACGGAAATCGGAACGAGCTCTGCGCCTGTTGCTTTCCAGTGCTGCATCGAACGACACGCCGTCTCGACGACCCAGTCCCCGATCGCGACATGTAAGGCACTCTCTTCGGCAAGCGGAATGAAGTCGTTCGGTGGAATCCGTCCCCATTCCGGGTGTTGCCAGCGAATCAACGCTTCTAAACCGACAATCTTTCCCGTCCAGCTGTCGACTTTCGGTTGATATTCGAGGAACAGTTGATCACGTTCGATCGCGTAATGTAAGTCCTGCTCGAGCCGGTAGCGCCGGTAATAATCGATATCGAGATTCGATGCGTAGTGGTGTATCGTACTGTGATTTTCACGACGCGATCGTCGTAAGGCGGTATAGGAATGCTTTAACAATTCGACGGCGTCCGTACTGTCTTCCGGATACCGGCTGACCCCGACCGAGATTCGCGCGAACAAAGCATATGGTTCGATCGAGATCGGTGTTTCCGATAAGTCGAGTAGTGCCTCAGCACATGTCGTCACGTCTTGTTTATAGCTCGTCGGTACGAGCAAGGCGTACTCATCGCCGCCAAGGTGCCCAAGAAACGTCTCGTCCGGTTTTGTTTGTTGTAATAAAGCTGCCGTTCCTTGTAGCCACTGATCACCGGAACCGTGTCCAAAGGCGTTGTTAATCTCAGCGATCCGGTTGAAGGAGACGGTGAGGACGAAGAACGATTGATTCTTCTCTTGCCACGCGTCAATCGTTTCGATGAGTGCTTGCCGGTTCGGCAGATGTGTCACGGCGTCACGCAAAGCAAGCTGCCGTAATTGTTCCTCATAGGCTTTTTGAAGCGTGATGTCATGCATGATGCTATTCGTGTAAGCAATCGTGCCATCGAGTTGGAAGACCGGAATCTGTTGGTCCTCGATCCATTTGACGCGACCATCCGGGAAGTGAAGACGATACTGGATCGTGCCAGCCTGACCGTCGACCAACCGTCTAATGAACTGTTTCATCGCTGCATGATCGCGCGCGTCTAGTCGTTCGTACAACCACTCGCGACTAAGGATTAAATTCTCTGGCAATTCTTCGAAGATATGGAGGAATCCTTGCGAATGAAACAGGATCCGACCCGAGAATAAGTCAATTTGTGAAATCGCGGCGTTGACGGCTTCATAGATTTCACGTGCCTGCGCCCGTTCCGTGACGAGTTGCCGGCGTGCCTCGTCGACTTCCGATAAGTCATAGAGAACGATCGACAGGTGGTCCGGATGATGGGGACGGTGAAAAGCTTTCAAGCGTAACAGCTGATACGTTCCGTCAGCGGTCAGAAAAGAGACTTCCATTTCAAATCGTCCTTTTTCACCAGCAATCAGCCGTTCCATCTCGAACCGGAGCGGATCGAAGTCGCGAGGATGAATCCGACTGAATAATTGTGCTTGATCTAGCGTCGTTGCATCGGTTTCCGACAACCCTAAAAAATGGAGGAGTGCGGGGGAGAACTCGATCATTTGTGTGTGGATATCAAAGTGGAAGATGACGAGTTCAGGAATCTGTTCCGTCAGTTCAAGTTGAGAGCGAATGGACGAGACATCTTCTTCGAGTTGTTTCTCACGTGTGATATCACGTGCGATCCCGTAAACGCCGATGACGTGTTCGTCTTGTTCGATCGGCATGTTCGTAATTTTTAACGTAACCCGGTGTTGATCGGCATGGAGTCCTTGTGCCGTATAATGAACGGTCTCACCATGTAACGCACGATTGAAAAAGGATGTCACCGCTTCGACTTGATCAGGTGGATTGAAGACGGCAAAGTGCTCATAGAGCGTCTCAGCGGAATAGCCGAGCATGTCTGGCAATTGTTCGTTGAAATAGATGATCGTGCCAGAGGCATCAAATAAAAAGATTGCATCTGTCTGTTGCTGAAAGAAGGCTTCCGCCGTTTCCGGACGGGACACTTCCAGTCCACCGATATAGAGTGGGGCTGTGTCGGATTGACGAATCCGATTCATCGCTTCATGAAAAGCCATCCACGTCACCTCCTTACGATACTAAGGTTCTCTCTACTAGTATCGGGTGTAGGAAATGGAAATTGCAACATTCGTTCAAGGAATAGACTTATTTTTCAAAAAAGTGAACCAGTATATGAAATTCATGATTAAAAGACAATTGTCCTAACGTGAACAAAAAAAGCCGAAGCTCTGATGAAAGAGCCTCGGTTTAATCTTTAAATCGCTAAATCGACGGATGTAGCACTCGCATTCGGATCTGCATCCGGTCCTTGATCCGGTGCGCCCGGCATGTCACCATCCGGACCAGGTCCGTGTCCGCGACCATGACCATCGCGCTCTGGTTCTTTTTTCAAATCAGCGTAGCTTGAAACCGCATCCGCTCGTGACTGGATGTGTTCCTTTATCTGCTTCGCTTGTTTTTTTGTTAGCTTGCCATCTTTGACTTGTTGATCAATCGCAGCAGTTTGTGCTGTCAGGACGGCTTTCTCGAAATCGGCATAAGCGATCTTGTTCGCTTCCGCGAATTCAGGTAATGATTGCTCTGCAGCTTCGAATTTCGCTTTATCGAGTCCAAGTGCTTTTAAAATTGCGGATGTTGAATCACCGAAGACACCACCCGGTCCATGGTCACCACGCTTATCGTGTTCGCCGCGATCCGGAAGATCGTCGTAGCTCTTCGCGTCCTTATATTCTTCGGTCAGACGAGACTTGATTTCCGTTGCTTGTTTTTTCGTCATTTTCCCGTCTTTGACGAGTTGATTGAGTTCGCTCGTCTGCGCCGCAAGCAATGCTTTTTTATAGTCGGCGAACTTGATAGACTGTGCCTTCGCATAAGCAGCAAGCGATTGATTCGCTGCGTCGAACTTCGACTGGCTCAGTCCGAGTGCCTTCAGGACGTCAGCGATCAATGATTCATTGAAGAAACCTGGTCCACCGTGGCGACCCATCGGCATCTTGTCTTTGAATTCAGCGTAACTCTTGACGCCACTGAACCGTTCCGTTTGACGCTTCAACATGTCGTCTGCTTGCGTTTGCGTTAAGTCGCCTGATTTAACGAGACTAGCGAGCTGTTCCTTCGCTGCTGCGAGTTCCGCTTTTTTGTAATCAGCGAACGAGATGCCTTTTGCTTTTGCAAGATCGGCGATCGATTGTCCTTTCTCCCGGGCAGCATCTGCCTCAGCTTGTGTCAGGTTCAATTTTTTCAAGAGTAGCGTCATGTCGTGTTTTTTCATACCTTCGAAGTGGTGCCCGGGTTTCGCTTGTTTTGTCGTGCTCGAGTCGTCGTTCGTCGCAGCGTATGCTGATGCGCCTCCGACCGTTAATGCGCTAATTGTCAATGCAGTGATCCATTGTTTTTTGAATGTCATGGGATGATCACTCCTTTCACCTTTTATGGTAGAGGGTCACGAAAGAGAAGTTGTGAGGAAGTTGCAAAGAAACTGCGAAGAAAGGCAAATCTGGACAAAAAGGCGCTACACTAAGAGTGGAGGGATGACCATGAACGTACTATTGATTGAAGATGAACAAAAATTAGCGCAGGTGACGGCACGCTTCCTCCGTCATCATGCATATGACGTAACGATTGCTGGTTCGTTAGCAGAGGCGAAACAGTGCCTGACGACAGCGTTTGATGCCGTTTTGATCGACGTCCGCTTACCGGACGGTGACGGTTGGTCACTCGTACCAAGTATCAAATCACAAGTTCAGCCACCGGTCGTCTTCATGATGACATCACGCGGAGAGGCCGATGATCGCGTCTTCGGACTTGAACTCGGTGCCGATGATTATCTCGTCAAACCGGTCGTCCTGAAGGAGTTGACGATCCGGCTTGAACGGGCACTTAAAGTCCGTCCGGTCGCTCGCCATGCGTTCGGTGACTTGACGATCGATGAGAAGGGACGCCAAGTCAAAACAGGTGAGCGGGCGGTCAGTCTCGCGAAGATGGAATTCGAACTATTGCTTTACTTTATTGAACATCTCGGGGAAGCACTCAGTCGGGATCAGATTCTCGACGACGTCTGGGGATATGCATTTGGTGGCGATACCCGGACGGTCGACACGCATGTCAAACAATTGCGGGATAAGTTACCCGTCATTAAACAACAATTGAAGACGGTCCACCGGGTCGGCTATCGATTGGAGGCGATTTAATGAAACGACGTCCTTTGATGCGGAAGTTTTTATACGCTGTCGTCGGTCCGCTGCTCGTGATGGGAGTCCTTAGTTTCGTCTTGACGGCGTTTCTCGTCAATCGATTCGCAGAAGGCGAACGGTACGATCAACTCGCCCGGGAAGCGAACATCATTAAACAAGCGCTTGAAGCCGACACGCCGATACCGCGTGATATCCAAGGATTTTTGACGACCGACGGGTTGACGCAACGGATTGGCGCACGCGGACCGGCGGGGCGGTTGCCGCTTCTTGATAATCTCAAGAAGGAAGATGTCATTGAAGTGCAAGACGAACGGTTGCTGACGTATCAGTTGACCGTCGACGCAACGCGGATCACGACGGTCCGACAAGCACCACTGGCGAGTAGTGCACTGAGTGGTGTTTATCTCGCAATCGGACTCGCGTTACTCGTGACGCTGTTGCTCGCATCGTTACTCGCTTACTACATGGGACGACACCTGACACGACCGATCGTCACGCTTCGATCCGTTGCTCAAAAGATTGGTGCTGGCGAAACGGACGTCGTCCTGCCCGCGCGACCGAAGGATGAAGTCGGCGAGTTGATTGACGCGGTCGACGAGATGCAGACGCAACTGAAACAAAAGGATCATCTACAGAAGACGTTCATTGCCGGCATCACCCATGACTTGCGGACGCCGCTCGCGATTATTCGAAACGAGACCGAAGCACTTGCGGCAGGTGTCATTCCCGTTGCTGAACTGCCCGACGTGACGACGAGCATCATCGAGGAGACGGATCGACTCGGTCATCTGATTGATGAGACGTTGCTTTATTCGAAGCTTGCTGGTGGGCGGATGCCACTTGAAAGAACGGATGTGGCACTCGACGAACTCGTGTCGATGACGGTTGAACGACTCCGCGGGACTTTCACGCAATCAGGACTGACACTGGTGACCGATCTCCAACCGGTTAGGCAGTCACTTGATCCGCGCATGTTCGAACGCGTCTTGATCAACTTCCTGATGAACGCCCGTTTTGCTTCACCAGTCGACGGGACGGTCACGGTTCGCTTAACGCATGACGAATTGACAGTTGAAGATGAAGGAGCGGGAGTTCAGGCAGAAGACCGAGCGACGATCTGGGACGTCTACGTCAAACAAGAAGGCAGTGCCGGACATGGACTCGGTCTTGCGATCAGTCGGATGATCCTTGATAGTCATCAATTCGACTATGGCGTTCGAGACCGGAGTGGTGGCGGAGCGGTGTTCTACGTTCGGTTTTGATGGGGTAGAATGATAGAGGATTCTGACGAACGATTCCGTCATCCTTGCTTTCCACAGGCGGGAGTAAGCCGCGGCATCTTGCACTCCGTGCCACCTGCCGGGTCTTACTAATCCCTGACGAAAGTGCTATTGGCACTTTCTTTTCCTGTAGGAGTCGCGGATGAGCTACTTCGTTCTGGAATAGGCACACGAAAAAGGAGAATAGCTTCCGTATCACACAGAAGCTATTCTCCTATTAATGCTGGTAGAAGTTAAAGATCATTTGCCTTCGTTCGCATGAACGAGACTTGGTTTAACGAGGGTATAGAACTCATCGCTCATCCCGACACGGCTGCCCATCTGGCAAGCGAGTTCGAGTGTTTCCTTATAGAAGTTCGCAACGAGATCGTGGTTCTTGATGTGCTCATCTTGCATCGCCTTTTTAACCCCAAGGACGACCTTGTCGATTTGCTCATCGGCATCATTGCGGACCGGCACGACGTTTTCCGGAAGATCGACTTCCTTATCATGTCCGTTGAAGCGGAACGATGCCCCGAATCCGAGGTGCTCGAGGAAGAAGTGCGGTAACAGTTTACTAGCGAAGAACTGATGCCATTCCGTCTCTTTCATTGCTTCCATGTCACGCTTGAACGACGTCGTTGCGAGTGCATAACGATCGTGTGTATCCTTCATGAACTTCTCGAGGATCGGAACCTGCATTGCAAACGCATTCTTGAGCAAGTTATCGAGCTGTTCTTGCGTTAATTGTTCTTGTTCAGTCATCGCTTTAACCCCATTTCGTTTCGTTATCCCTATCGTAAGAAATTTAGACAATTCCGTCAAATCTTTTTCGAGAATAGAGTTTACCTATTTCACAAAAGGGAATCCATAACTATCGATCATTTTAAGGGGGAGTCAGCATGAAACGAATCGCAATGACAGGAGTCTTACTCGGAGCATGTCTGACTCCGGTGACGGGCTTTGCTGCAAGCAACGTGACATATAGTAAAGGGGTCGTCGCGAACGAATCGTTAGGCTATACAGTCAAGACGACGGACGCGTTAAAAAAGGCGATCCAACAAGATAAAGTCGAACTTGTCAAGAACAAGACGGTCAAATCGAAATACGGTGTTGTCACGCGAAGCGGTACGTTCGCGTTGTATTATAAAGTCAAAGGCGCGGATCAGCTGCTCGTCAATTTGAACTACGAGCCGAAGAAGCTCTCGAAAAAACAGTTCGACCGTGAAATCGGATATGGTACATATCTCGGGACGAAAGGTAGCAAAACGTACTACTACGTCTTACCGACGGAAGCCGTCAAAGGCGCTGTCGGCAAGAAAGCGATCGAGAACTTTATCGTCAAGGACGTCCCGCAGATGATGAAGACATTTAAACTGCAATGAGCACTAGCTTTTGCTAGTGCTTCTTTTGTTCGTTCGGTATAGTTGAAAATGAGGTGAATGAATATGGAATGGAACGTCACAGACGTCAAACAAACAACAGATGTATTACAACTCGAAAAATGTGTTAACGATCACGATGGCATTGAATTAAAAGTCGCAGCCGATTGGGTTGGCGAGAACGATTTCGCAATCTATGATGGCGAGCAATTGATTGGATATTTACAAGCATTCGCGTACTTACCGACGGAGTGGGAATTGAATGTCTTCGTTGATCCGGATTACCGGAAACAAGGCATCTTCACGGCACTTGTTGAAGCAGCACGGGCGCGGGCAACGGAAGCGGGCGTTGAAGCATTCACGTTCGTCATTGACGACGCAAGTGAATCAGGTCAAGCCGTCCTTGAAGGGTTAGGGGCAGAGTACCGAATGACCGAGTATAACATGGTCTTGAAAAAGGCGCAGTTGTTCTTGAAAGCAGATCCGGATTTCGAATTACGCGAAGCGACAGCGGACGACCGTCCGTTCATCGTCGAGACGCTCGGCAAATCGTTCGGGAATACGGATGAAGAAGCAGAGTCGATCTATCAAGCGATCGAATCCGACGACCGGATTACGTTCATCGGTGTCGCAAGCGGCAAACCGGTCGGTGTCATCCGTGCCTATCTCGCTTCCGATACACAAGCGAGCATCCATGCGTTCGCGGTTCGTCCGGAAGCCCAAGGTAATGGTTACGGGAAGAAGATGCTGAAGCTGATGGTTCAAGCATTGTTCCGGACAGGTCGGACACAACTTGAGCTCGACGTCGAGACGAATAACGACCGGGCACTTGATCTTTATAAAGAGGCAGGATTCGTCGTCCATCGTGGCTATCAGTTCCACGTGTTGGCAGTTTAAAATAATGAGCGATTGACGGATATTCCAGTGCATGCTGGATGCTCAAGGTGCTCCACTCCTACAGGAAAAAGCGCAGTTGCGCTGTCAGAGACAAACAAGACCCGGCTCTTCGCTTGAAGCGAAAGAGTCGCGGCTTGTGTCTCGCCTGAGGAAAGGGAGCAAGACATGAGTACATTCGCCGATCGTTTTTTATTTGTTATTTTACAAACTAAACAAAAACGTTGGAACCTTTTCTGCAATCCGTCGTATACTAGACATATGGAAAAAAAGAGGAGGCGGCGTCATGGAGAGTCGACAGGATTCATTGCGGACGTTGAAGTGGGTATCAGGTGGAATGGAAGCGGTGCTCGGGATTCCGCTTCTAGGTGGTTCAATCGTTATTTTTTCAGGTTACAATGCCCTGTGGTTGATGCTCGCGTTTCACATCGTCGTCGTCGTATTGACGGCACGTGCCGGAAATGTCTCAAAAGGGAACATCGTCGGGATTGTCGCATCAACGGTCGGTGTCATTCCGGTCGTCGGGATGTTCTTACACATGGCAGCAGCGATTACAATCTTACTTGACGCAGCGTTCAGCAATCGAATCGTTACACGAACGCATGTCAAACACGTCGAACCGATTCGACCACGTCCGGTCCGTCGGGAGCAAGAAAAACAAGAAGACCATCCGTTCTGAGTTTTTTTCGTTGACAGCGAAAAACAAGCCGTGTAAAGTAAACAACAAGTTAAGCCATATCAATTACATCGACGACGCGGAGTAAGTATCGTCAACACTGCCGACCAAGCGAGTCAGGAATGGTGAGAGCCTGACACGGTAAGCTGAACGAGAATGGACCGCTGAGAGCCTGTTGAACCTTCGAGTAGACAGGACGGTTGCCCCCGTTACCGGGCTAGCTGGTTGTTGGACCAGCGACAAGTGGAGACGATTCTTCGTCTCAATCAGAGGTGGCACCGCGCGGATACAGGCGTCCTCTATGCATTAGCTGTTAGCTATGCGTAGAGGGCGCCTTTTGTTGTACGTCAAATGCCGAATCATCCAACGCTCATCACATTTCTCAGGAGGCACTACACATGAAAAAGACATTGATCGCAGCGGCGAGCACGGCAGTTTTACTCGCAGGATGTGCAACGACAGAACCAGCAGAAGACAAACAAGTGGACAAAAAGGTTCTGCATACGATGGAAAGTTACGACCTCCTGTCGGTTGACCCGGCAGATGCCATCACATCAAACATCTTCAACCAAATCTACGAAGGACTCTATCGCTTCGACGCGAACAACGAACTTGTTCCAGCGGCAGCGAAATCACATAGCGTGTCTGAAGACGGAAAAGTCTATACGTTCAAGCTTGACCCGAATGCAAAATGGTCGGACGGAAAGCCCGTCACAGCGGAGAACTTCCGCTATGCATTCGAGCGTGTCATCAAAACGAACTCACCGTTCGCTTACTTGCTCGAGCCAGTCGAAAAAACGACAGCGGTCGACGACGAGACGCTCCGAATTGAACTGAAACGCCCGACACCATACTTCCTCAGCATGACGACGTTTGGCACATATATGCCGGTCCGGGAAGATATCGTCAAAGCAGAAGGCGACCAGTTCGGAACGGATCCAAAGACGAACGTCTACAACGGACCATTCACGTTCAAGAAATATCAAGCCGAGCAAGGCTATACGCTCGCGAAAAACGCTGAGTACGCAGACCGGAAGAACGTCAAAATCGACGAAGTCGACGTGAAAATCATCAAGGATCCGATGCTTGCGATCAACTTGTTCGAGTCAGGTGAACTGGATGTCGCGCCACTCAACTCGGAGAACGTCGTGACGTACAAGGATCAAAAAGAGTACAACACGTTCAGTGATTCGCGGATGTTCTTCATCCGGATGAACGAAAAGACGGATGCCTTAAAAGATAAACAGACACGCCAAGCAATCGATACGGCATATGATAAAAAAGCGATGACGGAAACGTTGCTCGGAAACGGATCACTTCCTGCGGATTACATCGTACCGAAAGAACTTGATCCGAAATACGATAGTACGCGTCAAATCGAATCATCATATGATGTAGCAGCTGCAAACAAAGTGCTGGCGAAGCAAAATCTTGAGTTGACGATGTTAATCGAAGATGACGACGTCTCGAAAAAAATTGGTGAGTACATTCAAGGGGCGTTGAAGAAACAGAATGTCGACGTGAAACTGTTGTCACTTCCGAAGAAAGAACGTCTCGCCCGTGAAGGACGAGGGGACTACGACCTGTCACTCGCGAGCTGGGCTCCGGACTATCAGGATGCAACGACATACCTGAACTTGTTCACGACGGGTAACCCGTTCAACATGATGGACTACTCGAACAAACAGTATGACCGTCTCTTGAAACAGGCTGAAAGTGAACTCGATCAAGACAAACGTCTTGCCTTACTCAGTAAAGCGGAAAGTGTATTGCTCGACGATCAAGCGATCTCACCTGTCTACCAACGGAAAAATGCCTTCCTGCAAAACACGGAAGTGAAGAATCTCGCCCGTCATAATGTCGGAACGGATATTTCGTATAAGTATGTCGAAATCGAGCGGAAATAAGAAAGAGAGAGTGATGGAAGATTTGATCCATCACTCTTTTTGATGTGTTTTTGTCATATCACTGGGAATCGTTTTTGAAAATCGGGTCAACTGACTTAAAACGGTTACAAAAGAAACCGATAGAGAGGACGGTGAAAGAAGATACAGGAAAGGGAGTTTCGGTTATGCGTAAATTACGAAGCAACTTGAAGGTACGGTTATTCTTTTGGGTCTTGGCCATCTCAGTCATCACGAGTGGTATCTCAGCCCAGCTTGTGCTTTATCTCCACCGGGGACTTGATGTCGCGGATACGAACGCGATTTGGATTGGAGCAGGGATTGGCTTACTATTATCGTTGATTGGGACGTCGTTGACGCAATTGATTCTACGTCAACCGATCAAAGCAATCGAAAAGGCGACAGAGACGGCACGCGAAGTCGCGAACGGCAACTTCAACGTCGATTTTGAAGAAGCGAAGCGCGGGGATGAAGTCGACCAACTGATGCACGAACTAGAAGTGATGGTCTTACATATCCGTAAACAAGCGACACAGATGGGAAGTTCAAGCGATAAGCTGACAGCGTCCGCGCAAGAGATTGCAGCAGCAGTCCAGGAAGGCAATGCATCAGGTGAGAGTATTCGTTCAGCGATGGCAGAGCTATCAGCGAAGATGAACGAAAACGTCGATCAAGCGTACTTATCGATGGATGCGCTCGGTGCCGTTAAACGGACGATGGATGAAGTCGCAAAAGAGATGAACGAAGCATTGAAATCAGCGACGGTCATGCAGACGGAAGCCCAGAACGGGAAGACACTTGCGACCGATTCTGTCGAGGCGATGCATATGATTTCGAAAAAAATGGAACAGTCAGCAACACTGAACGGCCGTCTGACGGATATGACAGGTGAGATTTCACGAATTACGGATGTCATCAGTGACATTTCGGCACAAACGAACTTACTCAGTTTGAATGCATCGATTGAAGCGGCACGAGCAGGAGAAGCAGGACGTGGATTTGCGGTCGTTGCAGCAGAAGTTAAAAAACTCGCTGAACAGACGGCGACATCAGCGAAAGAAATCACCGATTTGATTTCTGGTGTTAAACGTCTCGTTAACGATACGGCGAACGCGATGACCGATGTTCAGAGTGAAGTCGCGACGGGTGTCGGACTCGTTGAGCAAGCAGGTTCGTCATTTGAAGAGATTCACCATTCGACAGAGAACGTCTACTCACGTGTGAAATCGGTTGACCAGCTCGTCGTTAAATCGGATCAAGAGATTGATCAAGTCGGTCTGACGACAGCAAACATCCTCGCAATGGTCGAGGAAGCGTCGAAGCATGCGGAGCAAGTCTTACAGGCGTCGAGTCATCAAGCAGCATCACTCGGTGAAGTCAACGGGGCGATGGAAGAACTTGTGGCGGTAGCGGAGCAATTACAAGAAGAGACAGGCGCGACGCGTCTTTAAATCATGAGAAAATCGTACATCCAAAATCGGATGTGCGATTTTTTTTGCATTTTTTTGAAGAAAGTTGTTAAACATTTCGAGCGGACGACGATATATAAGGTGGAAGCAGTCATCGACTAATTCTATCGTGTCACCCTTGGGCCGGCCAGGGGGCACATCTCGGAGAAGACGGATCTTCAAAGAGACAAAAAACTTATCCTATGGAGGGAAATTACAATGATTATCAATCACAACATTACAGCTCTTAACACGCACAACAAGTTGTCTGCAGCTTCTGCAGCACAAAGCAAGTCAATGGAGAAACTTGCTTCAGGTCTTCGTATCAACAAAGCGGGTGACGATGCAGCTGGTCTTGCAATCTCTGAAAAAATGCGTGCTCAAGTTCGTGGACTTGATCAAGCTTCACGAAATGCACAAGATGGTATTTCAATGATTCAAACAGCTGAAGGTGCATTGAATGAAACACACGTTATTCTTCAACGGATGCGTGAACTTGCAGTTCAAGGTGCCAACGACACTAACGTTGCTCAAGACCGCGATGCTATCCAAGAAGAACTCACTGCTTTGAAGAGTGAAATCGATCGCATCGGCGATACAACAGAATTCAACAAACAAACATTATTAAACGGTGGTCTTGGTGGAACTGTTGATCAAGATGCTGCTACTACTACAGTACTTGCTGTTACAGGTGTAGCTGGTGCTTCAACTAACGGAGCAGTAGCAGGTACTTATACAATCACTAGTGGTACTGCTGGTGAGTTAACTATGACTTTCGGTACTAAAACTCAAACAATCAGCAATGCCAATGGAGCTCAAGATTTGAACTTCTCTGAATTCGGCATCTCGATTAAAACAAATGCAGGTTACACAGCTGATGCTGCTGTAGGTAACGTTGTAGTTGATGCTGGATCAGTTACTTTCCAAATCGGAGCTAACGAAGATCAAAACTTAAGTCTTAACATTCGTAACATGAAAACGGATGGTGTCTTAAACCTTGCTACGGCTGGTCGTGTTGATGTTTCTACACATGCTACAGCTAAAGCTTCTGTAACAAACATCGAGAGCGCAATCACTGAAGTTTCGAAAGAACGTTCGAAATTAGGTGCTTATCAAAACCGTCTCGACCACACAATCAACAACCTCAAAACATCTTCTGAAAACCTAACAGCGGCTGAATCACGTGTTCGTGACGTTGACATGGCGAAAGAAATGATGAACCAAACAAAGAACTCGATTCTTGCGCAAGCTGCACAAGCAATGTTGGCTCAAGCGAACCAACAGCCGCAAGGCGTTCTCCAATTACTCCGTTAATCGTAATTGGCACATACCGATTGATCAGGTCACGGGCATGTTCCGTGACCTTTTTTGTTTTGTTCTCTTCGAACTCTAACAAATCAGATGAATTGGTCGATATACTACATAGAGAACAAAAAGGAGTGACCGACTATGAATTCCATCAATACGGAAATTCGCCTTCATCTGCCTTCGAACGTCCTGCCGTACGAAGCGACACGTAATGTGTTTGTGGAAGCGAATCAGGAAGCACTAGCAGAAGAAGGAGTCGTTGTCCTACCGACACCGCAACATATTACGAAGCTTGAAACCGCAATGGAACAGGCGAATATCAAACTTGAACTTCAACGAACAGGGTTAAAGTTTGTCAAGCATGAACAGTTAAATGAGTATTATATTCAAGTCGTCGATACGAATAATAACGTCGTGCAAGAAATTCCAAGTAAAAAGGAACTCGATTTTTTTGCGGCATTCATGGAATTTAATCAATTGATCGATAAACGGGTTTAAGAGAAAGGACTGATTGGATGGCAGGAATTCGACTGAGTGGTCTTGCGAGTGGGATTGATACGGAAACAATGATTAAACAATTGATGCAGGCGGAGCGAGCGCCGGTTGATCGGTTATCGCAAAAGAAGCAGACATTGACATGGCAACGCGATGCGTATCGAGAGATAAACCGAGCACTGCTTGATTTCCGAGCAGCTGCAAGTGATATGCTTTTAACCAAGAACTATCAAGCAAAGACAGTCACGAGCTCGAATCCAACAGCTTTGACGGTAACGGCGAGTACAGCAGCGCCAGCTGGCAGTGTGACGATTGATAGTATTAGTCAACTCGCTAGTGCCGCATCTGTGACATTAGTCGCAGTAAGCGGAAAGAAGAGCGATGCAACACTTGAAGAGAGTGGATTGTTCACGAAAGATGCTAATGGCAAAATCAATGTTCAAATCAATACCTTCGATGCAGCAGGTGTAGCGGTGACGGAGACATTACAACTGGACGCAACACAGAAGATATCGGATTTGACGGCGGCGATTAACGGTAAAACCAGTCTCGGGATGAACGCAGTTTTCAATGATTTAACAGGCAAACTTGTCTTAACGAAAACGAGTACCGGTAACTTAAATACGGCAGGTGCCGACATCTCGATCGTTGATGCCTCGACTAATACCGCAAAGGTTAATTCGGAGGATACAACATTCGGTCGTGAAGGGCAGAACGCCAAGTACACGATTGGTGGACAACAACTCGAACAGACAACGAATACGTTTACGCAAAACGGTCTGACAATCACCTTGAACAATGTCTCGACGACAGCGACGACAATCAATACGACGCTCGATACGCAAAAAAACTTTGATTCGATCAAGAACTTCGTTGATAAATACAACGACGTCATCGATAAGATGAACAAAAAGGTTCGTGAAGAGAAGTATCGTGATTTCCAGCCATTGACGGATGCTCAGCGCAAAGAATTGAGTGAGGACGAAGTCAAGAAGTGGGAAGAAAAAGCAATCAGTGGTGTGTTGAAGAATGATAGCTACTTACAGGATGGCTTGAGTCAGTTTCGGAGTGCGATTTCGTCGAAAATCGATACGGGTTACTCGTATACGTCAGGTACGGATACGATCCAACTCCAGTACATGTCACAAATCGGAATTACTTCAACGAGTGATTTCCGTGACGGTGGAAAACTGATGATTGATGAAACAAAACTTAAGAAAATGCTTGAAGAACAGCCGGAAGGTGTTTTTAAATTATTTACAGTAGATGCTCCTGAGCCACCAAAAGATGTGCAAGGTAATCCGATACCAAGTCAAAATGGGATTGACGGTTTTGTCCGCCAGATTCAAGGGTTTGCGACTACACTCCGTGATAAGATTTCAGGTGTCGCTGGACGAGACGGTGCAGTTTCAACGACATATCGGCTCGGAAAATCACTCGCTGATCTCGATAAGAGTATGCTGTCGTGGGAAGACAAGTTGAAACGAAAAGAAGACAGTTACTATCGCCGATTCGCGGCAATGGAACAAGCGATGAACCAAGCGAATAGTCAGTCGGCAACGCTTGCCGGTTATCTCGGACAAGGACAATAAAAAGGAGGAAACGCGATGAACCCTTATGCGACGTATCAGACGAACTCGGTAACGACGGCGTTACCTCAAGATTTAACGTTGATGTTATACGAAGGCTTGATCAAATTCTCAATGCTCGCAAAACGAGCGATCGAACAGAAGATGATTGAACAAAAAAATACGAATATCCAAAAAGCACAGGCAATTATTACCGAATTGCAATTGACGCTCAATCAATCGATCGCCTTATCAAAGGATTTGAACAGTCTGTATGACTACATGCAAACGCGCTTAATTGATGCGAATGTCAAAAACGACCTCGTCGCAATCGACGAAGTGATTGGCTTTGCTGAAGAATTCCGTGAGACGTGGAAAGAAGCGATGAAACTCGCACGGCAACGATGAGTCCGCTCGATCCGCTTCGCCTGAAGACAAAACGACTAATTGAACTGCTTGATCAAACGCCGAATGAAGAGACGTATGACGAATGGATCGAGAAGATTCAAGGTCTGCTGAACGAACGAGAAGCATTCATCGCGGCACACTCGAATCTGCTCGCTGGCGCCAATCAAGCCGTCATCCAGGAACTCGTCGCTGATAGTCGAAAAATCGACTTGAAATTATCAGCAGAAACGGCTAAATTAGGGGTACAAATCAGTCAGTTGCGTCAGACGCAAACGAGTCGTAAATCGTACGTTGATCCGTATGAGGAAGTCGATCATAGTTTTTCACCGTATTTTGATTCTCGTCAGTAACTTTCTTGTGTGAGGGAGGGATCTTTCGTGACCAAGCGGGAAGACAAGAAACGTTCGGTACCGCAGCCGTATTTCCAATCGGATGGCTCGTACGATCAGTTCATTGAACCGGACGTTGAATCGGAATCATGGGAAGAGTTCGAACGCCCTGTCTCCGATGCGCCAGATGCCTATGAAGAAGAAAAATATCGTCGTGAGTCGTAAGCTCACGAAAAAATGCCCTGTCCATTTGTTTGGACGGGGCATTTTGCCTTTCATTTAAAGCGGTAGGCGTTCTTCTCTTCCTGTTTGACGGTGTACATCGCTTCGTCGGCGCGAATCAAGAGTAGACTCGTCGTCCGACCATCGTCTGGATAACGGGCGATGCCGATTGACGGCGTAATCTGCATCGCCGTTGCGTCAAAGAAGAAGGGATCATTCAAGCGAAGGAGGACATTCTCAGCATAGGTGATCGTCTCCGCGCGACTGCGGGCAAGAAAAACGATGAACTCATCACCCCCGAGCCGCGCTGCTACATCATCCTGCGTTAAATCAAGCTGTAAGCGACGTGCTGTCTCTTGCAAGACATAGTCTCCAGCGTCATGTCCGTAGCGGTCATTGATCTGTTTAAAGCCATCGAGGTCGATGAAAAGCAGCGACCCTTCGTTCAGCGTTGCGAGCTGCGGTCCAAGGTGATCCTCGAAATACCGGCGATTCGGAAGTGCCGTCAAGGCATCGTGATAGCCGAGTTCCTGGAGCCATTTTTCTTGCGATAAGGCTTCCGTCAAATCGGACAGAATGACGTACAAATCAACTTCACCCGGAATCGGAATCAACGTCACTTCGAACGTCCGTCCGTCGACGGGCCGCATTAAGAGTTGCTTTTCACCAGTCTCGAGTTTCAGAAATGCCGCAATCAATTGATCGACCAGGGCATCAGGAACATACCCGTGCGGGAAGTAACGTTCTGCTGCCGGGTTCATCGCTTTCTCATGCCCATTGCCGTCGAAACGAATGATCGGTTGTGGGTGGGCGAGGAACAGGCGGCGATACTCTTCCTTCCGGAGTTCAAGTTGCGTTGTATGGCGGTCGATCCGGTGTGTCAGATCGACTTCGAACGTCTCGAGTTCCGTTAGTAACTGACGATTGAGACGTTCGGAGAAAAATTGCCGGAACATAAACAATGAAAACAAGATGATCAGCGTCGGGAAGTAGACATCCTGCGCCATCGGGAGGAACGTGATGCCCGTCAACAGAACGAGCAGACTGATATACGGCAAATACGGTCGTCCGAGTCGGTCGCGTGCCGGTTGTTTCGGTGGCACGTCCTTAAAGTAGAGAGCTAGCTCAAACAAACTAACCGCATAGAGCGGGAAGAAGCAAGCGGCAAACGTTAATTGATCGCGAATGAAGAATGTGTAATAACCGAAGTTCGCCAAGATGAATACCATCATCGCCCGAATCAGTCGTCTGTGTGCTGGTCCACGAAGTCCTGTCGCATATAAGACCAGAAAGAAGAACAACTGCGCAATGAAACTAATCGCGTAGCCGAGCATGGCAACGAACTCGATGTCGGAGCGAGCGAACGTCGGTACATGTTGCAATATGACCGTGTAACCGAAGACGAAGACCATCCCGAATAAGAGGATACCGTCGACGTAGAGAAGCCGCGCATGACGGATCGATGACCAGTCGATCAATCGGGAAAAGGCGATGGCCGTCAACATTAAAAAGGCGGTCAATGTCAGGTTCGCAGCAGAGTCGACTTCCGGTGGGTGCGGAAAGAAGGTCAAGATGAAGTTGATCCAGAGACCACTTGCGAACAAGAGAATCGCGATGCCGACCGAACGTTCCGGGTGTTTCGGAAAGAACCAACGCCTTGCTTTAACAGCGACGAACGTCACAGCAAGTAGCGTCGCAAGAACGGCAATTATTGGAACGAATGGTGTTCTGCTAACGAGTAACATCACCCCATAGGTGATGAGTAAATAAAGAAGCGGTAACGTCGGTCGCATCGCGGACCTCCTTTCCTGAAGCGGTGTGTTGGCTCCTTTCGACGAGTGGTGAAAAAAATCCTTGTTGCGTCTATTGACGAACAAGGATCAATCCTGCTCTTGCACCCATTCCCAGTGGGTTCGTGCGTCTTTTTTAACTTTGTCGGTCGCCGTTTCACTTTGGAACAAACGGCTGTACCATAAACGGGCATGTTCTTTGTCTTTTGTCACAGCATATAAATCAGCAATCCGAAGCCATAGAACATCTTCTGGAATACCACTTTCCTTAACGGATGTGTAATTTTCGTAAAGCGAGACATACTTCTCGATTGCTCGGTTGGCCCAGAGTTGTTCTTCCGCTGATTGACCGGTCAAACGATGCAACCAGGATAGACGAACTCCGAGCATCGCTTGGATTGCTGGTTTTTGCTCTGTCACTTGAGCCGTATAAAGACAAAGCTTATAGAGCTGGATCGCCTGCTCGATTGTCCGCTCCGTCCCGGCAAATGGTAAGACAGGAAGCGTCGGCAGGATGTGATCTTGTAAGGTCGTCCGAACGTCTGGTGATAACTTTCCGAACGATTCGTGGAAGAAGAACCGACAATGACTACACTGAACCGGTTCATAGAGATAGACGTTGACGCCTTGATGACGGATGAAACCATCAAAGTCCGTCGAGGCAACACGGATATGGCGTGACAGGACACGTTTCGTCTCCGTCGTTTTCAAACAGTAGGGGCAGGTGCATTTTTTAAGATATAAGTCTGGCATGTAGGGGAACTCCTCTAATTCTAGATTACACGAAGACGTTGACGAGCATGCCTTTGATCTCGCCGACTTGGTCGAGGATATCGAGACGGCGCGACTCACCAGAGATGACCGTATCCGTCAACTGAAGGAGCTTTGCATCAACTTGCTCGACGACTTTATAGATCTTTGTCCGACCGCGGCGGTTGAAGCCACGCTTCTCTTCGAGTTGTTGCGATTGGTCGAGGGCATCTTTTAAGAAGTCCTTGATCTTTTCTTTATAGCTTTCGAGGTGCTCAATTGTCTGACTTTCAGCGAGCAGTTGCCCGTGTTCTTCGACTAGGGCGAGCTTTTGTTGTAAACGCTCGTAGCCTTTATGGTCCCGTTTCTCCTGCATCAAGGCAGAGAAGGTCGTCGACGCTTCGACTTCACGGGGACCACCTTTTAAGGACTGGAGTCGTTGCGTTTCTTGGATGCGGCGGATATCCATCGGGTCTGCCTCCTTAGTTGAGTAATTGTAAGATGCCTTGCGGTAGGGCGTTCGCTTGAGCGATCATCGCCATCCCCGATTGGTTAAGGATGTTGTATTTCGCATATTCCATCATCTCACGCGCCATATCAGTATCGCGAATCCGTGATTCCGATGCCGTCAAGTTTTCGACGCTGACACTGAGGACGGATGACGTCGCTTCAAATCGATTCTGGATCGCCCCGAGCTGTGCCCGTTGCTGGGAGATCGTATCGATTGCTTTCGTATAATGGCTGATCGCGTCATTTGCGTCCGTTGCTGTCATGACGCTAAGGGCATACTCAGGTGCATCACCACTCGGGAAATCAAGCGGACGAATCGAGGAATCGGCTTGTGTCGTTGAACTGACGCCAATCGCAAGGGCTTGCATGTCGTTAATCGTGATCGAGATGCCTTCGTTTGCTCCCGCATTCGTTTGGATGAACAGGGCACTGTCGGAATCGTTGAACTTGCCGCTCAACAATTCTTTCCCGTTGAACTGGGTCGTCTTCGCGATCCGCGAGACTTCATTCGTCAGCTGGTTGATCTCTTCTTGAATTGCTGTCCGGTCTTCGGTTGCTAACGTGCTGTTACCAGCTTGGACGGCGAGTTCGCGCATCCGTTGCAACAGATTATGCGTTTCACTCAAGCCGCCTTCAGCCGTCTGAATCATCGAGACACCATCGAGGACATTCTGTTCCGCTTTATCAAGTGCCTTCAAGCGATTACGCATCTTCTCCGAGATCGCCAGACCAGCTGCATCATCCGCACCTCGGTTGATCTTCTGACCGCTCGATAGTTTATCCATCGTCGTCTTGACGTTCGTCTGGTTGATGCTGAGGTTGCGATAAGCCTTTAAGGCTTGGACGTTATTCGTGATTCTCATTCGTATTCCATCCCTTCATATCGTTGATGATGTGCGGCGCGCACGAGCGGTCGATCGACGGTCTGTGCCGCTTGCCAAGTGACGCGTAAGTCTTCTGTCAGTTCGAGTAGTTCGTCTAAGGTAGTTGGTGTCTTATAGACTTGTAACGTCTGCTCGGCAAGATAGTGATAGAGCGCGTCGAGTTGGACGGTGATGATGCCACCATCGTCATGCAGTCCCGCCTGCAGTTTGTCGAGTAACTGATAGGCTTTTTGTAAACGTTCGTTGACTTCGTCAAAGCGATTCGCGTCACGCGCAATCGTGGCGCGATCATATTGTAGGACGAGCCCCGTCAGCATCACTTCCGTCAGCTGTTGCGGGGTCATCGCGTAGAGTTCTTGTTCTGTCATGTTTGCCGTCCTTTCGCGTTGTCGAGTTCTTCGATCAATAAGAGCAGTTCTGCCATCACGTCGTATAATTGCGGCGGAATCGCCGTCCCGAGGTCGAGATCAAGTAAGTGACCGAGCAGAGACGTATCGTGTTCGATCGCGACGCCGTTCGCCCGTGCTTCTTGGAGGATTCGGTCGGCAGCTTGTCCGCTAGCCCGAGCGACGACGACCGGTGCTTGACCGGATGCTTCATCGTAGCGGAGGACAGCAGCCGTCTTGCGTCCAATTAAATCGATTTTCTGATACATAACGGTCTCTCCTTTTTAGATACGATAGTCGTAGCCACGTAGTGTCTCGTCTTGCTTGACGGTCTCTGTTACTTGCTCGCGTGTGAACGGACGGAACTGGATCCGGACGTCTTGGTAACCGGTCGCTTGCAAGGCGTCCGTCGTTCGGTCGAGGAACGGGGTCGCCAGTTGTTCAAGAACTGGGAAATCATTTTCAATCGTGATCTGCACCTTTCGGTTGACGGTCTCAACGCGGACACCGATTTCACCAAGGCGCGGCGTATTGAGTTGGACATACAACATATTGTTTTCCCAGTCGATCACTTCGTCCGGACGTTTATTTTGCAAGTGAACGTGGAGTCCTGCCGTCGCTTCGACGAGTTGGACCGGTAACGCCAGGAGAATCTGGTTCAACTGTTGCTGGCTATCCGGTTTATTGACTTGCTGCTGTGTTGCAAGGAACGTCTGCAATTTGGCGGCTTCGGGGTTCGCTGCCGGTGTACTCAGTTTCAGTTCTGCCGTCTGAAGCTGAAGCGTCTTTTGGACGGTTTCTTGCAAAAGTCGTGGGCTGTTCTGCTGCGGCTCATATGGAACGGCTTTTGTTGCGACTTGCGCTGGTAGCGTTGGCGCTTGCGGCGGCAGTCCTTGCATCTCCGGTAAGTAGGTCGGGCGGACGTTCGCCGGCGCATAACGGAAGGCTTCGAATGCGATCCGGACTTCTTGTAAGACGGCTTTTGCCTCTGTTCCGCGTCCGAGTAATGCCAGTTCCGCGCCCCGTTCGAGTTTCGATAAGAAATGAATCAGCTGTTTTTCATCTTTCATCGGGGTATGCAGTAAAGCATCTGTTTGCTGGAAGACTTGTTTTAAGCGTTGCGCCGTGCTCTCGATGACGGCGACCATCTGGACCGGACGTGTCTCGACGAGCGGTTCGATCTGGCGGAGTTGCGAGACGATTGTTCGCTGTTGGCTCTTGAAATCGTTCGTGATCTCAGCGAGGCGCGGCGTCACTTCGCGAACAAGCGTCAAGGCAGAGTGGACCGGTGCCGTTTGCCCTGTTGGTTCCGGTTGACTGGCCCGTGCCGTCAGACCAATTAATTGCTCGCGGACGCTCGTCTTCGGCTCAAGCGGCGCTTGCGGGAAGTAGGGCGTCAGTTGTTTACGAACTGTTTCGACATCGCCTCGTTCGAGCGTAGCGACGAGTGCTGGGCGTTTCTCTGCTGGTAGGTGTTCGATGTATTGCCGGATATGGAGTGGCGATGCTGTCTCGATCTCGCGTTGCGTTGGCAGGGTGACGCGGGCGACATCAAGCGCGACAGCTTTTTCGAACGTCGGCTGCTCCTTTAACGCGTCGCGTTCTGGCAGGACGTCTGGATAGTCTTCCGTCGTCGCAAGGAGACTCGCGATCAAGACGTCGGCATCAGCTGGCAGTGTCGTGTCTGATCGCGACACGAGTTCGAGCGCTAAGTCCTTATAGGTCCCTTGCAGTGCTGTCACGAGCTGGGCGACGATTTCTGGTGTTTGTGGCAACTGTCCGCTCGCCAGTAACTTTGCGACGGCCTGTTTCAGTTCCGCTGGTACGCCTTCAAGTAAGGCAGGATCGACGTTTGAGGGAACGGACAGGACAGGTGGCGTCTCTGCGTCCGGTGTCGCTGGAGTCAGCTGTTCGATCAGGTAGCCTTCGGCGGTCTGTCCTTTGACCTTGAACTGGAAATCACCTGTCGGGACGTCGCCCGTGAAGGTCATCTCGATCTTATCCCGACCGACCTGGACAAGAGCCGTATGCGGACCGGTCTGCTCAAGGACCGTTCCTTTATAGGTCTTCGTGTCCGAAAGCGGCGTCTGACCAGGGGATTGCGCCGGACGTGCCGGGTTCAATTGGATGTTCATCGAGAAGCCTCCTTGTTTTTTAAAACTGTCATCTCATTATATATCGGCAGAAACCAAAAAGGATTGAGCGATTTCATCGCCCAACCCTGATTTTTTTGCGTTCATTGCTTAAGATTTGATTGCATTAAAGCGTTCCTCTAATGTCATCGCGTTCAATTGTTGATAACGAGCCATCAGCTCGCCAGTTGCTTTCATTTGGTTGCGGACGATGTAAGGAGAGGCGTTTACGGGAAGGATCATGCCATTACGAGTCTTGAGCTTCGTCTGTCCGTCTTCCTCGATGACTTCGGACATGTGGCTCCAAGCGTACCACTCGCAATCATCACGTTTCGGTGATTTCGTTGGGAAAAACACGAGGCCAAGTGTCGGTTCAATGACGACTGGGACTTTTCCTTTTACGGATGCGACACGTTTTGCTGTCACGATGCGTTCCTCGATGGAACTGTTGTATTGCCTGCAGGAAAGCTGCAGTAGTTGATACGGCCGAAGCGGTGTCATGATGGTCGAGCCATCCTCGAGTACGATGATGGATTGCTTCATCATGTCGTAGCACGGGAGAATCGCCACCGTCCGTTTCGTGATTCGATACTTTTCGTCATTATGGAATGGTCGCATTCGACTACATCCTCCTTAAGATAGGACAATGGATAAAATAGGTAATTACTAACGATATAATACAATAATACAACTGTAATGACAACGTAATTTTTTGAAATATAGACCAATAAGTAGGGAATATTATTCATTTTTCGGAATGAATTCAAATTAATCAGAATTTTTAATTGTCAATAATTCCTTCTTTTGATAGACTAAGCCGTAGAGAGCTTGCTCTCGAACTCTGGTTTGCGAAGGGAACGTGAATTTGAATGGAACAAGGTAAAGTAAAATGGTTTAATGCTGAAAAGGGTTATGGTTTCATCGAGACGTCTGACGCGAAAGACGTATTCGTACACTTCTCAGCAATTCAAGTCGATGGCTACAAATCACTTGAAGAAGGCGAAGAAGTGGAATTTGAAATCGTTGAAGGCGATCGTGGTCCACAAGCTGCGAACGTTTCAAAGATCTAATCCAATAGCAGCCGCCACCGTTTTTAGGCTATTCGCCTAAAAGCGGTTTTTGTTTTGAGTTCGAATAAAACGGGTATATACGTTAACATCAACATGCTTCAATATTATCGTACGCTAAGAACAGATGGGAATGTTCATGAGAATGTCATCGTTTTCATGGTCTTCCTTCACTTATCGTGCTATAATAAAAACGAACCAAAGAATTTCGAATATTCAGAAGGAAACGACTGAAGCATCTCGAATTCATAGGTTCAACCGGTTACTTAAGGAGGAGTTTACATGATCTACAACATTCGCGGTGAAAACTTGGACGTCACAGATGCTCTCAAGGATTACGTCGAGAAAAAGCTTGAAAAGTTAACTCGTTATTTTACAACTCCTACGGAAGCGCAAACGGCTTATGTCAATCTCAAAGTCAACAATGAGAAGCAAAAAGTCGAAGTGACGATTCCAATGCCAAACCTCTTGCTCCGTGCAGAGGATATCAATGGCGATATGTATGCAGCAATCGACCTCGTCGTCGATAAGCTCGAACGTCAGATCCGGAAACACAAAACGAAGTTGAACCGGAGAGGACGCGCTAAAGAAGGCGGCATCGGAGAGTACTTCAAAACGCTCGAAGGACCGGAAGCGGAAGCGCCAGTCTATGAAGAGGACGAGGCAGAACTCGAACTCGTTCGGACGAAGCGTTTCACACTCAAACCAATGGACACGGAAGAAGCGATTCTTCAGATGGACATGCTCGGACACGCATTCTTCGTCTTCTCAGACGCAGAAACGGGCAACACGAACGTCGTCTACCGTCGTAAGGATGGTCGTTACGGTTTGATTGAACCAGAATAATGAATGCAACAGGGACTCGCTCTTACGGGCGAGTCCCTTTTTGATATGATGGAAAACTATTTTTAAACAAGGTACGTTTGCTCTATGACGAAAGACGAAGACCGCTACTCGGTCCGCTTGTTGAAATTTGACGTCGTATTCGGTACACTGAATAAAGGAAAAATCTCGGAATTCTGTTCGTTCAAAGAATCGTTCGAAGTAAGGGGACTGTAAGGCATGGCTAATTTTCTAAAAGAATTATTTGCACCAACGAAACGTGTCCTGAAGAAAGCCGAAAAAGCAGCAGACGCTGTGGAAGCATTCGAGGCACAAATCGGTGCGTTATCGGATCAAGAACTCGAAGGAAAAGTCGTTGAATTCCGTGAGCGTCTCGCTAACGGAGAAGACTTAGATGATATTTTACCGGAAGCTTTCGCGGTCTGTCGCGAAGTGTCAACACGCGTTCTCGGCATGCGCCACTATCGCGTTCAGTTGATCGGTGGATATGTCCTGCACAACGGGGACATCGCTGAAATGAAGACCGGGGAAGGTAAAACGCTTGTTGCAACACTCCCTGTGTATTTGAATGCCCTCGCTGGCAACGGCGTTCACGTCGTTACCGTCAACGAATATCTCGCAAAACGTGACCGTGACATCATGGAGCCTCTTTATGCGGCTCTTGGTCTATCAGTCGGCTTGAATCTCTCAAGCATGTCACGTCAGGAAAAACAAGCAGCCTACAGCTGTGACATCACGTACGGAACGAACAACGAGTTCGGTTTCGACTACTTGCGTGACAACATGGTCCTCTATAAAGAAGACCGTGTCCAACGACCGCTCCATTACGCTGTCGTCGATGAAGTCGACTCCATCCTCGTCGATGAAGCGCGGACACCACTCATCATTTCAGGGTCTGCCGAGAAATCGACAGCGCTCTATTCGCAAGCAGATGCATTCGCGAAAATCATGAAAGCAGATGAAGACTACACAGTCGACATCAAGACCAAGAGTGTCCTGTTGACGGAGCAAGGGATCGACCGCGCTGAGAAATATTTCGGCATCGATAACCTGTTCGGTCTCGAGCACGTCTCACTCAACCATCACTTGAGCCTCGCACTGCGGGCGAATGCCGTCATGCATCGCGACGTCGACTATATGGTTCGTGAAGACGAAGTCATGATCATCGACCAGTTCACAGGTCGTGTCATGGAAGGACGTCGTTACTCAGAAGGTCTGCACCAAGCGATCGAAGCGAAGGAAGGCGTCGAGATTCAACGCGAATCGATGACGCTTGCGACGATCACGTACCAAAACTTCTTCCGGATGTATACGAAGCTTGCCGGGATGACGGGTACAGCGAAGACGGAGGAAGAAGAATTCCGTAACATCTACAACATGCACGTCGTACCGGTTCCGACGAACAAACCAGTCGTCCGAAATGATATGCCGGACTTAATCTTCAAGACGATGAACGGGAAGTTCGCTGCCGTCGCAGACGAAATCGAACGTGCCCACCGCGAAGGACAGCCTGTCCTCGTCGGTACGGTTGCCGTTGAGACGTCGGAGTTGCTCAGCAATATCCTCAAGAAACGTGGCATCCGTCACGAAGTCTTGAACGCGAAGAACCATGCGCGTGAAGCGGAAATCATCGAGAACGCCGGTCAAGCGAACTCGGTCACGATCGCAACGAACATGGCCGGTCGTGGTACCGACATCAAGCTCGGTCAAGGTGTATTGGAAAAAGGCGGTCTCTACATCCTCGGAACAGAGCGTCATGAATCACGTCGGATCGATAACCAGCTCCGTGGTCGTGCCGGTCGTCAAGGGGACCCAGGGGCATCACAATTCTATCTGTCACTTGAAGATGAATTGATGCGTCGTTTCGGTTCTGATTCGCTGCAATCGATGATGGATCGTCTCGGAATGGATGATTCACAACCAATCGAGAGCCGGATGGTGTCTCGTGCCGTTGAATCGGCTCAAAAACGCGTCGAGGGCAACAACTTTGATGCGCGGAAACAAGTCCTCGGCTACGATAACGTCATGGCAGACCAACGGAAAGTCATGTACGCGGACCGGGCAGCGATTCTTGATGCGGGTTCCGTGTCAGATATCGTCCGTCCGATGATCGAGCAGACGATCGAAGCAGGCGTCCATCAGTACACGCCGGTCGAGTTCGTTCCGGAAGAGTGGAGCATCGGTGCGCTTGCAGAATGGGCGAACCAGACGCTTGCGATCGAAGAGAAGGTCACGGAAAGCGACATCTTCGGAAAAGAACGCGAAGAAATCATCGAGTTGCTCAAAGAGCGGACATTCGCACACTACGAGCACAAACGGTCAGAAGTACCAGCCGAAGCATTCGATGAGTTCGAAAAAGTCATCGTTCTTCGTGCCGTTGACCAACACTGGATGAACCATATCGATCAAATGGATCAACTCCGTGAAGGGATTCACCTCCGGGCATACGGTCAAAACGACCCGCTCCGTGAATACCAATCGGAAGGTTCGATGATGTTTGATGCGATGAACGCTGCGATCGCTGAAGAAGTGACGCAATTCGTCCTTCGGGCAGATCTCGATCCAAACCTCAAACGCGAAAAAGTCGTTCAAGACGAAGTCGCCGTTTCGGGTAAGGAAGATAAAGCGGTCAAGAAAAAGCCGGTCCGGAAAAATCCAAACGATCAAATCGGACGCAACGATCCGTGCTGGTGTGGATCCGGTAAGAAATATAAGAACTGTCACGGCCGTCAGGCATAAGTGATGAATCGACTGAAAGAGAGGCAGGAGATTCCTGCCTCTTTTCACGGAAAGAGAAGGTGGAACACATGGAATTAGCAGAAATTCGCAACACCGCCGAGTGGATGGAAAAGAAACTCGACGAATATAAGGCATCACTCGACCTCGAGTCGAAGATTGCCCGGATCGAAGAACTTGAAAACGAGATGACGTACCCAGATTTCTGGAACAACCAGGAATCGGCACAAAAAGTCATCGATGAGTCGAACGGCTTAAAAGCGATGGTCGACAAATACAAAGAACTCGAAGCAGGTCACGAGAACGTCGCTTTGACGTACGAATTGATTAAGGAAGAGCCGGATGCGGATCTTCAAGAAGAGCTCGAGTCAGAACTTGGCGACCTCAAGAAGAAGTTCGAAGACTTCGAACTACAAATCCTCTTGAACGGCGAGTATGACGCAAACAACGCAATCCTCGAGTTACACCCAGGTGCGGGTGGTACCGAGTCGCAAGACTGGGCATCGATGCTTCTCCGGATGTACCAACGTTTCTGCGACAAGCAAGGCTGGAAAGTCGAAACGATGGACTACCAACCGGGTGATGAAGCGGGTGTCAAATCGGTCACGCTCCGTATTCAAGGGCACAATGCCTATGGATACTTAAAAGCCGAAAAAGGGATCCATCGTTTAGTCCGGATCTCACCGTTTGACTCGTCAGGTCGCCGTCATACATCGTTCGTTTCGTGTGACGTCATGCCGGAATTCAACGATGACATCGACATCGAAGTCCGTACGGAAGATTTACGGATCGATACGTACCGTGCCTCTGGTGCCGGTGGTCAGCACATCAATACGACGGACTCGGCTGTCCGGATCACCCACGTTCCAACAGGCGTCGTCGTCTCATGTCAACAAGAACGGTCGCAGATCAAAAACCGTGAAGCGGCAATGAAGATGTTGAAAGCGAAACTCTACCAACGCGAAATCGAAGAGCAACAAAAGAAACTCGACGAAATCCGTGGTGAAAAATCGGATATCGCATGGGGTAGCCAAATCCGTTCGTACGTCTTCCACCCATACAGCATGGTCAAGGATCACCGGACGAACTATGAAGTCGGGAACACGCAAGGAGCAATGGATGGAGACATCATGGGCTTCATCGATGCGTACCTCCGTCTCATGAATATGTAAGACAATCAACCAGTCGGACGATGTTCGACTGGTTTTTTGACCGTCAAAGGGGGAACAGTGATGCAGGAGCAAAGTCGGGTCAACAAACAGGGGTGGGAGTACCGGGCGTATGAATTTTGGGAGAAACGTGACGGAACACCAGCAGAATATGCTGCAATCATCAAACAAGATCCAGTAGCAAGCCTGAAGAAACACAGGCATCATCTCGAAGACGTCGCCGGGAAGACGATCGCGAACATCTGTGGTTCGAACGGACGCAAGGCGGTGCCGTTAGCGTTACTCGGGGCGGACGTCACGGTGTTTGATATTTCAGAGGAGAATGCCAAGTATGCGCTTGAACTGGCGCACCATGCTGAGACATCAATTCAATATGTCGTCGGCGATCTTTATGCGATCGATCTTGAACGATATCGTGATACGTTTGATCTCCTCTACTTAGAAGGCGGGATTTTGCATTATTTTGCTGATCTCGAGTGTTTTCTGCAGATTCTGTTTACAATGTTGAAGCCCGGTGGACAGTTGATCCTTAGTGACTTCCATCCGGTCGGACGCTGGATCGATGCGGATTTGACGTATCGACCGCGTTATTTCGATCAAGCGTTGCAATCAGGCGATTTGGCGTATAAGACGCACTTTACGGACGCGGAACAAACCGATTTTCCGGACGTCTCCGTCCGTTATTTTACGCTGAGCGAGATCTTAAACGGCGTCATCGCGACACGTTTCACATTAGAACGATTCGACGAGCATCGTGGCTGGAACGATGAGAATATCCCGTCCGAGTTCACGCTACTCGCATCGAAACCACTCGAAGGGAGCAATAGCTGATGATTATTCGGAAAGAAGGCTTTAAGGATGCAGCAGGAATCCGGCTTGTCCATGAAGCAGCGTTCGAACAACCGAACGAAGCGAACCTCGTTGATGCGTTACGCGAGGACGAAGCGGCGCAACCGGTCTTTGGTCGCGTCGCCGTGACCGACAAAGGGGAAATCGTCGGTCATGTTCTCTTAAGCCGGATCCATATCGATGACATCCCGTCACTTGCCTTAGCACCAGTCGGCGTCCTGCCGGTCTGGCAACGAAAGGGCATCGGCTCTGAATTGATCCGTCAAGTGATTGAGGATGCGCGGGATGCTGGCGAATCACACATTGTCGTGCTTGGTCACGACAGCTATTATCCACAGTTCGGTTTCGAACGGGCGATCGACTATGATATTCAGCCGCCGTTCCCCGTTCCGCCAGAGGTCTTTCTCGTTCTTGCGCTTGAACGAAATGGATTGCGTGGCGTTAGCGGCATCGTCCGCTACAGTCCGCCCTTTAGTGCGGTATAAAGGGAACACTGTGAGTTGTTCCGCCTCTCTAGTCGTTGTCTGACTTTTCCGCTAAAATGAAACACGAGAATCAATCGATAAGGGGAAATGGAATGTCATGACATCGACGCGTCAGGAAGTCGTGCGCGATTATGCGTATTTGTTAATCGGGTCCTTGTTCGTCGCAAGTGCCTTTAGTTTGTTTTTAGCACCGAATCAACTCGCCTCAGGAGGCGTTAGTGGCTTATCAATCGTCTTGAACGATTTGTTCGGGATCTCGCCAGGCTTGTTCCAGCTCGTCGCGAACGTCGTCTTGCTCGCGATCGGGTGGATGATCCTCGGGATGGGCTTTGGTGTCAAATCACTCGTCGGTTCAATCTTTTTACCGGTCGTCATCCTCGTCTACGAACGGTTCGATGTTCCGGCTGCGACGATGAATCCGATGCTTGCCGCGATCTTCGGCGGTGCCGGTGTCGGGATCGGGCTCGGTCTGATCTTCCGGGGACGGGCGTCGACTGGGGGAATGGATTTGATCGCGCAAATCCTGCATCGCTTCACGAAATTGCCGCTTCATCTCTGTATCGCCTTGCTCGACGGAACGATCGTCATCAGTGCGGCGACGATCTTCTCGCTCGAGATCGGATTGTATGCGCTCGTCGCCTTGTTCATCACGATCAAGATGATCGACGTCGTCCAGCTCGGGATCACGAACGACAAGCTCGCCTATATCATCTCTGATCAGCGGGAAGCGTTAGTGAAGGAAATCTTCGAGACGCTTGATCGTGGGGCGACGGAAATCGAGGCGGCAGGTGCGTTCACACGGACACGGAAACCGATGCTGATGGTCGTAGTCCGTCAAGGGGAAATCACAACGCTTAAAGAAATCGTCAAACACATTGATCCATCGGCATTCCTCGTCGTCAGTGAAGCGCATGAAGTACTGGGACTTGGCTTTACGGACGACAAACGCTACCGGAATGTGCCGTAATTGTTCCGAACTCGTGAAGTTTTTGTGAAATCACGATTAACTCTTCCGGATAACGGTTATACTCTAACTAGGTCAGAAGCGTTTACTTAGATACTTATAGAGGGGGATATCCGGATGAAGCTGAAAAACTTGTTACTCGCGTTAGGGTTAGGAACGACACTTGCGCTCGCAGCATGTGGCGGTAGTGACGACTCAAGCTCTAGCGATTCGTCAAGCACGAAGGAAGAGTCGACGATGAACGATGATTCGTCAAAGACGGAAACAGCTGTTGATGCGGAAAAAATCTTCGCGAACAACTGTGCATCGTGTCACGGGAACAACCTTGAAGGAAATGTCGGACCGAACCTGACGAAGGTCGGCTCGAAGTATTCTTCAGAAGAAATCCAGGAAATCATCAAGAACGGGAAAGGGCAAATGCCTGCTGGAATCCTCAAAGAGGATGAAGAAATCGTTGCCGTTGCTGACTGGCTCGCGGATAAAAAGTAATTATGGGATATGATGGGGTACGAGATGACACACACGACATGTGTTCGTCATTCGTGCCTCTTTTTTGTGGTATAATCGCCTGAAATGACATTTGATTGTAATGTGCGTTCAATTTCGTCCCTGTTATAATGGTGGTCGGTAGGTTTTTGGACCTATCCATTCAGCATCAGTAAATAAGTAAGGATGTGAAGTACGTGATCAAGATGCAACGAATCAGTAAGATTTATCCGAACGGCGTCACGGCACTCCGTGAGGTCGATTTGACGATCAATCAAGGCGAATTCGTCTATATCGTCGGTCCGTCGGGTGCGGGTAAATCAACATTCATGAAAATGATGTACCGCGAAGAGAAACCAACGAGCGGTTCATTTTTATTTAAAGGAATCGAAGTCGGTAAGCTGAAGAACCGTCAAATCCCCGAACTTCGTCGCCAAATCGGCGTCATCTTCCAAGATTTCAAACTACTCCCGTCATTGACGGTTTATGAAAATGTCGCCTTCGCGCTAGAAGTCGTAGGAGAAGACAAATCACAAATCCGGAAGAAAGTCCTTGAGGTCCTCGATCTCGTGAAGCTCAAGCATAAAGAGCGCAACTATCCGGATGAATTATCTGGGGGCGAACAACAACGGATCTCGATCGCGAGAGCCATCGTCAATCGTCCGTCACTCGTCATCGCCGATGAGCCGACTGGGAACCTGGACCCGGATACAGCATGGGAGATCATGGAAGTATTCGAAGAAATTTATCGCCGTGGGACAACGGTCGTAATGGCGACACACAACCGAGACATCGTTAACAAGATGCGTCATCGTGTCTTAGCGATCGACGGAGGAAAAATCGTCCGAGACGAAGAGAAAGGAATGTACGGCTATGAAGTTTAATGGATTCCGTCATTTACGGGAAGGGGCAAAAGGTCTCGTCCGGAACGGCTGGATGACATTCGCTTCTGTCAGTGCTGTTACCGTCACTTTACTTCTCGTAGGAATATTCGCAATGCTCATGTTCAACGTCAACAAGATTTCCGATAACGTCGAAAAAGACGTTGAAATCCAAGTGTTCGTCGAACGAGAAGCAGACCAGTCGAAGATTGATGCAGTGGGTGACTCCCTCAAGCAGATGCCGGGTGTCAACTCTGTTCGTTATAGTTCGAAAGAAGAAGAACTGGACCGCTTCAAGGAGCAACTTGGCGAAGGCTCACAAGCTTATCAGTCGGTTGAAAAGGATAATCCACTTCACGACCGATATATCGTCAAAGCTACCTCACCAAAAGAGACAGAAACACTTGCAAATTCCATCAAAAAAATGGAAAATGTAGATAGTGTCGAATATGGTAAGGACTATGTTAAAAAGATGTTTAACTTCCTTGAAGGAGTTCGGATCGGTGGAATCATCCTGATCGTCGGCTTGACATTCATGGCAATGTTCCTCATTTCGAACACAATCAAAGTCACGATCTTCTCCCGTCGCCGGGAAATCGAGATCATGCGCCTCGTCGGAGCGAAAAACGGATTCATTCGTGCACCGTTCTTCGTCGAAGGATTATTGATGGGCATATTAGGTGCCATCATCCCGATCGTCGTCGTCTACTTCGGTTACGAAGTCTCATACAACGCGATCCAACCGCAACTTGCTACCGTGAATGCGGGAATCTTCTCGCTGATTCCGCCAGGTGAACTGTCGGCACAAGTCGTCTTGATTCTACTCGGACTCGGTGCATTCATCGGTGTATGGGGATCAACGACATCACTCGGTCGTTTCTTGAAGATTTAAGGGATTCACTCAAAAATAAAATAGAGGAGAGATGCTTCTCATGAAAGTCCGATTCTATTCTGCCGTCCTGAGCTTAGCTTTGATTGGAACTAGTGTGTCCGTTGATGCCACGTCGAAAGAAGATTTGCTGAAGGAACAACAGGAGGTCGAAAGCCGTCTGAAAGAGACGGAACGATCACAGAATCAGACATCAGAGAAGTTAATCTTGACGAAACAGGAGCGCAAGGAAGCCCGTGCGCAACTGGATGAAGTCAACAGCCGTTTGGATGATTTAGCGCTTAAAATAGCCGATCAACAAGCGGCTGTTGCTGCATCTAAGGAACAATTGCGTCTGACGGAAGAAGCGATTTCCGAGACGTTGAAGGAACTGCATCAGCAAGAAGATTTGCTCGGAAGCCGATTGCGTGCCGTTCAGCAAAAAGGAGACGTCAAATACATCGAGGTCTTGCTCGACGCGAAGGATTTCGGTGATTTGATTTCGCGTTTCAGTACGGTCAGTGAGATCATCAAGCAAGACGATAACGTCTTGCAAGCCTATAAGGCGAACGTCAAGCAGCTGAACGAACAGCGCTCGGAACAAGCGTTATTACTGGAGAGCATGAAACAGGAACAACGGAAGTTACTCGTGCTTCAGACGCGGATCATCGCGGAGTCTGATTTGAAGCGAAAGCTCGTCGTCCAGTTGAACACAAAGGTCAAGGAACTACAACAAGAGCAGTTCTCGAAAGCCGAGGAGGCGGAAATCCTCGCGGATCAGCGTCGTCTGATCCAAAACGAATTGATTGCTCTGCAAGAAGCCGAACGGAAAGCAAAAGAAGAAGCGAAACGTAAAGCCGAAGAAGCGGCACGGGCAGCAGAAGCCAAGCGTCAAGCGGAAGCCGCAGAAGCTGCCGAAGCTGCACGAGAGGCAGCGGCGCAGGAACAGAAACAAGGAGAAGCACCGAAAGCAGAGACACCAAAAACAGAGACGTCGGTTCCTGAGACCGAGACGCCAAGTGCAACACCGGATACGAGTGCTGATGTCGACGTCAGTCGCCCGTTCCACTTACCAGTCAAAGGTTATGTATCGTCACCATTTGGTCCGCGGAACAATCCATTGACAGGGAAACCGGAGTTGCATACGGGCATCGATCTCGTCAACGCGAAAGGAACGCCGATTCACGCGGCAGCTGGAGGGATTGTCCTCCGTGCCGGTAGTGCGACCGGTTACGGGAATGTCGTCATGGTGACGCATTTGATTGACAGACAGGTCTATACGACCGTCTATGCGCATCTTGACTCAATCAGTGTGTCGGCGGGGCAAACGGTCATGCCTGGTCAAACGGTCGGGACGCTTGGCTCAACCGGCTGGTCGACAGGACCGCATCTGCATTTCGAATTGCATAAGGGAGAGTGGGCGGTCGGACAACCGAATGCAGTGGATCCGGCACCGTACATCTTTTGACATCCCACAGAATACCGAAAAGATAGGGTAACCTATCTTTTTTTGCTATACTGAAAAAAATACTGCGTTTTTTAACGGAAGTGGGGAATCAAGCGTGAAAAAATCTACAACAGCAGTCATCGCGGTCAGTACCTTCGGGCTTGGTTTAGGGGCAGGCGCTGTCGGGATGCTAGCGGCTGGCGGAACGGATTCTGTCTCGACGTCATCGTCGTCTGCGAATGCGACGGGTGATTGGAAAAAAGTTGATCAGGTCCGTCAAATGATCGAACAGAACTATCTAGAGGACGTAACGGATAAGGAACTGCTGGACGGTGCGCTATCCGGTATGGCGGAAGTGCTTGACGATCCGTATTCCGTCTATATGGACGAGTCGGAGACAGCATCGTTCAATACGAATCTATCGTCTTCGTTTGAAGGGATTGGTGCGACGCTTGAACAAAAAGGCGAATCGATCGTCATCGTCTCACCGATTAAGGGATCACCCGCTGAAAAAGCCGGGATCAAACCGGGTGACGTCATCTTAGAAATCGACGGCAAGTCGACGAAAGGGCAAAAGACGGATCAGGCGGTCAAGAAAATCCGTGGTGAAAAAGGAACAAATGTCGTCCTGACGATTCAACGTAGTGGACAAGATGCGATGGACATCACGATTAAACGGGATACGATTCCGATCGAGACGGTCTATACGTCGACTGAGGACGTCAACGGGAAGAAGATTGGTGTCTTGCAAGTGACACAGTTCTCAGAACCGACGGCTAAAGAGTTCGAGGAAGGGCTTGCGAAACTCGAGAGTCAGAACATCGATGGACTCGTCATCGACGTCCGTGGGAATCCGGGTGGTCTCTTAACGGCTGTCTCGAGCATGATTGCACCGTTCATTCCGAAGGACGTTCCGATTTATCAAGTCGAGAACAATAAAGGGGAGCGACAGCAGGAATTCGGGAAGGCAGACGAGAAGAAACCTTATAACATCGTCGTGCTCGAAGACGGCGGATCCGCGTCTGCGTCTGAGATTCTGGCAGCCGGTCTGAAGGAAGGTGCCGGGGCTGAGGTCGTTGGTACGAAATCGTTCGGTAAAGGCATCGTCCAAAGTGCCTACGACTTAAAGGACGGTAGTGATTTGAAGTTGACGACGAACAAATGGCTGACGCCGGACGGCAACTGGATTCACAAAAAAGGAGTCAAGCCGACGATCGAAGTCAAACAACCAGATTACTTCAACGTGACGAAGATCCTGACTGATCAGAAGTCGCTTGAAGTCGGTGATTATGGAAAATCGGTCGAAAACGCTCACTTAGTCCTCGAAGCGATCGGTTACGAGCCAAAAGGACAGGATGGGTATTTTGGTGACACGATGAAGCAAGCCGTTGAAGCTTTGCAAAAGGATGCGAAACTCGACGTCACTGGAAAAATCGATCAGCAGACAGCGGGTGAGATGGAGACGCGTCTCCTGAAGAAACTCGAGGACGACAAAAATGACGTCCAGCGGAAAAAAGCACTCGAGGTCGCTGCTCAATAATAAGGAATGGAAAGAGGTCTGAATGCGCGTGGAATTACTCGATGAAATTGGTTGGACCGCGATTAGTCTCATCGCCAGTCCGACCTTGTGGTTAGCACTCCTTGTCAGTTGGGTCATCGGCATCCGGCGTGTCAAACGGGAACGTGGACTATTTCGCTCCCGGACACACGGTAAACGAAGCGATGTCCTCGAAACACTTTTACCTGGGTTACTAATTGGTCTCGTCTTATCGGTCGTCAGTGGCTGGCTCGGATTGACGCTGACGCCGCAATACGCTCTGTTGTTACTCGGACTCTCGAGCGTCCTGTTGTTGGTCGGGATCGTTCGCTTGAACGTACCGCTCTGGCCGATCGTCTTGCTTGGACTTGCCGGCTGGTTCCTAATGGATTCACGTCTTGATCCGGTTCGAACGGTTGAGTCGAAAATGATTTTATTGCTTGCGACGTTAACGCTCGTCGCGGAATGTCTCCTCGTCTGGTGGCGCGGAAAGCGACGCCTGTCACCGTCACTCGTCGTTTCGAAGCGTGGTCGCTTCATCGGTGGGCTGTCAGCGAATAAACTTTGGCTATTGCCTTTGCTCGTCTTTGTTCCGGGCGACGTGCTTGAAGCCTGGTGGCCACGTTACAGCTTTCCAGAGCTCGTTCCGATCGTTCTCTGGTTACCAATCGGCTTCAGCTTCCTCTTTACGGGTAAGTTGCCGAAAGAATTGATGCGTCCGCTCGTCCAAGGACGTTTGATTACGAGTCTCGTCGCGATTCTATTGACGGTTCTTGCATACGTCACGGGACAAGCTGAATGGCTGTACGGGATCGTCCTGTTGCTCGTCCTGCACATCCTATTGCATCAGCGGGTCAAACGCTTGAACCGGGCACAGACACCATTGTTCCTCAATGGAACGCGTGGTGCCGTCATACTCGGAACGCTACCTGATAAACCAGCTGCCGAGATGGGCTTGATTCCGGGCGAAGCGATCTATAAGGTCAATGGTGAGAAGGTCGATTCGGAAACATCGTTCTACGAAGCCATCCAAAAACACAAACCGTATCTGCGTCTTGAAGTCATGAACCATAACGGCGACATCCGGTTTGCGCAACGTGCCTTCTATGAACAAGATCATCATGAACTTGGTATTCTGTTCGTCAACGAGCCGGTCCATGGTCGCACTAAAGTGCGGTCCTTGCATTAACGAGTACATCCCTGTCACGGAACAGCCGTGACGGGGATTTTTTTGTCGGCAGAAAAATCGAGGATCAACACTCGAAGCAAAAAGAAACTTTTGCATTTTCGAAAAAAAGGGTAACTTCCTAAAAGGAGCACTTCATAATCGAATGTTTGTTCGTAAAGTGGTACAATAAAAATAGATTTTTTACGTGATGAGGGGGAAGCAAACGATGGATTTTGAACTCGTTTCACCATTTGAGCCAGGCGGTGATCAGCCGACGGCAATCGAAAAATTGGTGACTGGGCTAAAACAAGGCGAACGACATCAGACGTTGCTTGGGGCGACCGGTACCGGGAAGACGTTCACGGTCTCGAACGTCATCAAGGAAATCAAGAAACCGACGCTCGTCCTTGCCCACAACAAAACACTAGCGGGACAACTCTACTCGGAGTTCAAGGAATTCTTCCCGAACAATGCGGTCGAATACTTCGTTAGTTTTTATGATTATTATCAACCGGAAGCGTATGTCCCATCGACGGATACGTTCATTGAGAAGGACTCTTCGATCAACGATGAGATTGATAAACTACGTCACTCGGCGACGTCCGCCCTGTTCGAACGGGAGGACGTCTTGATCGTCGCGTCTGTTTCGTGTATCTATGGTCTCGGTAACCCGGAAGAGTATAACAATCACGTCTTGTCACTGCGTGTCGGCAATGAGATGGGGCGAAACGAGATGCTCCGTCGTCTGATCGACATTCAGTATGAGCGTAACGACATCGACTTCCAGCGCGGACGGTTCCGCGTCCGCGGAGACGTCGTCGAAATCTTCCCGGCGTCACGCGACGAACAGTGTGTCCGGGTCGAGTTCTTCGGTGACGAGATCGAACGGATCCGTGACATGGATCCGCTGACAGGTGAGATCGTTGCGGACCGCGAGCACATCTCAATCTTCCCGGCGTCCCACTTCGTGACGGGGGATACCCGTCTGCAGAAGGCGATCGCGAACATCGAGAAGGAACTAGAGGTCCAGCTTGCGAAGTTACGTGAAGACAATCAGTTGCTTGAAGCGCAACGGCTCGAACAACGGACGAACTATGATCTTGAGATGATGCGTGAGATGGGCTATTGCTCCGGAATCGAGAATTACTCGCGTCACTTGAACTTGATGCCGGAAGGGGCAACACCGTATACGTTGCTCGATTACTTCCCGAAGGACTTCTTACTCGTTGCCGATGAGTCGCACGTCACGCTGCCACAAATTCGCGGGATGTATAACGGGGACCAGGCACGGAAACAAGTCCTCGTCGACCACGGTTTCCGTCTCCCGTCGGCAAAAGACAACCGTCCGTTACGGTTCGAGGAGTTTGAGGAAAAAGTCAGTCAGGCGATCTATATCTCGGCGACACCAGGACCGTATGAACTCGAACATTCAAAAGAGATGGTCGAGCAAATCATCCGTCCGACCGGTCTCGTTGATCCGACGATCGAGATTCATCCGATCACGGGACAAATCGATTACTTGATGGATAACATCCGTGACCGGGTAGCGAAGAACGAACGTGTTCTCGTGACGACACTGACGAAGAAGATGGCAGAAGATTTGACTGATTACTTGAAAGAGAATGGTGTCAAGGTCAACTATATGCACTCGGAGATCAAGACGCTGGAACGGATTGAAATCATTCGTGACTTACGACTCGGAAAATACGATGTCCTCGTCGGGATCAACTTGTTACGAGAAGGACTCGATATTCCAGAAGTCTCACTCGTAACGATTCTTGACGCCGATAAGGAAGGGTTCTTGCGGTCGGACCGCTCGCTGATTCAAACGATTGGTCGGGCGGCGCGGAACTCGGAAGGACACGTCATCTTGTTTGCTGATAAAGTCACCGATTCGATGCAACGCGCGATCGATGAGACGGAACGCCGTCGCGCGATCCAGATGGCGTTCAACGAAGAACATGGCATCACGCCGCAGACGATCAAAAAAGACGTCCGTGGTGTCATCAGTACGACAATCGAGAGCGACGACACTGTCGAAAAACTCGAGAAGTTCAACAAACTCAAAAAATCGGAGCGTGAAACGTTGCTTGAGCAGCTCGACCAAGAGATGCGTCAAGCGGCGAAAGACATGCAGTTCGAACGAGCTGCTGAGCTCCGCGACCTCATATTAGAATTGAAAGCAGGTGCCTAAGTTGGGAGAAAAGAAGAATCAGATTATCATCAAAGGCGCTCGCGTCAATAATCTACAAAACATCAATGTCGAAATCCCCCGCGATCAGCTCGTCGTCTTGACGGGCTTGTCCGGGTCAGGGAAATCGTCGCTTGCCTTCGACACGATTTACGCGGAAGGACAACGACGTTATGTCGAAAGTTTATCAGCCTATGCTCGTCAGTTCCTCGGACAGATGGATAAACCGGATGTCGACACGATCGAAGGACTGAGTCCAGCAATTTCAATCGACCAGAAGACGACGAGTAAAAACCCACGTTCAACGGTCGGAACGGTGACGGAGATCTATGATTATCTGCGTCTGTTGTACGCACGGATCGGTAAACCGATTTGTCCGAATCACGGAATCGAGATTTCGAGTCAGACGATCAGTCAGATGGTCGACCAAGTGATGGAGTTACCGGAGCGGACGCGTCTGCAAATTCTCGCGCCAATCGTTTCCGGACGCAAAGGAACGCACGTCAAGGTACTTGACGATTTGAAGAAGGAAGGTTTCGTCCGCGTCCGTGTCAACGGAGAGACGATGGATCTCGCCGAAGAGATCTCGCTTGAGAAAAACAAGAAGCACTCGATCGAAGTCGTCGTTGACCGTGTCGTCGTGCGACCAGACGTCGAAGCCCGTCTTGCGGACTCACTGGAGACTGCACTTCGCCTCGCGGACGGTCGGGTCATCGTAGATACGATGGACGGCAACGAATTGTTGTTCAGTGAACATCATGCTTGTCCAATTTGTGGCTTCTCAATCGGCGAACTCGAACCACGGATGTTCTCGTTCAACTCACCGTTTGGTGCTTGTACGTCATGTGATGGTCTCGGAACGAAGCTTGAGGTCGATGTTGATCTCGTCGTGCCGCATCCCGATAAGTCATTGAACGAAGGGGCAATCGTGGCGTGGGAACCGACGAGCTCGCAGTATTATCCACAATTACTCAAAGCGGTCTGTGACCACTTTAAGATCGATATGGATACACCGTTCGAACAATTGTCAGAAGAACATCGCGAAACGATCTTGAACGGAAATACGAAGGAAGAGATTCACTTCCGTTATGAGAATGACTTTGGGATGGTCCGAAATACGAACCTCTACTTCGAAGGGGTCCTCAATAACTTACAACGTCGTTTCAAGGAGACGTCGTCTGATTATATTCGGGAACAGATGGAAGGCTACATGGCGAAGAAAGCCTGTCCGACGTGTAAAGGACACCGCTTGAAACGGGAATCGCTCGCCGTCAAAGTATCCGATCACCATATCGGTGAAGTGACGAAGATGTCCGTCAAACAAGCGGTTATGTTCTTCGACGAACTGCCGGAGAAATTAAGTGAGAAGGATCAGACGATTTCGCGGATGATCGTCCGTGAGATTCACGAACGGGCGTCGTTCCTTGAGAACGTCGGTCTCGATTACCTGACGATCTCACGCGCAGCCGGTACGTTGTCCGGTGGGGAAGCGCAACGGATTCGTCTTGCGACACAAATCGGTTCGCGTCTGACGGGCGTCCTCTACGTTCTCGATGAACCATCGATCGGTTTACACCAACGTGATAATGATCGTCTGATCAATACGCTGAAGGCGATGCGTGATCTCGGCAACACGTTGATCGTCGTCGAACACGATGAAGACACGATGATGGCAGCCGACTACTTGATCGATATCGGACCTGGTGCCGGCGATCACGGTGGATTCGTCACGGCAGCCGGGAAACCGGAAGAGTTGATGCAGGATGCGAACTCGTTGACTGGTCAATACTTGTCCGGGAAGAAGTTCATTCCTGTTCCATCAACACGCAAAGAGCCAGACGGTCGGATGCTCCATATCCACAAAGCATCGGAAAACAACTTGAAGAACGTCGATGTCGATATTCCGCTTGGTCTGTTCGTCGCTGTCACCGGTGTCTCGGGATCCGGAAAATCGACGTTGATCAATGAAATTCTCTATAAGACGATTGCGCACGAGATGAACCGGGCGAAAGAAAAACCGGGTGCTCATAAAGGGATCACGGGTCTGGATCAAATCGATAAGGTCATCGATATCGATCAGTCACCAATCGGTCGGACACCGCGTTCGAACCCTGCAACGTATACGGGTGTCTTCGACGACATTCGTGACGTCTTTGCTTCGACGAACGAAGCGAAACTCCGTGGTTACAAAAAAGGGCGTTTCAGTTTCAACATCAAAGGTGGACGCTGTGAAGCGTGTCGTGGCGACGGGATCATCAAGATCGAGATGCACTTCTTACCGGACGTCTACGTTCCGTGTGAAGTCTGTCACGGGAAACGTTATAACCGCGAAACACTCGAAGTGAAATATAAAGGCAAAACGATTGCCGACGTGCTTGAGATGACGGTTGAAGATGCCCTTGCCTTCTTCGAGAACATTCCGAAAATCACGCGGAAACTGCAGACGATCGCTGACGTCGGTCTGACGTACATGCGTCTCGGTCAACCCGCGACAGAACTGTCCGGCGGGGAAGCACAACGTGTTAAACTGGCGTCCGAGTTGCATAAACGCTCGACTGGGAAGACGATCTATATTCTCGATGAGCCGACGACGGGACTCCACGTCCATGATATCGCGCGTCTGTTGAAAGTCTTACAACGACTCGTCGACAATGGTGATACGGTGCTCGTCATCGAACACAACTTGGATGTCATCAAGACGGCCGACTACTTGATTGATCTCGGACCTGAAGGGGGCGACGGTGGCGGAACGATCGTTGCTGCCGGTACACCGGAACACATCGCTGAAGTTGAAGCATCTTATACGGGACGATACCTCGCACCTGTCCTTGAACGCGACGCGGCACGAATTGAATCGTGAAACTTTTGTGGATGAGGATTCGTAGGAAGGAACTAAGGGAACTTAAACGAAAGTATCATGTAACACACGTTTGAGGTTCAAGAATAGGAGGGAACGGTTCATGAAGCAAGATATGCGTCAATTGATATTGGAGCAAGTCAAAGAAGGAAAGTTAACGATTGATGAGGCACTCGATAAACTCGAGCGGCTCGAAGCGATCGACGAACGTGCAACTTCTGCCAGTGAACATAAGTACGTCGATGAACCAGAACAATATGATCGGGTCGACCAGTATTCCGTCGATTCACTGACGACGAAAGTCATGTCAGCGTTCGATAATCTCGTCAGCCGGATCAAGGACAGTGATCTTTCGCTTAACCAGGCGTCCGGACCAAACGTCACCTACGTCAAACAATTCCCGTTCAGCGGTGAGACGGTGCACGTCGATTTGTTCAATGCGAACTTGGTCGTTGAACCGAGTGATCTCGAAGAATGCGAATTGACGGTGACAGGACGTCCGCTCCGCCGCCAACAGGTGACGGAAGAACAGGCGCTTGAGCAACTTCAAGCCGCTGTGCAACACGCAGTCTCAGCGAATACACTCTCGATCCGTTTGAAGGATAAGAGTGTCCGTGCGACAGTCCATCTGAAAGTACCACGCCGTCATTACGAATCATTCGTCTTACAGACGTTGAACGGGGAAATTTCGTTGACGTCGCTCGATACGACATCTGCTCAACTGATGACAGCAAACGGTCGAGTCAACGTCCGTGATCTGTTCAGTGAGGATGTCAAAGTATCGACAGCGAACGGTTCGATCGAAATCGAAGAGTCGGAGTTGAAAGTCTTGAAGGCGAAGACAGCTAATGGACAAATCATCACGACAGGTGTCTTCGAACGTTCAGAACTAAAAACGGCGAACGGAAACGTCCGCTGCGAGCTGAAGACCGTGCAAAACGCGAAGTTCAAAGCGTCGTCGCTTGCCGGAAGCATCGCCTTGATGTTGCCGCATGGTGCTGAAGTGTATGGGGAGCTTGAGACGAACTTCGGTGGTCTCAACTGCAACCTCGATGACATGGAATTAATCCGGGATCAAAAAGAGATCGTCAACCGGAAATTACATTTCGTATCAGGTCGCGGTCGCTCACCAAAAATCGAGGTTGAAGCCGATACGAAGACAGGTACAATTTCGGTCACGCATGGTGTTCACCTCAGCCCACAAGCGTTATAAGAAATAGATAACAGCTACTTGATTCTTAATCGAATCAGGTAGCTGTTTTTGTGTATCCTGCTTTTTACGCGACTCCTGCAGGAAAAAGCGCGGTGATCCGCGCTGTCAGAGACAAACGAGACCCGGCTACTCGTTCGTTCGAACGATGCAGCCGCGGCTCGTGTCTCGCCTGAGGAAAGCAAGTAAAAGAAAAGGATACATCGCTATGTTTTCCTTTAGATAAACAAACACCCATCCTCATAAGAAGATGGGTGTAGCCTACATCAATAATCGTAATCCTGATCCATCATCGGCTCGTCGAAGTTCATGTTCTCGATATTATTCATATCGTAACCAAACGAGAGTAAGGCAATGACACCGATGATTGCAAGAACGATCGAAACGAGAATCAGACCGATTCCGAGCCAACTCTTTCCGCGTGCGCGATTCCAATAGAAGATGATCGCGAGAACGTAGGAAATGAACGAACCACTGATGAAGATTCCGATGATCGAGATGATGAAGAATAAGAGGGCAGTTTGATCCTGATTACGCGAATACGCTTTCCACATATCAATTAGTGAGATGATGAGATAGACGAAACCAGCAATTGCTAGAACCGCAAATAAGATAATGACTAAAATCAATCCGATACCACCGCCTGACATCACGGCAAAACCTCCTTCAAAATATTAACTCTTTATTCCATTCCCAAGAAATCATGCTTCTAATCCAATTCCATGAATCCAATAAAAATATGGTACAATACTTCAAGTGAAAGGGGCTGACGAAGCGTGCAACCAAAAGTGCGAACAGCTGAAATCGTAAAACAATTCAATCTCCACATCGTCACGGGAGAAGAGGGCTTACATCGTCCGATTCTGACGGCTGATTTGTGCCGACCTGGCCTTGTGCTTGCCGGTTATTATGCCTATTACCCGGCAGAACGTCTCCAGATTCTCGGAAAAACAGAATTGACGTTCTTCAATAATTTAACGTACGAGGAACAACGCGAACGAGCGAATGTCCTCTGTACGGATGAAACACCTGGTATCTTGATCACGCGTGGATTCGAAGTACCGGAAGCGATCATCCAAGCCGCGGACGAGACGAACGTGCCACTGTTGACGACAAAAGGGCATACGACATCGGTCGAGTCACAGATCACGAACTTCCTCGAAGCGGAACTTGCGCCAACGACGGCGATGCATGGTGTCCTCGTCGATATCTATGGTGTCGGTGTCTTCATCAAAGGGGCAAGTGGTGTCGGTAAATCGGAAACGGCACTCGAACTCGTTAAGCGGGGTCACCGCTTAGTGGCAGATGACTCAGTTGAGATTCGTCAAACGGGTGACGGGATTCTCGTTGGGACAGCACCGAAGTTGATTCAACATCTGCTTGAGATTCGTGGAATCGGGATCATCGATGTGATGACGTTGTTCGGTGCAGGTGCGGTTCGCTCGCATAAGAAGATCAGCCTCGTCTGTAACCTCGAGATTTGGGATCAATCGAAAGTCTATGACCGCGTCGGTCTGGACCAAGAGACACTCCAAATCATCGATACGGAAATTCCGTTCCTGACGATTCCGGTTCGTCCCGGACGAAACCTTGCTGTCATCATCGAAGTCGCAGCGATGAACTATCGTCTGAAGAACATGGGCATCAACACAGCAGAAGAATTCGCGGGACGTCTCGCGCAAGCAATTGAAGATGGGAATGGTGGTCTTTGATGGGAACTTTAGCCTCTGTACAACCAACGTTTGACCGCGTGGCGATTGAACTCGGTCCTGTACCGATTTACTGGTACGGCATCGTCATCGCACTCGGCGCGGTCGTCGGTCTCCTGATTGCGATCTTCGAGTCGAAGCGGATCGGCTTCAACGAAGAGTACGCGGTCGATGTCGTCATCTGGTCGATTCCGATCAGTATCATCTGTGCCCGGATTTACTACGTCGCGTTCGAGTGGAACTACTATAGTCAACATCTTGACCAAATCATCAACATCCGCCAAGGTGGGATCGCGATCCACGGTGCAATCATCGGGGCGATTTTGACGGTCATCATCTATACGCGTAAGAAAAAGATCTCGTTCTGGCAAATCGCTGATATCTTGGCACCATCGCTCTTGTTCGGACAAGCTGTCGGACGCTGGGGTAACTTCTTCAACCAAGAAGCACACGGTGGCGAGACGACATGGTCGTACTTACAAGATACGCTCCACTTACCGAACTGGATCGTCAATCAGATGTACATTGACGGAACATACTATTTACCGACGTTCCTCTATGAAAGCATCTGGAACATCATCGGTGTCATTCTGTTGATCGTCTGGCGGATGAAGTTCAATCCACGTCGTGGGTATATCTTCCTCGGTTATCTCGTGTGGTATTCGATCGGACGCTACTATATCGAAGGTCTCCGGACGGACAGTCTGTTGATGGGAGATGGACTCCGGACGGCGCAAATCGTCTCAATCTGTTTGATCATCTTCGGTGTGATCATGATGGTCGTTCGCCGCAACGCCGTTCGTTACTTGGACGGTTCAAAAAAGGAGGCGAAGTAATCGATGATTCGCACATTACTGTTTGATTTAGATGGCACGTTGATCGACACGAATCCATTGATCTTAAAAAGCTTCGAGCATACGCTCAGTTACTATTATCCGGACCGGACGTTCACGGAAGCGGAACTGCTTCCGTTCATCGGTCCGACGCTAGAAAAATCGTTCTCGGCGATGAATGCGGAACAGTGGAAAGAGATGGTCGCTTTTTACCGGAGCTACAACATCGCGATGCATGACGCGCTCGTGCTCGAGTATCCAGGTGTGCTCGACGGCTTACGTCGTCTGCATGAAGCAGGCTACAAGATGGCGGTCGTCACGTCGAAGAGTCGTCGTGTCGCTCTCCGTGGTATCGAGTTATTCGGATTGACGTCACTCTTTGACGCGGTCATCGCAGCCGACGACGTAACGGAAGAAAAACCAGCCGTCGAGCCGTTCGAAAAAGCGATGCAGTTGCTTGGATCAACGGCAGACGAAACGATCATGGTCGGCGACAACGATACGGACATTCTCGGTGGTAAGAACGCGGGACTGAAGACAGTCGCGGTCGGTTGGGCGATCAAAGGACGCGCGTACTTAGAAGCCCTCGAGCCGGACGTCATCATTGATTCGATGGACCATCTTGCGGCTTGGCTGGAGGAACAAAATGGCACGGCGAACTGATCGGTTTCAGGTCGGCACGACGAATCCACTCTGGCACATGTACCGGACGGTGTCGTTCTTTAAAGTGATGTGGTGCTTTACGATCATCACGATCGGGCGGTTTGCTCCGTCGCTACGTTTCAAGAACGCGCTCTACCGGACATGTCTTCGAATGAAGATCGGGGAGAAGACGGCACTTGCCTTGATGGTGATGCCGGACACGATGTTCCCGGAGCGGATCACGATTGGTGACAATACGATCATCGGCTTCAATACGACGATTCTCTGTCATGAATATTTGACGACGGAGTATCGTTTAGGTGACGTCGTCATCGGAAGTAACGTCTTGATCGGGGCGAACGTGACGATCCTACCGGGCGTAACGATTGGAGATGGTGCCGTCGTTGGTGCCGGATCAGTCGTTCACCGAGACATTGCACCGAATGAACGCGTCTCAAGTCAGCCGCTTCGCCGGCACGAAATGTGACAAAACTGTGAGAAGGAAGAAGGAAAAAAGATGACGCACATCCGCTTTACGTATAAGACAGGAAAGTATTTCGGAAGATTATTCGCCGAACGTCCACAAGGTCTCGTCGTTGAGGTGTTGGCTGTTGAGAAGCATCCCGTTCAAGGAGATCTTCACCAACCGAACCAAGTCGATGTCCCGCTCTTCCATATCCGGACCGCCTTGCATAAGCACGAAAAGATCACGGTTTCGCCCGCAGTCGTTTATGCGTATGACGGAGAGATTCCGGATTATGCGACGAGCTTACGGCAGGCATATGACAAGGACGTGGCACGTCTTGAAGGACTGAATCCAGAGACGGATGCTTTTGTACGAAAATGCTTAGAGAATTACAAAGAACTGGAATCGATTTATGCGAAACGCTGGGGATGAACTCCGGCGTTTTTTTCTGTTGCATGCCTCCTAGAGATAGGGTATTCTTGTGTCTGCAACTACGAAACCAGTTTACTATTTATGGGGGCTTGAATCATGATGGAATTAACCAAATACAAAGCAGACCCCTTTGCGATAACAGCGCGCCAAGCGGAACTTTTTTATTTCCGCGGACGGAAGGCGCACCGGGAAGGGCGACTGGACGAAGCCGTCTATCATTTAGATGAGGCGACGACACTTCAGCCAGCGGACATCCGTTATTTGCTCCGTTATGCCCGTGTCTTATTCGAGACAGGAGAAATCAATCATGCGAATGATGTCTTGAAACAAGTACGCGCACTCGACGCATCAAATACGGAAGCACTCTTTTATTTAGCGAATAACTACGCACACGTCTCACTTTACGAAGAAGCGCGACAACATGCGATGGAATATTTAGAGCAAGCACCAAACGGCAAACACGCGGAGGCATCGGCCGCACTCGTGGAACTGATTGATCTCGAACAAGAGATGGAAGACGACGAAGAGGACGAATTGATTCGTCTGCACGGTCAGGCACAACGCCAGATCGATAAAGGCATGCTGTTCGCGGCACAGGAGACGCTGACTGGACTGATTGCCCAGTACCCGACGTTCTGGCCTGCCTACAACAACCTTGCGATCGTCGAGTTCTATTTAGGAGAGAACGATCAGGCATTCGCTTCCCTCGAACGGGTCCTTGAAGGGAATCCGGGGAATTTGCATGCCCTCTGTAACACGCTCGTCTTGCTACACGAGATGGGACAGGACGAAGAGGCGCACCGTCTCTCTCGTCAGCTCGAACACGTCCGTTCCGTGCACCTTGAGACACGTTATAAGGTCGCGTCGACATTAGCGATCATCGGACGATACGATATCGCCTATGAAGAGTTGAAGTTGCTTGAGCGTCGCGGTTACCGGGGAGACCCACTCTTTGGTCACTGGTTATCAATCTCTGCCTATAAAACAGGACACGTCGAAGAAGCAGCCGCTTTCTTGAAGTCGGACGAAGCACGAGCGTTAAAGGAAGAGACGGATACGTATGACATCCGCCACAACCTGCAGTTTCGCTCGGCACTCATCCAAGCGCTGAAGACGGAAGATGATGTCTCGCGGATTTTCACGGCACTTCTCCTTGGCAAACTGAACGATGCTGAAGCACGGCTTGCATTGTCGATGATGCCAGAAGTGACAGACCAGGAAGACGTCCTGTTACTGACGGAACAGATTGTCATCGAGATGGAAGGACGGACTGATGTCGTGGATGAACGCATTCACCGGGCATTGCAGACGATCCGTCTTGCGGAACGATTCGTTTCAGACGAAGAACGGATGAGTCTCGAAGGGGATTTTTATGAACGCTTCGCACAGCTCGTCTTAAGTGGGGAATCGTTCGATTCAATCGAAGCATCCGCGGCATCACTGCTTTATCTGTTCCATGATTTACGGGACGGAATGCTGATCGAAGAATGTGCATCACTCGTCGATTGTTCGTTCGATCACGTCGCATCGATGATCCGGACACATGAACGGATGCTGGCACCGCTACAAGCAAAGTGTTAGACGTTTAGGGGATTCTCACCTATACTCAAATTACAACGATTACGATAAATGGGGTGGAATCATGGCGGAAACAGAACAAAAAATTTATGACGTCATCATCATCGGGGCAGGACCTGCTGGGATGACAGCCGCACTTTATGCATCACGTGCGAACCTTTCGACATTGATGATCGAACGCGGGATTCCGGGCGGTCAGATGGCGAACACAGAAGATATCGAGAACTACCCAGGATACGATAGCATCCTCGGACCCGATCTCTCGCAAAAAATGTTCGACCACTCGAAAGCATTCGGCGCAGAATATGCGTACGGAGACGTTCGAAGCATCGAAGACGGTAAAGCATACAAAACGATTCATGCACACAACAAAGATTACTACGCACGGGCGATCATCATCGCGTCTGGTGCACAATATAAAAAAATCGGCGTACCGGGTGAAGAAGAGCTCGGCGGTCGCGGTGTCTCGTACTGTGCTGTCTGTGATGGCGCGTTCTTTAAAGAAAAAGAACTCTTCGTCATCGGTGGAGGCGACTCTGCGGTGGAAGAAGGCGTCTACTTGACACGCTTCGCGAAAAAAGTCACGATCGTACACCGTCGTGACGAGCTCCGCGCTCAAAAGATTCTTCAAAAACGTGCGTTCGACAACCCGAAAATCGACTTCATCTGGAACCATACGGTTAAACAGATCAACGAACAAGATGGGAAAGTCGGCGGCATTGAGCTGATCAATACAAAAACAGCTGACGTAACGACACATCCAATCGATGGTGTCTTCATCTACATCGGGATGAACCCAATCACTGGTTACGTCCAAGATCTCGGTATCTTGAACGACCAAGGCTACGTCGTGACGAACGAAGCGATGGAAACGAACATCAAAGGGATCTTTGCTGCTGGTGACGTGCGTGAAAAAACATTGCGCCAAGTCGTTACAGCAACGAACGATGGTTCGATCGCAGCGCAAAATGCACAGCATTTCATCGAAGCGTTGCTTGAAGAATTACAAGAATCCTCACACGCATAATATCGAACCAGTTTCATTGAAGGAGACTTCAGTGAAACTGGCTCTTTTTTTATGATATACTGAGAAAGAAGTGAAAAATACACACGGAACTGTTGTCTGGAGGGCGAAAAGATGGAACAGAATCAACCGCAACTTGTCATCATCACGGGTATGAGTGGGGCTGGGAAGACTGTCGCAATGAACAGCTTTGAGGACTTAGGCTATTTTTGTGTCGACAATCTACCCCCGACGTTACTGCCGCATCTCATCGAAGTCATTGGACAAGTGCGTCCTAAAATCGCCGTTGCCATCGATACCCGCGCGCGTGATTTCATCGACAGTTTTTTTGTCGTCTATGAGGATTTAAAGAAAACCGACTTACAAATCCGGATGCTGTATCTCGATGCACGAAATGATGTCCTCGTGCGCCGTTATAAGGAATCGCGTCGTTCACACCCGCTCGCACCGACGGATTCACCGTTGATCGGGATCGAACGCGAGCGGACGTTGCTCGAAGGATTCCGTGATAAGGCACAGATGCTGATTGATACGAGTGACATCAAGCCGCTTGCACTGAAAGAACGTCTCTTGAAGGAATTCACGGAAGGCACGCGGATTCCGTTCACGGTCAACGTCATGTCGTTCGGTTTTAAACACGGCTTACCGCTTGATGCCGATCTCGTCTTTGACCTCCGGTTCTTACCGAACCCGTTCTACATTCCAGAATTGCGTCCTAAGACAGGACTCGACGAGGAAGTCGCGTCGTACGTCATGCAGTGGCCGGAAGCGAAGCTGTTCTATAAAAAACTCGTTGACTTGCTCGAGTTCCTGATTCCACAATACGAGCGGGAAGGGAAGTCCCAACTCGTCATCGCCCTCGGTTGTACAGGCGGGAAACACCGTTCGATTACGTTCGCGGAAGCGATTAGTAAAGAATTTGCGACGCAGTATCACATCGAGACGAATCACCGGGATTATGTGCATGCGAAGGAGGAGAAGTGATGAAATGGGAACGTAAAGTCGTCGCCGTCGGTGGCGGGACAGGACTCTCGACGCTTCTTCGTGGACTGAAGCATTATCCGCTCGACATCACAGCCATCGTCACGGTCGCTGATGACGGGGGCAGTTCTGGTCGTCTGCGGACGGAATTCAACATGTTGCCGCCGGGCGATATCCGAAACGTCATCGTCTCCTTATCGAAGTCGGAGACGTTGATGGACCGAATCATGCAGTACCGGTTCGAGACCGGGGAAGGACTGCATGGTCATTCGCTCGGAAACTTGATGCTGACGGCAGCGACCCAGCTCTGTAACGGTTCGTTCGTCGAAGCAATCGGCGTCATGGGACAATTGTTGAACGCAGAAGGAAAGGTATATCCGGCGACGGAACGAACGATCACGTTATGTGCTGAGTTCGAGGATGGGACGATCGTCAAAGGCGAGTCGTTGATCCCGAAGGTCGGTAAGAAGATCGAACGGATCTTCCTCGAGGAACAAGACGTCCGTCCGGTACCGGAAGCGATTCAGGCGATTCTTGATGCCGACGTCATCGTCCTCGGTCCGGGTAGTCTCTATACGAGTATCATCCCGAACGTCCTGATCGATGAGATCCGGGAAGCGATCCAACAATCACTGGCTCCGGTCGTCTATATTTGTAACGTCATGACGCAACCCGGTGAGACGACGGCGTTCACAGCCAATGAACATTTAGCAGCACTCGAGCGCTTCCTCGGACAAGGCGTCGTCGATACGATCATAGTCAATAATGAATCGATCGATGCGAGTTACCTGAAGAAATACCAGAAGGATCACGCTGACATCGTCACCTATAATGAAAAACAATTCGAGCTCGCAGGCGTTGAAGTGCTAGCAGACGATATCGTCGATTACAATCATCACTTCATCCGTCATGACTCAGATGCCGTCGCAAGCCTCGTCATGCGAAAGGTGTTGTCGATTCGACGGATGCGTCAACTCGAAGGAAAGGAGGAGCTGACATGAGCTTTGCCTCAGAAGTCAAAAAAGAATTAACGCAGATTCCGATCACCGATCATGAGATGAAGGCGGAACTCGCGGCGCTTGCCCGGATGAACGGTGCGATCTCGTTCGGTCTCGGACGTGGTCTGACACTCGATATCTCGACCGAGAATGCCTCGATTGCCCGTCGGATCTACTCGCTTTTGAAAAAAGCATACGGGGTCCATCTCGATTTGCTCGTGCGGAAAAAAATGCGTCTGAAAAAGAATAACGTCTACATCGTCCGCGTCAAACAACAGGCGGATAAGATTTTGCAAGACCTCGGAATCCTCGGAGAAGGGTTCACGATGATTCGTTCAATCAGTGACACGATCCTCAACGATGAACGAAAAGCACGGGCGTATTTACGAGGGGCGTTCCTCGCCGGGGGTTCGCTCAACAATCCGGCGACGTCGTCGTATCACTTGGAGATCTTCAGCTTATATGAAGAACACAATGCGGCGCTCCGCGGTCTATCGAACGTCTTTGATTTGAACGCGAAAGCGATTGAACGGAAAAAGGGACACATCCTCTACATCAAGGAGAGCGAGAAGATTTCCGATTTCCTCAAGCTTGTCGATGCGACACAATCGATGCTACGGTTCGAGGATGTGCGGATCTTAAAAGACATGCGTAACTCGGTCAATCGTCTCGTCAACTGTGAGACGGCAAACCTCAACAAAACGGTCGGTGCGGCATTACGCCAAGTCGAGAACATCAAGTTCCTTGAGCGAACGGTCGGGCTCGATGTCTTACCGGATAAGTTGAAGGAGATCGCGATCTTGCGCGTGACACATCAAGACGTCACGTTACAAGAGCTCGGGGAGATGGTCGAAAGCGGCTCCATCTCAAAATCAGGGATCAATCACCGGTTGCGGAAGATTGATCAAATCGCTGAAAAAGTACGGAATGGCGAGTCGATGACAGGGGCCATATAAGAGGGTCGCTTGCGGGATGAACCATAGTCTACTATAATATATAGTCGATGCAACTAAATGTTCGAATTAAGGAGTTTTTGAAATGGCTAACGAAAAGAAACGTATTTCGCTGACAGTCGATGCGAAGTTTGATGAAGTGTTAACAAAAAAAGCAAAATCAATCGGTGTACCGAAAAGCACACTCGTTGCGTTCGCAACATCTTTATTCCTGAAACAATTACAAGCAGAAGAAGAGCTTTCGCCACATGCGAACGCGATCTACTCGCTGATTCGTGAAAACCACGATATCGTTTCAGACATCACAGATTTGATCGACTGATCATCGACCTCTCGTTCTATAAGGAACGGGAGGTTTTTTTGTATGCAACGATAAACGACAAGACTTTATGGATACAAAAAAAAGTGCCTCCCGAAGGAGACACTCTGGATGACTTATGCACGTTCCATGACGCGGTCGATGAGACCGTAATCAGCAGCAGCTTGTGCTGACATGAAGTTGTCACGCTCTGTATCGCGTTCGATGACTTCAAGTGGTTGTCCTGTGTTTTCAGCCATGATTTTGTTGAGGTGCTCACGCATTTTGATGATACGCTCCGCATGGATTTTGATATCTGATGCTTGACCTTGTGTACCACCGAGTGGTTGGTGGATCATGATTTCAGCGTTTGGTAACGCGAAACGTTTTCCTTTTGCGCCTGCTTGGAGCAAGAACGCACCCATCGATGCTGCCATACCGATACAAATCGTTGAGACTTGTGGCTTGATGAAGTTCATTGTATCGTAAATCGCCATACCGGCAGTGATCGAACCACCTGGGCTGTTGATGTAAAGCGAGATTTCTTTATCTGGATCTTCTGCTGCTAAGAACAGAAGTTGGGCAACGACTGAGTTGGCGACGTTGTCGTCAATCGCGCTCCCGAGAAGAATGATGCGGTCTTTTAGCAAACGTGAGTAGATATCGTAAGCACGTTCCCCGCGGTTTGTTTGTTCGATGACTGTTGGAATTAACATAGTCTTTGCCTCCTTATAGTTGGTATGTAGCTTCCTATTCGACTTATTCTTATCATAATCCTTTGGTCAATATTGGTCAAAAGATACGATGCGACTTTTAGGTATTTTTCCATTACAAGGGCAAATGAAACATATCAATATAGAAAAAAGGCAACGCCATTGCTGGCATTGCCTTGTGGTTGAATAAATGGTACACCCGGAGAGATTCGAACTCCCGACACCTGGTACCGGAAACCAGTGCTCTATCCCCTGAGCTACGGGTGCATCTGATGTACTGAACAATTAATAGTATAGCGACATTTTTTCAGAAAAGCAATAGGGAAGGATGACTTTTCTTTTCCTGAGCGGTTCGAGAAAGGTTCAGAGCACGTTTTTCAAAACGTTTCTTCTATAATAAGAAGTGGAGGAGGGGGAATCGATGGATCAACGCCAGGAACAGACGCAACAGATGACGTTATCGGCGTCACAACAATATCAGTTACATGTACTTGAGCAACCAGCAGCTGAGCTCGAGGAGGAATGGCGACGGTTGAAACGACGGTTGCATCGTCATTACCCGAATCAGGTTTCGCTAGAGGTCGAGCAGATGGCAGGACATTTGGCATCCTATGAAGACGAGCTTCTTGCACAAATACGTTTAGAATCAGTCAGACAGGAAATAGGATATATGGCGGAACAACTCATCGTGTATTTAGAAGCGGACGGTTTATTGCGGACATCGGACGAGCAGCTCGCTGCATCCTTCTCGACCGATGTTGCAACGATTACAGAAGCACGGGCACTCTTACAACAATGTGAACCAGTCGGCATCGCTGCCCGCTCGGAGCGCGAGTGTCAATGGTTACAGGCGATCGAGCTAGACGACGCGGAATTGATCGGACTAACGGATCGATTGCGACATGAACCGGCGAGTCAGGTGTTCGCGCAGTTTAGTGAACAGGATCGAGCGCGGTTGCGAAAACGATTGACGCGGCTGAGCCGGACACCGGATCTTCCAAAAGAAGAACGATTGGTCATGGCAGAAGCACGGATTCACCTGTTAGATGGAAAACTTCAGATCGACTGGATGACACTCGACACGGATCAGACGTGGCTCGGATTAAAAGAGGCAACGCCTTTTTTGCGCGCGTACGAACGACGCCGTGTCACGATGCATGCCATCCTCTCGATCTTGCTTGAGCGACAAGAACGCTGGTTCAAGGGAGAACTGCATCTTGAGCCATTGACGAAAAAACAAGTCGCTGAGGCGACGGGACATCATCCGTCAACGATTGGTCGAGCGATTGCTGCGAAGTATGTCGAGACGGTCCATGGTCTCGTTGCTTTAGAAGACTTGTTCGTCTCACGGACGACAACCGGAGATTCGAGTTTTTTAATTAAAAGGCGGATCGCCGAATACATTCAACACAGCGATCGTCCGTTAAGTGATCAGCAATTGACGGATCGCCTGCAAGCAGACGGTCTGACAGTCGCAAGGCGGACGGTCGCGAAGTACCGGGCAGCGCTTGGTTTAACGAAAAAAACGATGCAGCAAAGGAAGGCGCAATCAGAATGGGATTAAAACGACACAGACACTTAACACTCTATTCACGTCCGGGATGTACGCTATGTGAAGAGGCCGCCATCTTACTCGACTTCGTACTCGATGAGTTTCCGGAATGGACGTTCGAGGAAGTCAACATTGATCAGGATGAAGCGCTCAGTCTACGGTTCTTATACGAGATTCCGGTCGTCATGCATGACGAGGAAATCTGGAGTTATGGCAAATTCGAGACGGAAACGATAAGAAACCGCTTACTTCAAAAAACTTGAGAAACGAGACTTGCAAGGCGAGAAACGGACTGTTATGATAACGGTGTACCAAGTGGGACACGTTATGACATGCGGGACAGAAAGCGTCCAGCTACTTGAGAGGAGAGGGAAATACATGATTCGGCAGTTAGTCCAGATCCAAAAACGAATCGTGCCTGATCTGATCGAAGAAATGCAGACACGCTACGACATCCTTCATTACGTACGACTGATGCAACCGATCGGACGACGTACGCTTGCGACAAGCCTTGGCTTGACGGAACGCGTCTTACGGCGGGAAGTCGACTTCTTGAAGCAGCAAGACCTCCTAGAGGTCGCGACGCAAGGGATGTCCTTGACGGATGAAGGACGAAACGTTCTTCGCAGCATGCACAGCATCATGGGAGAACTCGCAGGGATCTCAGACATGGCGAAAGCCTTGAAAGAGAGACTCGGAGTACGGGACGTCGTCATCGTACCGGGTGATTCCGATGAGACCTTCTGGGTACAACGAGACATGGGGCGGGCGACCGTCGCACGACTCAAACGAGAGCTTTCTTCAGACCATCACAATACGATCGCTGTCACAGGCGGTACGACGATGGCTTCCGTCGCGGCGATGATGTCGCCTGATAAGGAACACCGTCCGATGACGTTCGTTCCGGCACGCGGAGGACTGGGAGAAACGCTCGAACTACAAGCGAACACAGTATGCTCACGGATGGCGTCACGCGCTCAAAGTGATTATCATCTGCTTCACATCCCGGACATGGTCAGCACAGAGACTTTCGTCAAGATGATCGAAGAGCCGAGCATAAAAAATGTGCTTCAAATGATTAAAGGTGCTTCAATCGTGGTACATGGAATTGGTGAGGCGAAAACGATGGCAAAACGTCGTCGCGCGTCTGAAGATCTCCTGACCCGACTGGAACATGAACAGGCAGTAGCGGAAGCATTCGGATATTACTTCGACCGAGACGGGAACATCGTGCACCGGGTCAAGACGGTTGGTCTTCAACTGGCTGACTTGAAGCAAGTCGAACACGTCATCGTCGTCGCAGGTGGTCATTCGAAGGCAGAAGCGATCAACGCCTATGTCAAACAGTCGCCGGACATCATCCTGATCACGGATGAAGGCGCAGCAGCTTCGATTTTGAAAGGGTAACCCCCTTTTGAATAATAGATAACTCGCTTTACATTAAAAGGAGGAAAATTATCATGGCAGTAAAAGTTGGTATTAACGGATTTGGACGTATCGGACGTTTGGCACTTCGTCAAATTCTTCAATTCGATGGAATCGAAGTAGTCGCGATCAACGACCTTACAGACACTAAAATGCTTGCACACCTTCTCAAATATGATACGACTCAAGGTCGTTTCGACGGCGAAGTTGAAGTACACGACGGTTACTTCCTCGTCAACGGTAAAGAAATCAAAACACTTGCTAACCGCAACCCAGAAGAACTCCCATGGGGCGAGCTCGGTGTTGACATCGTTCTCGAATGTACTGGTTTCTTCACAGACAAAGAAAAAGCTGAGCTTCACTTGAAAGCTGGCGCTAAAAAAGTCGTTATCTCTGCACCTGCAACTGGCGACATGAAAACAGTCGTCTTCAACACGAACCACGAAATCCTTGACGGAACTGAAACAGTTATCTCTGGTGCTTCTTGTACTACAAACTGTCTCGCGCCAATGGCTAAAGTTCTCCAAGATCAGTTCGGAATCGTTGAAGGTCTCATGACTACGATCCACGCTTACACTGGTGACCAAAACACACTCGACGCTCCACACCCTAAAGGTGACTTCCGTCGTGCACGTGCGGCAGCAGCAAACATCGTTCCTAACTCAACTGGTGCTGCAAAAGCAATCGGTCTCGTTCTTCCAGAACTTCAAGGTAAACTTGACGGATCTGCACAACGTGTACCAGTCGCTACAGGTTCACTCACTGAGCTCGTAACTGTACTCGACAAAAAAGTTTCTGTAGAAGAAGTCAACGCAGCAATGAAAGCAGCTGCTAACGAGTCTTACGGTTACACTGAAGACGAAATCGTTTCTTCTGACATCGTTGGTATCTCTTACGGATCACTCTTCGATGCAACACAAACTAAAGTCATGACAGTCGGCGACAAACAACTCGTTAAAACAGTTGCTTGGTATGACAACGAAATGTCTTACACTAGCCAACTCGTTCGTACACTCAAACACTTCGCAGAAATCGCTAAGTAATTCGAGCAATTAAATAGCAATTGAATAAGAGCGGAAACGATATCAGTCTCCGCTCTTATTGCGGAAAAAAGCGGGAGGGGCATTCGCCCCTCACTATACGTAAGAGACGGAGGACGAATGTATGAATAAGAAATCGATTCGCGACATCGATGTACAAGGAAAACGCGTATTTACACGCGTGGATTTCAACGTACCGTTGGAAGACGGTAAAATCACGGATGACACACGGATCCGTGCTGCACTCCCAACGATCAAACACTTGATCGACGGCGGAGCAAAAGTCATTCTCGCTAGCCACATGGGTCGTCCAAAAGGCGAAAAGAACCCTGAGTTCTCACTTGCACCAGTCGTAGCACGCCTCAGCGAATTGCTTGGTAAAGACATCAAGCTCGTTGAAGAAGCATACGGTCCAGTTGCAGAAGAAGCAGTCAGCAAACTCGAAAACGGCGATGTCGTCGTCTTAGAGAACGTTCGCTTCTACCCTGGTGAAACGAAAAATGACGAAGAGCTCGCTAAAGGATTCGCGAAACTCGCTGACGTCTTCGTCAACGACGCGTTCGGCGCAGCACACCGTGCACACGCATCGACAGAAGGTATCGCACACCATGTCGACACAGCAGTTGCCGGTCTTCTCATCGAAAAAGAACTTCAAGTTCTCGGTAAAGCTCTTTCTAACCCAGATCGCCCGTTCACGGCAATCATCGGTGGTTCGAAAGTAGCGGACAAAATCGGTGTCATCGATCACTTACTCGACATCGTCGATACGTTGATCATCGGTGGCGGCTTATCGTACACGTTCCTCACAGCTCGTGGTATCGAAGTCGGTACTTCACTTCTTGAGGTCGACAAAATCGACCAAGCGAAGGAATTCATGAAAAAAGCAGAAGAAAAAGGCGTTAAGTTCCTCATGCCAATCGACTGTGTCATCACGAAGGAATTCGGAGAAGAAACATATGTCGGACCACGTGACATCACAGAGATCCCAGCAGATCACATGTCACTTGATATCGGTCCAAAAACGGTTGAACTCTATGCAGAGGCAATCAAGAACTCGAAACTCGTCGTCTGGAACGGACCGATGGGCGTATTCGAACTCGATAAATACGCAAACGGTACAAAAGGTGTCGCGCAAGCTCTTGCGAACAGCGATGCGTACTCAATCATCGGCGGTGGCGACTCAGCTGCTGCGGCAGAGAAATTCGGTCTTGCTGACAAAATGAGCCACATCTCTACAGGTGGTGGAGCAAGTCTCGAATTCATGGAAGGGAAAGCTCTTCCTGGTGTCGAAGCGCTAAACGACAAGTAATCTAAGTTCACAAGGGAGTGTTTCTCAATGCGTAAACCAATTATCGCAGGTAACTGGAAGATGAATCTGACGCTCAAGGATGCAGTCGCATTCGTTGAGGAAGTCAAAGGAGCTGTACCTGCTTCGACGACAGTCGACGCAGCCGTCTGTGCGCCAGCAGTATTCTTGGCACACTTGACAGAAGCAGCAGCTGGTACGGATCTTAAGATCGGTGCTCAAAACATGTACGACAAAGAGAGCGGTGCGTTCACTGGTGAAATCAGCCCGCTCATGCTCAAAGAACTCGACGTGACTTACGTCATCCTCGGTCACTCTGAGCGTCGTGAGTACTTCGGCGAAACAGATGCGTTCATCAACAGCAAAGCGAAAAAAGCGTTCGAGCACGGTCTCGTTCCAATCGTTTGTGTAGGTGAAACACTGGAAGAGCGTGAAGGCGGCAAGTTCGAAGACGTCATCCGCGAACAGACAGCAAACAGCCTTAAAGGTCTTACTGTCGACCAAGTGAAAAATCTCGTCGTCGCATACGAGCCTGTCTGGGCAATCGGAACAGGTAAATCAGCGACAGAACAAGATGCACAAGATTCTTGTAAATTCGTCCGTGACGTCGTTGCAGCTGAATTCGGTGCTGAAGCAGCAGAAGCTGTCCGCATCCAATACGGTGGTAGCGTCAAACCGGAAAACATCAAAGAATATATGGCTCAACCAGACATCGACGGCGCGCTCGTCGGCGGTGCAAGTCTTGAGACAGGATCGTTCCTCAAACTGTTGGAGGCGATTTAAATGAAAAAACGTCCAGTCGCACTGATCATCCTTGATGGTTTTGGTATGCGTGACGAGGAGTTCGGAAATGCCGTTACGGCGGCAAACAAACCGAACTTCGACCGTTACTGGGGTCAATACCCGCATACGTTGTTGAATGCGAAAGGCGAATACGTCGGTTTGCCTGAAGGTCAAATGGGGAACTCAGAAGTGGGTCACCTCAACATCGGTGCAGGTCGCGTCGTCTATCAATCGCTATCCCGAATCAACAACGCGATCAAGGATCGCTCGTTCTTCTCGCGTCAAGCGATGAACGATGCGGCAGGTCACGTGAAGAAATACGGTTCAGCGCTTCATATCTTCGGTTTGGTCTCTGACGGTGGAATCCACAGTCACATCAACCACTTATATGCAGTGCTCGAATTCGCGAAACTTCACGAAATCGAAAAAGTCTACCTCCATGCTTTCACGGACGGTCGTGACTGCGACCCACAATCGGGCGCTGGTTTCCTCCGTGACGCGCAAGCGAAGATGGATGAATTGAATGTTGGACAATTCGCGAGTATCTCTGGTCGCTACTATGCGATGGATCGCGATAACCGTTGGGAACGCGTCAAGAAAGTCTATGACGCCATCACGTTCGGTGAAGGTCCAACGACGAAGGATCCAATCGGCATGGTTGAAGCTTCGTACAAACAAGACGTAACGGATGAGTTCATCGAACCAACTGTTGTCGTGCAGGAAGACGGTACGCCAGTCGCACCGATCCACGATAACGATGCGATCGTGTTCTTCAACTATCGTCCTGACCGTGCGATTCAGCTTTCGAAAGTCTACAAAGAAAAAGGTGGCTTCGACGGATTCGAAATTCCAGACAACGCACCGAAGAACCTGCTACTCGTCTCAATGACGAAGTACTCGGATGCGATTGATACGGACATCGTCTTCCCGCCTGAAGACATCAAGAACACGCTTGGTGAGACATTGTCAAAACAAGGTCTCAAACAGCTACGCATCGCGGAAACGGAAAAGTATCCGCACGTCACGTTCTTCTTCAACGGACAACGTGAAGAACCATACGAAGGGGAAGATCGGATCTTGATCCCTTCACCAAAAGTCGCGACATACGACTTGAAACCGGAGATGAGCGTCTATGAAGTCACAGATGCCCTCGTCGACGCAATCAACTCGGACAAACACGACGCTATCATCCTCAACTTCGCAAACCCGGATATGGTCGGTCACTCGGGTATGCTCGAGCCGACGAAAAAGGCGATCGAAGCTGTCGATGAGTGTCTTGGGAAAGTCGTTGACTTGATTCTCAGCAAAGGCGGCGCGGCAGTCATCACGGCTGACCACGGGAACGCGGATAAAGTCCTCAATGCGGACGGCAGTAAGATGACGGCGCATACGACAGAACCCGTTCCATGTATCGTGACGGTCGAGGACGTTGAACTCCTTGAACCACTCACAGGTGCACTCGCTGACCTCGCACCAACGGTCCTTGATCTCCTCGGAGCGGACCAACCAGCAGAGATGACTGGTAAATCGATCGTATTGAAGAAATAATCCCGTCGATCGAAAGAATTACAGCACATATTTCTTACACACAAAAGGAGCGAATTTAAATGTCAATGATTACAGAGATTTACGCACGCGAGATTCTTGATTCACGCGGTAACCCAACAGTAGAAGTAGAAGTTTATACAGAAGATGGCGGTTTCGGTCGCGCACTCGTACCATCAGGTGCATCAACTGGTGAGCACGAAGCAGTCGAACTCCGTGATGGCGACAAAGCACGTTACCTCGGAAAAGGTGTTTTGAAAGCTGTTGACAACGTCAACGAAAAAATCGCACCAGAAATCATCGGTTACGATGTCTTCGACCAAGCTGGAATCGACAAAAAGATGATCGATCTCGACGGTACGAAAAACAAAGGTAACTTCGGCGCTAACGCAATCCTTGGTGTTTCTATGGCTGCTGCACGTGCTGCTGCTGATGAGCTTGGTCTTCCACTTTACACATACCTCGGTGGATTCAACGCGAAAACATTACCAACACCAATGATGAACATCATCAACGGTGGATCACACGCAGACAACAACGTGGACTTCCAAGAGTTCATGATCATGCCTGTCGGTGCTCCAACATTCAAAGAAGCTCTTCGTATGGGTGCTGAAATCTTCCACGCGTTGAAATCAGTTCTTAGCGGAATGGGTCTTAACACAGCAGTTGGTGACGAGGGTGGATTCGCTCCAAACTTGAAATCAAACGAAGAAGCAATCACAGTTATCCTTGAAGCAATCGAAAAAGCTGGCTACAAAGCAGGCGAAGATGTTTACCTTGCAATGGACGTCGCTTCTTCTGAGTTCTACGATAAAGCAGCTGGAACATACAACCTCGCTGGCGAAGGCAAAGTCCTCTCAACAGAAGAGCTTGTTGAATTCTACGCACAACTCGTCGACAAATACCCAATCATCTCAATCGAAGATGGCTGTGACGAAAACGACTGGGATGGTCACAAACTTCTTACAGATCGTATCGGACACAAAGTCCAACTCGTTGGGGATGACTTGTTCGTAACGAACACTGAGAAACTTGCTGAAGGTATCGAAAAAGGCATCGCTAACTCGATCCTCATCAAAGTTAACCAAATCGGTACGTTGACTGAAACATTCGACGCAATCGAAATGGCTAAAAAAGCTGGTTACACAGCTGTCGTTTCTCACCGTTCTGGTGAAACTGAAGATTCAACGATCGCTGACATCGCTGTTGCGACAAACGCTGGTCAAATCAAAACTGGTTCACTTTCACGTACAGACCGTATCGCGAAATACAACCAACTTCTCCGCATCGAAGACATGCTTTCAGACGTTGCTGTCTACGACGGAATCAAATCATTCTACAACCTCAAGAAGTAATTTCAGGTTGATCGTTTGAATAAGCTATAAGCAAAACCTCCTATTCGTGTGATACGTACACACGGATAGGAGGTTTTTATATCAAGCAATGTCAAACATGAAAATCGCTTTTGTCATCAAAACTATGATGAACTGTCAAAAAATTGATTCATCTGAGTAGATGACTAAAATGTTATACTCATAAATAAGTGCAAATTAAATAGTTATAGGGATTAATTACATCTTGCTCGATGCAGATGAAAATACGTCTAAAGGAGACAGGATCATGTTAAATTCAGATTTAGATATCCGTTTAGAACCACGCATTCAAGAGTTATATCGACTACACAAGGAGCGTTCAGCCAATATTGACTGGAGCTATCACGAGTTCATTCCGTGGGATAAGGCGATGTCATTCAAACGTGTTCCTTGGGACGAAAGCCAAGTCACGCTTCCAGAAGGCGTCATCGTAGCGATTGAGACGGCATTGCTGACAGAAGTCAACTTACCGTGGTATACGTCGCACTTAGACTATACGTTCAAGAACTCGATGGAAGTCATCAATGACTTCGTCCGGACATGGACAGCAGAAGAAGATCAGCACTCGAACTTACTCGAGACATATTTACTCGTCACGCGAAACGTCAATCCAACGCGACTTCATCAATTAAGAAGACGCGTCGTTGAAAACGGCTGGTTCCCGGACTTCACGAACCCGCTAGCAACAATGGCGTATACGTCACTGCAAGAGTTAGCGACACTCGTCTTCTATAACAACGTTGCGAAAATCGCAGGGGCACACGACAAAGACTTAGCAACGCTACTCCGTCGTCTAGCGAAGGACGAAGCACTCCATTATGCGTTCTATCGTGACACGGTCAAAGCACACCTAGAGCTTGACCCGAACTTCATCGTCTTCTTCGAAGACGTCATCATCAACTTCTCGATGCCAGGTGCTGTCATGCCGGACTTCACGGAACGGATGAAGACGATTGCTGTTGATACGAACTATGGACCCCTCCAATACTTCGACCAAGTATTAGACGTCGTCGTCAAATTCTGGGGCATCGCTGATTTAGAACCGACAAGCGAAGAAGCGAAACAATCTCAAGCGAACATCATGAAGTATCATGGACGTTTAAAACGTATCAAGGAACGTCAAGAGCGCCAACTCGAAAAAGCGAAGATTGACGCGTAAGGGGGAATGAAGATGAAGTGTGAAATCTGTGGAACTGAAACGAACAACCAAGTCAGTTACTTGGAACTCGACACGTGGGAATTCAACTCATTGAACAAAGAAGCAAAAGATTTTTATCCGATCTGTTTTGATTGCTTCGACAATCATACGAATCAGTTCATTGATCAGGAGATGGATCTCGAATTACGTAAAAAACGTTCGCAAATGGTCAACAAAGAAGTAGAAGCTGAAATCGAAGCGATTCTTGAGGTTGAGAATTAAGTTGTCTTTACCATACGTGAAGGGAAGCAAAACCGGTAGTGCTTTGGCGCTATCGGTTTTTGCATAAAGATAGCGCGTTCTTTCTTCACGTCATCACGTGATCAAAGAACGCGCTATTTTCATCATAAGAGCAGAATCAATCTTCAATGAATGTAACGAGATAATGATGGGCAGAATGAAGCGGTGCACGGGTCACGAAAAAGTCCGGGAGATCGACATCGATTCCTAATTCGCGTAACGTATCGGGATCCAAACATTCCTGAATCAAACGTTTGATGTCTTGTAACAGTTCATCGTGCAAATTCGCTTCTTTTGGAAAGGCACGTTTCGCATCATCGCGCAACAATAGCACGATCGGTGGTAAACCTCTTAAGAGATCGACCTGAAGGGGTTGCTGATGACGTTCGAAATAATCATTCAAACAACTGACGACCTTCATCGAGTGTTCTTCTTTCATCCGATCCCAACTCTCTGTATGTGACTGTAACTCTCTAGCTATTCCCTAATTGAAGCGAGGATATGCAGGGAAACTGAAAATCTAGCATTACGAGGACGCTGTTCGGGGTAGAACTAGAAGGAAGGGGGAATCGACATGCTATTTCGGTTTTTATTTTTAGGGCTTGATACGTCGATTGGTGACATCCCGTTGCGCCTCATCTATTTTACGGAACTCATACTATTCATCGGTTTGTATCAAATCACGAGCCGATTTTCACGTCAGAGTTTGATTTTGGGAACGGCACTCGGAATTGGTGGACTGATTGCCATCTTACCCGGTGCGCTCTATATCATCCGTTATAATCCGGAGGATGCCGTTATTGATGTCACGTTCCTGTTGATTTATTTGTTTGAGCCGCTGGCAATCATTGCGTTTGTTGTTACTTTGATTCGACGTTTGTATACAGAGAAGAAAAATAAAAAGAATCAAAGCGAAGATATTCATTGATTTTCGTCCAAGACGTCGCTTTCCGCGGGCGAAAGGCAAGCCTCCTCGTCGCGTGTGCTCCTGCGGGGTCTTACCTATTCCGCTATTCCCGCAGGAGTCTCCGTCTTTTCTGAAAATCAATCGTCTAGTGCTATCTAATCTGACAATTAATACACCGTAAGCTGGCGTGACGCTGTCTTACGGTGTATTTGCGTATACCTCCAAATACTTTCTTTCAATAGTGTAAGGAAGAGTAACTGGAAGAATATTCTATAATGAAGGAGAAGCGAAATTAGATAGTATTCGGTTTCGTAAAATCCTGGTGATTATAGGAGTGACTTGCATGCATAAAATACTGTTCGGATTGTCCGTCTTAAACAGTGCATACATTACGAATAACTTTTTTACATACTCGGATAGTTTTCTCAATGCGCCACTAGGCGTAACAACAGTAATCGCTATCACATTAATGTTTCTAAACGATAGCGTTAAAAAAGATACACCATCGTTATACACAAAAGCGACGGATGGGTTAGGATTCATTAATATTTTGACGGGTCTGTCGCTGATCGTCTTTATTTGAGGATGATTCAGAACGTTCAAGATATGAAATTATCGTAAGTCTGATGCGGTGTCAGGCTTCTTTTTTATGGGGCAATCTACGCGTTTGAAAAAAATAAAATATATTTTAAATAAAAAAGATTGATGTGTAACCGGTTACACAATATGATGATTCTTGTAAGCGTTATCAAAAGGAAGAGGTGGCGAAACATGTCGACCATCCGGGAAGTAGCGAAAGCGGCACATGTCTCTGTCGCGACGGTCTCACGCGTCATGAACGAAAAGGGTTATGTCAGTGAGAAATCGCGTAAGGCGGTGCTTCAGGCAATCAAACAATTGGATTATCGACCGAACCGGGTCGCGCGATCGTTGTTCCAAAAACGGTCCGGACTGATCGGATTGATCGTTCCAGACATCACGAACCCGTTCTTCCCACAACTCGCACGGGCTGTGGAAGATATGGCACATCAACATGGTTTTCAGGTCATTTTGTGTAACACAGACGAACAGTTTCAGAAAGAACGCGAATATATCAAGTCACTCGAGGCAATGCATGTCGACGGATTGATCATCACGACGAACTACTCGAACAATCCGAACTATGAAGAACTCGAAGTGCCGGTCGTAGCGTTAGACCGTGTGTTACAAGGAGCGATTCCGACGGTGACGTCAAACGGATACGAGGGCGGGAAGAAGGCGGCTTCGCTTTTACTGGAAGCAGGTGCAACTGAACTAGCCGTCATCAGTGGTCCCTCAAAACTCCCGACGATCAAGAAACGGCGGGACGGTTTCGAGGAAGTCGCCGGAACGAATCTCGTCGCAAGCATCGAGTCACCGTTCCACTTTCAAGGAGCGCTCGATGCCGCGAACTATCTCTTTGATCACTATCACTGCAACGGCATTTTTGCCGCGAGCGATGTCATCGCTGCAGCAACGGTGCAGGTCGCTGCAGAGCGCGGAATTACGATTCCGGACGAGCTACAAGTGATCGGCTATGACGGCATCGAACTCGGACAAATGATTTCACCACCGTTGACGACGATTGCGCAGCCAATCTATCAAATGGGAGAACTAGCGGCGAAACTCCTGATTCAACGGATTGAAGGCACACCGATTGCCGCCGTCCATCATGAGTTGACGGTTGAGATCATCGAACGGGAAACGACGAAACGGAAGGATGAGGAAGCATGAAACAAATCAGTGTCATCGGTAGTATCTCGATGGATCTCGTCGTCGAAAGTAAACGCCGTCCAGGTGCAGGCGAAACGGTCATCGGGGATGCCTTTCATACCGTACCGGGCGGAAAGGGTGCGAACCAAGCGGTCGCAGTCGCGCGTCTTGGCAGTACCGTCGAAATGATCGGTTGCGTTGGTAGTGACGCGAACGGTGAAGCGATCCGCGAAAACTTCAAAATGCAAGGAGTGCAGACGACGCACTTACAAACGATTGAAGGTGAACGGACAGGAACGGCACACATCACGCTCGCTGAAGGCGATAACTCGATCGTCGTCGTTCAGTCTGCCAATCAACATGTGAAGTTTGCAAATAACGCACTCGCACCGATTCTCGCAGACAGTGAAATCATCTTACTCCAGCTCGAGATTCCAATCGAAACGGTCGAGACCGTTGCTCGCGAAGCACATGCAGCCGGCATTCCAGTCGTCTTGAATCCAGCACCGGCGATGTCACTCAGTCCGGAATTGATTAAACACGTCACATACTTAACGCCAAACGAACATGAATGTGGTTTGATCTTCGGACAAGACCAACCGATCGAACATTGGCTGATGGAATATCCGAATAAACTGATCGTGACGGAAGGGAGTCGCGGGGCACGCTTCTACGATGGAGAGGCAATCGTGACGATTCCCGCGATCGAAACGACCGTCGTCGATACGACAGGAGCAGGGGACACGTTCAACGGTGCCTTAGCCGTTGCCTTAACGGAAGGACAACCGCTCGTCGAAGCAATTCGTTTCGCGAACCGGGCAGCCGGCTTATCCATTCGTGCGCTCGGCGCTCAAGGCGGCATGCCGACTCGGGAACAGATGGAGGGAGAAGCATGAAGAAGCACGGTATCTTAAACAGTCATATTAGCAAAGTCCTGACCGATCTCGGGCATACCGATACGCTCGTCATCGCCGATTGCGGCTTACCGATTCCAGACGGGGTCGCACGGATTGATTTAGCACTGGAACTCGGCACACCATCATTCCTCGACGTCGTCCGTGTCGTCGCCGGTGACATGGCAATCGAACAGTTGACTCTGGCAACGGAAATCAAAGAAGCGAATCCGGACGTTCTCAAGCAACTGGAAGCCATGCAGATCGAGACGACGTTCGTCTCGCATGAAGAGTTCAAGAAACAGACACAGCAGGCGAAGGTCATCATCCGGACCGGAGAAGCGACACCGTACGCAAATGTCATCTTCCATTCCGGCGTAATCTTTTAAGGGGGTCATGCGATGCGTATCGAGATGACAGGTATCAAAAAAGCATTCGGTCCCGTCCCTGTCCTGAAAGGTGTCGACTTCGAACTCGCTGCGGGTGAGATTCACGCCTTGATGGGAGAGAACGGTGCCGGAAAATCGACGCTGATGAAGATTTTGACCGGTGTCCATAAGGCGGACGCAGGCACGATCCGCGTCGATGGACAGGACGTCGAATATAAGAATCCGAAGCTTGCCGAGGAAGCGGGAATTGCCTTCATCCACCAGGAACTGAACATCCTCCCGGATTTGACGGTGACGGAGAACTTGTTCCTCGGACGGGAGTTGAAGTCACGCTTCGGGATTCTCAAGCAAGGCGAGATGAAGCGGCAGGCAGAACGTGAACTCGCGGAACTAAACGTCTTCATGGACGTCGATCAACTTGCCCGGACGTTATCGGTCGGTCAGCAACAGATGATTGAGATCGCAAAAGCTTTGATGACGGACGCGAAGGTCATCATCATGGATGAACCGACAGCCGCACTGACGGAGCGGGAAATTCGTGCCTTGTTCAGCGTCGCGACGGCACTGCGCAATCAAGGTGTCTCGATCGTCTATATCTCACACCGGATGGAGGAAATCTTCGAGCTTTGTGACCGGATCACGGTCTTACGGGACGGGATCTCCGTCTCGACGCACGCGATTCCCGAGACCTCGTTCGAACAAATCGTCCGAGAGATGGTTGGTCGTGAGATGGGCGAACGGTATCCGGATCGTGACGTGTCGATCGGTGCAACTGTCCTTGAAGTCAAACAGGCGAGCGGGAAACGATTCGACGATGTCTCGTTCTCCGTCAAGGCGGGTGAAATCATCGGCTTCTCTGGTTTGATGGGTGCGGGGCGGACGGAAGTCATGCGCGGATTGTTCGGAGTCGATCGCCTGAAAGACGGGACGATTGAACTGAACGGACAGTCGCTGAAAATCAAGACACCGTACGACGCAATCCGTCAGGGTATCGGCTTTTTGACCGAAGACCGCAAAGGCGAAGGCTTGTTCCTCGACTTTTCACTGCGTGAGAACATCTCGCTGCCGACGATTCGTTCGTTATCAAGATCTGGTGTCATCAAGGATCAGGCAGAACGTGATTTCGCAGAAGGGTACTTGAAGTCGCTCTCGGTCCGGCATAGCTCGATGGACCAGCCGGCGAAGTCACTGTCCGGTGGGAACCAACAGAAGGTCGTCCTCGCGAAATGGCTCGGGACACAACCAAAAGTCTTGATCCTCGACGAACCGACACGTGGTGTCGACGTCGGGGCGAAGAAAGAGATTTACCTCATCATGAACGAACTTGCTGCGGCGGGGGTCGCGATCATCATGGTCAGCTCGGACCTCCCGGAGATTCTTGGGATGAGCGACCGGGTCTACGTCATGCGCGAAGGCAAGATGAGCGGCATGTTGACACGACAGGAAGCGACGCAAGAAAGCATCATGACACTTGCGACAGGAGGACAATGATATGGAATTGATGCAAGGCAAGGTAACGGAAGCAAAACCGAGACGTCTTGGGATTGGACAAAAGCTTGGACCACTCGCAGGATTGTTCGCGATCGTCCTCGTCGTCTCGATCATGGAACCGGACTTTTTAACATTGAATAATTTATTTAACATCTTACGGCAAGTCTCGATCAATGCCTTGATTGCCTTCGGGATGACGTTCGTCATTCTGACAGGTGGGATTGATTTATCGGTCGGCTCGATTCTCGCCCTCTCGTCCGCCTTCGTCGCGGGTCTGATGACGGACGGAACATCAGCGTTGATCGCTGTTCTGGCTGGTTTAATCGTCGGAGCTGTCATGGGTGCGTTAAACGGGATGGTCATCTCGCTCGGGAAAGTCGCACCATTCATCGCAACACTTGCGACGATGACGATCTTCCGCGGATTGACGCTCGTCTATACGGACGGGAAACCAATAACTGGTCTGAGCCAAGGTGGCTGGTTCGAACTGTTCGGACGCGGTTACTTCTGGATTTTCCCGGTACCGGTCCTAACGATGTTAATCGCCTTTGCGGTCCTCTACTTCATCTTGAAGAAGACGACGTTCGGTCGCTATACGTATGCGATCGGTGGCAACGAAGAAGCAGCGAAGTTGATGGGGATTCAAGTCAATAAAGTCAAAATCATGATTTACTCACTCTCAGGGTTGATGGCGGCACTTGCCGGAATCATCCTGACGTCTCGTCTGAACTCGGCACAGCCGACGGCGGGGACATCGTACGAACTCGACGCCATCGCAGCGGTCGTCCTTGGTGGGACGAGCCTCTCAGGTGGTCGTGGCTGGATTGTCGGTACCTTGATCGGTGCCTTGATCATCGGAACACTGAACAACGGACTTAACTTGCTTGGTGTCTCCTCGTTCTTCCAACTCGTCGTCAAAGGTTTAGTCATTTTGTTCGCGGTACTCGCGGACCGGAAACAAGCAGCGTAACCCACACTCAAAAAGGAGGATTTACAGATGAAAAAACTACTTGCAGTCGTCATGATGGCATTAATGGTCTTCGCAGCCGCCTGTTCGACGGAACAACCGGGCAGCAGCAACGGTGATACGAAGAAAAAGACGAAGGACTTCAAGATTGGTCTTTCGATTTCAACCCTCAATAACCCATTCTTCGTCTCGTTAAAAGAAGGGGCAGAACAAGAAGCAAAAGCACAAGGCGCAACTCTTCAAGTCGCGGATGCACAAGATGACGCGGCAAAACAAGCAAGCGACATCGAAGACATGGTTCAAAAGAAAGTTGATCTCATCTTGATCAACCCAACGGATTCAGCAGCAGTTGGTGCAGCCGTCCAAACAGCAAACGATGCGAACATCCCCGTCATTACAGTTGACCGAAATGCAGAAGCAGGCGACGTCGTCGCACACATCGCGTCAGATAACGTCGCGGGTGGGAAACAAGCAGGTGAGTTCATGATCGAACTCGTCGGCGATAAAGCGAAAGTCGTTGAACTCGAAGGAATTCCAGGAGCATCCGCAACTCGTGATCGTGGTAAAGGGTTCCATGAAGCAGTCGATGGTAAACTTGACGTCGTCGCAAAACAAGCAGCAAACTTCGACCGGGCAAAAGGCTTGTCGGTCATGGAGAACATCCTCCAAAACAACAAAGACATCAAAGCCGTCTTCGCGCACAATGATGAGATGGCACTCGGTGCGGTTGAAGCATTAAAAGCAGCGGGTCTCAACGATGTCAAAGTCATCGGCTTCGATGCGACGGATGATGCCGTCAAAGCCGTCAAAGACGGAAAAATGGCAGGAACGATCGCTCAAAAACCGACTGAGATCGGGAAGATGGGTGTCGAGACAGCCATCAAGCACTTAAAAGGTGAAACAGTCGAGAAGAACATCCCAGTTGATCTCGAATTGATCAAACAATAAGGAGACGAGACACCTGAGTCGACGATTCAGGTGTCTCTTTTCGTCAGGCAGGAAAAAGTTCCTAAATCTATTCCTTGTTCCCGTACTTGTTTTTCTCTATAATGAAAGAAGCGTATATTACTGAAGGAGGATCATCGATGATCATTCATAACGTGGCTCTTGTCGGCCTCATCGTCGTTTCCGTTCTTCTCATCATCGTCGTTCTATTGATGTCGGGTCGTACGACCGGACTCGGAGCATTGACGGGTGGAGCAGAACAATTATTTGGTCGCCAAAAAGCTCGTGGCTTGGATGCGGTCCTAAATCGTGTGGCGTCTATCTTAGGGGCATTACTCTTCATCTTGGCGTTACTCGTCGCTTTTTATAAGTGAGCATTGAAACGACAGCCGTATGATCGCGCTGTCGTTTTTTGTATTTCTCGATATTCATTTTTTCCGGATATGGGGTATAGAGTTAGAGGGGGAATCATTTTATGAAAATCACTTTACCAAAACCATTCTTTTTCGAAGCCGGCCCACGTGCCGTTTTACTATTACACGGATTCACGGGATCGAGCGCGGATGTCCGCATCCTCGGTCGCTATTTACAGAAGCAGGGCTATACGTCCCTCGCACCACAATATAAAGGGCACGCTGCCCCACCCGAAGAGCTGACGAAGACCGGGCCAGCCGACTGGTGGCAGGATGTCCTTGCCGGATATCAGGAACTCGTCGATAAAGGCTATGACGAAATCGCTGTTTGCGGACTGTCGCTCGGTGGCGTCATGTCGCTGAAGTTATCGATGAACCGTCCGGTCAAAGCGGTCATCCCGATGTGTGCACCCGCCTACATCAAAAGTGAAGAAGTTATGTATGCAGGAGTCACCGAGTACGCACGAGAATTCAAGAAGCGAGAAGGCAAATCACAAGAAGAAATCGACCACGAGATGGCGTCCTTCGAACCGATGCCGACCTTGAAGGACTTACAGGAACTGTTGCGCGAGACACGCGATTCGCTCGAGGACGTCTACGCACCGACGCTCGTCGTCCAAGCGCGCAACGATCACATGATCAACACCGACTCCGCGAACATCATCCATGATGGAGTCAGTGCCTTCCAAAAAGAGCTGATCTGGTATGAGAACTCAGGTCACGTCATTACGCTCGACAAAGAAAAAGACCAGCTCCACTCTGACATCTTGGACTTCCTGGAGTCATTGAACTGGAGCAAGTAACTGGAGGTGTCACGTTGGAATTACGTGAACGAATACTAACGGTCATCACGACGGAAGAACGTCCGTTGTCGATTGATCAATTAACGAAAAAACTAGAACTAGCGGATACGGAAGCATTCAAGGAATTGATTCGGACGCTGAACGCGATGGAAGACGAAGCGTTGATCGCCCGGACACGCTCGAACAAGTACGGAACGCTTGCGCAAATCGGTCAAGTCGCAGGGAAGATTTCCGTCCATCAACGCGGATTCGGTTTCGTCTCACCGGAAGACGGTTCAGAAGGCGATATCTTCTTGCCGGCACCGGAGCTGAAGAACGTCTATAACGGCGACCGTGTCCTCGTCAAAGTGTTTGCCGAGTCAAACGGCGGCGACCGTCGTGAAGGGAAACTGCTCAAGATTCTCTCACGCGGACCAGCTGATTTCGTCGGAACGTTCGTCAGTCCAAAAGGACGGATCGAATCGATCGCTTATATCGAACCGGATGATACGAAGCTGACGTTTTTACCGGTCGTCGCGAACGACGATACACTCGGTGCCGTCGATGGTCATAAAGTCCTCGCCCGGATCACGAAGTATCCGGACGGTCGCTACGCGGGAACAGCGAAAGTCTTAAAAATCATCGGTCACAAAAATGACCCAGGCGTCGACATCTTGTCGATCGTCCATAAGCACGGCATCAACGTCGACTTCTCACCGGAAGCGATCGCTGAGGCAAATGCTGTACCGGATCAGATCGATGAGAAAGATTTAGTTGGACGCGTTGATCTACGAAACGAATTGACGGTCACGATCGATGGAGCAGACGCAAAAGACCTCGATGACGCGGTTCACGTCAAAAAGTTAGCGAACGGCAACTTCGAGCTTGGTGTCCACATCGCCGACGTCTCGCATTACGTCAAAGAAGATTCAGCACTCGACGAAGAAGCGCGTGAGCGCGGAACGAGTGTTTATCTCGTCGACCGCGTCATCCCGATGATTCCGCACCGTCTATCGAACGGAATCTGCTCGCTCAATCCGCACGTCGATCGGCTGACGCTCAGCTGTATCATGGAAATCGATGCGAACGGTGCTGTCGTCAACCATGAAATCTTCCAGAGTGTCATCAAGACGACAGAACGGATGACGTACACGGATGTCCGGAAAATCATTGAGCGCGAAGACGAAGAAGTGATCGCGAAGTATCAGGATCTCGTCGAGTACTTCGACAAGATGGCGGAACTCGCAGCAATCCTGCGCGAACGGCGCTCGCGTCGCGGGGCGATCAACTTTGACTTCCCAGAAGCGAAGGTTCTCGTCAACGAAGAAGGCAAAACAAGTGAGATCATCCTCCGCGAACGGTCGGTCGCTGAGAAGCTGATTGAAGAATTCATGCTCGCAGCGAACGAAACGGTCGCCGAGCACATCCAGCGTCAAAAACTGCCGTTCATGTACCGGATCCACGATGAGCCAAAAGCAGAACGTCTCGATACGTTCTTCAAGTTCATCGGTAACTTCGGCATCAACGTCGAACGCAAGGGTGAGTCGGTCGCACCGAAGACGTTGCAATCGATCCTCAACGCCGTCGAAGGCGAGCCGGAAGAAGCGGTCGTCAGTACGGTCATGCTCCGTTCGCTCCAACAAGCGAAATACGACATCGAACCGATCGGTCACTTCGGTCTGTCGACGGACTACTACACGCACTTCACGTCACCGATCCGTCGTTACCCGGACTTAATGGTCCACCGTCTGCTCCGTGAATACGTCATCTACAATGACAAGTCGCAAAAGACGCAAGACCGTTACTCGGAGATCCTTCCGGAAATCGCCGATCATTCGTCCAAACGCGAGCGTCGTGCGGTGGATGCCGAGCGGGAAACGAACGCGTTGAAGAAAGCCGAGTATATGGAGCAACACATCGGTGAGACATTTGAAGGCGTCGTCAGCGGTGTCACGAACTTCGGGATGTTCGTCGAATTGCCGAACACGATCGAGGGACTCGTCCACATCCAAGCGATGACGGATGACTTCTACCGTTACGATGAAGCGAACTATCAGCTGATCGGTGAGCGGACGAAGCAACAGTTCCGGATTGGGGACGTCGTTGAGATCAAGGTCACGAACGTCAATATCGATGAACGGACGATCGACTTCAGCGTCGTCGGAATGCCAGAGCGGCAACCGAAGAAACGGTTCGAGTCGAAGACGATCCGTTCAAGCGGTGGACGTCCGGGACAAAAACGCGATGACAAGAAGAAGGACGATCGTCGTGGCAAGAAACGGTCGGGTAAGAGCGACCAAAGCAAGGGAAAAGGATTCTCGTTAAAGAATAAGAAAGATAAACCGCCATTCCATAAGGCGGTCTCGAATAAGAAACGGAAGCGCAAATAAGCGCTTCCGCATCGGAAATGTGGTGAACGAACATGCCAAAGGGAACAGATTCGAAAGTCTTAGCGAACAACAAACGGGCCTCGTTCGATTATGCGATCGAGGATACGATTGAAGCCGGTCTCGTCCTAACGGGAACGGAAATTAAGTCGGTCCGTAAAGGGAAGATCAGTATCGGGGACGCGTTCGTCCGGTTCGACGGGGGAGAAGCGATTCTTTGGAACTCGAACATCGCCCACTTCGAACAGGGGAACCGTTACAACCATGAACAGCTCCGTCCGCGGAAACTATTGCTGCACAAGAAACAGATTGCGAACTTGATCGGAGCGGTCTCACGCGACGGTTATACGATCGTACCGCTCAAGGTCTACATTAAGAATGGGTACGCAAAATGCTTGATCGGACTTGGACGCGGGAAGAAGAAATTCGATAAACGCGATGATCTGAAGAAGAAGGATGCGAAGCGTGATATCGAACGAGCACTACGCGATAAGCAAAAGTATTGAACCCGTAACACTTTTCTGCTAGAATATTAGTATTCGGAAAGCCCCAATTTATTATCTTGGGGACGTTACGGATTCGACGGGGGTAGTTCGGTCTTCTGTGGCGTGTCGAGGGGTCGGCCTCGTTAAAACGCACCAGCCATAACTGGCAAAACTAACACACAACTCGCAGCAGCGTAATTGCCGCTACGGATCCTAGCAGCTGTCGCCTGGTCGGCTGATTTCTAGGGTCTCACTTTAAACAGGCTACGCTTGGACCCTTCCGTCTGGAGGGAAAGAGAAGAGATGGAATCAGACTGGTCGGACGGACGCCTGTCAATTGGCAGCCTGACGACGAGATCCCAATAAATTGACTACACACGTAGAAGCTTAAGTATACGATGCCTTCGGACGTGGGTTCGACTCCCACCGTCTCCATACGACGAAATCAGAGGATTTCAAAAAAGTACTTGAATCTCATTAAATGGGTTCAAGTACTTTTTAGTATAAAAAACTATTTATAAATATATAAAAACAAAATAAAAAAATTAATAAGGAGAACTAAATATGAAATTTGGTCAGACAATTAAAATGTTTTTAATTGATGGTAATTCTGATGGCAGATTAACGTGTGAATTGTCAAATTGGACTGGTCTCGCTTATAGAATTCCACGTACTGAAGTTAAAAAATGTAATGATCGACCTAATTTAAATTCAACTGGAATTTATATGTTGTTCGGTCGAAACGAAGAAGATGAAGAAGCAGTATATATTGGTGAGGCTGAAGAAGTGTATAATCGTCTTCAAGATCATTTACGAGAAAAAGATTTTTGGAATGAAGTGATTGTGTTTATTAGTAAAGATGAGAACTTGAATAAAGCACATATTAAATATTTAGAGAACAAACTGTATCATAGAGCAAAAAAAGCAAACCGTTATAAAATCGTAAACGGTAATATTCCCCCGATGCCTTCTATATCAGAGGCAGATCGTGCTGAGATGAATACTTTTGGTGAGAATGTTGAAATGTTGGTAAATATGCTAGGACATAAATTATTCTCAGAAGTTCAAAAGAATATCGATACTGAGAATGAGAACGTTCTATACTTAAAAGGCCCAAGAGGTGCCGATAGTATGGGAGCTCAAACATCAGAAGGGTTCGTTGTTTTTAAAAACTCTAAAATTGCGTCAGAAGTTGTCAATTCATTCTCGGAACGATTGAAAGTCAAAAGAAAAGAATTAATTGACTCTAATAAAATTCAAATAATTGATGGAGAATACATAGTAATCGAAGACTTATTGTTTTCAAGTCCGTCGTTAGCAGCTGATATTGTTACGGGCAGAAGTGCCAATGGATTGATTGAATGGAAGAATAAACATGGAGTTATCCTAAAAAATTTATCTTAATTTTTACTTTTTATAATGTTGGTGTAGAGTGAAAATAGGTTGTAATATTGTAAGGAAAGGAGCTGACACCTATGATACGACGTGCCACCTTGATGGACGGAAAAGCCTTATCGGACTTGATGCGACGCATTGATCGGGAAACGAAATATATGTTGTATGAGCCGGAGGAACGTGTCCTGTCAACGGAACAGGCCGAGGCGTTCATCGAGAAGTTCGGTCAGGCTGCTAACTCGGACATCTTCGTTGTGGATGTCGATGAGCAACTCGTCGGGTATGTGCTCGTCGTCGGTGGTGAGCCGAGTCGGATTCGTCACCGGGCGAACCTCGTCATCGGCTTGCTCGATGCCTACACGGGTCGTGGGCTCGGTGCGGGACTACTTGAAGCGGTGGATGCGTTTGCGATTGAAGCTGGACTCATCCGACTCGAGTTGACGGTTCGCAAGGACAACTTGCGGGCAATCGAACTCTATCATAAGTTTGGCTTTAACATCGAAGGGACACGGATTGCGTCGCTCTTCATCGATGGGGAATACGTTGATGAACTGGCGATGTCGAAGATTTATACAATGGAAGAATCCTAAAAAAGATGCTCCGTGGACTTATCTCTAAAAAGAGACGAGACCACGAGCATCTTTTTTATGGTGATACTTTTTGTTGTTCAAAATCAATCTCCAAGACATTTTTCGCATAATCCTTACCCCAGTCATACATCGCATCTAAAATCGGCATTAAGCTATGACCGTGTGGTGTCAACGAATATTCAACCTTCGGTGGTACGACCGGATAGACTTCCCGGTGAATGATGTGGTGGTCTTCGAGTTCGCGTAGTTGATTGACGAGCATTCGTTGCGTGATGCCAGGCATCAGACTTTTTAGTTCCCCGAAGCGTTTTGTTCCTTCCTTGCCTAAGTGCCAAAGAATGAGCATCTTCCATTTGCCCCCGATGATCGAGAGGGTCAATTCCTTCTCACAGTTAAACTGACGGTCTTCAAAATGTGGCATCAATCCACCTCCTGCTCCAGTATAGACTTTCTTCCGGTTGACAGTATACTTTTTCGCACTATGTATGAAAAACCGCACTATGTAAATTAAAAGTGCGTACTTCTCAAGAATGCTCCTGCGGATTATATTTAGTCCTGTTCCTTCCTGAACGTCTGAAGGAAGTGTCAGGTACGACAATACAGAGAAGAATGGGAGAGATACAAAATGAAATTACAACTCGCAATTGATTTAGTTGATACAGCAGGTGCGATTGCTTTAGTCAAAGAAATCGGGGAAGACAATTTAGATATCGTCGAGATCGGTACACCGGTCGTCATCAACGAAGGGCTCCGCGCCGTTAAAGAAATGAAAGCCGCGTTCCCGAACTTAACGGTCCTCGCTGACTTGAAAATCATGGACGCTGCCGGCTACGAAGTCAGCCAAGCTGTCGCACATGGTGCCGACATCGTGACGATCCTTGGGGCAGCCGAAGACATGTCAATCAAAGGGGCAGTCGAAGAAGCGAAAAAATCTGGCAAACAGATTCTCGTCGACATGATTGCCGTGAAAGATATCGCAACACGTGCGAAAGAACTCGATGCGTTAGGCGTCGATTACATCTGTGTCCACACAGGTTACGATCTGCAAGCAGTCGGTCAAAACTCGTTCGAAGATCTCGCGACAATCAAATCGGTTGTGACAAACGCAAAAACAGCTGTTGCGGGTGGTATTAAGATGGAGACGTTACCGGAAGTCATCGCAGCACGTCCTGATCTGATCATCGTCGGTGGTGGGATCACAGGACAAGATGATAAACAAGAAACAGCGTCAGCAATGCATCGGATGCTGCAAGAGGCGTAAATGACACACATTCAAACGATTATCGAAGAGCTGACTTCGACGGTCGAAGCAATCGATGCGACCGAGACGAAAGAACTGGCAGATGCTGTCCTTCAAGCGAACCGAATCTTTCTCGCAGGAGCAGGTCGTTCCGGCTTGATGGGGAAAGCGTTCGTCATGCGATTGATGCACATGGGACTCGATGCTTATGTCGTCGGCGAGACGGTCACGGCGAATTTACGCGACGGTGACTTGTTGATCGTCGGTTCCGGATCGGGTGAGACGAAAACGTTGGTACCAATCGTCGAGAAAGCACAGCAACTCGGTGGAACGGTTGCTGTCGTCACGATCAATCCGACATCGACGTTAGCACTACTTGCAGACTTAGTCGTCCAACTGCCCGGAGTTCCGAAAGAAAAAACGGCATCAGCGGACGAGACGGTTCAACCGATGGGCTCGTTGTTTGAACAGACGATGTTGTTGTTCTATGATGCCTTGATTCTGCAGATCATGGAAGAGAAGCAACTCGATTCACAAACGATGTACGGGAAACATGCCAACTTAGAGTGAAACATACGAAACAGATTAGTTCTCTTCAATTGAAGAGGGCTAGTCTGTTTTTTATGTAGATATTTTATGTATGTATACGTATTAATCAGAAATTCTCCTTTCCCTCTTTTCGTAATTTTCTTAAAGACTTAGTCCCACAACGTGAGATACTCAAAGAAAGGAAAAAAGAGGAAAAGGAGGTTGTCATGCGATTTCAACGGATTGGTGTAATCAGTGCTTTACTCGCTACAAGTATTTTGACCGGTTGTGCAGAACCAGACCAAGTTCCGCCTTTGAATCAGCTTCACACGCGATGGATTGATGATAACACTGCTGAGGATGGTGCTGAACCGGATGCCATCGTACAACGCATTAAAGCGAAGGACTTTTCAGAACAGGATTCGTTTGAAGCGGATTTCCGTCGTCACGTGACGTTTTACTTTAAGGATGGAACAAAAACGCATCTGACTGAAGGCGATATCTGGAGTAGTGTCGCCCTCGGGAATCATGCTTACGTAACGCTGCATTACCCAAAAGGAGCAGATCGTCTTGCTGTATTAGAGTATACCAAGCAAGAGAAGAACTGGATTTTAAAAGGCGGTTTACATGATGACGTTCAAAATATTAAAAAAGATGATGATTCGACTCGTGGTTTGAATTTACCGTTCTCAACATTCCAAGCGATTATGAGTAGTTCAACTCCTAATGGAGATGATAGCATCTGGTTCTTCCATACGAAGTCCCAAATGATTCTGCTAACCGTCGTTCCGAAGAAAGACGTTCAAGGCGAGGACTGGCAGGAAACGACGCTTGCGAACGGACAGACGGCTTACTTCCAAGAAAAACAAGAGAGAACGAACCTCTATTACGTCGAAGACAATCAAATCGTCCTCCTGTCCGGTAACGTGTCGCTAGTACAATTAAAAAAATTAGCACGATCGATTGCTCCTGTCGACGCTGCTGATTTCCCGTATTCCTAAACAAAAAAATCCGGATGCTGCGGCATCCGGATTTTTGTTTACCATTTGAAATCGAAATCAGCACCGACATCTTTTGCGAGGTGGGCATCTGATCCGTAAACGAGCGGAATCGATAACGACTGCGTGACTTGCAGGAGTTCCGGGTAAGGATAGGAAAGACCACATAACGGCTTACGGAGTCCTGCCGTGTTGACGTCGAGTGTGAAGTTCGCCTGACGGATTTTCCGTAACGTGTCGTCGAGGTTCGTTGGGTTCGACTCGAGCGGATAGGCTTGGATGAACTTCGTCGGTAACGTCAAGTGACCGAGTCGCTTCGGCTGGTGTGCACCGAGGTCCGTCATGACGAGGGCTTGGATGCCTTCATAATAGCGTTCGTGGACCGCCGTGACGCTTCCGAGTTTCGTGACGATCTCACCAAAGCTTTCCTTGCTGAAGTCGACGCCATAATACTGATCATCAATGTGTAAGTAATGCAGTGAGAGAATGCCGTCGGTCAAGACGTCAGCGTAGCGGGCGATGATGTCACGCGTGCCGTCGACATGCCCTTCCCAGTAGTCGAACTCCATCCCGATTCGGATATCGATTTGATTCTTGTATGTCTCGCGGAGTTGCGTTAATTCCTTCAGGTAGGCATCGGCTGTTGCGAACGACATTCCGGAATCGTTATCTGGCGCAGGATCCGCCACATCTTCAGGTAAAGGGGCATGTTCCGTGAAGCTGATTCGTTCTAAGCCTTGCTCTAAGGCACGCTCGATGTAGGCTTCGAGTGGATCCTTCGTACCGTGTGGACAATATGGACTGTGGACGTGACCGTCCCATTTCAATAATTGCATGAGTAACCCTCCGATTTTTTAGAATTGGCAAGCAAAGCGATTGACAATGTGCCCGAAACGCGGTATCTTATCGTTAAATAATTTAGCGTGGTACAGTGATAATAAGATAAAGGAGTGGGAGTATGCAATCATTTTCTACGATTCGACTCAAGGATGGAGCGACAGATTACGTCGGCGCCTCGGCAACGCGGCTCCAACAGGTCATCCGTCAGCTCGAAGATGGACTCGAACAATCTAACTATACCCGATTAATCACCCCCTTAATTGAGGAAATCGGTGGACGGGAACAGATTCGGATGGATTTTACGACTAGTGTCGCGCGTGCCCTTAGCGAACGGGGTCGCGAACAATATAAACGTGTCTTCTACAGTGGCTCGGTCTTTCAACCGGAAGAGAAGTTCCAAGTCGGATTCGAGGAACGGGGACAAATCGCGGAAGTCGAAGCAATTCAACTCGCGGTCCGACTCGTCGAAGAACTGACAGGAAAAGAAGTCACACTCTCGATCGGCGATGCCGGTCTAATCGAGCATTTGATTGAGACGCGCGTCGGTGATCACCACTTACGCGATCAGGTGACGCAGATGCTCCGTTTACGTAACGTCATCGAACTGAAGCGAATTGCAGGTCAACTCGATGATGCCTTACTTGCGAAACTTCCTTTATTATTCGGACGTGAAGGGGCAGAGATGATCTTACCGTACGTCGACGAGACACGACTCAATGCCGTGCTTGATCTCGCGGAAGCCGTCAATGCCGATCTCGACTTCGGTCAAATGGGCTTACAGACGTACTACGACGGGATCACGATCCACGGCTTCATCGAAGGTGTGACGGAACCTGTCCTCGTCGGTGGACGCTACGACCGGCTTTATGAACAATTCGGACAAGAACAACAGGCGTTCGGCATCGGATTCTCGGTCGAACGGTTGGCGGAGGTGCTCTAAATGCGAATCGGAATTACGAAAGGACGGCTGTCGAAAGCGACAGAACGTTATCTAAAAGAAGCTGGCGTCGAGACATGGGGAGCCATTGAACGCGAACTGATCGTCAAACGGGGCGAGCACGAATTCGTCTTCATGAAAGGATCGGATTTGATTCCGTACGTCGCTCAAGGTGTTCTTGACGTCGCGATCACCGGCAGTGACATCTTACTTGAATCGGATCAAGAATTATCGGAACTGGCGGAATTGCCGTTCGGCGTCTGCCGAATGTCGGTCTGCGCGAAGGAACCTTTGCAATTTGAAGGTGGGCGCCGCGTCCGGATTGCGACGAAGTATCCAGTCATCGCAAAACGCTACTTCAGCGAACTCGGTGTCGACGTCGACATCGTACCGCTGAACGGTTCGGTCGAGTTGGCACCGTTACTCGGACTTGCTGACGCGATCGTCGATATCGTCGAGACAGGTGAGACGTTACGCGCGAACGGACTAAACGAATACGAAAAAATCATCGATATCAGCGCTCGATTCTTTACGAGCGAATGGACGTTAAAACGGAAGCGGGTGGAAGTCATCCGCTTGCTCGAGCAATTGACAGAAGGAGTGACACGATCATGACACCGACAAAACCTTTCAGCATCGATCGCGACACGGAGCTCGCGGTCCGCGCGATTCTCGAACGCGTCGCAACAGACGGTGACGCTGCTGTCCGCGATTATACGAACCAATTCGATCAGGTCGATCTTGAAGATTTCCGCCTCAGTGAAACACGGATCACGCAAGCCTTTGAACAGGCAGACGCCAACTTGATCGACTCGTTGAAGTTGATGGCGACACGACTCGTCGAATGGCACGAACAAGAACTGCCGTCTGACATCGAACTCGTCGAAGCAGACGTGACACGACGTCAACGGTTCGTTCCCGTTGATTCGGTCGGGATTTATGTACCGGGTGGTGCGGCAAGTTATCCGTCGACCGTCTTGATGAACGCGATTCCAGCCAAAGTTGCTGGCGTCGAACGTGTCGTCATGGTGACGCCGATGACGAACTTAAGTGACGAGGTTCTCGTTGCGGCACGAATCGCTGGTGTGACAGAAATCTATACGATCGGTGGTGCACAAGCCGTCGCCGCGCTGACTTTCGGAACAGAAAGCATCCAAGCCGTCGATTTGATCGTCGGACCCGGGAATCGCTTCGTCGCTGAAGCAAAACGCCAAGTCTACGGGATCGTTGGTATCGACTCGGTCGCTGGTCCATCAGAAGTCGTCGTCATCGCGGACGAAACGGCGCATCCGGACCGGATCGCAGCCGATTTACTTGCCCAAGCCGAACACGACCGTGACGCTGTCGCGATCGCCTTCGTGCCAACGGAAGAGATGAAACAAGCGGTGGATGCGGAAATCGAACGACGCTTACAGCAATTGCCGCGTCAAGAGATTGCCCGCCGTGCAATGGAAAACGGTGGTGTCTTCGTCGCTCCAATCGAGACAGCGATCGAAGAAGCGAATCGCCTCGCAGCGGAACACTTGGAACTTGCCGTTGCCAATCCGCAAGAGGTCGTCAAATCGATCCGTCACGCCGGGATGATTTTCCTCGGTCACGAGACACCGGAAACGCTCGGTGATTACGTCGCCGGAACGAACCACGTCTTACCAACGTCCGGTACAGCTCGTTTTGCGTCTGGATTATCAGCGCGGACATTCCTGCGTCACCAGACGATGCTCGAAGCCACACGCGCAGGCGTACAACGTCTCGCGAACGCAGCGAAGACCGTTGCCCGGGTCGAAGGACTCGAAGCACACGCACAAGCCATCGAAGTGAGGGAAGACTAATGCGATTACACCAAAACGAACGATTCACGACCCACAGTCCAGTCGGGATCGAAGCGATCCAGGAATTGATCGCAACGTTCCCTTTAAATGAATATCCTGTCGAGATCATCGATCAAGTCAAGGCATCGTACGCAACATACGCTGGTGTCCGTCCGACACAACTTGTCGCCGGGAACGGCTCGGATGAGTTGATCGGCTACTTATGTGCCCGCTACGGCGGACCTGGTATGCCGGTCATCGCCTCGGAACCGGACTTCGTCATGTACCAGTTCTACGCTGACCGAGCACGGGCACCGTTCGAACGCGTGCCGTTACTCGACGAGATGGCGCTTGACGTTGAGGGATTGATCGCAGCTCCTGGTGAGGTCATCTTCTTGAGTCACCCGCACAATCCTTCCGGTGTCCTCCGGAAGGAAGCGGACGTCCGTCGGTTGCTCGACAGTGGCAAATACGTCGTCATCGATGAGGCGTACATCGACTTCGCGCTCGAACAGTCGATGCTTCACTTACTGGAAGAATATCCGAAAGCGATCATCTTACGGACGCTCTCGAAAGCGTTCGGTCTCGCATCGCTTCGACTTGGTTTTGTCATCGCGAGCGAACAAATCATTGAAGAAATCGAACAGATCAAATCACCGTACAACGTCTCTGGTCTATCAGCAGCTGTCGGAATCGCCATCATGGCAGAACCGGAACTCGATCGGGTCTTAGAAGAAACGTATGCGAGTCGCGAAGCGATCGAGCGGATTCTCGCCCCGATCGGCAAGACGTATCCGAGTGCAGCGAACTTCGTCTATGTCGAGTATCCGGAAGCCGAACGCTTTACGCAGCGTTGTGCTGACGCTGGATTACGGATCCGCTTGTTTGACCAGGCATTCCGTGTCAGTTGTGGATCACCAGAAGCGATGCAAGTATTAGAAACGTGTGTAGAGGAGGAATTACGATGCGGCGTGGCGCAAGCGAACGAGTAAGTGCAGAATCAGACATCAAGGTTGAGGTCGATCTCGCAGGAGGTCCGGTTGAAATCAAGACCGGTGTCGGGTTCTTTGATCATATGTTGACGTTATTTGCCTTTCAGGCCCGGATCGGTCTGAAGGTGACAGCAAAAGGTGATACGTGGATTGATGCGCACCACACGGTCGAAGATACAGCAATCGTCCTCGGGGCAGCGTTGACGGAAGCGCTCGGCGATAAAGCCGGGATTGAACGCTACGGCGAATCGCGTGTACCGATGGATGAGACACTCGCGTCGGTCGTGCTCGATTTCAGCGGTCGTCCGTTCACAGTCTTCCGTGCTAGTTTCAAGAATCCGAAGCTCGGTGACTTTGATACGGAACTCGCAGAAGAGTTCTTCCAAGGCTTATCACGGAGTGCCCGGATGACGATTCATGCCGAAGTCTTATATGGCTCGAACACACACCACATGATCGAAGGGTTGTTCAAAGCACTCGGTCGAGCCGTCCGTCAGGCAGTCGCCGTGACGAGCGAAGGGGTACCGTCTACGAAAGGGTTGATTGATCAATGATAGCAATCGTCGATTATGGCGTCGGGAATATCGCGAATGTCGAGCGGGCGTTAAAGGAGCTCGGCGAAGCAGTCATCGTTACGAGTGACACGGAGTTGCTTGACCAAGCAGAAGCACTCGTCTTACCGGGTGTCGGTGCCTATGCACCGGCAATGGAGCGCCTGAAGGAAACGGGACTCGTTGACTTCTTAAAAGAACAAGCGGAAAAGAAACCGTTCCTCGGGATTTGTCTTGGGATGCAACTGCTCTTTGAATCGAGTGACGAAGATGGACTGACGGAAGGTCTCGGGATTTTACCGGGAACGATCGAAAAATTACCGAATGACGTCCGCTTACCACACATGGGTTGGCACCAACTGACGAACCACGGCGAAGCGGTCTATTTCGTCCATTCGTACGGTGCTGTCTGTGATCGAGAATGGATCGTCGACGCGGTCGAATACGGACGTCTTGTTCCGGCAATCGTCCAAAAAGGACAAGTCACAGGGATGCAGTTCCACCCGGAGAAGAGTGGCGAAGTCGGACTGAAACTACTGAAGGAATGGAGAGAGACGACATGCAACTCTACCCAGCAATCGATTTAATGAGCGGACAGGCGGTGCGCCTGAAGCAAGGAGATTTTGACCAACAGACATTCTTCGGCGATGCGTTGACGATTGCGAAGCGCTTCAAGGAAGATGGGGCGACAGCGATCCACTTGATCGATCTTGATGGCGCGAAAGCCGGCGAACCGTTGCACTTGAACTTGATCGCCGACATCAAAAAGGAGACCGGTTTGTTCGTGGAAGCTGGTGGTGGTGTCCGTAACATTGAGACCGTCGAAGCATACGTTGGTGCCGGAATCGACCGGATTCTCGTCGGCACGGTCGCCCTTGAAGACGAAGCGTTACTCGAGCAGATGATCGCTCTCGCTGGTGATAAACTGGCTGTTGCGTTAGACGCAAAAGAGGGAATCGTTCAAACACGCGGCTGGCTCGAAGCGAGCGGTTGGACGCTTGAAGAAGCGATGACACACTTGATCGGTAAAGGGATCAAGACGTTCCTTTATACGGATATTTCGCGTGACGGAATGATGATGGGACCGGATGTCGATGGACTTGATCGCTTAAAACGGGAAGGGGTCGAATTGATTGCTTCCGGTGGTGTGACGACAGTCGATGACGTCGCGCGCCTGAAAGAAATCGGGATGGACGGAGCGGTCGTCGGTCGGGCGTTGCTCGACGGATCACTCGCCTTAAAAGAGGTGTTACGCGTATGTTGATGAAACGAATCATTCCCTGTCTTGACGTCAAGGAAGGACGTGTCGTCAAAGGGGTCAAATTCCAGAACTTACGTGATCTTGGTGACCCGGTCGCCGTCGCAAAGTATTATTACGAACAAGGGGCGGACGAACTCGTTCTGCTTGATATCTCAGCAACGCAAGAAGGGCGCGAGACGATGCTTGATATCGTCGAACGCGTCGCAGAAGTCATCTATATGCCGTTTACGGTCGGTGGCGGAATCAAGACAATCGAAGACGCGAAACGCTTGATTCGTGCTGGTGCTGACAAAGTCTCACTCAACTCGTCGGCACTCCAAAATCCACAACTGATTCAAGAAGTCAGCCGCCTGTTCGGTGTCCAAGCGACGGTCGTCGCAATCGATGCGAAGCAGACGGGTGACTCGTGGGGTGTCTTCTCACACGGTGGAACCCAACCCGTCGGACGTGACGCGATCGAGTGGGCGCAGGAAGCTGTCGCCCTCGGTGCCGGCGAATTACTCGTTACGTCAATGGACGCTGACGGCACAAAAGACGGCTATGATCTCGCCTTGATCCGTCGTCTGCGTGAAGTCGTCAACGTGCCGATCATTGCTTCCGGTGGAGTCGGAACACTCGATCACTTAGCGGAAGGATTGGAAGCAGGAGCTGACGCAGCCTTAGCTGCTTCGATCTTCCATGAAGCGACGTACACGATGCCAGAAACAAAAGCCTACCTCAAAGAACGAGGAGTCGAAGTCCGATGACGACATTGAATTTTTCAAAAGGACTCGTCGCTGCCGTCGTCGTTGACGAGCAGACGAACGATGTCTTGATGGTCGGCTTCATGGATCAAGCCGCCTATGATAAGACCCTTGCGACCGGTCTTGTTACCTTCTTCTCGCGGACGAAGAATCGTCTCTGGACAAAAGGGGAGACGAGCGGGAACACACTTGAACTCAAACGGATGTGGATCGATTGTGATCAGGATAGTCTCTTGATCGCGGTCAAAGCGAACGGTCCGACATGCCATACCGGAAATCGCAGTTGTTTCTATACAGAAGTGGAGGTACCCGATGTTATACGAACTGGAACAGACCGTCAAAGCGAAGATTGAGGCAAAGGAAGCTGAATCTTATACGAATTATTTGATTGCTTCCGGATACGAGAAGATCGCGAAGAAGTTCGGTGAAGAGGCATTTGAAGTCGTCCTCGCCGGTAACGATACGTTAGCTGAAGAGACAGCAGACTTGTTATATCACTTAACGGTCTTGCTCGCTGAGCGCGGTGTCTCATTCAAAGAAGTCGAAGCCGTCCTTAACGAACGTCACGGTACAAAATCGACGTTCAAGGATCGCCCGGATATTGAACAATGGTAAACGACATCCACATCGCATAGACGGTGTGGATTTTTGTATAAGCGGGAAAAGACAAACAGATGACGGTTGTCATCAAATCGACAGAATCTTTCGATAGGCACGCTGTCGCTTCAGAGCGTATAATCAAAGTGTTAGTCTTGTGTCATTAGAAAGTAGGTGTTCGGTTGGTTACCAAAAAAGAACTTAAGCAAACGATCAAGCAACAATCGAAAGAAACGATCGAAGAGCTACTCGCAAAAGGTGACTCCTTGAAAGAGGAAATCGCCAGTGCCATTACACACGGATTGGGTGTCATTTTCAGTATTGTCGCGCTCGTGATGTTGATCCTGCAGGCGACGAAGTCCGGCAGCGCTTGGAACGTCACGGCTGTCAGTATCTTCGGGGCAACGATGATTCTCCTTTATCTGTTCTCGACCTTGATGCATTCGCTGATGCATACGAAAGCAAACAAGGTTCTTCAAATTTTAGATCATGCTGGCATCTATCTCTTGATTGCTGGTAGTTATACACCGTTCGCCTTGATCACGCTCCGTGGTCCGCTCGGCTGGACGTTACTTGGGATTGTCTGGGGTGTCGGAACGCTCGGTATCATCTGGAAACTCTATTCGACCGGTAAATATGTCTGGATCTCGAATGCGTCTTATCTGATCCTCGGCTGGTGTTGTCTGTTTGCGATCAAGCCGATCTATGAAGCACTCGGGTTACAAGGATTCTTACTGCTCCTCGGTGGTGGACTTGCGTACTCCCTCGGCGTCATCTTTTACGTCTGGGCACGCTTGCCGTATAACCACGCGATTTGGCATCTGTTCGTCCTTGCTGGTAGTGTGTTGATCTTCCTGTCGATTTTCTATTACGTTGCTCCGGCGACGATGTCATGAAGAAATTACGGCTCCGGGACTGGCTCCCGCTTACGCTGTATTTTATGTTTGGACTTGGATTGCTCCTGTACTTCCGGATGTCGGGAATGCTGGAGCAATTCGACATTCAAGCATTATCGGATTGGGTACGGGATCAAGGTCTGACAGGGATGTTGCTTTACGTGCTCGCCTACACCGTCCGACCACTCGTCTTTTTCCCGGCGAGCTTGTTGACGTTATTTGGTGGGTATACGTACGGACCGTGGCTCGGGACATTGCTCGACGTCATTGGTGCCGGTACCGGCGGTTTGCTCAGCTTTTGGATCGCCCGGTTGCTCGGTCGCCGTGGCGTCGAGAAGTTGATCGGGAAAGGGAAGCTGAACGTGCTTGACGAACGGATTGCGACGAACGGCTTTCTCGTTGTGCTCGTCGTTCGATTGATTCCACTGTTTCCGTTTGACGCGATCAGCTACGCGTCGGGTCTATCGAAAATCCGCTTTAAACAGTTCGCTATCGCCAACTATCTCGGGATCATTCCCGGTGCGTTCGTTTACAACAATATCGGCTCAAGCCTGCGCGATCCGTTCTCCTGGCAATTTTTCGTTGCGATCGGACTATATGTCCTATTCTTTGCCGTAGGACTTGTTGCTCAACGGATTCTCAAAAATAAACGAAATAAAGAGCGTATGTAAGCGCTTTATGGCATAATATGAGTGCAGAGATGTGAACCGATACGGTAAAACAGCCTAGCATTTATTTAGGGGGAATCATGAGTGATGGAAAAAGTACTACGGGATGGTTTTATCTTCTTATCGCAAAACAAGACATTGAACGGTCTCGCCAAGCGATACGGGCTTAAATTCGGAGCAAGTCGCTTCGTGGCAGGGGATTCATTGGAAGCATCGAAACGGGCGATCCAGGAATTGAACGCAAAAGGGTTATGCGTCACGATGGACCATTTAGGGGAGTTCATCTCGACGGTAGCGGAAGCAGAGATGATGACACAAGAATGTATTCGTGCGGTTGAGATGATTGCGGAAGAAAAATTAGACTCGCAACTCTCGTTGAAACTGACATCACTCGGACTCGATATCTCGGACGACTTGATTCGCTCGAACATGGAACGGATCTTAACACGGGCGAAAGAACTCGGTGTCTTCGTCACGATCGATATGGAAGATGAGCCACGTTGTGAAAAGACAATTCAATTGTTTGAAGAATTGCGCCAATCTTTCGATAACATCGGAACGGTCATCCAGTCATACCTCTACCGGTCGGAAGATGACATCAAACGTGTCGGGCGTTTCGAAACGAATCTCCGGATCGTCAAAGGGGCATATAAAGAACCGGCAACGGTTGCGTTCCCAGAGAAGGAAGACGTCGACCACAACTACATCAAGCTCGTGAAGTTACAATTATCACTCGGAAACTATGCTGCCGTCGCAACGCATGACGATGCGATGATCGAGCAAGTTATCCGTCACGCTAAAGAAAACGGGATCGAAAAAGACCAGTTCGAATTCCAGATGTTATTCGGTATCCGGGTCGAGCGTCAACTCGAACTCGTCAAGCAAGGCTATAAAGTCCGTGTCTACGTCCCTTATGGACGTGACTGGTACGGTTACTTCATGCGCCGCTTAGCAGAACGACCGGCAAACGTTGCCTTCGTTCTCAAAGGAATGGTCAAAGGATAAGAAGAGAAGGCGATGCAACGCTGCATCGTCTTTTTTGGATTCAGGGAGGAGAGGACGGAATGGTGCGAACAGAACAAGAGTTAAAGGAACTGCTACAACAAGACGCGAATGTAACGCCTGGATTACTCGATGAGTTACTTCTACATATCGGTTCGACGGATTCTGAGTTACGAGATGGATTGATCTATCCGCAGTTAGCGACCTATATCGCATCAGAGTCCTTTACGATAGAAGACATCAATCGAATTTTCGATTTTATTTTAAGCGGGCATGGATTGATGTATAGAATGGGAACAGCGGACACAACAGCTGTTCTGACGCGATCATTTTCAGCATTAGCACTCGCTGAATTGTTAGTGATGGACAAAACCCGACACTTATTGACGCAAAGTCAGTTGGATCGGCTGTCTACTTACTTACAAACTTATCTGGAGCAAGAAAAGGATGTCCGTGGATTCATTGACGGAATGGGGTGGGCACACAGCATGGCACATATCGCAGATGTCTATGCAGTTTGGTTTACGCACCCAGCCAGTCGTCCACAGGAGGAACTCGGAGCGATTGATGCGATGATTCGTCAGTTGACGCGGTCCGATTATCTCTATGTCGATGAAGAAGCGGACCGGATAGTGACGGCATGGTTGCAAGCTTGTCGCCATGGACTGTCGGAAGATGTCCTATTACAACGAATCGAACATAATATTAAGGAGTGGCTTGAGAGTGACGTGACGTGGGGAGATGCGGAGTGGACGACGTATCGTAACGTCAAACAGATGCTACAGACACTCTATTTTCGACTGAAATGGGAAGAACAATCGGATCTTGTCTTAATTGAAGGGTGGTTGCGGCAGGTACATCAGCGAACGCACGGAGGATGAAGCATAGTATACCGGACGTTCCTAGCATCTTCGCTTTCCTCAGGTGGGAAGTAAGCCGCGGCATCTCACATTCCATGTGATTTGCCGTGTCTTCCTCTTCCCTGACGGAAGCATGGTTCATGCTTCCTTTTCCTGTAGGAGTCGAAGATGCCCGGTTCGTCCTGAATGAACTAAACTCAAAAGCGATCGATTTCCGTCAATGGAATCGATCGCTTTTGAGTTCTTTGGATAATAAATGAGTGCGTCCTCCTCACATGTCTTCACCCGACTCCTACAGGAAAAAGTGCGACGTTTTATCTCGCACTGTCAGAGACAAACAAGACCCGGATTCGTTATCCGAAGGATGAGGAAGACTGGCTTGTGTCTCGCCTGAGGAAAGCGGGTGAGAAGACAGTGAGGTGAATAGTGCGTTACATCGATCATTTCGCATCATGGCCAAATGATATTACCTAGAAACACCATCCCAGCAAATAAACCAATCATTAAGAAGACAGTAGTTTGTGGTTGGAAACGTTTCTCCCGATAACGTCGAAATAAACGGTCCCCCAATGCCTGTATACAGAATAAGAGACCAATAAAGAGTAGGAAGAATTGCCATCTTTCTAGAACATCGAGAGCATCAATGTAAAATAAAAAAACAATACATAAAGCTATTAATATAGACGTATAAAAGGTACTGTGTGACATATTTATCTCTCCCTTACAGCCGTCGTCTGAAAAGCAAACAAACACGAGAAAGCATGGGCTTGATCCAGTAACCGATGCCCCGTCATGACGGCACCTTCTTTTTGGATGACCGCTTCATCGAGTAACATCCAGCCTCGTTCTTTCGCCAGCTGCAACAGTTCCCACGGCATCATCGTATTCCCCATCGCAACTTCCTCACCGTAGAGACGACGGTAAGCAAGTTGCCGTGGTGCGGCTGTCGGACCGAGTAGACTGATGACGACAAGCGGGGCGACACGTTCGATTTCTTCTAAAACCTTTACGGGACGTGTCGACCATTCAAGTGAGTTAACGGCGAGGACGACATCAAACGCATGATCAGCGAACGGCAATGCTTCACCCGTTCCAACGATGAACGTCTGCTCGGGTGACTTCTCACGGGCGATTCGGATCATCTCATCTGAGACATCGAGTCCGACTGTCTGAAAGTCCGGTGTCAGTAAGCGACAGGCTGCCCCATCACCGCAACCGAGATCAAGCAAACGACCACCGGTGATCGTTTTCCGTAAGAACGGCAAAACGGTTTTCCGACTGCCGTTCGTCCACATATCGTCAGCGCGATCCGCCCAGTCGGCGGCTTTTTGATTCCATACATGCTCGGTTTGACTCATTTCCATCCACTCCTTTTTATCAGTCTAACAGGAAAATTTGTCCATTGACTGATTTTTTATTGCTACTGAATCATTATTCATTTATGATGAAGATGTAGAAGAAGCACACCAAAGTCGTTCGGCTTCTTTTTTTGTCAGTATAATGAATGGTTGTTCATTCAATTTAAAATCAGGGGGTATATCATGGCGAGTCAAATCGGTCAGCCGACCACAATCCAGTTGACGAAACACATCCAATTCGCCGTCATCATCGGTTCAGGGGTGATGGGTGCAGGCATCGCGGCACATCTTGCGAATGCTGGCATACGGACATTGATGCTTGATATCGTACCAAAAGAACTTACGGCACAAGAAGAGAAGCAGGGCTTGACGCTGAGTGATCCGCGCGTCCGCTCCCGCATCGCACGCGATAATCGCGAAAAACTCTTGAAACAAAATCCAGCACCACTCGCGTCGAAAAAATTGATCGACTTCATCGAGGTCGGAAACTTAGAAGACGACTTAGAGCGTCTGAAAGAAGCGGACTGGATCGTCGAAGTCGTCGTCGAACGACTCGATGTTAAACAACAATTGTTTAAAACGATCGAACCGTTTATTCGGGAAGACGCGATCGTCAGCTCGAATACATCGGGCATCTCGATCGAAGCGATGCGCGAAGGGCGTTCGGAGTCGTTTAATCGTCGTTTCCTCGGGACACACTTCTTTAACCCACCACGTTATCTGAAGTTACTTGAGTTGATTCCGACGTCAGACACGGATCCGAGTGTCGTCGACTTCATGAAGCAATTCGCAGAGGAACGACTCGGGAAAGGCGTCGTCATTGCGAAGGACACACCGAACTTCATCGGTAACCGAATCGGGACATACGGTCTCCTCGTGACGATGGATGAGATGAAAAAAGGTGGCTATTCGATCGGGGAGGTCGATTCGGTCACAGGTCCACTGCTTGGTCGCCCAGGGTCAGCGACGTTCCGGACACTCGACGTCGTCGGCATCGACACGTTCGTTCACGTCGCAAACAACGTCTATGACTTGTTGCCGGAAGGCGAAGAGAAGGAGACGTTCGCGGTTCCGACTGAGATGCGTCGCCTTGTCGAACAAGGAGCACTCGGTGCGAAGACAGGTCAAGGCTTCTATAAGAAAGTCGGAAAACAGATCCTTGAACTTGACCTCGAGACATTTGAGTACGTTGAAAAGAAAGCGCTTACTGAACCGTCAATCGGACAAGCTAAAGCACTTCCGGGCGCAAAAAACAAACTGAAAGCCGTCGTCTTCGCACAAGATCGTGTCGGTGCCTTACTCTGGCCGATCCATGCGAAAACATTGCTCTACTCGGCTCAGCTGACGGGAGAGATCGCAGACGACATCAAAGCGATCGACGAAGCAATGAAATGGGGCTTCGGTTGGAAGATGGGACCGTTCGAGACATGGGACGCACTCGGTGTCGAGAAGACGGTCGCGAAGATGAAACAAGACGGTTACGCAGTACCGGCATGGGTCGATGAGATGCTCGCAGCAGGAAAAACGAGTTTCTATGATGCGTCCGGTCGTCATTATGACGTTGCAACGAAAGACTACGTCGGTGCAACGGTCAATCCGAAGGAAATCCGCCTCCGCGACGTCCGGAAGTCAAACGGTGTTTTACTAGAGAACAATGGAGCACGCTTGCTTGATATCGGAGACGATGTTGCGGTGCTCGAGTTCACTTCTAAGAGCAATGCGATCGGTGTCGACATCATGCAGATGATTGAACAGTCAGTCGATCTCGTTGAGAAAAACCACCGTGGTCTCGTCATCGCGAACGATGGCAAGAACTTCTGTGTCGGTGCGAACCTAGCGATGATGCTGATGGAAGCGGAAGATGAAAACTGGTTCGAACTCGACTGGATCATCAACAAGTTCCAACAATCGATTCAAAAGATTCGTTATGCATCGCGTCCAATCGTCGCTGCACCGCAAGGAATGACGCTTGGTGGCGGTACGGAGATCTCGCTTCCGGCAGCTCGTCTGCAAGCCGGGCTTGAAACGTACATGGGTCTCGTCGAAGTCGGTGTCGGTCTGATTCCAGGAGGCGGCGGAAACGTCAATACGTACCGTCGACTGTTAGAAAACACACCGGACGGACTCGTCAATATCGAAAAAGCAGCACAAAAGACGTTCGAAAACGTCGCGATGGCAAAAGTCTCAAAATCAGCCTTTGAAGCACGCGAACTCGGATATGTCCGCTCCGTTGATCAGATCTCGATGAACCGGGATCACTTGACGTATGATGCGAAACAACTTGTCCTTGAACTGGACCGGACCGGCTACACGGCACCAGCGAAAGCGAAGATTCCAGTCGTCGGTCGTGCTGGGAAAGCGACGCTTGAACTCGCGACACGCGAAATGTTCTACGGCGGTTATATCTCGGAACACGATTTGAAGATCGCTAGTAAACTGGCACACGTCATCGCCGGCGGAAACGTCGCCTTCGGTAGCCACGTCGATGAACAATATATGCTCGACATCGAACGGGAAGCATTCTTGAGCCTGATCGGTGAGATGAAGACACAACAACGGATGCAGCACATGCTCGTCAAAGGCAAGCCGCTTCGTAACTGAGGACTGGGGGGATTCGGATGAAGGAAGCAGTAATCGTCGCCGGTGCACGGACACCGGTCGGAAAAGCAAAAAAGGGCGCATTCAAATCGATGCGCTCGGATGAATTAGCAGGCATCGCCATCCAAGAAACGTTGAAACGGTCCGGTTACACGGGAGCGGTCGATGACGTCATTCTCGGATGTGCCTTACCGGAAGCAGAGCAAGGGATGAACATCGCCCGTTACGCTTCAGTCCTCGGTGGTTTATCCCATGAGGTACCGGCAATAACGATCAACCGGTATTGTTCAAGTGGACTACAATCGATCGCTGACGCAGCGATGAAGATCATGACGGGGCAAGCAACTGCGGTCGTCGCCGGAGGACTTGAATCGATGAGTCAAGTCCCGATGCCAGGTCACGTCGTCCGACCTAATCCGTCGATCGTCGACACGGCACCGGAATACTACATGAGCATGGGGCATACAGCGGAGCAAGTCGCTGCGACCTACAATGTCTCACGGGAAGATCAAGATGCGTTTGCGTTGAAGAGTCACCAAAAAGCAGCGGCAGCCATCGCGGCCGGTAAGTTTGCTGACGAAATCGTCCCGGTAACGGTGACGGAACAATTCGTCAATGATGAACTGAAAATCGAAGAGAAGACATTCATCGTCGAACACGATGAAGGCGTTCGTCCGGATTCGTCACCGGAAGGTCTTGCGAAACTTCGCCCAGCGTTCCGCCTCGGCGGTAGCGTCACAGCAGGGAACTCTTCGCAGACGTCAGACGGTGCGGCTGCTGTCCTCGTCATGGAACGGGAAGAAGCAGAACGCCAAGGGTTACCGATTCTCGGAAAGTTCAAGTCGTTTGCGGTCGGTGGTGTCCGTCCGGAAGTGATGGGAATCGGACCGGTCGTCGCGATTCCGAAAGCACTTGAACTCGCAGGCATCACGCTTGAGGACGTCGGATTGATCGAGTTGAACGAAGCGTTCGCATCGCAGTCACTCGGTGTCATCCGCGAGCTTGGATTAAACGAAGACATCGTCAACGTCAACGGTGGAGCGATCGCCCTCGGTCACCCACTCGGTTGTACAGGAACAAAACTCACATTGACGCTCTTGCATGAAATGAAACGTCGGAATGTCCAGTATGGTGTCGTATCGATGTGTATCGGTGGCGGAATGGGCGCAGCAGGCGTATTCGAACTAGTTGAAGGAGGAACAGGACAATGAGCCAAACGACAAACGAATTAATCAAAGGTGGCAGTTTCGTATTAGATGAGTTAGCACCAGAACGTCTCTTCACACCAGAGGATTTCTCGGAAGAACACAAAATGGTCGGTGACATGACAGCGAAGTTCGTCGAAGATCGTGTCGTTCCTGTCCTTGACCGAATCGAAAAACACGAGTTCGAATTATCAGTCGGTCTCCTCCGTGAAGCAGGCGAATTAGGTCTACTCGGTGCAGACGTTCCGGAAGCATACGGCGGCTATCAGATGGATAAGATTTCGTCTTCGATCATTACGGAAAAGTTCGCGCGCGGTCGTTCATTCGCCCTCAGCTACGGCGCACACGTCGGAATCGGTTCGTTGCCAATCGTCTTCTTCGGTAACGAAGAGCAAAAGCATAAATACTTGCCAAAACTCGCTTCAGGGGAGTGGATCGCTTCGTACGCGTTGACGGAACCAGGCTCTGGTTCGGATGCTCTTGGTGCCAAAACGACGGCTGTCTTGAACGAAGCTGGTACGCACTACATCTTGAACGGTGAAAAGCAATGGATCACGAACGCTGGTTTCGCAAGCTTGTTCGTCGTCTACGCAAAAATCGACGGTGACAAGTTCACAGCCTTCCTCGTCGAAGGATCGTATCCAGGCGTCTCGACAGGCGTCGAGGAACAGAAGATGGGAATCAAAGGATCATCGACACGGACGTTGATCTTACAAGATGCAGAAGTACCAGTCGATAACGTCCTCGGTGAGATCGGACGCGGTCACGTCATCGCCTTCAATATCTTGAACGTCGGTCGTTACAAATTAGCTGTCGGTGCTGTCGGTTCATCAAAACGGGCGATTGATCTCGCAGTCCAGTACTCGAACGAACGGAAACAGTTCAAGACACCAATCAGCTCGTTCCCATTGATTCAAGAAAAACTCGCGACGATGGCAGCACAGACGTATGCGATGGAAAGTTCGGTCTACCGGACAGGTGGTCTGTTCCAAGACAGCCTCGATCAGTTGTCAGAAGAAGAGAGCAAGGACGGTAAGAAAATCGCTGATGCAATCGCGGAGTACGCGATTGAATGCTCAATGAACAAAGTCTTCGCTTCGGAAACATTTGATTATGTCATTGATGAAGCGGTTCAGATCCATGGTGGTTACGGCTTCATGGCAGAATATGAAGTCGAGAACATGTACCGTGATTCACGGATCAACCGGATCTTCGAAGGAACGAACGAGATCAACCGTCTTCTCGTTCCAGGAACGTTGCTGAAGAAAGCGATGAAAGGCGAGTTGCCGTTGCTTGCGGAAGCACAGCGTCTGCAACAAGAAGTGATGAGCTTCATGCCGACAGAAATCGGAACAGCACCACTTGATCGCGAACGCCACTTACTCGCGATGATGAAGAAGATCTTCTTGTTGACTGCCGGAACGGCGGTCCAAAAATACCAGGACAAACTCCAAGGCGAACAAGAGATCTTAGCGAACACAGCTGACATCATGAGTGCGATCTATGCGCTCGAGTCAGCGATCGTCCGGACGGACAAAGCGATTACCGACAAAGGAATCGAGAAGAGCGAACTGAAAGTCCGTTACACGGAAGTCTTCGCACAACAAGCGTTCGAAGCTGTCGAGCGTGACGCGAAAGAGACACTCTACGCGGCAGCAAGCGGCGACGAACTCCGGATGTTGCTCTCGGCGCTGAAAAAATTCAGCCGTTACCAGCCAATCAACGTCATCGGTACGAAACGCGACATCGCAAAACGTCTCATCGAGTCAAACAAATATACGGTCTAAGTCAGGTTTACCGCTTCGCCTTTGCAGGGAAAATCTCTGTAAAGGCGAAGTTTTTGGTTGGAGGAGGAAAACGAGATGCGCCAAGAATTGGTTGAACTGCATTTTGCGATTGCCTACTATCAATCCCTTGAACGTTTGTCGCCGGAAGAATGGGATCTGCCGCTTGCACTTAATAAGTGGACCGTCCTTGAGTGCGTCAGTCATCTGTATTTATGGGACCGGTTTTATTACGATCATGCCATCTCGAAGTTACCGGATGAACCGTTGACGCTCGTCGAGACGGATTTTGATCAGTTCAATCGACTGGCGGTCGAATATGCGCATCATATCGATCCGCTTGCTTTGTTGAAAAAAGCGATCAGCGTCCGGCGTGACATCGTCAATCACCTCGATCGTTTGTCTGACGAGCAGTTTGAAGCAACCTATGAGGATTTCCGACCACTTACATTCGTCGAGTCGTTCGTTGCCCATGACGCGCATCACCAAGATCAGATTGACGGGGCGCTCGCACGCTTGAAGCAGAAGTGATCCATCTGCTACTCTTGAAGTTGAGGTGAGGAACATGACAAAAACAGTCACGATGTACGGCTATCCGAAATGTAGTACGTGCGTCAAAGCAAAAAAAGCACTCGAACAGCACGGTGTCGAAGTGGATTACAAACATATCGTCGAGGAGACACCATCTGCAACGACGATTCAGGAACTTCATCAAAAGAGTGGAGAGCCACTGAAGAAATTCTTCAACACGAGCGGTCAATCATACCGTTCGCAAGGGATCAAGGACAAACTTCCAGAGCTATCAGAAGACGAGCAATACAAGTTACTCGCAAGTGACGGCATGTTGTTGAAGCGTCCGATCGTCACAGACGGGAAAGACGTCACGATCGGCTTCAAGGAAGAAATGTATCAAGGAAAATGGTATTAAGTTCAGAGTCGATTTTGGTATACTGAACACGTTAGTCCAAATTAGTCCACAGGGGGAATCGGAAATGAGTCAAGTAAAAGACAACTTACGCTATTCGGAAGAACATGAATGGGTCGAAGTATCAGGAAACAAGGCGCGCATCGGAATCACGGATTTCGCGCAACACGAACTCGGGGATATCGTCTTCGTCGAATTGCCTGAAGTCGGAGATACGATCTCAGCAAACGAGCCATTCGGTTCAGTCGAGTCGGTCAAGACAGTCTCGGAGTTATACGCACCGATCTCTGGTAAAGTCGTTGCCATCAACGAAAACCTTTCGGATTCCCCAGAACTCGTCAACGAGTCACCATTCGAAGGTGCTTGGATGGTTGACATCGAAATCGAAGATGCTTCACAAGTCGAGGCATTGATGGACGCTGCGGCGTACAAATCGATGATCAACGAGTAATACTTAACGAAAAGAGAGTGAACGAGGCGCTTGCGTTTCGTCCGCTCTCTTTTTTTTGTATACTGACGACAGATACCACGAAGAAAGGAGCGACCGTCATGCAAGAGGTCACGACCGTCCCGGAAAACGGGCTATTGTATGTCTATGCACCGATGTGCGGGACATGCGCCATCGCGGAGCGTATGCTCGATATCGTCGAAGCGACGGAATCAGGTCAATCGATTCAGAAGGCGAACGGGAATTTCATTCCGGATTTCTTAGAAGAAGCCCGTGTCATGAGTGTTCCTGCGTTGTTGAGAATTGAAGAAAATCAAGTCGTAGAGCGCCTTTATGCTTTCCAGTCCGTTCAAAACGTCTTTGCTTTCTGTCAAGAACGGTAAGAAAAGTCCAACTGGATTTTTCTTTTTGTTAAATTGTCGGAATATTTACAATAATCCGTTGACAACGCAGAAATATGAATGGTATATTCATAACAACTTCTAGAAATGCATTATAGGAAGTCTAGCAGAGATGATCGTTCAATACGATTCAAGTCCTGAACCCTTTCTCCCATCCTAAGCCGGTGTATTGTTTCCCCTTAAGTCGTCCCCCAAAGACGAAGCGGTGCAATGAACGGGTGGTGGATCGAAAGGACCGATCAGGAAGTGAACGTAAGCTGGCGATCATGTCGAACAGGCGCCGTCCTCCATGCGGAAGAGCGAACAATTCCGAATGGAGCTGGGTTTTCCTTCGTAGCATTTCTAACCACATTATTCGTGTTGTCGGTTCGCCGGCAACGCCTTTTTTTTGTTTTCTGGAAGTTTTTCGAGCCGGTCGCTTGCCAGGATAGAATCTCCTTGCTACAATGCGAATAAGGAAAATTACTTTAATTCATATCCGATTACTCGGAATTAACTGGTGAGATGGAGGACGACAAGGCATGACAGTACGTTTTATGGATGTTTTCACAGAATGGGCATCAACGTATGACGAGACAGTAACCGGACACGATCCGGAATATAAAGAGGTTTTTCGTCGATACGATGAGATTTTGGATACAGTAGCGGATAAAGCGCAGTCGCCGGTCATTGAATTCGGAGCAGGCACAGGGAACCTGACACAACGTCTTCTGGCACGTCACGACGCCGTACTCGCCGTTGAACCAAGTCCGGAGATGCGGGCAATCCTGACGGAAAAGATTCCGTCGCTTGATGTACAGGATGGTCACTTCCTCTCGTTCGAGGCGAAGGGAGCACGCAGTTTTGTTTCGACGTATGCGTTTCATCATCTAACAGATGAGGAAAAGGGAGAAGCAATCGAACTGATGGCATCACATTTACCGGCAGACGGAAAAATCGTCTACGCGGATACGATGTTCGTCTCAGAAGAGGCGCGCCTGCAAACGATCCGTGAAGCACGTGCTCAAGGGTTTGATGCGTTAGCGGAAGATCTCGAACGCGAGTTTTACCCGTTGATTCCAGTCATGGAAGAATTGTTTACATCACGGGGATTCACTGTTAAATTTATACAATACAATCACTTCGTCTGGCTCGTAGAAGCCGAGAAAATGGGGGAATAAATCATGGCACTTCAAAAAATGAACGTCGAAAGCTTTAACCTGGATCATACGAAAGTCAAAGCACCTTATATCCGCGTCGCGGGTTATAAAGAAGGTAAAGTCGACCAAGTCGTCAAATACGATATCCGTTTCACACAACCAAACGTTGAGCAAATGCCGATGCGTGCGATGCACACACTCGAGCACTTACTTGCTGAAAACATCCGTAACTACTCGGATGATGTCATCGATGTCTCGCCGATGGGATGCCAAACAGGTTTCTACATGGCGATGATGAACTTCGACTCGGTCGAAAAAATGAGCGAACTCGTTGAGAAGACGTTGAAAGACGTCCTCGCAGCAGAAGAGATTCCAGCGCAAAACGAAGTCCAATGTGGATTTGCGAGCGCACATGACCTCAAAGGAGCGAAGCACTATGCCGAGAAAATGCTTGCCGGTCGTGATGAATGGGACATCGTCTTCGGATGATCGCGAACAACGTCCGCGACCTCGTCGGAAACACACCACTCTACGAGATCACTTCATTCGATTTGCCTGCTGGTACGCGCATTTTGGCGAAGCTCGAATGGATGAACCCTGGGGGCAGCGTCAAAGACCGCCTTGGCATTCAACTCGTTGATGCAGCAATCGAAAACGGACATGTGACACCAGGCGGTACGATCATCGAGCCGACAGCCGGGAATACCGGCATCGGCTTGGCGCTCGCCGCTAAGAAATACGATCTCCAAGTCATCTGTGTCGTTCCGGAAAAATTCAGTCAGGAAAAGCAGACGTTGATGCGGGCACTCGGCGCAACCGTCGTCAACACGCCGACTGAACTCGATATGCAAGGGGCGATCGACCGGGCAAAAGAACTCGGTCAGGAAATTCCGAACAGTTACGTTCCGTTACAATTCGAAAACGAAGAGAACCCAGTCACGTATCAGCGGACACTCGGTCCTGAGCTGATTGCGGACTTGCCGCACATCGACTGGTTCGTTGCCGGTTGTGGTTCAGGTGGTACGTTCACCGGAACAGCGGACTTCTTAAAACAACGTCTCGGTACAAAAGCAGCAATCGTCGAACCGGAAGGCTCCGTCTTAAATGGTGGTCCAGCCGGTCCTCATAAGACAGAAGGCATTGGAACAGCAAAATGGCCAAGTCTCGTTCCGCGTGAACTCGTCGACGAGATTCATACGATTTCTGACCGCGATGCATTTGACGCGGTTCATACACTCGCTGCTCGCGAAGGATTACTCGTTGGTAGTTCAGCAGGTGCAGCGCTCGTTGCTGCGCTTGATATCGCGAAGCGTCACCCCGGCAGTACGATCGTCACCGTCTTCGCAGACAGTGCCGAACGCTACTTGAGCCAACAAATCTTTGAAAAGGTGGACGAAACTCATGCGTAAGAAGACAGCATTGATTCATGGAGGAACAGGTGTCGACCGGGCAACAGGAGCCGTCACACCTCCGATCTATCAAACAAGCACATACAAGCAGGATAAAATCGGTCAACTCAAGGACGGATACGAATACTCACGGACAGCGAACCCAACACGGACGAGCATCGAACGATTGATTGCGGATCTCGAAGGTGGCGCACGTGGTTTTGCCTTCGGTTCTGGGATGGCAGCGATCCATGCCGTCTTCCACTTACTTGAGTCTGGCGACCACATCGTCATGACCGATGACGTCTACGGTGGTACGTTCCGCTTGATGCAACGCGTCTTACCGAAGTTCAACATCGAAGTGACATTCGTCGATACGACGGACCTTGCGGCAACGGAAGCAGCGATTCAAGACAACACGAAGATCGTCTACGTCGAAACACCGACGAACCCGTTGTTGAAAGTTACGGACATTGAAGCAATCGCAACAATCGCAAAACGTCACGATCTTAAACTCGTCGTCGACAACACGTTCGCGACACCATACCATCAACAACCACTCGCACTTGGTGCAGACATCGTCTTGCACAGTGCGACGAAATACATCGGCGGACATTCGGACGTCGTCGCTGGACTTGTCGTCGTCAAAGATGATGCGCTCGGCGAAGAGCTGCACTTCATCCAAAACTCGACAGGCGGCGTGCTTGGACCGCAAGACAGCTTCTTGCTCGTCCGTGGTCTTCGTACACTCGGTATCCGGATGGATGCGATCGAAGAGACAGCACATGATCTCGTTGCGTTCCTACAAGCGCAAGATATTGTCTCAAACATCTTCTACCCGGGACTTGCATCGCATCCTGGTCACGACATCCAAGCGAAACAAGCGACTGGATTTGGTGGGATGATCAGCTTTGATGTTGGTTCAGCAGCGAACGCAGAAAAACTCGTCGAGGCGACACACTTCTTCACACTTGCTGAAAGTCTTGGTGCCGTCGAGAGTCTGATTTCCGTTCCGGCACGGATGACGCACGCGTCGATCCCAGCAGAACGTCGGGCAGAACTCGGTATCACGGACGGTCTCGTTCGGATTTCAGTTGGACTTGAAGACGCAGAAGATTTGAAAGAAGACTTAACACGTGCTTTCACGTTCCTCGAAAAAGTTTCTGAAAAAACTGTTTGACAACAAAAATAACCCCTGCTAATATTCAGAATATATTCTACAAACTTAATACCGAAACTCTTATCGAGAGTGGTGGAGGGACTGGCCCGATGAAACCCGGCAACCGCGGATCTAATCCGAAGTGGTGCTAATTCCAGCAGACAAAAGTCTGGGAGATGAGAGCAAATGGTTTTGTGTACTGAAAAGTGCGCGCGTTTGCTCTAAAACGCGCGCACTTTTTTTATTTTAGGAGGGACAGTTGTGATTCGTTTACAAGACGTAGGAAAGATTTATCGCTCAAAGCGCGGAGCGGTCGAAGCCGTCGCGAATGTCGATCTGACAATCGAGCGCGGTGAAATTTTTGGAATAATCGGTTATTCCGGAGCAGGGAAATCGACTCTGATCCGATTACTGAATATGCTCGAAGCACCAACGAGTGGTTCGATCCAAATCGATGGTGTTGAAATGACATCACTGAAACCAAAAGAATTACGAGGCGTCCGCAAGAATGTCTCGATGGTCTTCCAACACTTCAACTTACTATGGTCACGGACGGTTGAAGAGAACATCATGTTCCCACTCGAGCTAGGTGGCTTCCCGAAAGCACATCGCAAGGAACGGGTAGCGGAACTGATCCAACTCGTTGGTTTGGACGGACGCGAAAAAGCTTATCCGTCACAATTATCCGGTGGTCAAAAACAACGTGTCGGTATCGCTCGGGCACTGGCATCGAACCCGGACGTTCTCTTATGTGACGAGGCAACAAGTGCACTCGATCCGAAGACGACGGACTCAATCCTTGAGTTACTCGTCGACATCAATGAAAAACTGAAACTAACGATCGTCTTGATCACACACGAGATGCACGTCATTCAAAAAATCTGTCACCGGGTCGCCGTCATGGAAGCCGGTAAAATCGTCGAGCAAGGACCGGTCGCAGAAGTCTTCCGTCATCCGAAGCAAGCGATGACGAAGGAATTCGTCAAACAATTGACGTCACCGTCAGAGAACGAGTTAACGTTCGCGAAACTACGCGAACGCTACCCAACCGGAAAAATCGTTCAGTTGACGTTCGTCGGATCGACAGCGGAAAGCCCGATCCTCGCGGAAGTCATGAAGGATTCACCGGTCCTGTTCAATATCATCGGCGGAAACGTCGGTCAATCGCAGGAAGGGGCACTCGGTACACTGTTCATTCAGTTGATCGGGGAAACAGAAGCAACACAAGCGGTCATCACGAAGCTTCAAGCCAGTGATGTTGAAGTGGAGGTGGATCACCGATGATTTCATTCTTTGACAACCTAGATTGGGACATGGTGTGGGAAGCGACAGGCAGTACCGTCTATATGACGGCAATCGCTGGGGTTTCGACATTCGTTCTCGGTTTGATCATTGGTTTACTATTGTATGCGACAAACGAAGAGTTATTGTTCAAGAATCGGGCGTTCTATTCAGTGTTGAGCTTGATCGTCAACGTCTTCCGTTCGATTCCGTTCATCATCTTACTGATCTTATTGATTCCATTTACGACAGCGATCGTCGGTTCGTTCCTCGGACCAACGGCAGCATTACCGGCACTGATTTTCGGTGCTGCACCATTTTACGGTCGGATGGTTGAACTCGCGTTACGTGAAGTCGATAAAGGTGTCATCGAGGCAGCTGAATCGATGGGGGCGACGAAGTTCCAAATCATCTATAAAGTCTTAATCCCGGAAGCGTTGCCTGCCATCGTTTCTGGTATCACGGTCACACTCGTCTCACTTGTCGGTTATACGGCAATGGCCGGAGTAGTCGGCGGAGGTGGACTTGGGGACATGGCCTTCATCGAAGGATTCCAGCGTTCTCAAAACGATGTCATCGTCATTGCGACACTCTTAATCTTAGCGATCGTCTTCGTCATCCAAATCATTGGTGATTTGCTGATCCGTGCGATCGATAAACGTTAATTCAAATTTTATTCATATTGGAGGAATCATTCATGAAAGTTTGGAAAAAATTCGTAGGTACTGCTGCTGTATCCGTCTTAGCAATCAGCCTTGCTGCATGTGGCGAAAAATCATCAGGATCAGGTAGCGACGACAAAACACTCGTCGTTGGTGCATCAAACGTACCGCACGCTGAGATTCTTGAGCACGTTAAAAAAGAATACGAAGCAAAAGGTTACAAGCTTGAAATCAAGAAGTTCCAAGATTACGTACTTCCGAACAAAGCACTCGCTTCAAAAGAAATCGATGCGAACTACTTCCAGCACGTACCGTATCTTGAGCAACAAGAGAAAGAAAACAAATCATATAAGTTCGCGAACGCAGGTGGCGTCCACGTTGAACCACTCGGTATTTATTCGAAGAAATACAAATCACTCGATAAGTTACCAAATGGTGCAACGATCCTGACGAGCTCAAACGTCGCGGAACGCGGTCGTGTCTTGACGTTCCTTCAAAATGAAGGATTGATCAAGCTTAAAGACGGTAAAACAACAGATGCACAACTCGGTGATATCGCAGAGAACCCGAAGAAACTCAAGTTCAAGACGAACATCGAAGCATCACTTCTTCCGCAAGCTTATAAAAACAATGAAGGCGACGCTGTCCTCATCAACACGAACTATGCGATCGATAACGGTCTGAACCCACTGAAAGACGCGATCGCTTCAGAAGATGAGTCTTCACCATACGTCAACATCATCGTCACACGTGACGGCGATGAGAAAGACAAGCGTGTCACAGCACTTCTTGACGTTCTGCACGAGAAGAAAAACCAAGATTGGATCCTCGACAAGTACAAAGGTGCGGTCGTTCCAGTCAGCAAATAAGTTCACCGAAACCGGCATCCTTCCTATATAATGGAAGGATGCTTTTCATTTGTCTGAAACAGGGGTTAGGGGGAATCATATGCAACGCATACGTCAACTGCATCCGTTGACACTCGGGGTCTTGTTCGGGACGTTTTTCTCGCGTCTCGGAACGTTCATCACGATGCCGTTCTTCGCCATCTACATGACGACCGTCCTGAAGTTTGATCCGGTCGATGTCGGCTGGGTGCTCAGTATTTCGGCGATCGCCAGTCTCGTCATGAGCTTCATCGGTGGTACTTTGTCAGACCGTTATGGACGGCGGACGATGATGCTTGCCGGAACGATTGGGTTCGCGGTCGTCTTCATCGCGCTGGCACAAGTCGAGACATTCTGGGCATTCTTTACGCTCAGTGCCTTGAACGGGGTCTGTCGCTCGATTTTTGAACCGTCCGCCCGTGCCCTGATCAGTGATACGACGGACGAAGCGAACCGATTGTTCGTCTTCAATATCCGTTACGCGATGATCAACATCGCAGCAGCGATCGGACCGGGAATCGCCTTGCTGCTGAGTGCAGGGAACACGTCCGCGACGTTTTACATCACGGCGTTCGTCTATATCGTGTACGGGGTGATGATCGGTATCTTATTCAAACGCTATCCAATCACCGAGACGCATGGTGGGAAAAAGGTCTCGTTTGGAGCAACGGTTCGTCTGTTGCGGACGGATATCGCCTTTACGCTGGCACTTGCCGGCATCATCTTCGGGGTCTTTGGCTACAGCCAGTTCAACTCGACCTTGCCACAGTTCTTGACGGAAACGTCACTCCTTGAAGGCGGGAAGACACTCTATGCGATCTTAATCACGATCAATGCAATCACCGTCTTGATCGTCCAGTATCCAATCATGAAGTTTGGTGTCAAGACGTCACCACTCGTCTCGATCACGACCGGGATTGCGACTGTTGCGATCGGATTGTTCATCATGGGAAATGCGAACGCGATCTGGTTGATGATCGTCGCGATGTTCATCTTCACGTGCGGGGAAGTCATGATGTTCACGATGACTGATATCTTAACCGATCGGTTCGCGAAGCCAGAATTACGGGGCAGTTATTTCGGGGCGATGGGCTTGACGTCGATCGGACAATCAATCGGTCCGATCGCCGGAGGACATTTGTTAAGTTTATATGGAGCGGACCGTCCGTTACCGATTTTCGGGATATTAGCGGGCTTGACATTATTCGGAATACCACTGCTCTTACTGTCACAACGGATTCATCGGGCTTCGACGATCGAGGAACTCGAGGAACCGGTGAAACTTTCGAATGATTCTCAACAAAACGCATGATTTTGAGAAAAATCAACGAGCGATGACGCTTGAATAATACGCGATGTTTCTTTAAGATTAGAATGATACTAAATTAGTAACGCTCGTGTTCTGAATCGTCAGTCACGAAATGAATAGATGGAGGGATTCTAACATGAAGGCTTCACACTTGAAGATTGAAGATCTACACGTCGCGATCGACGGCAAGGAAATCTTGAAAGGCGTCAACTTGGAAATCAAAGGCGGGGAAATCCACGCGGTCATGGGGCCAAACGGGACAGGTAAATCAACACTCGCATCAGCATTGATGGGTCACCCATCGTACGAAGTGACATCTGGTTCAGTCACACTCGACGGCGAAGACGTCCTCGACATGGAAGTTGATGAGCGCGCACAAGCGGGTATGTTCCTCGCAATGCAGTACCCAAGCGAAATCAGTGGTGTCACGAACTCCGACTTCCTTCGTTCAGCGATCAACTCGCGCCGCGAAGAAGGCGATGAAATCTCACTCATGAAGTTCATCCGTGAGCTTGATTCACAAATGGGTCTTCTCGAGATGCCTTCAGAAATGGCACACCGTTACCTCAACGAAGGTTTCTCTGGTGGAGAAAAGAAACGTAACGAAATTCTTCAGATGATGATGCTTAAACCAGCGATCGCGATTCTTGATGAAATCGATTCAGGTCTTGATATCGATGCATTGAAAGTCGTCGCAAAAGGTGTCAACGAAATGCGTTCACCTGAATTCGGTTGCTTGATCATCACGCACTACCAACGTCTCTTGAACTATATCGAGCCAGACTTCATCCACATCATGATGGGCGGAAAAATCGTCATGTCTGGTGGTAAAGAACTCGCACACCGTCTCGAAGCAGAAGGTTATGACTGGGTTAAAAAAGAACTCGGCATCGAAGACGTCGAAATCGAAACAAAAGCGTAAGACGAGGGAGGAAGCATGATGACTGTAGAACTGAATCTTGCAGTAAATCGCGAGGCAGTGGCAGAACGTGCGACTCGCTTAGGGGAACCATCTTGGATGGTCGCAAAGCGTCAAGACGCGCTTGATCTTGCCCCAACGCTCGCATTGCCAAAAGTAGAAAAAATCAAGATCGAAGGCTGGAACTTCACAGAAGGTACGACGGAACTCGAAACCGTCACTGGTCTTTCTTCAGATATCGAAGCATTGATCGGCGAAAACCGTGATCACATGCTCGTCACGCGTAACGGACAACTTGTTCACGCGCAAAACAGTGAAGCGGCGAACGGCGTCATCTTCACGACGCTCGAAGACGCATTAAAACAACACCCGGAACTCGTCGAGAAGTACTTCATGACGGAAGGTGTTCAAGTTAACGAAGATCGTCTTGCGGCATTAAACGCAGCACTTCGTAACGGCGGTACGTTCCTTTATGTACCAAAAGGCGTTAAGCTTTCTGTACCGATGCAAGCGATCTACACGCTTGAGCAATCAGGCGCAGCGCTTTACCATCACGCGATCATCGTCGCAGATGCGGACAGCGAACTGACGTATATCGAAAACTTCGTCTCTTATGGTGATGAAGCGCACAACGTCAACGTCGTCACAGAAGTCTTCGTTGAAGACAACGCAAAAGTCCTCTTCGGTGGTGTCGACACGCTATCAAAAGGTGCCATCACGTATATGAACCGTCGTGGTGTCGTCAAACAAGGCGCGAAGCTCGAATGGGCACTCGGTCACATGAATGACGGTCACACGGTTACAGAAACGAAAACACACCTCGTCGGAAACGATTCGTTCTCAGATACGAAAGCCGTTACGGTCGGTCGTGGAGAGCAAAAACAAAACTTCAACGTCCGGACGGACCACTTCGGTAAAGGATCAGAAGGTTTCATCTTGATCCACGGTGTCCAAAAAGACGCAGCAACATCTATCTTCAACGGAACGTCGATGATCCATCACGGTGCTTCGAAATCAAACGGCGTTCAAACAGAACGTGTCCTCATGTTGTCTGAAAAGGCACGTGGTGATGCGAACCCAATCCTCTTGATCGATGAGGATGACGTCATGGCAGGACACGCGGCATCTGTCGGTCGTGTCGATGAACTACAACTCTACTACTTGATGAGCCGTGGCCTTTCACGGAAGGAAGCAGAACGCCTCGTCGTTCACGGATTCCTCCAGCCAGTCGTCTCGGAACTTGCGATTGACTCGGTGAAAGAACGTCTCGTTCAAGTCATCGAAGGGAAAGTAAACTAATATGGGAATCGATGCATCCATCCGCAATCAGTTTCCGATCCTCGACCAACAGGTCAACGACCGGAAACTCGTCTATCTCGATAGTGCGGCCTCTTCGCAGAAGCCGCTCGTCGTCATCAATGCGATTGACGACTACTATAAGACGATTCATTCGAATGTGCACCGTGGCGTCCATACGCTCGGAACACGAGCGACGGATGCGTACGAAGGTGCGCGTGAGAACGTTCGTCGTTTCATCCAGGCGCAACACCATGAAGAAATTATCTTTACCCGCGGCACGACGACGGCGATTAACATCGTCGCGTCAAGCTACGGCATGGAGCATGTCGAAGAAGGCGACGAAATCGTCGTCACGTACCTCGAACACCATGCGAATCTCATTCCGTGGCAACAAGTCGCTAAACGCAAAAAAGCGAAGTTGAAATACGTCGATTTGACAGCTGATGGTCGCGTGACGGTCGAAGCGGTCGAAGCACAACTGTCCGACCGGACGAAGATCGTAGCGATGGCACATGTCTCGAACGTTTTAGGTACGATCAATCCGATCAAAGAAGTCGCGCGTCTTGCGCACGCTAGAGGTGCCGTCATGGTCGTTGATGCTGCGCAAAGTGCGCCACACCAACGGATCAATGTCACGGATCTCGACTGTGACTTCCTCGCTTTCTCCGCACACAAGATGTGTGGTCCGACAGGCGTTGGTGTCCTTTACGGGAAAAAGGCATTACTCAATGCGATGGAACCCGTCGAATTCGGTGGTGAGATGATTGATTACGTTGGTCTTGAAGAGTCGACGTTCAAACCGTCTCCATATCGTTTCGAAGCGGGTACACCAATCATCGCTGGTGCCGTTGGTTTATCGGCAGCGATTGATTTCTTAGAAGAGATTGGTTTAGAGAACGTCGAAGCACACGAACGTGAACTCGCGCAGTACGCGATGGCACAAATGCGTGACATCGACGGACTAACGATTTACGGTCCGGAAGAACGCGTTGGACTCGTCACGTTCAATCTCGGTGATGTCCATGCACATGACGTCGCAACCGTCCTTGATATGCAGGGAATCGCGGTTCGCGCCGGTCATCACTGTGCACAGCCCTTGATGCGTTGGCTCGGAGCGAGCTCGACGGCTCGCGCTAGCTTCTATCTCTACAACACGAAAGAAGAGGTTGACGCACTCGTGACAGGACTTCGCCAAACGAAGGAGTATTTCAGTCATGGATTTTAACAATCTCGATCACTTGTATCGTCAAGTGATCATGGATCACTATAAAACTCCCCGAAATCGCGGTGCGATCGAGGGGGGCGTCACGATCGACATGAACAATCCGACGTGCGGCGATACGATTCGTCTCCAGCTCGCGATTGAAGACGATGTCGTCCGTGATGCGAAATTTGACGGGGAGGGCTGCTCGATCAGCATGGCGTCTGCTTCAATGATGACGCAACTCGTCAAAGGTAAGACTATCGAAGAAGCCTTACGACTCGCGGATATCTTTTCGGACATGGTCCAAGGAAAAGACTATGACGACGAATCGTTCGACCTCGGGGACGTCGAGGCACTCTCGGGTGTCACGAAATTCCCGGCACGGATCAAATGTGCGACACTTGCCTGGAAGGCGCTCGAACGCGGCGTAGAAGAAGGGAAGTAAACTTCGGTCACAAGCAAGTAAGAGGAGGAAATGAACATGGCAAAGAACATGCCGGAAATTGGCGATTATAAATATGGTTTCCACGATCGCGATATCTCGATCTTCCGTTCTGGACGCGGCTTGACGACTGAAGTCGTCGAAACGATCTCGAAAATGAAGGAAGAACCACAATGGATGCTTGATTTCCGTTTGAAATCACTCAAGATCTTCAACGAACAAGCAATGCCAGCGTGGGGTGGCGATCTCTCAGAATTGAACTTCGACGACATCACGTATTACGTTAAGCCGTCTGAACGTGCAGAGAAATCGTGGGATGAAGTACCAGAAGAAATCAAACGTACGTTTGATAAGCTCGGTATCCCTGAAGCAGAGCAAAAATACTTGGCAGGTGTCTCGGCACAGTACGAGTCAGAAGTTGTCTATCACAACATGAAAGAAGACCTCGAAGAAATTGGTGTCGTCTTCAAAGATACAGATACAGCGTTAAAAGAGAACGAAGATATCTTCCGTGAGTACTTCGGAAAATTGATCCCGCCAACAGACAACAAGTTCGCAGCACTGAACACAGCGGTCTGGTCAGGTGGATCGTTCATCTACGTACCAAAAGGCGTTAAAGTCGACACGCCGCTTCAAGCCTACTTCCGCATCAACTCGGAAAACATGGGTCAATTCGAGCGGACGTTGATCATCGTTGATGACGAAGCATCAGTTCACTACGTCGAAGGATGTACAGCACCGGTCTACACGACGAACTCGCTTCACTCAGCGGTCGTTGAGATCTTCATCAACAAAAACGCTTACTGCCGTTACACGACGATCCAAAACTGGGCGAACAACGTCTACAACCTCGTTACGAAGCGTGCGATCTGTGAAGCTGGCGCAACGATGGAATGGGTCGATGGTAACATCGGTTCGAAACTGACGATGAAATACCCAGCCGTCATCCTCAAAGGTGAAGGTTCACGTGGTATGACATTGTCAATCGCAATCGCTGGTAAAGGTCAACACCAAGATGCGGGTGCGAAGATGATTCACTTAGCACCGAACACATCGTCGACGATCGTCTCGAAGTCGATCTCAAAACACGGTGGTAAAGTCACGTACCGCGGTATCGTTCACTTCGGACGGAAAGCGACAGGTGCACGTTCGAACATCGAATGTGATACGCTCATCATGGATAACCAATCGACGTCGGATACGATTCCGTACAACGAAATCCTCAATGATAACATTTCGCTCGAGCACGAAGCGAAAGTCTCGAAGGTCTCGGAAGAGCAATTGTTCTACCTCATGAGCCGCGGGATCTCACAAGAGGAAGCAACGGAAATGATCGTCATGGGCTTCATCGAGCCATTCACGAAAGAACTTCCAATGGAATATGCGGTCGAAATGAACCGTCTCATCAAGTTCGAGATGGAAGGTTCAATCGGATAATTCGTCTTACTCTCTCATCTACGGATGAGGGAGTTTTTTTCATGAAATGGTTATTCGGGTAAAGAGTGAAAAAGGAGGGATTACTATGCGTGACATCGTCTATTCCTTTCAAGTCTCGCTCGACGGTTATATCGAAGATGCGTCAGGTAGGATTGATTTCGCTTCACCAGACGCAGAATTACATCAGTATTTCAATGACTACGAGAAAGCGTTCGATACTCATGTCTATGGACGTCGTTTGTACGAGATGATGCAATACTGGGAGACAGCGGATCAGGAAGACGAGCCGATTGTCGTTGAGTATGCGAAAACCTGGCAATCGCTTGAGAAGGTCGTCTTCTCGCGGACGCTTGATTCCGTCACAGGAAATGCGCGTCTAGCGAATCAGTCGCTTGCCGAGGAACTTCAAGCACTAAAAGCATTGCCTGGAAAACAGATTGCGATCGGTGGGGCGACGCTTGCTTCTGAAGCAATTGAGCTTGGACTCGTCGATCGCTATCATGTCGTGATCTACCCCGTTCTGCTCGGTAGTGGAAAACGGATGTTTCCGGTATTTGATCAACCACAGACGCTACGGTTAGTCGAAACACGCGTCTTTGCTTCCGGATGTATCGCGTTATCTTACGAAAAAATCTAGTCTTCACAAAAAAGAGTCTCTTATTTCAAAAGGGATTCTTTTTCGTTACATCCGATAAAATTTGGATATTATCATTTAATTTGGACGAAAATAGATTATAATAACTTTTGTGAAAAAATATATAAACATGATTAAGGTGTGAAAAAATGAAATTTTATCAAGAAATTCCTGTCATTCGATCGATTGCGGCAATCATGGTCGTCGCTGTCCATGTCATCGCCGGTTTGTATCATTCGAAAGGGGAATTCCAAAATGAAGCGATTGGTTACATCGATCAATTTTCTCGGATTGGTACGCCGATCTTTGCCATCATCAGTGCGTTTCTGTTGATGTCGATGGTCCAGCGCAAAGGATTCGATTTCGGAACATTCGTCAAGTCACGTTTCTCTAAAATCTTTATTCCTTACCTGATTTGGAGCACGATCTACCTCGTGTATCGTTATCATGTAGAAGATAGTTTAAAACCAGGTATGCCGCTATCGGATTACTTCCTTTATGGAACAGCAAACTTCCATCTGTACTTCATTTTGACGGTACTTCAGTTTTATGTCGTATTTCCGGTACTTGCACGACTTAAGAAAGGAACATTGCTGCTTGTCGCGACAGTGGCGGCGATGGGCGTCAACTACTTCTGGCTGACTTCAGGAAACTTAACGACAGACATCGAGTTTCTTGATCGACTCGTCAATAGCCGATCTTTCTTACTCAATTGGATTGCCTATTTCATGATGGGGATTACATATGCCGTCTATTATGAAGAGATTCAACAGATTCTAAAGCGTCATCGGACAATCTTATTGCTGATCAGTGGATTGATCATCCTTGATATTTGGGTCAGCATCGACCTAGAACGGACGTACACGTCGACGAACATTTCGAACCTTGTGTACATCCCGTTCGTCCTCGTCGTCTTGAACTACGTCTTCCGCCGTGTCCAGACGGATGCGACAGCGATGCGCATCTTCCAGACGATCGGAACGCATTCGATGGGGATTTACCTGATTCATCCGCTCGTCATTCGCGGAATCGGTCGAACGGATCTCTTCGCTTACTTCGACTCTGCGAGTATGTTCATTTGTGCGATGATCGTCACGCTTGCGGCTTCGATTTCTGTCTCTTATGTGATCAGTCTATTGCCGTACGGAAACTATATCGTTCCAGTTCCAAAACGAAGAGCTCCTGCTCCGAAAATCGTCGAGACACAGTCTACTGCTTCATGATGAGAACGGTGACTAGGCATCCTTTTCCTTCCTGCATGAGTAGGGAGGAGAGGATGTCTTTTTTCTGAAAAAAGAGTGTTTGCTTAGGAAGCATCGAAGAAGAAATCCCGGATTCTGCTATGCTATGATGAATAGGTAGAATAGAACATACGAGGGGGAAGAGAGCATGATATATATCGGTGTCACGGGCTGGGGAGATCATGATAGTCTCTACTTGACCCCGCAAGATCGTAAAGAGAAACTGGCTGCCTATGCCGGTCATTTTCCAGCGGTCGAGGTCGACTCGACATTCTATGCGATTCAACCGGAACGAAACTATGAGAAATGGACATCCGAGACGCCGGACGGGTTTCGCTTCATCGTCAAGGTTCACCGGGCGATGAGTGGGCACGACCGGGATAACAAAGATCCGCTCGGACCGATTTTTGAACAATATATCGCGTCGATCGAACCGATGCGAAAGAGTGGAAAGATTGCGGCGATCCTCGTGCAGTTGCCGCCCTGGTTCGATGTCAGCAAAATGCACTTGGAATATTTGCAAACGATTCGAAAATCACTTGCCGGACTGCCGGTCGCGATCGAGTTCCGAAATCCATCGTGGTATTCGGAAGCTTATCGTGAGAGAACGCTCCGTTTTCTGAAGGAACATCAGTTCATTCATACGATTTGTGACGAACCGCAGACGGAAGATGGTTCCGTACCATTCGTACCGGTCGTGACGCAGGAGACGGCATTCATCCGCCTCCACGGACGAAATAAAGCCGGTTGGTTAAAGAAACCCGGTCAAAGCAGCGAAGATTGGCGAAAAGTCCGCTGTCTCTATCGGTATTCGGAAGACGAGCTACAAGAACTCGCAAGTCACGTCCGCGACGTTGCAGCGGAAGCAAAGGATGTCTATGTCTTTTTTAATAACAACTCAGCAGGAGATGCTGCCCCGAATGCGAAACGATTAATCGAGATTCTCGATCTCGACTATGAACTCGCGCCGCGACAAATCTCTTTGTTCTAAATCATCAAGGGGGGCTTCTGCATGAAGTTACACATCATTCACTATAATGATTTGCACTCACACTTCGATATGTGGCCTCGCTACATGTCCTTCGTCAAGGAACACCGGACGTACGATTCGCTCGTTTTTGATCTCGGCGATCATGCTGACCGTGTGGATCCAGCGACGGAAGCAACAAAAGGAAAGATCAATACGCATCTACTGAATGCGTTGATGCCAACCGCCGTGACGATCGGGAACAATGAAGGCATCACGTTTCCACATGACTGGTTAGCGAATCTCTACACGGAAGCGGACTTTCCGGTCCTCGTCTCGAATTTAGAAGCACCGTTTGCCAAACAAGGGGTCATTCACGAATTACCGACCGGCAAAGTCGGCGTCTTTGGTCTGACGGCACCGTATATTGAACTATACGGTTTACTTGGTTGGACGATCGAAGAACCGTTTGACGTCGCAGCGCGTGAAATCGAGCGGTTGCGCCAAGAAGTCGACGTCTTGATTTGCTTAAGTCACCTTGGTTTCTATCAAGACGAAGAACTGGCGATGCGTTTTCCAGAACTGGATTTGATCATCGGTGCGCATACGCATCATGTCCTTGATGACGGTGTCGTTAAGAATGGTGTCTTGATCACCCAAGCCGGTAAACATGGTCAGTATGCGGGTGAAATTTATATGAATACGGACACTGGCGAGAAGGAAGCGGTCCTTCACTCCTTGCACGATTACGCCGAGGATGAAGCGACGGCAAAATTGCTCGACCGGGAACAATATCTGGCGGAACAACAGATGAAGGAGCCGATTGGCGAGACATCGGGTCTAGCCAATGACTGGTTCAGCGAGTCGCCATTCTCACAATTGCTTGTCGAGACGATGCGCGACTGGTGTGATGCGGATATCGCTTGTGTTCCGGCAGGCATTCTGCTTGGGTCACTTCCACCAGGTCCTGTCTCTGCCTTTGATTTACATCGACTCTGCCCGCACCCGATCAATCCCTGTAAAGTGACGATGACCGGAGTGGAAGTCCAAGCTTTCCTCGACGAAGTCAAAACAGATCAGTTCGAACAACTAAAGGTTCGTGGTCTCGGTTTCCGTGGTAAGTTGATGGGGCGGATGCATTATGCTGGTTTGGCGGAACATCAACCGCTTGAGCCAACGCGAAACTATACGGTCGTCTTGCCGGATATGTTCACATTCGGTCCACTCTTCCCAGCGATCAAAGAAATGCCAAAAGAATATTTCATGCCGGAATTGTTACGGGATTTATTGTTCGAACGCTTATCGGAGAAGTCGGAATATAATGAATTGCATGTTCGCAAACCCTGATTGTTTGTTATACTAAAGCAGACATTAATTGACTTTTTGGGGATGAAGGGGGAAGCGAAACCATGGGACGCGGAGAAATCCAACGTAAACCGGAATGGTTGAAAATCAAGCTGAATACGAATGAAACCTACACAGAATTAAAAAGTATGATGCGCGAGAAAAAGCTACATACTGTCTGTGAGGAAGCAAAGTGTCCGAATATCCACGAGTGTTGGGCGGTACGCCGGACGGCGACGTTCATGATTCTCGGAAGTATCTGTACACGTGCGTGCCGTTTTTGCGCCGTGACGACAGGACGTCCAAACGAACTCGATCTCGAAGAACCAAAACGTGTCGCGGAATCCGTTCGATTGATGAACCTGAAGCATGCGGTCATCACAGCGGTTGCTCGTGACGATTTGAATGATTTCGGAGCAGGCGTTTACGCTGAAACTGTCCGTGAAGTGCGTCGGATGAACCCAGAGACATCAATCGAAGTCTTGCCTTCAGATATGGGCGGGAACTTTGAAGCGTTGAAAACGCTGATCGATGCACAACCAGACATCATGAACCACAACATCGAGACGGTCCGCCGTCTGACGCCGACCGTTCGTGCGAAAGCCACTTACGACCGGACGCTTGAATTCCTTCGTCGTTCGAAGGAACTCGCACCTGAAATTCCAACGAAGTCGAGCTTGATGCTTGGTCTTGGTGAGACATGGGAAGAGATTCTTGAAACGATGGATGATCTTCGCGCAAATAACGTCGACATCATGACAATCGGTCAGTATCTCCAACCGACGAAAAAACACCTCGACGTCATCAAATACTATACACCGCAAGAGTTTGCTGAACTGAAGCAGATCGCCCTCAGCAAAGGGTTCTCGCACTGTGAGGCAGGTCCACTCGTTCGTTCGTCGTATCACGCGGATGAGCAAGTCAACGCAGCGAAAAAGAATAAAACAGCACTTCCGATCGACTAATAATCAAAAACCGTTCGAGCAGTTGCTCGGACGGTTTTTCGTCTGCCAGGCGAAATGGAATATGCTATGATAAGAACAGCAGGAGGTGGGAATAATGATACAAGTCAATCGGGAACGTTATGAGGTCGTCGAAGAGAAGCGCGAAGGTTTTAATGAGGAAGCCTTCATCGGTCGTTTTAGCGACGTCCTTGAGAAATATGATTATATCGTGGGGGACTGGGGGCACGGTCAATTACGGCTACGTGGCTTCTATGAGGATCAACACGAGAAAGCGACATTCGATACGAAGATTTCGCATGTGGCGGATTATCTCTACGAATACTGTAACTTCGGATGTGCCTACTTCATCGTCAAGAAGATCGGATTGGTAGAAGGAGAAGAAGCACCACCTCGCTTCGACGGTTCTTCATCCAATACGTTGAAGTTGAAACGGAAGTTCGCACCTGCACCAGAGAAAACGGAAAGCGAGTAATCAAACTGTCATACAGAAAAGCGTTTCTAGTGGACGGAATTCGGCTATTACTATAAGTATCATGTACCTATAGGGGGAACCATCCATGCGAATCGTTGGAATTTACTCATCCGTACCAGAAGTCGTCAGTGCCGTGCACGATCTCCGTGTTGCCGGTGTCGTCTCGACTGATTTAAAAGTCTTAGCGCACGATAAATACGATCTCGAACAAATCGAGGAATTGGCGGATTTGAACAACCAACAGACATCTACGCGTCTGTCACAGGAAGATCATCGTAATCTATGGCAGGAAATCAAGAGTATCTTCAAAAAGGATGATACAGTTTCTCATGGCGACGCGATTCATGGAAGTGGCTTGACGAAGGAAGACGTCGATCGTGCAAATCATGCGGTCGAAAGCGGTCAATTCGTATTACTCGTCGGTGATGAAGCAGACCAGCATTCAGAGCGTCGTGCCCATGACGAGTCAGACAATACGAACGTCTTCAGCGGACCGAACACACTAAATGAACGAAACGATCGTCTCTTATAAGAAAAAGCCTTCGTCCACGGACGAAGGCTTTTTTCATAGACCGATATAAGCACGCAGGTACATCTCAAGTTCCGTTGCCGCATCGTCTTCGACGTCAAACGCCGTCGCGATGTAGCCAGGTTCATCAAAATCATCCGCGCCGATGATCGCAAAGCGATTCGATAAGAGATTCAAGACGAGAATCTTACCGTAAAAATGCTCTGAGTGGGTGATGGCGAGATCAAACCGACTGGCTTCTCCAATCCAACTGACGAAGCGTGTCTTCGTTTGTTCGACATCATCATATAAAAAATCACGTTCTTCCATCATTCAGCTTCCCTCATTTCCCTAACATCTGTTTCAGATTAAAGGGTTTGGGGGACTTTTTGCAAGTATGGTTTACGCGATAAGCTATGCTCGGCGATGACTTTTCGAATCGTCCGTGTCTTTGAACGCATGACAAGGGATGTCGTCTCAACGATATCATCCGTCAAGAACTTCACGCCGTCGAGCATTTCGCCCGTCGTGACGCCGGTCGCAGCAAAGATACAATCGTCGCTTTTGATGAGGTCATCAAGCGTCAAGAGTTGAAGCGGATCTTCAAGCCCCATCCGGATGACACGAGCGGTTTCTTCTTCGTTCATCGGATGTAAACGTGCCTGCATGTCGCCGCCCATCGCTTTGACGGCAGCAGCCGTGATGACACCTTCAGGAGCACCACCTGTTCCGATGAAGATATCGATTCCTGTCGCAGGAGAGAGTGGTGCGATTCCAGCTGAGACATCGCCGTCTTCAAATAGACGAACCCGTGCGCCCATCCGCATCGCGGCTTCGCGGAAGTGATCGTGACGCGGGCGATCCTGCATGATAACCGTGACGTCCTCAATCCGTTTGTTGTTGTATTGAGCTGCTTTTTCAATGATGACTTCAAGTGGATCGTCGAGCGAGACGTGCCCTTTTAAGTTTGGTCCAACGGTTAATTTATCCATATACATATCCGGTGCGTGGAGCAGGGCACCTTGATCGGCGACGGCGATGACGACCATTGCATTACCGAGACCTTTGGCAACGATGTTCGTACCTTCAAGCGGGTCGACGGCGATGTCAACGATTGGACCGTTTGCTGTTCCGACACGTTCGCCGATGAAGAGCATTGGTGCTTCGTCGAGCTCACCTTCACCGATGACGACCGTTCCGTTCATGTTGACCGTGTTCAAGACTTCGCGCATCGCAGTCGTTGCTGCATCATCCGCTTCATTTTTCTTACCGCGACCAATCCATTGAGCAGAAGCTAGTGCTGCTGCTTCCGTAGCGCGTACGATTTCCAGTGCGAGTTCCCGTTCCATGTATATAACCTCCACGTCACCAATGTGACATACTATTTTCAGCAAAAATCTAAATTGAGGATAACACATTGGGGAATGTGATGCAAATGACCTTTCTGCTTTTCAGGATTGCCGGATAGCGATAAAATGGAGGATGTGAGGGGGAATGAAGATGTATTTCGTCAATCGTCAAAAAATCGAAGAGACGGTCGTCTGTTATGAGACGGCACTTCGACAAAGTAAGGAAGTTACGGGGGATCCGGTGACGACGGCACTGGCTATGGAACGGATCGGTTTTTTAGTCATCGAGAGTGTCATCGACATCGGAAACAGTATGATTGATGGATTCATCATGCGGGATCCGGGAAGTTATGAAGATATCATTCTCATTTTAGAAGATGAGAAGGTCATCGATGGACCGCTCGCGACGAGTCTGAAGAAGCTCGTTGCGTTACGTACGTTGATCGTCCGGTCATTCACACAGTCGAGTATGGCGGAGATTCGGGCGGTACTTGAGACAGAGGAAGCAGAACTACGTCGTTTCCCGGAAGCGATTCGCCGGTATATCGAGACAGAACTCGGACCGGTGTCTGCATTTTTACCAAACGAGGAGTGAGTCAGGATGAAGGCAAAAGGCTATTTATTTGATTTAGATGGAACGATGTATAACGGAACGGAACCGGTAAAAGAAGCGGTCGATTTCGTCAATCGTCTGCAAGCAGAAGGCATTCCGTATTTGTTCGTGACGAATAATGCGTCGATGACGGCAGAAGCCGTGGCGGAGAAATTACGCGGGATGGGTGTTCATTCCGATGCGAAACACGTCTTGACGAGTGCGATGGCGACTGGTCGTTATATCGCTGATCTATCACCGAAAGCACGCGTCTATGCCATAGGTGAGACAGGACTGATTGATGCGCTTGAACGGGAAGGGTTAGACGTTGTCGCAACCGAAGCGGCAGATTACGTCGTCATCGGTCTCGACCGTCAAATCACGTATGAAAAACTCGCTGTCGGTGCCCTCGCGATTCGTGCCGGTGCTCGCTTCATCTCGACGAACGGAGACATCGCCATTCCGACAGAACGTGGATTCTTACCAGGAAACGGTGCCTTGACGTCCGTACTGCGCGTGACGACGGAGAAGGAACCGTTCTTCATCGGTAAACCGGAACCGGTCATGGTCGATATCGCAACGGAGATGATTGGTCTGTCAAAAGAAGACGTCATCATGGTCGGGGATAACTACCATACGGATATTCTATTCGGAATCAATGGAGGCATCCGGACGATGCACGTCAATTCTGGCGTCCATACACCAGTCTTCATTCAAGGTCAGGATCGTCAACCGACATACATGGTCGATACATTAGCAGAATGGATTCTATGAATCAAAAAATCCCGAACGAGAATTCGTTCGGGATTTCATGTATTAGAAGACTTGTTCGACTTCAACGACGCCAGCGACTTCTTCAAGAAGGGCACGTTCGATACCGGCCTTCAATGTGATGGTTGAACTTGGGCAGCTACCACAAGCTCCCATCAAACGGAGTTTTACGATTCCGTCTTCTACATCTACGAGTTCAACGTCTCCTCCATCACGAAGAAGGAACGGACGCAATTTTTCAAGAACTTCATTCACTTGATCAAACATTTCCATGCGTAAACACATCCTTTCGTATAGTTTCATTGTAACAGGGTTGAAAAATGTTCTCAATCTGGAAAACTTGTATACTAAAGAGGAGAGAATTGAAAAGGGGGACTTCAAGATGGAAATCACGGTTTACGGGACAGCGGTCACTTGTCCGAGTTGTGTCGGGGCACCCAGCTCGGAAGAGACGTTCAGTTGGCTACAAGCCGTCCTCGGGCGAAAATATGAGCAAGCGATGACGCTACGCTATGTCGATTTCGAGACAGCGACAGCGGATCAATGGACGGAAGCGCTGAAAGAGGATGTCTATTTTTATCCATTGATCGTGCTTGATGATGAGATGATTGACGAGGGGTACGTCAAGCTGAAGACGATTACGGCAGCGATTGATGCAAAGTTAAGTCAGACGGGATGAATGAAAAAGAGGTATCCCAAGATCGGGACACCTCTTTTGCTCATTTAATCTTTTTGTGTTTCCATAAGACACCGGACTTCAAGAGACGTGGGACTTTCCCCGTCAGAGCTTGCTTGCCCATGACGATCCCGAAACCGTCTGATTTTCCGAGCGATCCGAGCATCCCGCGTAGTTTGATTTCTGGCAGTTTCGGCAATTTCTTCCCTTGCCATTTCGCTTGCAAGACGTCGACGACTTGTTCTGCCTGATGTTCTGCGAGTTGACCGCTTGGCGCATAAGGCAAGCTGGCACAATCGCCGATGACGAAGACGTTATCGTATTCTGGTACGTGATGATGTTCCGTCAATTTGATCCGACCACCACTGTCTGCAGCAAAGCCGAGATCACGAACGACTTTGACCGGTTGCGTACCTGCCGTCCAAATCGTCAAGTCCGACGGGTACGTATCGTCGCCGTTACGCACGTCGTCCGCTGTGACGAGCGTGACGTTCGAATTGTTGATGACTTCCACGTCATGCTCCTCGAACCATTCCTGAACGTAAGATGAGACTTTGTCGGATAAGAATGATAAAACGGATGGACCGCGGTCGAACAAACGAATCGTCAAATCCTTCCGGCTCTCGTGCAGTTCACTGGCGAGTTCGACACCAGATAGACCAGCACCGACGATCGAGACGACGGACCCCGGTGACAGACCACAGATCGCTTGCTGTGTCTTGCGCGATTCTTCAAGTGTCTGGATGCTGTATGTAAACTCTTGAGCACCCGGAATGTTGTGGTATTTATCCTCGCAACCGAGGGCGATGATCAAGTCATCATAGAATAATTCTGATCCGTCCTGCAGGTGGACCGTATTCGTCTCTGGTGAAATTTTAATGACATGTCCATATTTATAAGTAAGATGTTTCCCCTCCGGAAATTCAATCCGGACATCCCGATCTGATAATGTACCTGCTGCGAGTGCGTAATATTCCGTTTTGAGTGCGTGGTACGGTAGACGGTCGACGAGCGTGACGGCAACTTCCTCGTCCTTGAATCGCTCACAAATCCGCATTCCACCATAACCTCCGCCGAGTACGATCAATTGCTTCATAACGTAAAATCCCCCTTAGTTCCCCTAAATCAGTCTGACCTTGTATAATACGACATGAGGCAGGTCGTTTCCTGCTTGAAGGAGGAAAAAAAGTGAATCCGATTATTGAATTTTGTATTAGTAACTTAGCGGCTGGTACACAGGTCGTCATGGAGCAACTTGAACGTGACCCGAATGTTGACGTCGTCGAATACGGTTGCCTCGGTTATTGCGGGATTTGTTCGCTTGACCATTTTTGTCTCGTAGATGGTGAGACCGTCGTAGGTGAAACGCCGGAAGAGTTGCTTGAAAAGATTTACCTGAAAATCGAAGAGAATGAGCTGTGAGCATGGACAGCCAAAAAAATCCCCTCGTTCGTCTGAACGAGGGGATTCGTGTCCGTCAGCGGGCGCAGCTTTTCGGATCAGGCAGATTGTTGGCGGCGCATCATCCATGGGCGTAGTTTCAAGAACAATGGAATGAAGAGTGCCGAGATGAACAAAGCCTTGATGACGTTAAACGGTAAGATACCGGCAGTGATCGCTGTCCATTTGACAGCTGGATCCGCCATGTAATCCATACCGAGGAACCATGCATACGCTGGAAGGATCAAGATATAGTTGAGGATCGCAAGACCGAGTGCCATCGTGATCGTACCAGCGACGAGACCAGTTGCGAGACCTTGTGTTGATTTCTTTTTGTGGTAGAACCAGCTGACAGGTAGTACGAATGCGACGCCTGCAGCGAAGTTCGCGAATTCTCCGACCGGAACACCACTTCCGCGGAAGATGTAGTATAACACGTTCTTCAATGCTTCGACGATGACACCTGCGACCGGTGAGAACATGATCGCTGCGACAAGAGCAGGAACATCACTGAAGTCGATCTTCAGATAGTTTGGTAAGAACGGTAGTGGAAAATTGATAAGCATAAGAACAAATGAGATTGAACCTAACATTGACAGAGTGACCATTTTTTGTGTGCGTTTCATACGAGTATTGTCTCCTTTTGCTCGTTCCTCTCGATGAAGTATTGGCATGACTGCGACCATAAAGAAACCCCTATTGATGAGATCAACAGGGGAGAAGTCCGCATTAAATAAACCTAATCGATTATTGCAAAATCGATCAAATTCAAACTCATGCCGCCATCTTCTCCCATCCAGACTGTACTGTCGGCTCCTGAATTACACAGAATCAGCAAATAGCGCCCTATTCGCTCGCGGGCTTCAACTCATATGAGTTGTTTACCGCCGGTCGGGAATTTCACCCTGCCCTGAAGATGGAACGATTATTTTATTGTACATACCATTTATACAACGAATTCAAGATAGTTTCAAGCAACTAGGTTTCGATTCGCTCAGAAGTTGCGTATACTAAAGAAAAGGAAGGTGATGACATGATCCATTTAACGGAGGCAGCAGCGCTACAAGTCCAGGACATGATGGCGCAGGCACCAGCAGATGAACGGAATCTTCGGATGCTCGTCCAAGGTGGTGGATGTAGTGGTCTGTCGTACGGAATGGGATTCGACCAACAGAAAGAAACGGATCTCGTTTTCGAACAGCACGGCGTGACCGTCATCGTGGACGAAAAAGATTACCCGGTCGTCAAAGGACTGGAAATCGATTATAAACAGTCGATGCTTGGCGGCGGATTCACGATCACGAATCCGAATGCCATCGCAACATGCGGTTGCGGGACTTCGTTCCGGACGGCAACGAATGCCGGGACACCGGGTGGCTGTTAAGTTAGTCGCCTACTGAGCGCTAACTGACGCAAATGAGCGCAGGGATGCGAAGGGTGATAATGTCGAAGGATAAGATTGATTATTACTACGTGAGCACCGCGCTAATGCGTCTTCTATCGGTAAAACGATGGGAGGCGCTATTTTTTATGGCTAAAAGAAGAACGATGAATGGTGGAGGCGTGCGCAGAACGTTGCGTGCGCCAATCGGTAAGGGGAGAAAGCAAGACGCCATAATTAAGGCTGATTTGAATGTCGCGTTAGATCGGGCAGTCAGCGAATTTTTTGAGTCTAGAAAAGCTCGGAATTTAAGACCGGCAACTGTCGAAGCATACTCGTTAACTTGGCGAAAGTTTGACGGATGGCTTCGCGAAAAGTATCCCGAAGTGATGTTTGTATCGGATGTTGAAAATACGCATGTCCGAGAGTTCGTTCTTTATTTAACGGAAGAAGCGCCGCGTTACGGTGATCATCCTTCGTTAGGAAAGAAGAATTTTGGTAAAGGGCTGTCTGCTAACTCTGTTAACGGAGCAATTCGCAACTTAAGAGCGATGTTCAACTACTTCGAAGAAGAAAAGATGGTTGAGAAGAATCCTACGGCGAACATACGGCGCCAGCGAACGGATGACGATGTGATTCAGTCCTTCACGGATGACGAAGTGACTGCGTTACTAGATGCGTGCGATCAACGCACTTTCGTAGGGTTTCGAGATTATGTATTTCAGTTTTTGTTGTTGGATACTGGGGTGCGTAATAATGAGGCTACAGGTCTTCGATTTTCAGATATCAATTATAAAACAAGAAGTCTCTATATTAATGGTGACAAGGCAAAGAATCGTAAGGGACGTGTTGTCCCTATTTCTAAAGAAGTATTGGATTTATTAGAGGAATTACAAGCTGAAGCAACTTTTCATTTCCCTGATGCAGAGCATTTTTTTATGTCAACTAATGGAGTGCCAATGCACCCTAACAACATGAATAAAAGGTTGAAGTTTTACGGAGAAGTGACTGGGGTTGAAAAGCGAATACGCACGTCTGCTCATACGTGGCGACACACTGCAGCTAGGAACTATGTGCTGAACGGTGGTGATGCTTATACGCTAATGCGCTTACTCGGGCACTCTAGCGTCACTATGACAAGGCGTTACGTACAGATGACGGATACCGACGTACAAAACGTTCACGAGAGAGCATCTGCTATTCGCAAATTCCGAAAATTATCCAAAGGAAGTAGATTCTGAACACAAAAAAGCGTCCATGCGGAATACGTAAGCCCTGGCAGGGGCAGACGACACATGAACACCAATCTCTAGTTCTAGTGTAAGAAATATTCACTCAAAAAGCAAGCTAGTAACGCCACACAATAATATAGTGATGCGTTATTTTGCATGGATGCTCCGAAAAGGGAGCCTATACTAATGTCACTTAAAAATATCACTCACATACTTAACTCCGAAACACTAGCCTCAATGACGACGCATGATAGCGTAGAAGACCTCAATGCGACGTACTGGGCGCAAGTAATGCTGAACGGCGATCAACTAACGAAATTAGAGCGTGAGGTGTACTACCGGTTAAATCAATTTGCTTTGCGCTATATCGGCGTAGCTTATTTGTCTGCGAACAAACTCGCCACTATCGTCGGATGCGGTCGTGCAACGATATTCCGCGCTTTTAAGAAGCTCCGCACACTTGGCATGATCGAGGTACATAACGCTAAACGACGCTCTGATAACCGTCAGACTTCGAATATAGTCCGTATACTGCCCTTACCAATCGAAGAAACAGCGGCTACTAACGAAATAGATAACGGAGTGTCGCAATTCGAAGATGCGCAACCGGCGAATGATTCGCAAGGAACTATCGAAAATGATTCACAAGGACATAGCCGAAATGAGTCACCATTAATTTCTTCTCTTTTAAGCTCTTTTTCTTCAAGCTCTAAAACATTCGATGCTACTCCGAATGAAATATTGAGCGCCTTTAACGTGGAAACAGAACTGACGAGGGCAATACAGCCGTTAGCGATTCCGGTTGAACAGAGACTCGAGTTGCTAACGAAAGGTATCGCCAATCACGTCAGATCCGTTTTATCACGCCAGTTCCCTTTACTCGTCCGCAATTTTGATCTACTCGCATATATTCGTCAGATTGAATCTGCAGCCATCCGTACTGCCTATGTCGCGAAGAAGAAGAACATTCGCAGCATCGCTGGGTACTTTTTAAACGTCGTCACTTCGTTAGTATGCGATGAAATGGCTCAGATGGCCGCTGAGTTAGCGATGGAAGAAGCAGAAGGCGAAGGGGTGTCCGGATACGCAGCAATCGTGTATGGGCGCTATGTGGCGCAGAAGTACGCTTCAGGCGAAGGATTGGTGCGGGCTCGCAGTATTATCAATGAGTGTTCTATCGGTGAAGTCGGATGAGTGCGGACATGATACTTCGCTAAGTACGTATTATAGAAGGATATGGAAATCGAGATGTCCGTTTCGTTCCGGTTTAATCCGTACCGGGCGTAGGATGCGCAGGTAAATTTAATTTCGAGGATAGAGTGTAATGGGTGTTTTGTGCTGGCGTAATATAGTAGGAGTCAGAAAAAAACAGTTATACTTTTCTACACTCTACGTCCGCACACAGCTTCAGATAGACGGCCACTATTTATTTTTGAGGCAACTAATCCACTGTATATTTGTTGCATAAAAGGTGCTCTATACAGGCGCCAATCGACGCAACTATGCGGTGTTTCAACGCTATGTATATCGCATGCATACGCAAGTACTCGCATGACTGCGGACGAATGGCGTAACACCAACGTTCCTTGCGATAACACTAACGCAACACAACATGGTTCTGTAGCGTTGTTAATACGTTTTTTATTCATCGTGATATTTGCGGTGCTGATCGAGAACTTGCGCCCCCCAAGCGCCCCTCTTTTTTGAGCGCCTTCCTGGCGCCATAGAAATCCGCGCACCAAAATTACGTTTCGACTTTCTGCGAGTAAGAAAAAAAAGGCGCCTCTATAAAGAGGCGATTGATGAAAGAGCAAGTTATGCTTCTAGAGATTGGAAATTCATAATTACTACTGAATCTTTCGGGTAATTAAACCTACTAGCGATTTGATGACTCAATTCATTTAATTCTTCAATGTTAGAAAAAGGTTTTTCTCGCTGAACAGAAATATTACCAGAACCAGTTGAAGGGTTGCTTCCTTCGTTAATAAAGTAGTTATAAGAAATAAAGTATGTCTTCATGATGTATCACCTCCTCATATTACTTATTATAAAACAATTTGAGGCAATAAAATTCAATATTATGGTAAATGTTTTAATCAAAAAAGTTACGCTAATTTAGCGTAACTCGTCATTTATTTCAGATTTTAGTGGTAATCCTTTTTGATGCCTTATGTACACATTTGCTACTGCAATATCAATAAGCTTCGAACGATTTGACCCGTGTGCGTCCACAATTTCATCCATCTTCGCAAGCGTTTCATCCGATAGAGTAAAATTAACACGCTTCCGTAATCTGTTTTTTCCTTCGCTCATATAAATCCCACACCCCTTTTTACCAATATAACAATCTATCTCAAAAAGTGTGTACAAATACTTATGATATTGACCGAAATAATAAAAAGTCTCTTTATAAAGTGTGTACTAGTGTGTACACTAAAGGTACAGAATTACATTTAAGTAACAAGGAGGAATTTTTTTATGTTACTCATTGAGAATAAAGGTTACGGGATTTTTTGGGTTACTGAAGGGGCCGTTACATATGTAGTCGGCGCAAGAAACGCATCTGAGCTTTTGAATTGTACCGTCGAAAATGTCAAAAAAATCATGATCGCGACTGTCGAGGTGAGCCGATGAGCTTCGGACTAAGCGAGTTTAGAGCAGATCAACTATCGAAATCGTATTTTTATAATAGAGTGGCGACAAACTACGAAAAACCTGCGAAAGGTCACTCATTGAGCGAATTGTTTCCGCTATTGACTAGCAAGGTAACTCCAATTGATTTGACTGATCGGGAAGACTACTTATCAGGAATCGAGTTCGCTGGCAAAGTAATCCTCGAAACTCCGGTCTTTCGATGGGAGGGTATCACGACATTCTACCGTGATCGTGAAGAGATGTGGGATAACCTAGGAACCATCGATCGTGAGCGAGTTTCAATGTGGTTTGCCGAATATGTAATCAACGAAGCAAGTGATGAAGTGTTTGGTGCAGAGATTTTAGAAGGCGTCTATAACAAGCTAAGATACTGTTCTATTCAACACATCGTTCACAGCCAAAAGATAAAGGTTTACGTGTCAGACATCGTTTATCGTCTATCTTTTTCACCGGATCCGGATTGGGAGGGGCAATAAAACATGCAGAAATCATTACTTATACGAACGCAACGCCAAGGTACGATAGCTAATGTCGAGATTCCGCAATTGGATTCTTCTTGGACGATTCCACTCGGAACCAGATCGATATCGTTCTTCACGGAAGTCCACGTCAAATTGCCATGGGGCGTTGAGCAAACTATCACAGCGACATCTGCGCCAATCACCGATGACGAGCTCGGCGGACAGCAAGTCGAAATGGAAGCGTTACGAGTCGATTCAAGTAGCGCAGCAGTCCGAGAAGCAGTTAACCTAGCGCTAGGATTCTCTATCGACAACGAATTAATCGATCCATGGCGACCGGTACCGAATCAAATCGGCATCTATACTTTAGGAAACGTCGTCGTCGAGGTGAAGCGAGTCCAGGCAAGAGTCGAGATTCATCGATAATCAAATAGCAATACCGCAGAAGGCGCCTTAGGGCGTCTTTTTTCGTGGCTATAAGTGGAAAAACGGAGCGTGGCGTTAATAGCGAGGGTATCGGTATGGGTACGAAAGGGTTGCGCTGTAATCGCGATTGGATAGCGAAGAATAGAGCTAGTAATATAGTCTATCGTTTTTACCGCTGTTTATAGCACGATTCCAGCGTTGTACCATCGAACCATACCCGACATACCCGCAATTATCGCCACCTGTTATTTTTACGATTGGTGGGCGGTAAATCACGCATAGAATCGAAGGGGAGCGTAATAGTAAGTAAGGGATTGCGGAGGGCCGCGGAAGGATACCGGAGTAAGGTCGCCAGGTTGCGCTGATCGGCGAGTTACCCAGGATGCCGGCCCACTATCCTTTACCGCGTTAAATCGTGATGACTGACAAATACGTTCAATTGGTCGCCATTTCACTGACAAATACGTTCAATTGCAAAAGTGACTTACGCCTTAGAGCGCCAACGGTTTCCGCGTTTTTCGGGCAAAAAGTTCTCTTAGTCTTAGAGAGCGCAAGTTTAGGCGTCATAAATCCGAAGTAAATACGCAATTAAACACGCAATTAAACACCATAGGGTCAAATACGTTCAATTGGTCGATAAAAGAGGGTCAAATACGTTCAATCGCAAAACAGCGTTCGACCTTAGAGCGCCAATGACTTTCAGCGTTTTTAGCGAAAAAGTACTCTTAGTCTTAGAGAGCGCAGTATTACGGATATAAAAGCTAGCGATCTTTGTCTATCGACAAATCTCGCGCGAATAACAAACTCTTGTATAGTCGACATAATCAATTACATTGCTAGCACACGTGTGACGCGACAGCGGCACTAGTACTTGAACTTCAAAAACAAACACTCTTCCATAAAAGACTTTAATGAGTGCCTGTTTGTTTTTTAATGTCGATATAAGAACCTGCGATCTTTGTCTACCGACAAATCTCGCGCGAGGTAGACTGACGTATTTATGAGCAGTTGGTAATGAATAGGTGCGATATACAGAATCGATTAATGGCGCTATAAAAAGCAGACGATCAATTCCGGTAACTGGCGACAATCAACGTTAATAAAAATAGTTGCGAATTACTTTACTAAATCGGGGGCCAAAAAACGATAAATGTTGCATATAAGTATGAGAAGTATGTATTACAAATTATTTTGCGCAATTTGCCTACAAAAAGCGCTAATTGTTGTCTTTACTATATGAGGAAGTATAAACGATAAATTTATTTACGCAAAAAATAGTGAAAAAAGCGCCAATTGTTCTATTACGTTATAGAGAAGAGTAAACGAAATCAGTCGATAGTATCCGCAGATCAGCGCTAATAAAAATAATTAAATTTATTTTGCGGAATTAATAGATAAAAAGCGCTAATTGTTGCATATAAGTATGACGGGAATTATGTTTTAAATTATTTTGCGTAATTAGGTTGCAAAAAGCGCTAAATGTTATATGTAAGTATGAGAGGGCACGTACTACAGATTATTTTGCGCAAAAACCGCACAAAACCGCCGGATTGTTGCATGTATATATGAGGGATTGTTGCCATTGAGCACACCCCAAAAATAGTTGCGAATTATTTTCGTTAAAAATAGTATAAAAAGCGCCAATTGTTATATGTACTATTGAGAAGATATAGGCAGTAAATTTATTTTGCTTTAAAACCCGACAAAAAGTGCCGATTGTTACCTTACTGTATGAGAATGTATAAACGATAAATTTATTTTACGTAAAAACCGTACAAAAGATGCTAATTGTTGTGCGTATATATGAGAAGGCGTAGCCTGATCAAAAAAATTAAATTTATTTTTAACAAATAACCGCTAAAAAACCCTGATTGTTGCATATAAGTATGAGAAGGTATCGCGAATAAAAATAATTAAATTTATTTTGCGTATTTTGCCTGAAAAAAGCTCGAATTGTTGTATGTATATATGAGGATGTACTGTCTCCAAATTTATTTTCATGAAAAATGGAATGAAAAGCGCTAATTGTTACCTATAAGTATGAAGAGGTATTTAAACATAAATTATTTCAGCAACTCGGCACCTGCCGGATTGCTTTTTTTGCGTTCCATTAGCCAATATGGCTCAACCAAAGGAGGAGAGCACGCTGAATCCCATTCAAGAAATGCTGGACGTTTCAGGCTTGTCAGTCCGAGAAGTCTCGCGCCAAACCGGAGTCTCACGCTACATCACGCATCAAATCATCTCATATCCGACGTACCAACCGAATGATCCGAAGAACAAACGCAAGATTATCGCATTTTTGACCGATTATCTGGCGCAAAAAGGCGAAAAATGCACGCAAATCGTAAAGGGGCTGGTATGAAATGACGCTAATTTCAAGACCTTTGAAACAGTCGACACTTTGCCGAACTAATTTGGTGGAAAGCGTGACTACAACGCTAGAGACGAACGGTAAATCGGTCACAGAATCGCAAGAAGCGCACTTTTATCGCATGGTTGACGTCCTGGTAAATCGTCGTTCTTACGACAAGAAGGTCGCCATCGTCGCTGACGTTGGTTTAGGTAAGACGCTGTTGATTACGCGATTCATCGAAGCCACAGCGAAGTATTCCGGTAACCCTATCGTCGTCGTAGTTCCGCGCGTTGAGGTCGTGGATGAACTGGTGACCGCAGCAAACGAAGCACGCGAAGGTTCGGCCACCGCAATCCGGCGTAAAGATAGCTTTGTTGACGAGACGGATTACACACGACAGCTAGATATTGCGCATGAGTTCCGAATCGTAATCCTCACACACGCAATGTTCCGGATCGCGCTTGATTCCGGAATGTTTGATAGCCGGTTGGCGCAGTTTACGGGAGCTGTCGGTACATTGAAAGACACTCGTTCAATTATCGTGGATGAACAACTTCCGTTACTACGCGAGCATGCTATCTCACGAAGCTCGTTGAGCATGATAATGACGAATTTAGAGAATGTCGTGGATAATACTCGCCGATTCACCGGTACTAACTTTGCTGTTCGTTCCTTCGAAGATGTGCGTCAACATATCCGGAACTTGTCTGACGTGATTGATCGGACTGAACGAGAATCATTTCATGCTAAACGCATACCGGCGATTAATGAAGCATTTTCGTTGCCCCCAAGCCTAGTTGAACAAGCTCGAGCACGCTTTGGCTTTGATTTCGAGCGGATATTAAAATCTTTTGAGTACGTCGTACGTTCTGGCGCACGGTTAGAATGGAAACAAACGAAGTCGGATGGGGTTTATATGACCGACAAACTTGGTGCTGCCGTCAACGATTTTGGGCTATCTTGCTTCGAGTCCTTAGCTGGGTCCTTGAATCCGTATGATGTCGTTTTCTTCGATGCCACAGCGGAGTTTGACGCAATGTACGACCTGTTACCGAGTCTTCAAATCATTCGCCCAGAGACGCCAGTATTCGACTACTCAAACCTTACTATTCGCGTCTGTAACGCAGTGACTGCATCTAAACGATGGGCATCGAGTCCAGATAACATCGAAAGACTGCGCTATTTAGTCGAGGGGGAGCTAATGCTCGATCATGACCAGCTCTTAGTGTCTGTGTTTAAAGGTGACCCGATGGAATCGCTCATGCGTCGTCTTGCTGCGGTTAATCCGGATAGCATTTTGTATAAACCAAATGACAGCGGCCGAGGCGTGAACGATTACGAGCAAGCAGACGCCATTTTACAGGTAGGAACCGCGATTCCCGCTGCCATCACGAACATCGCAATTGGAGACAGTCGCTACCCTGATGAACATATTGACGGACATTATAAGCCAGATCGTAGTGTTTCAATTCTCTATGCGGATCCTTTAGTGCAGGGCGTCGTCAATTCGCACATCGGTGTCACGACAATCCAAAATATCGGTAGATTGCGCCCAGGCAGAAAAGAAGACGCGTTAACTGCCTATCTCTTAGCTGTTCCTGACGAGTCTGTAGCAATGATTGCACAGGCGTTCCCTGGTGCGAAGATAGTTCATGAACCGATTTTAAAAGGCGAATACAGCGATACAGTCAAAGCAATCGCTGATTTACTGCAAACTCACGATGAGCCGGAGCTAAAGAAGGCGCAGATTTGCAGTGCAATCGGAATTGCGCCGAACTCGCTTACTCGAGCTCTACGAGAAAACCAAACGCTTAATCGCGTCTTTACGGCGCATGGCTACGAACGTGTTTCGACACAGAAGTATAAAAAATCAAATTGATTACACAAAGGCGTCTTCCTTCGGGGAGGCGCTTTTTGCATATAAAAAACTAGATTGGAATGGTGCAAAAATGACAGAAGACCAAAAACGACGGATTGCAAACCGAAAGAAGCGACAGGCTCGTCACACGCTGTTAGGACGTTTACAACGTTGTGCAGAGAAAGCTAATCGAAGTGCTGCGGAACTAGGGCTGGATGATCGTATCACTACTGCAGAGCTAACAGAACTGTACATGAAGCAGTCGGGACGTTGTGCGATTTCAGGGAATCTGTTGACGTTTAAGGATCCAGATAGCCAGTCATACCTTTCTCTTGACCATATAATCGGGCTTCGCTGTAAAAGTGGCTTGGGAACAAACACTATCGCTAACATGCAACTAGTTCGGTTGCCATTGAATAAAAGAAAGTCCGTAAAGCCTCTTAGTAAGCTATTCAATCGGAAACGTCCAGTAGTGACTCGAATGGTAATGGATAGTTTTGAGGAAGAAGAGATTGATGCACTTGTCGAGAGCCAAAGGGCTCAAATGATTAGTCTCGGATTGAACCCCAAGGATGGGTTCGTTGTGGTTGCCAATTATGTAGAGAAACGGAAAGTGCAGCTAGCCGGATGACGGGTCTATAAAAAGGCGATGCAAGAGTTGATTGAACGAAAAGAAGCAAATTGATCAAGGCGCCTTCGGGCGTCTTTTAATTTAGGAGGAATCGCACATGCGAATTGAAACGAAGCCTGGCGAAATTGTTGTTCACGGCCATCCGGCTATTTACGAACTTGTCCGCAAATATAAAGTCGATAAACGAAAGCTCACGCCGTATCTTGAGCGAACAAAGCACCTGACGCTCGCAATGTCAGTGCAGGTTCTTGAGAATATCGTTGTGCTAAAGCAACCATCGAAATACAACGTGCTACTTTACTTCGGAGCATTGACTGCTTACTCGAAGCAGTATGAAGACGCAGGCGTAAAGGTGACGTGGAAAATCGAAGGTAGCGATGCTAGTGGTGAGCTGCGATGATTCAATTAAAAGCAATGGTCTCGATGAAAGACCAGTTCAGCGCACCACTCAAAAGGCAAATGAGTTCCCTTCGGGTGTTTCAAGCAAGTACGACAAATGCGACTTCAGCGGTCGATACGATGTCGCGCACCTTTTCGGGAGTATCGTCTTCTTCGAATGGGTTAGCGAAATCCATGAAAACCGTGTCAGTTGCATCGAACGAATTATCTAACGGACTATCTACAATCGATGCGACTCAAGCGCTTAACGGTGCAGAAGTGCGCTATGACTCGTTGGGCAGGAAGATCTACACTGTTTGGAAAGGCGCATCTGCGGAAGCGCAGCGAATGAGCGCCGAGGTCCGATCGGCTTTCGCACAACAGCGCGTAGCCATGGCTGGGCTTCGAGATGACCTGATAAAGTCGGAGCACGGATTCTTCAAGCTAGCGCAGAGCAGCGGAGCTTATAGTGGTACGTCGAAGGCGTTCATTTCGGAAATTGAGTCGATGGGGAATGCCCAAAAGAAGACGACCGAGAAAATGATGGCTGCGAATGAGCTGGGAAAGGCGTCCTTCTTCTCGAGCATCGGTGCAGTGTTAGCGCGATCTTCGCAAGCATCTAAGATTTCAGCGAACTTTGAGCGCATAGGAAATCCTCTTTATTCGCTCAACAAGCCGCTATTAAGCGTTGCGGACGGACTCTCTCGAATAGCTGCGCGAGGAACACCAGCGGCACTTGCGGTTAAGATGTTAGGCCCGTCTGCCAACCTCAAGCAGCTTAGCGACATGACCCGTATGATCAACCAGGGACTAATGCGCTTTACCGGCGTCGCCCTCGTGGCAGGTGTCGCGGCAGTCGCATTCTACGGAAAGTTGCACAAGTCAGCGATGGAGGCGAACAAAGGGTACGCAGAATCGTTCAAGGCGATGACCGAGAGCGTGTCGAAGGTTTTCGACCCACTCGTACAGACATTTGCAAAGATCATGACACCGATATTCAACGTCATTACGAAAGTCAGCGACATGATTGCGAAGTTCCAAGAAGCTCACCCGATGATCGCGAAGGTAGCTAGCGCATTCATGATCCTTGTTCCGGCACTGAGTGCCATTTTGGCGCCGCTTGCGATAGGTATCGGGCTGGTATCGGGGTTAGGTGCTGCATTCGCCGCCGCCGCACCACTCATGATGCCGTTGATTACCGGGTTTGCTGCAGTACTCGGGACGACATTCGCTGTAGCTGCGGGTATTACGTTGCTCGGCACCGCGTTCTACCTTCTATATTCGCGTTCAGAGACGTCCCGGAACGCAATCACGGCGGCATGGAACAGTATTAAAGCGGCAGCAATGTCGGTCTTCAACTTCCTCGCACCATACGTGACACAGGCGATGACGGCGGTTACGAGCTTCGTACAGGCGAAACTTACGGTACTCAAGACGTTCTGGCAACAAAACGGAACACAAATACTTCAAGCGCTCACTAATGTTTGGACTGCGATATCTACCGTGATTCGTGCGGGAATGGCGATCATCATGCCGATAGTATCCGTCGGGTTCGCAGTTGTGAAGAGTATCGTGGTTGGCGCATGGAATGCGATCAAGGACATCATCTCAGGCGCCTTAAACGTATTGATGGGAAGCGTTAAAGTCTTCACCGGTCTATTCACAGGCGACTTTTCGAAGATGTGGTCAGGCATCAAGCAAATATTTAACGGAGCTATACAAGCCGTTTGGGGCTACGTGAATTTGTTGCTAGTAGGTAGAATCCTAAGAGCAGGTCGAGCACTTTTCACAGGTTTGAAAGCGACAACTAGTGCGGGTTGGTCTTCAATCAAGTCGTTCTTTTCAAGTAATATCGCTTCGATCAAATCAGCGGTATCGGGCGGTTTCAATGCCATCAAAGGATTCTTCACTGGTGGTTTCTCTGCCGCGAAAGGAACGGTGAGTGCGGGATGGACGAGCATCAAAAACTTCTTCTCGTCAGGAATCTCGTCTGCAAAAACTTCGGTGTCGAACGGGATGCAGAACATCTTGACGACAATCTCAAGCAAACTCACGTCGGCCAAAAATAAGCTGGGCGAGTGGGCTGCGTCCTTACCAGGTAAACTCCTATCAGCGTTCCGGAGCGCAGTAGGCGTCCTTTCATCAATCGGCACGCTCGTTTTCGATCAAATCAAGTCTACGCTACCTAGCGTCGGCAGTATCGTTGATTATGTCTCGAGCAAGATTGGTGGAGGCGGCAAGAAAGCAGGAGGAGCGAAGTCGGATGGTCACCACTATTCCGGTCTCTACAACGTTCCGAAGCACGGATATCGCGCGACGCTACATTCGGGCGAATCGGTATTAACCGCCGATCAATCGGCAACTTTACGCAGTTCAGGCATCTTGTCGAACCGTAACGGTAACCGACCGGTCGTTAACGCGAATGCTGGTGTAGCAAATGCGAAGAATGGCGCAAACATGTCTGACGCAAGTCAAAGCGTCACACTACGAGTCGAAAACTTAGTGGTGCGTGAAGAAGCGGATATCACGAAAGTGGCGAGCCAGCTAGCGAAAATGATTCGACCGTATGATGATAGAAACAAGTAAGCTAAGGGGTGCTGAAGATTGAGTATACAAAACGCTTCCGCGGAATTACGTGATGCAATAAAAGAAGTTAGTTTCAATCGGACGCTAGATATCGAGTTCGGGGTTGTCGTAGATGACGACCCTCTCAAGGTATCGATGGATGGCGTAAGTGTCTTGTTCGGTGTTGAGGAACTCGTACTATCGGAGAGACTGACGAAGCATGAGATACAAATCGAGATTGACGGAGAAGTGCGCATGGCTACGGTGAATGGCGAGTTACGGCGTGGGGATCGTATCGCGCTTATATACGATCAGGATCAGTATAAGTACGTCGTAATCGACCGAGTGGTGAACGCAATCAATTATTATGACGATTAATTAATTTCAAATACTGTAGTTTTTCATATACCTCAGAAAAGAAAATTACACTCATTATTAAGTTTATTCTTAAAAAAATTATGGAATGGTCGATAATTAAAATACAAGAAGAACTCTATTGAAATTTATATGTATAAAAATAGCAAAAAAGTGAACGAGACGTAAAAAAAGTTTATTTAACGTTAGAATTATTCCCTTTAACAGTGACAATGTCATTAATTAGTGCTATTATTAACTTAATTACAAAAAGAGGTTGACATATATTTTTAAAGATGATAACATCCCACAAGGCGTTTTTTACTAAATGTTTTCAAAACGGGATGTTTTAGAAGTGCAATGAAGGGTTATATACATTAACTAAGCTTATGTGAACACAAATTAAGTCTATGTGAACGCAAACTAAGCATTAATTAACTCTACATCGTTGAAAAAGGAGGAGTAAAACGTGTCTACAATCAGCGAGATTAATTTATTGAATGAGTTCTTTTCTGATAATAGTCATTTGAATTACGATGATGAGCCGTTTAGAATTTATTCAGATTTGCACGATAAAGATCAGAACGGTAAAGAAATCATAATTAGAAACGTCCCGCACTTCACGTATACTGAAGGTGATTTAGACGAAAGCTTCATTCCTTACGATGTTGAGCGAACATTAATAAGCTTTCTAACTGAATTTAAAAGTGATAAAATACTTCACACAACGGGTGAGAACGATAAGTTTATGATTGAGTATAATGCCGTTGAAGCATACTGTAATAGATAATTGATTCTATATGATTATTCCACAAAAAAGGGAGGCTGCTAAATGCAGCTTCCCTTTTAATTTTATTTAATAGTAAGTGACCGCATTAACGGTAATTCTTACATGAACTCCTCGATGTCTTCGCAAAGAGATTACTACGCTGTCGTTTTGATGAGTGTTAGATGTCAAAACATAAGTTATTCCCTTTGGATTCCATCTAAATTTAATGGATACCTTGTCAAATTCCGTAATGTACTTTCGGATTTTGTTGTAACCAGTGGGAGAAAAATCATCGAAATCATTTGAACGAAGCTCCAGTCGTTCCAAAAAATGTTTTGTGAGATTTATCTCGCATTTATCCGAACGGAAATTGTTAGAAGAATCTAATGAGCTTAAAAGAAGTTTAATTAAATCTGAAACCAGCGTGTGTTGCGCGACTGACATGGTGACTCCAATAGAATTGTCTTCTAAATAATAAGCATCTTGTTTAGAAATTTCAGTTGAAAATTCTTGCGATTGTGCTGGGGCCAAAGAGGTAATGATTAAATCAGGTAGTAGAGAGCAAGTTACAGAGTCTTTCGTACTACCAGTTGCTAAAGGCACTACGGATTTTCTTGGGTTAACGTTTCCTGGATTGACCATAAATTTTGTGGACCCCCCTTTTCTTAGGAATTATTTTATTTGGTGTTGTGTAAAGTGCGATTATTTAATAATTTCAAAAACCTAAAAAATAAAGGGAGACATAATGGTGACCTAATAATGGCTTTTCTACATAATGCCCATTATATCAAGAACAAGAAGAAAAGTAAAACCGATAATGCTACTTTATTCCTAGTTGAAAAAGGTTATAATAAGCCTATGGTAGAAAACGTATTAGCGAAAACTTTTAATATCAATCTCATACATTTCGACAACTTGCGCAAACTGGCGAAAAATGATCGTAGGGTTCCGAAAATACTTCGGTTCTTAATTCACGATCACGAATCCGAATGCCATCGCAACATGCGGTTGCGGGACTTCGTTCCGGACGGCAACGAATGCCGGGACACCGGGTGGCTGTTAATGAATCCAATCGTGGACATCGTCCACGATTTTTTTATTGTCCGTATACAGGAGACCTGTTCCGTTGACTCGAAATATTAAGAGAGTGAATGCTACTACGAACAGGGAGGGCTTCAGGATGAGAAAAGTATTGATCTTCGGGGGAACGCGCTATTTCGGACGCCGGCTTGCGATTCGGTTAGCCGATTCGGGGGATGATGTGACGATCGTCACACGCGGCGAGCATACGCCACCGGTCGCGAAGGGCTTGACATTCTTCAAAGGGGACCGGACGTCAAGTAGTACGATGAAGGACTTAAGCCAACAGCACTGGGATGTCATCTATGACAACATCTGCTTCACGCCGTATCAAGCCATGCTTGCGATCGACGCGTTTGAAGGGAAAGTCGGACGCTACGTGTTGACGTCGACGATGTCTGTCTATGAAGGCGGTGGTGCGAACATCACCGAGCGTGCATATAATCCGTTTCCCGGGAAATATGACCTCGAGAAGGAACATGGATATGGCGAAGGGAAACGCCAAGCGGAGAGTTATTTCTTCCAACGGGCGACGTTCCCAGTCGTTGCCGTCCGTTTCCCGGTCGTCCTCGGACCAGATGATTATACGGAGCGACTCGTCTTTCATATCAAACGGGCGCTTGACGGTCGTCCGATCGTCGCTGAAAACAGCTATGCCAAGATGGGCTACATCTCAAGTTACGAAGCCGCTGCCTTTCTTGAGTGGTGTGGTCGTTCGGAAATGACGGGACCAATCAACGCTGCGAGTGACGGTGTCTTATCGATTCAAGATCTGATGGATAAGATCGACCACGTTGCGGGAACGACGAGTCAACTCGTTGCAAAAGGAGAAGATGAATCGCCGCTTGCTCCGGACCGTGATTTCTATATGGATACGACAGCTGCGAAACAAGCCGGCTATCTGTTCCAACATGTCGATGACTGGCTCGATCGTTTGATTGAAGAGGAGGTGCGCAATCACCAATGATGCAGTTGATAAAACCAACTCTTGAATGGGAAACGGAGTATCGCGCCTTTTTTGAAGACTGGCGAGAGTCGGGCGAAACGATCGTGCCGGAAGCAGTCGGAGACACATATGAACCACTGGGCGCTTATTTTGCGGAACTTAAGGAAATGGAGACAACAATCAGACCGGGTCTTGTCACCCATACGACGTACTGGATGGTCGACGGGCAACGAATCGTTGGTGCGCTGAACTTCCGGCATGACTTGACGGAGAACTTGAAGTTGTACGGCGGACATATCGGATACGGAATCCGACCATCCGAGCGTCAGAAAGGATATGCGACGAGTGGTCTTCGACTTGCGCTTGAAGAAGCACGCCAGCGTGGACTGGATCAAGTACTGTTGACGTGTGGCGTTGATAATCTAGCATCATGTCGTGTCATCTTAGCGAACGGCGGACAAGAAATCGAGCCGACTGTTCGTAATGGACGCGAGACACGTCGCTTTATCATCTTGTTATGAGAATCCGTGAAGCACATCTTGAAGATGCGTCAGCCATCGCTCGCGTTCATATCGACGCTTGGCGGGAGACGTATCAAGGTATCATCCCGGACACTTATTTAGCGCAGTTATCGTACGAAAAACGGACGAAACTATGGGAGCAGACGTTAGTCGATCAGCGCGTGTATGTTGCCGTGTCAGGAGAAGAAGTCGTTGGCTTCGCGCAAGGCGGACCGAATCGAAGTGATGCGCGTGAAGGGGAGTTGTATGCGATTTATGTCTTGCAAGCGTCTCAAGGGCAGGGACTCGGGAAAGCGTTGTTTCAACGCATCGCTGAGGACTTAGCGGAATATGAGACGATGCAGGTTTCTGTCTTGCGGGATAATCCGGCGTGCCAGTTTTACGAACGATTCGGTGGTCAGGTCTTCAAAGAATCGATGATTGAGCGTGGTGGAGTGGAATTCGTGCAACGGGTTTATCGGATGCCTATCCAACTAAGAACGAGATAGACTGATGAATACATTGCGAGAGCTACGAACAAATAAAGAACCTTCCAGAAGCTGATCTGGAAGGTTCTTTATTATTCATGATACGGGCGAAACCATATATTCTCGACTCCTACAGGAAAAGGAAGCATGTTATGTGCTTCCGTCAGGGATAGATAAGACCCGGAAAGCCGCACGGAGTGCGGGATACCGCGGCTTATCTCCCGCCTGAGGAAAGCGAGAATATTGGATCGGTCCGTAAAGATGGACTGTCAAGTGACTGATCAAGAATGATTCGTTACTTTTTCGAACAGACTCGTCGAGTGTTGCGGATGACGAGCAGATGGATCAACGAGAAGTTTCGCTTGGTTAACGGCGATTGGTGCTTCACCGAAGCCCGTTGCAATCAGTTTGACGCGTCCTTCGTAAGTCGCGATATCACCACAAGCGAAGACGCCTGGAATCGCAGTCTCCATCTTCGAATTGACACGAATCGAATTGCGTTCGAATTCGACTTCCCATTCTTTGAGCGGTCCGAGTGACGAGACGAAACCGAAGTTACAGACGACATCGTCGGCAGCGACGACGACGACTTCACCACTTTCAGCATGTTTGAACGTCAGCGTCTCGATGTGCGTCTCACCTGTAACTGATTCAAGTGTATACGGCGTCATGACGTTGACGGACGAATCGTGTAACAGTTCGACCGAATGTTCATGGGCACGGAACTTATCACGACGGTGGACGAGCGTGACGGATTTTGCGATCGGCTCAAGCATCAATGACCAGTCAACTGCTGAGTCACCGCCACCCAGTAAGACGACTTGGCGATCCTTGAAACGTTCCATGTCGTTGACGAAATAGTGTAAGTTTGTTTCTTCGAAGCGTTCTGCATCCGCTACTCCGAGTGGACGCGCAGCGAACGAGCCGTTTCCTGCCGTCAAGATGACGGTCTTTGTATAATGCTCGCCTTTGTTCGTGACGAGGCGGATGATTCCGTCATCCATTCGTTCATAAGCGATGACGGTCTCACCGAGCACATAGGTCGGATCGAATTCATTTGCTTGTTCAAGCAACCGATCGACCAGTTCCTGTGCTTTTACTTTCGGAAAACCGGCAATATCGTATATATATTTTTCAGGATAAAGCGTAGCGAGTTGACCACCTAATTGAGGTAGACTCTCGATGACCTTCGTCTTCATCTGGCGCATTCCTGAATAAAACGCGGTGAACAGTCCGACCGGACCGCCGCCGATGATCGTGACATCATATGGTTGGTGCATCTGATTCCCTCCTAGCGTTGGATAGGTCCATTATATAGGAAGTAGGGGGTGAAGGTGCAAGTACGGAACATCTCACATTTTTTTAAGGGAAATTACATTTTTCTTTTGCAATCATTCCTGAAAAGTGTTTCAATAGGCTTATAGACATGTGAACATTATTTGAACAAAATTTTTGAGCATTCGTCTGTAATTGAATGTGAAGAAAATCACAACAAAACTACGATTCGTAAGGAGTATCAGAACATGAACACACCTAACATTGTTATTCTTGGAGCGGGCTACGGTGGATTGATCACAGCAGTCAACCTTCAAAAAAAACTCGGCGTCGATCAAGCGAACATCACGTTGATCAACAAACACGACTATCATTACCAAACAACTTGGTTGCATGAACCAGCTGCAGGTACGATGTCTGCGGAGCAAGCGCGCATCTACATCAATGATGTTATCAACCCGTCACGCGTCAAACTTGTCAAAGGTATCGTTGAGAAAGTCGACACGGCTGCTAAAACGGTTCTCTTACAAGATGGCGGAACAGTTCCTTACGATTACGTCGTCGTTGCTCTCGGTGGCGTTCCTGAAACATTCGGTATCAAAGGATTGAAGGAACACGCGCTGACGATCAGCTCGTTGAACAGCGTCCGTAAAATCAAGGAACATATCGATTACTCATTCGCACAGTACAAAACAACAGGATCACAAGATCGTTCACTCTTGACGATCGTCGTTGGTGGTGCTGGATTCACAGGAATCGAGTTCATGGGTGAGCTCGTCAACCGTATTCCAGAACTGTGCAAACAATATGACATTCCACGCGAACTCGTTCGTGTCGTCAACATCGAGGCAGCACCGACAGTCCTTCCAGGATTCGATGCAGATCTCGTCAACTATGCACACAAATGGCTTGAGCGCCAAGGCATCGAGTTCAAACTCGGTAACGGCATCAAGGAATGTGGACCAGGAAGCGTCACATTCGGTCCGCTTCAAGGCGACACGACTGAGACGATCGAAGCGAACACGATCATCTGGACTGGTGGCGTCAGCGGTAACCCTGTCGTTGCAGCATCTGGTTTCGAAGCGATGCGTAACCGTGTCGTCGTTGAAGAAGATCTCCGTGTTCCAGGACACGACAATGTCTTCATGATCGGTGACTGTTCAGCAGTCATGGACCCAAGTTCGAACCGTCCGTACCCACCGACTGCACAAATCGCGACACAACAAGCACACAAAGTCGCTGAGAACATCGCAGCACTCATCGCGGGCCGTCAAACATCGACGTTCACGTACGAGAACAAAGGAACGGTCGCTTCGCTTGGTCACAAAGACGGCATCGGCATGGTCTTTGGTAAGAAGATTTACGGTCGTAATGCATCGTTCATGAAAAAAGTCATCGACAACAAACACTTCTTCGAACTGAAAAAGCTTGGTCTTGCGATCAAAAAAGGGAAGTTCTAAGTTCACGTTTTAGGCAAATGTACACTCGTGCATTTGCCTTTTTTGTCGGTTATACTAGAAGAGATTCAAAGGGGGAACAGTATGCATATCATTCAAGCCGTGATCGGGAGTGTGCTTTATCTCGTCATGTTCTTTAGTATCGGATTCATCTTAAACATGTTGTTGCGGAGTACGTGGGTGATGCTCGTACTCTATCCGGTCATCATCATCATGATGATCGACAACCAATCGACGCTCGAATACTTCACGAATGCTCGTGAAGCGATTCCGAATCTCGGAGACCGGATTGCTGGTCTACAGACAGCGGATATCACGATGTTCGCGGCTGGTCTTGCCGGAATCATCATCGCCGGTCTATCGATTCGCTTCTTGCGTAAGAGCGGTTACCAAATGTTTTAAAGTCTACTTGAGTAAGTAGGCTTTTTTCGTGTCTGAAAAACCGTTATAATAAAAACAATGTCTTTAAATAAATGTGTAAGAGCAGATTGGGTTGAGAGCGAATGGATAAACAAATGTACCACGTTATCAAGGTATTGAATAATAATGTCGTCATTTGTTCGACTGGTGCGAATCAGGAAGTCATTATCCTCGCGAAAGGGATTGGCTTCGGTCGGAAGCCAGGCGATCAACTGACAGATCTCGACAAGTTGGAAAAAGTCTACACGTTGAAGGATAAAGAAGAACAGGATCAATATAAGGCGCTCGTCGGTCATCTCGATGAAAATTTCATCGCGTTGATGAACGAGATCGTCTCGATGATCGAGACACGCTTCGGAAAAAAGGTCGACGAACATATCCATATTGGATTGACGGATCATTTGACGTTTACGTTCAAGCGACTGGAACAAGGAATGGAAGTCACGAATCCGTTTCTTGCTGAAACGGAAGCCTTGTATCCGGAAGAGTACGCCCTTGCAGAAGAAATCGTCGAGTTCATCAGTGCCGAGATGAATTTTTACCTGCCTCCAGCGGAGACAGGATTCATCGCACTTCATATTCATTCGGCGACGAACTTCAAAGACGTACTTGAAGTCAACCGCCATCATCAACTCGTCGGTTTAATTGCTAGTCATATCGAACAGCGACTGGAGATTAAAATCGATCGAAAATCGCTTGATTACAAGCGTCTGATTCGGCACCTTCGTTCAGCGATTGAAAGGGTTTCCAATGGGGAGTATCTAGAGGCTCCAGAAAAAGTAGAAAAGCTATTGCGTGAAGAATATCCGCTATGCTATGATACTGCTTGGGAGCTGATGTCCATCATGGAACGTCAGTTGAAGAAAGCGGTACCGCGCGGTGAGGCGACGTATCTTACGATGCATCTGCAACGCTTAGTGCAGTACGATTCAGGTAAATGACCGCACGGACTACGTGTTACTGATACGATCAGGCATGAGTGGGATGTCGGGCAAGAAGCTTTATTTCCGTTATTCAACGGGATAAGTCTATTGTCTACAATCCGCTCGTGCCTGATTTTTTTCTGTAAAAAATCGGTCAGATGTCTGACTTTTTTCGTCTCAATCATTGGCATTATTCATCATACTTCGCTCTTAACAGGAAAAGGAGGAAACACACATGTTCAAACAGATTTTTGCTGTTCTTCAACGTGTCGGTAAAGCGTTGATGCTTCCTGTAGCGATTTTGCCAGCTGCCGGTATCCTACTCGGATTCGGTAACGCGATGCAAAATCCGAACTTGACGTCAAAACTCGAGTTCTTAAAAAATGATGCAATCATCAAGGTTGCAAAATTGATGGAAGCAGCCGGGGATATCATCTTCGGTAACTTAGCACTCTTATTCGCGGTCGGTGTCGCGATTGGTCTTGCAGGGGACGGCGCAGCCGGACTTGCGGCAATCGTCGGATTCTTGATCATGAACAAAACAATGAGCGTTTGGCTCGGCGTTACACCAGAAATGGTTGCTAACGGTCAAGGGTATGCAAACGTACTCGGTATCCCAACACTTCAAACTGGGGTATTCGGTGGTATCATCATCGGTCTGATTGCAGCTTGGGCGTACGGGAAGTACCATAATCTCGAATTGCCGCAGTTCCTCGGATTCTTTGCTGGTAAACGTTTCGTTCCAATCGTCACTGCTGTCGTTTCATTATTCGCAGGTCTTGTACTTGTATTCGTTTGGCCGTTCGCACAGGACGGATTGAACACATTCTCCCACTTCATGATGGAGAAAAACCCAACACTCGCAGCATTCGTCTTCGGTCTCATCGAACGTTCGTTGATTCCATTCGGTCTTCATCACATCTTCTATGCACCATTCTGGTTCGAATTCGGTTCGTACACTAATGCAGCAGGTGATGTCGTTCGTGGTGACCAAGCGATCTTCTTCGCTCAATTGAAAGATAACGTTGAATTGACTGCTGGTACATTCATGACTGGTAAATTCCCGTTCATGATGTTCGGTCTTCCAGCAGCAGCTCTTGCTATGTACCACGAAGCTCGTCCTGAGCGCCGTGCAGTCGTTGGTGGTCTTCTTGGATCAGCAGCACTTACAGCATTCTTGACAGGTATCACAGAGCCAATCGAATTCGCATTCTTGTTCGTTGCTCCAATCTTGTTCGCAGTTCACGCAGTCTTCGCAGGTCTCTCGTTCATGACGATGCAATTGTTGAACGTTAAGATCGGTATGACATTCTCTGGTGGTTTGATTGACTTCCTTCTCTTCGGTGTTCTTCCAGGACGCACGCAGTGGTGGCTCGTCATCGTCGTCGGTCTTGCACTCTCTGTCATCTACTATGTTGGATTCCGTTTCGCAATCCGCAAGTTCAACCTGAAAACTCCAGGTCGTGAAGATGCAGCGCAAGAGACTTCATCTGCTCAAGGTTCTGAACTCGCTGAAGGTATCCTTGATGCACTCGGTTCAGAGTCGAACATCAAACACTTGGATGCATGTATCACACGTCTTCGTGTCGAAGTTCTCGACAAATCGAAAGTCAACAAAGATGAGTTGAAAAAATTAGGTGCTGCTGGTGTCCTTGAAGTTGGTAACAACGTTCAAGCGATCTACGGACCGAAATCAGACAACATCAAGTCTGAAATCCAAGCCGTCATCGCATCACGTAAACAAGAAAAAACAGTCTAAAGTTTTTAGAGTGAGTCCTTCTGCGGAAGGGCTCATTTTTTTTGGAAAAATCTTTTAGAATCGTTTTGCAATAGAATATTTTAGGGTATGAACTAAGTAGTTTGTTTAAAAAAGGAGGGAATATACGCATGTGGAAAAACGTGTTTGGTGTCTTACAGCGGATCGGTAAGGCTCTGATGTTACCGGTAGCGATTTTGCCGGCAGCGGGGCTATTGCTCGCGTTCGGGACAGCGTTTCAAAACCCGAACTTGACGCAATATTTACCGTTCCTCGAGAACGATTCGCTAGTCGTCATCTGGCGAGTCATGCAGGATGCGGGTGATATCATCTTTGCGAACCTCGGGTTACTGTTTGCCGTCGGGGTCGCGATTGGTCTTGCGAATGGGGAAGGGGTCGCCGGTCTAGCAGCGATCGTCGGTTTCTTGATCATGAACAAGGTCATCAGTTCGTTTTTACAGATCACACCAGAAAAAATCACGGAAGCACAGAAAGCGAGTGACTTGTCGTATGCGACGGTCCTCGGTATACCGACCTTGCAAATGGGGGTATTCGGAGGGATCATTGCCGGTTTGATAGCAGCGTACAGTTATAATAAATTCTTTAAAATCAAACTGCCTGATTTCCTCGGATTCTTCGCAGGGAAACGTTTTGTTCCGATTGCAACCGCCTTATTCAGTCTTGTCGCCGGGTTTGCCTTGTCGTACATTTGGCCGCCAATCGGTAGTGGAATCAACACATTCTCAAAAACAATCATCGAAGCGAACGAACCGTTGTCTGCCTTTATCTTTGGACTCGTCGAACGTTCGTTGATTCCGTTTGGTCTTCACCATATCTGGTACTCAAGCTTCTGGTTCCAGTTCGGTGAATATACGGATAAAGCCGGAACGATCATCAACGGGGATCAGCGGATCTTCTTCGCACAGTTGAAGGACGGTGTGCCGTTCACGGCAGGGACATATATGACCGGGAAATATCCGTTCATGATGTTCGGTCTGCCAGCAGCCTGTCTTGCGATGTACCACACGGTCGCAAAAGATCGTCGGAAAGCCGTCGAAGGTCTCTACTTCTCGGCTGCGTTGACTTCCTTCCTGACCGGGATCACGGAACCGGTCGAGTTCTCATTCGTCTTCGTCGCACCTCTCTTATTTGCCGTTCACGCTGTTTTCGCAGGTCTATCGTTCATGATCATGGACTTGCTGAACGTCAAGATCGGGATGACGTTCTCCGGTGGATTGATTGACTACACGTTATTCGGGATTTTACCGAACCGAACTTCGTGGTGGCTCGTCATTCCAGTCGGACTTGTCTTCGCCGTCATCTATTACTTCGGATTCCGTTTCGTCATCACGAAGTTTGATCTGAAGATTCCGGGACGCGAAGCGATAAAAGAAGGTGCCGCTACCTCAACGGCACAAGCCGGCGATCTACCGTATGAAATTCTACAAGCATTCGGTGGTCCATCAAACATCAAGCACCTCGATGCTTGTATCACACGACTTCGGATTACGGTTAATGATAAATCAGGCGTCAACAAGGACCGCTTGAAAGAACTTGGTGCTGCCGGTGTTCTTGAAGTCGGAGATAACGTCCAGGCGATCTTTGGACCGAAATCTGACGGAATCAAGACAGAGATGGCAGACATCATGAAAGATCCAAACTATAAACCAAAAGAAACACCGGAAGCCGATCCAATTCCACAAGTACCAACGGGAGACGAAGCGCGCACTTCTGGAACTACAGCAGATACCGGTCCACTCGCTGGGGATCGTGGTGGGGCTTACGTGCCTGAAGATGGATATGTCGCACCACTGAGCGGTATCATTCGTTCTCTCGATGATGTACCGGATCAAGTCTTCTCCGGTCGGATGATGGGTGACGGATATGCGATCGAACCAACGGAAGGATATGTTGTCTCTCCAGTCTCTGGTGAGATCACGACCTTCTTCCCGACGAAACACGCGATCGGTATTCTTGCGGATAATGGAGATGAGATCTTGATTCACATCGGTATTGATACGGTGTCACTCGAAGGAAAAGGATTCGAGGCGTTGGCGAAAGCAGGCGATCGTGTCGAACCGGGGACACCACTCCTCAATGTCGATCTCGAGCAAGTACGACCACTCGTACCATCATTACTGACACCAATCATCGTCACAAACAGCGGCGATCGAAAAGTCGACGTTGATGTCGGACGGACGGTCGAAGCCGGTGAAGCGATTTCGTATCGTGTAGAGTAAAGAAGAAAAGCGACGGATCGCCCTGAGCGATCCGTCTTTTTTTGTGTGAAACGATCGTAGAGCACATTTGATAGTGAGATTTTGCACATATGATGATACAATGAGTTAGCTATTATAAGAGTTAGCTAATTTTTTTAAGAAATGAGGTGCTTTGATGTCTTCGACTACAACAAAAACGAATACGACACCTGTCGTCATCGGATTATTGATTGGGATTTTAGTCGCAGCGATGGATAACACAATCGTTGCGACAGCGATGCCGACGATCGTCAGTGAGCTGAACGGGTTTGATCAGTACGCATGGGTCACATCTGCTTACATGATCGCAACCGTTGCCGGGATGCCGATCTTCGGTAAACTGAGTGACATGTATGGAAGAAAACGCTTCTTCCTCTTTGGGATGCTTCTCTTCATGGTGGGAAGTATCTTGTGTGGAATGGCAGACTCAATCATTGAATTGTCTGCGTATCGTGCCTTGCAAGGGCTCGGTGGTGGGGCGTTGATGCCGATTGCCTTTACGATCATCTTTGATATCTTCCCACCGGAAAAACGGGGGAAAGTCAGTGGATTGTTCGGAGCAGTCTTCGGTATCTCGAGTATCTTCGGACCGTTGCTTGGTGCCGTATTGACGGATTCCCTCGACTGGCGCTGGGTATTCTACATCAATATTCCACTTGGTTTGATAGCCCTTGGTCTCGTGACGGTCTTCTATCAAGAATCGCCGGTTCATCGGACGCAAAAGATCGACTATGTCGGCGCCTTTACCCTTGTCGCCGGATTGGTGTTATTCTTACTCGCACTTGAAATGGGTGGAAAAGAATATGCGTGGTCTTCGCCACAAATTCTTGGTCTGTTTGGAGCAGCGCTCGTCGCGTTCGTTGCCTTCGCATTTGCTGAACGACGCGCAGCGGACCCTGTCATTACGTTTAGCCTGTTCCGGCGTCGTTTGTTTGCGGCAACACAAGGCGTGGCGTTCTTTTATGGATTCGTCTTCATCTCGGCGAGTGTGTTCATTCCAATCTTCGTACAAGGTGTCTTTGGTGGCAGTGCGACGAATTCCGGTCTGATCTTGATGCCGATGTTGATCGCTTCAGTCATCTCGGCGCAGCTCGGTGGACAGTTGCCGAATAAGTTTGGTTTCCGCAATGTCATGATCGTCTCGGCTGTCTTTTTCTTACTCGGTGTTTATCTCCTCAGTACGATGACGCTTGAAACGTCGCGGACAGCGGTAACGATCTATATGATCATTCTTGGCTTTGGTGTCGGGTTCAGCTTCTCATTGTTGAACCTAGCAAGTATTAACGGAATCGAGATGCAACGTCGTGGAGCAGCGACCTCGATGGGCTCAACTTTCCGGACAATCGGGATGACGCTTGGTGTCACGGTGCTTGGCATCATTCAATCACGGACGTTCACTTCGGCTGTCTCCGATCGGTTGCCCCAAGGTGGAGCGCCGTCCGGTGGTCAGTTCCCAACGGCTGCTGCGTTTGCGAAGATGCCACCAGAAGTCGCGACAGCAATCAAGACGTCGCTTGCAGAATCAATCTCAACCGTCTATTTCTGGGCACTGATTCCAGCAGTACTCGGTGTCATCTTTATCTTCTTAATGGGGAACGAGCGTCCGATTTTATCGGAACAAGCAACACCAGCGAAGAAGAAACAAGCTCAATGATCACGTTTCAACAACGTCTTCTTTCTTAATTAGAAAGAAGCGTTGTTTTTTTGTTGATCGGCACAAAAAAAGACGAACCTGGATTGCTCCAAATTCGTCTGACAGAACTTATTTTTTGATGTCGAATGTCGTGCTGAGGAAGTCGACGACTTCTTCTGCCGTATCCATATCGAGTACTTGCTCGACGATTGCTTCACACTCTGACTTGTTGAGGCGTGTCATCAAGCTACGTGCGCGAAGGACAGATGATGCTGACATCGAGAACTCATCGAGACCAAGACCAAGAAGGATTGGAAGAGCCAATTCTTCTCCTGCCATCTCACCACACATGCCGACCCATTTGCCTGCTTTGTGTGCTTCAGTGATGACATTGTTCAAGAGGTTCAAGATTGCTGGGTTGAACGGTTGATACAGGTATGATACTTTTTCGTTCATCCGGTCTGCCGCCATCGTATATTGAATCAAATCGTTCGTTCCGACAGAGAAGAAGTCGACTTCTTTTGCGAACTGACGAGCCATGACTGCCGTTGCTGGAATCTCGACCATCATACCGACTTCGATGTCTTCCGATACCGTAACGCCTTCAGCTTGAAGGTTGGCTTTCTCTTCAAGGAGAAGTGCTTTTGCAGCACGGAACTCTTCGATCGTTGCGATCATCGGGAACATGACAGCGAGTTTACCGTATGCACTCGCACGAAGAAGTGCGCGTAATTGTGTACGGAACAAGTCTGTTTGATCGAGACAGAGACGGATCGCACGGTAACCGAGGAAAGGGTTCATCTCGTGTGGGAGATCAAGGTACGACAATTCTTTATCGCCACCGATATCAAGTGTCCGGATGACGACTTTTTTATCGCCCATTGATTCGAGAACCGTTTTGTAAGCTGTGAACTGCTCATCTTCCGTTGGGAATGTCTCTGCATCCATGTAGAGGAATTCCGTACGGTAGAGACCGACTGCTTCTGCACCGTTATCCAAAACGCCTTTGACATCGTTTGGTGTACCGATGTTTGCAGCGAGCTCGACGTGATGACCGTCAGCCGTCATTGTTTTTTCGTTCTTGAGTTTTTTCCACTCTTCTTTTTGTGCGATGTATGCTGCGCGTTTTGCTTCATACTCAGCAACTTGCTCTTCACTTGGGTTGACGATGACGTCACCTTCTGCACCATCAAGGATGAGAAGATCGCCGTGTTTAACGTCCGTCAAGACGACTTTTGTTCCGACGACTGCTGGGATTTCGAGTGAACGTGACATGATGGCAGAGTGCGATGTCCGGCCACCAATGTTCGTTGCGAAACCTTTAGCATATTTACGGTTCAATTGAGCTGTATCCGAAGGAGTCAAGTCTTCCGCGATGATGATGACTTCTTCGTTGATTTGAGCTGGAGTGACGAACGTGATACCGAGAAGGTGAGCCATCGTCCGTTTCGTGACGTCACGAACGTCTGCTGCACGTTCGCGCATGTATTCGTTATCCATCGATTCGAAAATCATGACCATCATGTTTGCGACTTCATCGAGTGCTTTTGCAGCATTTGCTTGCTCGTCCTCGATTTTTGCGTTCACCTGACTGACGATTTCCGGATCTTCTAAGATGAGAAGGTGAGCCGAGAAGATTTCCGCTTTATCTGGACCTAATTCTTGTAAGGTATTTTCACGAATGACTTCGAGTTCTGTCTTCGATTTTGCGATTGCCGCTTGGAAACGTTCTTTTTCCGCAGCTGCATCCTCGATTTTGTGCGATGGAATCTCAAAGACCGGTGTTTCCATCACGAATGCTTTTGCAATCGCGATCCCTGCAGAAGCGCCAATTCCCTTGATATGTTGTGCCATGTGCATTACCCTCTTTTCAGTAAGTTTTTTTAACGCGACGACTTCGTTTCTTAGCTATCTATAGATACCCATAAACGCCTCTCTCTTAACGAGCCTTCTGCGCACTCTCCCTTGAATGAAAACGTAGACATTTCCCGGAACAGCAAACGCATCGTTTCTTGAAGTGTCTCAACATTTCACCCGTTTAATCCTATCATATTGTGAAACGGGCAACAATTGTTTGAAACCAAGCATTTCGACAAATTGTCGAACAGAAGTAATGAAAGCGTTTGCGATCAGTCGAGAGGCTATCAGTTGGAAAATGACTGAAAACACTTCATACTAATAGATACTAGTCAAAGGGGGAGTTTTATATGCAAACGAATCAATCCGTAGATGTACTCGTTGTCGGGATTTCTGGAAATCAACCGCTCGATGAACGGTTACAAGCACTGTATGGTGACAAACTAGAAGAGTGGGTTCGTCAAGGCGATATCTCAACGAAACGCGGAGAACTGCGTCTATTACCAACGTTAGCGGGCGACATCGCGCGTGTGCTGTTCGTCGGGCTCGGGAAAGTCGATCAACTCTCACAAGACGATTTACGTCGCTTGCTCGGAAAAGCGGCACAGCATGTCAAAGCACGTCGCTTAGAACATGTCACAGTTGATGCAACGACATTCCCAGGGCAACCAGTCGAGCTGATTGCTGAGACATTCACCCTCGCTACATATGAGGTCAAACATTATAAGACGTCGCCTTCGAAAGCATATACGTTACAACTGACGGTCTTACCTTCTGATGACGAAGCCGTCCTTCGTGGTACGGTCTTAGGCGAAGCGACGAACTTAGCGCGTCGTCTCGTAACGATGCCAGGGAATCTCTTGACGGCGCCAGCGCTTGCGGACGAAGCACGTTTCATCGCGGAACGTCATGGACATGATCTCCGGATCATCGATAAGGAAGAGATGGAAGCACTTGGGATGGGCGCCTTGCTTGCCGTCAACCAAGGATCCGTCATTCCACCGAAATTGATCGTCCTTGAATATAAAGGATCAGCAGAAGCACCGATCGCGGTCGTCGGGAAGGGAGTCACGTTCGATACAGGTGGTTATTCCATCAAACCGAAAGACGGGATCGTCGGGATGAAAGGCGATATGGGGGGAGCAGCAGCCGTTCTTGGACTGTTCGAAGCACTCGGTCAACTGAAGCCAGATGTTCACGTCATCGGTGTCATTCCAGCAACCGACAACATGATTTCCGGGGATGCCTTCAAGCCGGATGACGTCATCACGTCGATGGCAGGAAAAACGATTGAAGTCCTGAACACGGATGCGGAAGGACGGCTTGTCCTTGCTGACGCAGTCACGTACGTGAAAGAGTATCAACCTAAAGCGATCATCGATCTCGCAACGTTGACAGGTGGTGTCCTAGTCGCCCTTGGAACGGAAATCACAGGTGCGTTGACGAACGATGCGTCACTTTACGAACGTTTTGAGCAGGTGACGAAAGAGACGAATGAGATGGTCTGGCAAATGCCGTATGTCGATGCCTTCATCAAACAAGTCCGCCGTTCGGAAGTCGCAGACTTGAACAACTCACCGGGACGCATGGGACACATGATCTTCGGTGGTGCGTTCGTCGGCGAATTCGTTGGTGACACACCTTGGCTACACCTCGATATCGCGGGAACATCGGAACAGAATCAAGCGTCTGAGATTGGTCCAAAAGGAGCGACAGGCGTCATGGTTCGTAGTCTGTACCGGTTCGTCGAGCAAGAAAAATGAGACGCTGGAATCTACTCGGCGTCTTGTTGACGATTCTTGCCGTCGTCTGGTATTTGGATGCACGCGATCGTCTATCGCTCGGTCTCGCGACGTTCATCGGTATCTTCACCGTCTTATCACTACTGCGTTCTTTCCGGGAGAAGACGAATGCACGTCATCGGGATTGATGCGGCAAAGGCGGGGTGGGTCGTCGTTATGTACGAAAATGGTCGTTATACGGGATTCGTCGAACCGACGCTTACTCAGATTCCGCTAGCTGACCGGATCTGGATCGATATGCCGATCGGCTTGATGGAAGGACGACGGGAAACGGATCAACTGTTGCGACTGGAGCTACGACCTGGGCGGACGAGCAGTGTCTTTAATGCACCGTTTCGTAGTGCGTTGACAGCTTCTACCTATATGGAAGCAAATGATTTAGCCAAACAACATGCGGGGATCGGGCTTTCAAAACAAGCGTGGTACCTATTACCGAAAATCCGAGAAGTCCGCAGCGTATATCGAACGGAGATGATTGAAGCCCATCCGGAAGTCTGTTTCGCACGACTCGCCGGTCATCCGGCACGCTTTTCAAAGAAAACGACCGAAGGCATTGCGGAACGAATCGAATTGCTCGAGCGCTTTGATTGTCCGCCGTTATGGGAACAGCGTCAGTCGCATGTTGCGGTCGATGATTGGCTCGACGCTTGTCTGCTTGCGACGGGCGCCCGTTTTCCGTGTGATTATTTGCCGGCGAGTCGACCGGTGGATCCGGAAGGATATCCGTTATATGCAGCTGTACCAAAAAAATCACCCTCACCGAAATGGTGTGGGTGATCCTTTGACGAAGTCCCAGATATAATGAAAAATCTGGGCGTTGTAGAGTGCTTTTAAGATGACAGCGATCAATGGTCCGAGAATCAGTCCGAAGACACCAAAGAATTTGATTCCGACGAACAGCGCAATCAACGCCGTGATGGGTTGAATCCCGATATTATCGCCGACGATTTTCGGTTCCATGATGTTGCGCTGGAGAATGACGAGCGCGTATAGAATCCCGAGACCAATCGCAAGTGTCGTATCTCCGGTAATCAAGGAGTAAGCGATCCAAGGCAGGAAGACGGAACCTGTACCGAGATACGGTAAAATGTCGAAGAAGGCAGCGATAAACGCGACTGCAAATGGATGCTCGACACCAATGATGAACAAACCGATTAGGACGATGAAGAACGTGATTGTAATCAAAGTGAATTGTGCTTTGATATAGCCGAACAAGGCGGAGCGTAAACTCAAGAAGACGGATTCGAAACGAGCGAACCAAGGAAGCATCTCATAGCGCTTCAATCGCATCTCGTACTGGTGCCAATCTTTTGCGATGAAAAACCAAGCAAGTAAGACGATGACGAAAATCAATGCAATCGATGGCAATGTCGCAAGGACCGTCTGTAGCATCATGGCGATACTTTTTGATCCTTCGCCAATCGCACTCGCAAGTGAACTCCCGAGAGATTGGATACTGTTTTGAACCGTATTTTGTTGCGATGGCTCCAGTGAGCGTAAGGCTTCGGAAGCATCGTTCCAGATGGGTGCCAGTTTTTCATTGTACAGCTTTTGAAAATACAGGCTCAACTCTTGGATTTGCGCCGGTAATTGGTTGGCGACAAATACAAGACCGCGAATCAACTGCATGATGATCAAGGCGAGCGAACCAACTAATAAGCCACTGATCAAAATGATGGACAACAACGCACCCCATCCGCGAGTGATTCGTAACCGCTTTTGGAAAAAATCGACGAGCGGTCGACTCAAAAGGGCAAGCAGAAACGCAAAGACAAACGGATACAAAATGGACGAGAGGCGGATGAGTAACCATCCACCAACTAAGAAGGCGAAGATCACCGTCAGGAACCGGGCCATTTGCCAAAGACGTTCAGTCGACACAAGCAACACCTCTTACTGGATTATGTAGAATTAATTGATATCATCATATCATGTTTAGATAGGTTACGAGTCATTCAAAAGGAGGAGATCTCGATGCGTAAAAGAGAAATTGGACTAATTGCTGCATTGATTGCTGCGACATCTGTCGGAATCCGAGAATGGAAGAAAAACCAGTCATTTACGCAACGCGTTAAACAGGAGACAGAAATGCACGTACGCCAGGCAATCGTGGAGGGTCAGACAGATGGAACAGATGAAGACACTGCAACAAAAGGTTGATGCGACGATTCGCTCACTCGGTGGTTATTTTCGACCGCTATCTGGTCTCGCGCGCCTGACGGAAGAAGTCGGTGAAGTCGGAGAAGCACTGGAACAAAATGATTTAGAAGCCCTTCGTTTTGAACTTGTCGACGTCTTGATGATCTCGACCTGTCTTGCGAACCAATACGTGACGGATCTTGCAGCACAGCATGAGACGCTCGGTACAGTAAATGATGATCAGGACGGTTCGTTTTATCGACTCGTGCATGAGGCCGGACAAATCGCACGTGTCATGAACGGTTATGAAGGGGACAAACCACCGAAAGCGAAAGACACGATTGTTCCGATTGGTCATTCCTTAGCACGTCTGCAACGCGAACTGTTTCGGTTAGCACGACCACTTCAACTTGATTTACTGACAGAAATCGACCGGACGAATGAAAAGAATCTGAAGCGGGATAAAACACGCTTCGCGTTGACGCGTGATCCCATCACGGAAGAGACGATTGATCATTTCCGAAGTGCGACAGGAAGCGAGGCACGCCTCTGGGGAGCCCCTATGTACGAGGAGAACCAAACGATCGAGGACAACATGGAAGCAGCATTGCCGTCACTCCGGCGTTTCCTCCGATGTGCGTCGATTGAGGGAATCGAGGCATTCGTCTTCGAAGCACCGATGGAACGCTCACGTAGTTTGGTTGAAGTGAAAGAACTAGCGGACGAAATGGGACGCTTGATCAAAGAGCGGACACCGCTTGACTTCAAGGATTCACCGTATCGGTTGGAAGTCTTTGCGCCACAACTCGGTCCAATCTCGCCGTATCACGCAGAAGACGATCATCGGATGTTCCTTGTTCTCTATGTAGACTAAAAAATGATCCGCCTGCTCTTTTGAGCAAGGCGGATCATTTTTTTTAATGTGAATGAGACGATGCTGCCTCATCTTGAGTCTGCCATTTTTTCATGAAGCGCTGAATGCGAGCGATCGCTTCTTGGAGTTGTTCAATCGAACTTGCATAACTTGCCCGGACATAACCTTCACCGCTTGCTCCGAAGACGGATCCTGGAACGACGGCGACGCGCTCAGCGAGTAGTAGTTGCTCAGCAAACTGTTCACTCGTCAGTCCGGTATGACCGATGTACGGAAAGGCATAGAAGGCGCCACCTGGTAAGTGTGTTGGGAGACCTGCATCGTTTAACGCCTTAACGAAGTAGTTCCGGCGTTGACGATAACTCGTCACCATGTCAGGGACAGTTTTATGACGAGAACGCAGTGCTTCAATGCCCGCGAATTGAACGAGTGTCGGGGCACACATCATCCCGTATTGATGGACCTTCAGCATCGATTGTGTGATTGCAGGTGGCGCACAAGTGAAACCGAGCCGCCATCCTGTCATCGCGAAGGCTTTCGAGAAACCGTTGATGATGATCGTCCGCTCTCGCATACCGGGAAGGGTCGCGAAGCAGATCGCTTCCGTTTCGTAGGACAGTTCCGCATAGATTTCGTCACTGATGACATATAGATCATGCTTTTGGACGAGTAACGCTAGGTCCGCTAATTGATCGCGCGACATCGTCGAGCCTGTCGGATTCGATGGGAAACAGAAGATGATCGCTTTCGTCTTATCTGTCAGCAATTGTTCGATCGTTTCCGGTTGAATCGCAAAACCGTCTTCTGCATGACACGCAGCGGCGACAGGAATGCCACCAGCGAGTTCAATCAAAGGGGCATACGAGACGAATGCCGGTTCGACGACGATGACTTCATCACCGGGATTGATCAAACTACGAAACGCAAGGTCGAGTCCTTCTGAGGCTCCAGTCGTGACGATGATCTCCTCCGTCGTCGAATAGGAGATGGCGAATTTTTCTTGCATGTAAAGCGCGATTTCCTGACGTAACTCTAGTAAACCGGCGTTGGCACTATACGCTGTATAGCCTTGCTCGAGTGCTGCGAAGCTCGCTTCGCGAACATTCCATGGCGTGACGAAATCAGGTTCGCCGACACCAAGGGAGATGACGTCTTCCATCGATCCTGCTAAATCAAAGAAACGACGGATGCCGGATGGGGCTAACTGTTCGACACGTTCAGATAGAGACTTCATGGAGACACCTTCAATCGTTTGTCGTCATCATCCTGACTGAAGAGGACACCATCGTGCTTGTAGGTCTTCAAGCGGAAATGGGTCGTCGTCGAGATGACGGAGTCGAGCGTCGATAATTTTTCCGAGACGAATTGAGAGACTTCTTGTAGCGATTTGCCATCAAGTACGACTTGTAAGTCATATGCGCCCGACATCAGATAAAGGGACGTCACTTCCGGGAAACGATGGATGCGCTCCGCTACCTCGTCAAAACCGCGTCCGCGTTTTGGTGTGACTTTGACATCGATGAAAGCTGTCACGCCATGATGGGCATGAATCTTTTGCCAGTCGATGACAGCGGTGTAACCGAGTAGGACACCGTCGCGTTTGAATGTCTCGATGGAAGCTGCTACTTCTGACGCTTCCCAGTCGAGCATTTGCGCAAGCAAGTCCACGTCCATCGGACCATTTTGTGTTAATAATGCTAATAATTCGAGTTGTTTTTCGGTGTACATGGGATCACTCACTTTCTGTCAATTGACCATTGAAGGTACGGCGGGTCTGGCGCAATCGTGCGCGTCGCTCAGCCTGGACGATATGGAAGTTCTTCATTTCATTTGTCGGAAGTTGGTGTTTTTCAACGAGGCGTTCAAAAAAGACGCGACGCGCTGCATCCTGACGCGCGGATTCATGATTACCCGACGGATTGAAAGCATATAAGACGGTCGCGCGCGCCGGATGCAGTATTAAATGATCCTTGCCGACGCGTAAGATCCAATCCCAGTCCCAGTAGTTGAAGACGTCCTCATCAAATGGACCAAGTTGATCGTGGAGCGATTTACGGTAGAGTGACCCGGACGGAATATACGTCGAGTCTTCTCGAATCGTCTCCGGATCGTACGGATACGCGAATGGCTCAGAATCGATTGCAATCCGGTGATCCTCTTCCCAACGGTACGTAAAGAGTTCCGCGTCCGTATAGGTGAGGTCGGCACCAGCTTCGAGATCGCCGACCGCTTCTTCGAGGTGACTCGGCAATAAGAGGTCGTCATCGTCATGAAGTAAGATATACCGACCGGAAGCGAGCGTGACACCATGATTTCGAGCACGAACATGGTGGTTTTCAGGTAACTCGACATAGGTCAGTTGAAGACGGTCCTGATACGCAGTCGTCACTGCTGAGACATCGTCTCCATTATTGTTTAAGACGATGACTTCGAAGTCTTGATAGTGTTGACGCGTCAACGCTTCTAGCGCTTCTGCTAATTCACGAGGACGATTGTACGTCGGAATGATGATGGATACGGTTGGCATCAGTGATCGCTCCTTGAACAAAGACACCTGTCCAGGAACAGGTGTCTTCTTGTTTTTTACATGTTTGCTTCAATGCGTGGTAGCAGTTCGTTCCATTCTGCTTCTGGTTCTTTCGTAACCGTCACGAAGTCGCCGTAAGCGAACAGATTGTCGATGCCATCGAGAGCGATCAATGATGCGAGCAACGCATCTTCAGGTGTATCTTCTTTTTTGACACTCGTACTTTTAGCACCGAAGCGCTGTTCTTCGAGCGTGATTTTGACGGAATTCGGATTTGGTGTGTAATCGACTTGCATGAGGTAAGCTCCTTTCAACGTACATACGTATATGCCGTCTTTTCGTGATAGATGGATGGAATCCTTCTTCCTGATAGACGGAAGATCGATACGTTCAGTATATCAGAAAATTCGAAGAGAATATTTTTCTTCTAGTAGGAGAAATGGACCATCTTTATTTTAACGGTTCACTTGACCTTATAATGCATTTTACTCGCTATCTCAATATATCTCAAAAGGCGTCATGATGCCTTTTTCAAATTGTTTGACCTGAATTTCAAAGCAAGGGGTTATTTTTTTGAATTTCAGTGATAACCTATATCTTGTACATTAACAGGTTTAAAAACGGCTAAAACGTCTATATATAGAGTGATACTTGTAGAGTCCTTTCTATATGTAGGACGTCTTTTTTTAGTTTAGCGTATTTCATTGTGTAATGCGAACCTGTTTAACGATAGAGAATGGGAGTGGTTCATAGTGGCATCTCCACTGAATACAGCACGCATCTTTAAGGGTGCAATGACAATAGAAGACGTATATGTCGTGATCCGACAGGCGACGGAAACGTATCCGGAACTTGATATCGACCGCTATACTGAACGTGCCATCCGAGCGCTTGAAGGAAAATCCCTACAAGCCGATCAAGTCTATGAACTGTTAACGATGCACGCACTCGATATGTTAAAGGCAGAAGAGCCGAACTGGACATTCGTAGCGACAGCGACTTACTTAAATCGGTTATACCTTGAAGCAGGTGAAAATCGCGGATATGCAGCAGAAGAACGGTATGGTTCGCTGTATACGCTGATTGAAAAACTGACAGAAATCGGCATCTTCACGAAACATTTACTAGATGCGTATTCGAAGGAAGACATCAACGAACTGTCGGCAACGATCGATCCATCCCGCGACCACTTGTTCACATACATTGGTCTTCGAACACTGGCAGACCGGTACCTCGCACGTGATCACGTCAAAAACTTGTACGAGCTACCACAAGAACGATTCATGGTCATCGCGATGACACTGATGCAGAACGAACCGAAAGAACGTCGTTTAGAACTCGTCAAAGAGTCTTACTGGGCATTGTCGAATCTCTACATGACAGTTGCGACTCCGACGCTTTCGAACGCTGGTAAGTCTTACGGTCAACTTTCTTCATGTTTCATCGATACAGTCGATGATTCGCTACGTGGCATCTACGACTCGAACACGGACGTGGCGACACTTTCTAAAGGTGGCGGCGGAATCGGCGTCTACATGGGTAAGATTCGCTCACGCGGATCAGACATCAAAGGCTTCAAAGGCGTCTCAAGCGGTGTCATCCCGTGGATGAAACAATTGAACAACACGGCAGTCAGCGTCGACCAGCTCGGTATGCGCCAAGGATCGATCGCGGTGTATCTCGACATCTGGCATAAGGATATTCTCGAGTTCCTGGACGCGAAGCTCAACAACGGGGATGAGCGACTTCGGACACACGACTTGTTCACAGGCGTCAACTTACCGGACTGTTTCATGCGTGCCGTCGAAGCACGAGAAGACTGGCATTTATTTGACCCACACGAAATTCGGACAGTCATGGGCTTTAGTCTCGAGGATTACTTCGATGAGACGGAACAAGGTGGCAGCTTCACGGAACGATACGAAGCATGTGTCAACGAGCCACGCCTCAGCAAAAAAACAGTTCCAGCAATCGATCTCGTCAAACGCTACATGCGTTCGCAACTTGAGACAGGGACGCCATACATGTTCTTCCGTGACGCCGTTAACCGTGCGAATCCGAATAAACATGCAGGGATGATCTACTCGTCAAACCTTTGCTCGGAAATCATGCAGAACATGAGCCCGACGACCGTGACGGAAGAATACACGGAAGACGGTAAGATCATCGTCACGAAGACACCAGGGGACTTCGTCGTCTGTAACTTGTCATCGATCGCACTTGCGCGTGCAGTTCGTTCTGACGTCCTCGAGCGATTGATTCCGATTCAAATGCGGATGCTTGATAACGTCATCGACTTGAATACGATCGATGTCCCGCAAGCACAATTGACGAATCAAAAATACCGTGCCGTTGGTCTTGGGACGTTCGGTTGGCACCATCTACTCGCACTCGAAGGCATCCGTTGGGAATCGGTCGAAGCGGTACAATACGCAGACCGTCTTTACGAGAAAATCGCTTACTTGACGATCGATGCGTCGATGCAACTTGCGAAAGAGAAGGGCGCGTACCGTCTCTTCGAAGGTTCGGAATGGCAAACAGGAGAGTACATCAAACGTCGCCACTACAAAACGACGGATGAACTCGATTGGGATCGTCTCCAAGCCGACATCACGGCGTATGGAATGCGTAACGCATACTTGATGGCAGTCGCACCGAACTCATCGACGGCGATCATTGCGGGTAGTACAGCATCGATTGATCCAATCTACAAAAAAGTTTACTCGGAAGAGAAGAAAAACTATAAGATTCCAGTCACTGTTCCAGATTTGACACCGGAAACGAACTGGTTCTATAAATCAGCGTTTGAGATTGACCAGCTATGGAGCATTCGTCAAAATGCTTCGCGTCAGCGTCACATCGACCAAGCGATCAGTTTCAATCTGTACGTGAAAAATAACGTCAAGGCGAAAGAATTACTCGAGATGCACATGGAAGCATGGCAACTCGGGATGAAGACGATCTACTACACGCGTTCAACGACGGTTGAGATCGACGAATGTGAATCGTGTTCATCATAAGATAAGGAGGACGATATCATGAAGGCAGCAATCGTATATGCGTCATTGAGTGGAAACACGGAGGAGGTGGCAGAACTCGTCGCGAAGACGTGTTCTGAGATGGGAATCGAGCCGACGATGTTGTTTGCAGACGAAGTGACGACGTATCAGTTAATGCCTTATGATATCGTCTATTTTGGTTCGTATACGTGGGGAGATGGGCAACTACCCGACGATATGCGCGATTGTCTCAGAACCGTTCTAAAGGAGAGTTCGCATGCGATTCCGCAGGCAGCTGTTTTTGGAACAGGGGACAAGATGTTCGTCAAATATTGTCGCGCCGTTGATGAGATGGCCTATCATCTCTCGAAATTCGGTGTACCGCTTGCCGGAGAACTGTTGAAAATCGAACAGTCACCACGCAATCGCCCACATCTCGTCAAGGAATGGACGAAACGGACCATTCTTCAATTACAGCAAGAAGGAGTCGAAGCACATGGAACAGCTACAAAAAATCAAACTGCTTGATGCACGTCATCCGAATCGCGCGACAGCGATCATCGGTGGCGAAACGAGTGCCATCGTCAACTGGAACGACATTGCGTATCCACAGTTTTATTCGATTTACAAACAACTATTATCGAACTTCTGGATCCCAGATGAGATCTCGATGTCGAAGGACATGCAACAGTGGAATCAATTAAGCGAACGGGAACAGGATGCATTCAAACGAATCATCGGACTACTCTCGATCCTTGACTCGGTTCAGACACGTTATATCTTGGAATCGGCAATGTTCACGTCGGATTCGTCCGTTCATGCGATTCTCGCGATCATCGCGCAACAGGAAGTCGTGCATAATCAATCGTACAGCTACGTCTTATCCAGCTTAGTTCCATTGGCTGAACAAAACCGGATTTTTGATATTGCGAAAGACGATGACATGGTCATGAAGCGTAATGCATTCATTCTTGATTTATACGAAGATTTCCAAAATGACCGGACTCCAGAGAACTTCGCGAAATCGCTCGTTGCTTCGATCGTTCTTGAAGGAATCAACTTCTATTCAGGCTTTGCCTTCTTCTATAACTTAGCACGTCACCAAAAGATGGTCGGAACATCGACGATGATCAGTTATATTCAACGTGATGAATTGCAACATTCGTACTTCATCAGCCAATTGTTACGTGCTGTCTTGTCGGAGCATCCGGAAATTGATGCCGATGGCTCATTCACACAATTCGTTTATGACACGTTCAAGCGTGCCGTTGATCTTGAAATCGAGTGGAGCGAATACGTTTTACGTGATTTAGACGGACTTGATGTCAGTGAGATGCGTGATTACGTTAAATATCTCGCGAACAAACGCCTTCGCGTCATCGGTTTGTCGGATCTCTATGAAGGGCACGACGAAGACGTCATGCCATGGATTCGTGCGTATTCAGATGATTCGATGAACGCGACGAAATCAGACTTCTTCGAACAAAAATCACGTTCGTATGCGAAAGTAACGGATGCGAATGGATTCGACGATCTGTAAGTAATCAATTGATGATTGCTTCTACTCTATATTTCCTTTACGCTAGGACAGGTGAGGTTCTGCTCGACTCCTGCGGAAAAACAAGTCATCATGACCCTGGAAGATGCGACGCATCTGAAGCGGCATGAGGGCTTGTCCGCGGAAAGCGAGCAGACCGAGACTGTCCGTTTTTTTGATAGTCTTATCTGTTTTTCGTCTTTCTCGTTTCAAGCATTACTTTTCTTTGTCACTTAGGTCAATTGAGCAAAAGAACAAAAAAAGGGCCGAACTCGGAAAGTTCGGCAGAATCAGGGGGAATACTTGAAGTCTTGCTATTAAAATGTTCCCTTGTGAAATAAAAAATAAACAAATTCCAAAAATATTTTTTACGATACAAGAAAAGTGTGTTATTATAAGTTGATGAATTTAGTTAGGGAGTGTATACATTATGGCAAACTTTGAAAAAGACCAAGTCGTTACTGGTAAAGTAACTGGTATTCAAAACTTCGGTGCTTTCGTAGCACTTGACGAGCAAACACAAGGTCTCGTCCACATCTCAGAAATCTCACACGATTACGTAAAAGACATCAACGATTACGTAAAAGTTGGCGATGAAGTAACTGTTAAAGTTCTCGACATCGACGAAGCTAACAAAAAAATGAAGCTTTCGATCAAAGCAACTCAGGAAGCTCCAAAACGTGAAGCACGCGCGAAAGGTCCACGCAAAAACGCTGGACGTCGCGATGCAGGTCCTGCTTTCAAACAAGAAGAAGCACCTGGATTCAACGTTCTTAAAGGTAAATTGGAAGAATGGATTGAAAAATCAAACTTCCAAAAATAAGCCACATGAGAGAATCGACATCGGTCGGTTCTCTTTTTTTATGCGATTTTTACATAGAATAAGCATTAAATTAGATGCGAAAGGGGAATGTGTGGATAATGTAAGGTGTTCATTACTTATTGAGGAGGCAACACAGATGGAAAACTTTGAATATCGCAATCCAACAAGACTTATTTTTGGTGACGGTCAAGTCAGCCAACTGAAACCACAACTCGAAGCACTCGGTGCAAAGAAAGTCATGCTCGTCTTCGGTGGCGGCAGTATTAAACGTAACGGCGTCTATGATGATGTCACACGTGAACTCAACGCGGCAGGAATCGAGTACGTCGAATGCGACGGTGTCGAACCGAACCCGCGTATCGAGACAGCAGAGCGCGGTATCAAAATCGCACGTGAAGCAGGCGTTGACGCATTGCTTGCACTCGGTGGCGGTTCTGTCATCGACTGCACGAAATTGATTGCTGCTGGTATTCCTTATGAAGGCGAAGCATGGGATCTCGTCATCGGCAAAGCAACACCAGAAACAGTCATCCCATTCGGAACAGTCTTGACGCTTGCAGCAACAGGTTCTGAGATGAACTCAGGATCCGTCATCACGAACTGGAAGACACAAGAGAAGTACGGTTGGGGTAGCCCGCTTACGTTCCCAACATTCTCAATCCTTGATCCGAAGTACACGGTCAGTGTGCCAAAAGATCAAACAATCTACGGTATCGTCGATATGATGAGCCACTGCCTCGAGCAATACTTCCACCCTGCGCATGCACCGGTCCAAGAACGGATGACAGAAGGTGTCATGAAAGCAGTCGTCGAAGCAGCACCAAAACTCGTCAACGATCTCGAGAACGTTGAACTTCGTGGCACGATTCTCTTCGCTGGTACGATGGCACTCAACGGTGTCCTTCAAATGGGCGCACGCGGCGACTGGGCATCACACAACATCGAGCATGCTGTCTCAGCTGTTCACGATATCCCGCACGCAGGTGGACTCGCGATCCTCTTCCCGAACTGGATGCGCCACGTACTCGACGAATCAAACGCACATCGTTTCGTCACACTCGGTGAGAACGTCTTTAACGTCGATACGGAAGGTAAATCAGAGATGGAAGCAGCACACGCGACAATCGACGCAATCAGTGCTTTCTGGACATCACTCGGTGCACCGAATCGTCTTGCTGATTACGACATCAAAGAAGATACAGTTGACGCAATCGTCAAGTCAGCAATGACACGCGGCGACTTCGGAAACTTCAAATCACTTGGAAACGAAGACGTTCGTCAAATCGTGACAGCTGCCCTATAACAATCTGTAACATTTGCTACTCATTTCACAAAAGACTTGAACGACCTTCCTTCTTGCGTTTTAATGAAAAGGAAGGTCGCATTTCGTTGCGAATGAATAAGGAGGACGATGGCATGTCAACAGTACGTTTTGATTATTCGAAAGCCCTACAATTCGTAGGTCAACATGAAGTAGATCATATGGCGGAAACGGTAAAGACGCTTCACCATGCGATTCATGCAGGAACAGGCGCAGGAAGTGATTTCTTAGGATGGGTGGATCTTCCGACGAACTACGATCAAGCGGAGTTTGCACGTATTCAAGCGTCTGCAGAAAAAATCAAGTCGGATTCTGATGTGTTGTTAGTCGTCGGAATCGGCGGTTCATATCTCGGAGCGCGTGCTGCGATCGAGATGCTCGGACACTCATTCCATAACTTGTTATCAAAAGAAGATCGCAAAGCACCACAAATCATCTATGCAGGACATAATATCTCATCGACGTATCTGCACGATTTATTCGAAGTCCTCGAAGGAAAAGATGTATCGGTCAACATCATCTCGAAATCGGGTACGACGACAGAACCAGCAATTTCGTTCCGTCTCTTGAAATCGTTCATGGAAGAGAAATACGGTAAAGCAGAAGCAAAACACCGGATTTATGCAACGACGGATAAAGCGCGTGGTGCATTAAAAACACTCGCAGACTCTGAAGGATATGAAACATTCGTCATTCCGGACGATGTCGGCGGTCGTTTCTCTGTTTTGACACCGGTTGGTCTATTACCAATCGCAGCAGCTGGTATTTCAATTGAAGAGTTGATGCAAGGTGCCCGTGATGCGCAAGAGCGCTATGCGAGCGAAAACCTAGCTGACAACGAAGCGTATCAATACGCGGTCGTACGAAATGCGCTCTATGCGAAAGGGAAGACGATCGAGCTTCTCGTCAACTACGAACCAGCACTTCATTATGTATCGGAGTGGTGGAAACAATTATACGGCGAGTCAGAAGGAAAAGACTTCAAAGGAATCTTCCCAGCAGCAGTCGACTTCTCGACGGATCTCCACTCGATGGGACAATACGTCCAAGAAGGTCGTCGTGACCTGTTCGAGACAGTCATCAAAGTCGGTCAAGCGCGTCATGCGTTGACTGTTGAAGAAGATGCTCAGGATCTCGATGGATTGAACTTCCTTGCAGGTAAGTCAATTCAATTCGTCAACGATAAAGCGGCAGAAGGTACGTTGCTTGCGCACACGGACGGACAAGTACCGAACTTGACAGTCGAACTTCCAGAGATGACACCGTATCACCTCGGATTCCTGTTCTACTTCTTCGAAAAAGCTTGTGCGATGAGTGGTTACCTCCTCGGAGTGAACCCATTTGATCAGCCAGGCGTCGAAGCGTACAAGAAAAACATGTTCGCTCTTCTTGGGAAACCAGGATTCGAAGCAGAAAAAGCAGAACTCGAAGCACGTTTGAAGTAATGTAAAACGACAGTCGATTGTTCCTTAGTGGAACATCGGCTGTTTTTTGTTTACCGGATGATAGTAGGCTATCATTTTCCAGATTTACAGGTAATCCTAGCGTTTTCACTTTTAGAATACCCGTGAAACAGGTAAAGTGAAGTTAGAAGAAGAAATGAGGTGCACGTACGTGATTACATTCTTGGATTATTATCAAAATCAAGTAGAGTTAAGTTTTGATGACCATCCGTTCTCGGATCGTCCTTTGCACGTGTGGGTCATTGCCGTGTACGAAGGAAAATGGTTACTGACCCATCATAAGCAGCGTGGTTACGAATTTCCTGGTGGAAAGGTTGAACCGGGTGAAACGGCAGAAGAAGCCGCACGTCGTGAAGTGATGGAAGAGACGGGTGGGAAAATCGATTCTCTCTCATATGTCGGACAATATCGTGTTGCCGGAAAAGGCGATACGATCATCAAAAACATCTATTTCGCGCAAATCGGATCATTGTCGTCTCATCTTGCCGTGGATGAAACAGATGGTGCTTTTCTATTCGAGGAACTCCCTGATCGTCTCGATACGAATCGACAATACAGCTTTATGATGAAGGACCGTGTCCTTCCGGAGACGCTCCGTGTACTTAGCGAACGCCGATTGGTTTGAACTTCCGCGGCAAGGTCCGTTTCGGACGTTTCGGATGTTTTATACCACAGCGGACGGAGAAAGGGTCGGTGCCTATATCGTACTCCCGCAAGTCGCGAACGGTCAGGGAATTCTCTACTTGCGTGGTGGAACGCGTTCGATCGGAATGGTCCGACCGACACGACTGCTCGCGTTCGCACAGGCAGGCTTTTTTGTCATGGCACCTTTCTATCGAGGGAATCTAGGCGGTACGGGAAAAGAAGACTTCGGTCATCACGATATCGAAGACGCCTGCAGTGCCTTTGACTGGTTGCAGCAACGGGTCTCGCATGTTCACGCATTTGGATTTTCACGTGGTGGACAGATGGCGTTGCTCCTTGCGCATCACCGTCCAGTCGCTCGAACGGTGTCTTGGGCAGGGGTGACGGAGTTGACGTGGACGTATGAAGAGCAGAAGACGATGCAAAAGATGCTGCGGCGATACACGGGAGGTACACCAGACACGGTTCCTGATGCATACGCGGTTCGCTCGCCGCTCCATGTCGAACCTCAAGGTGAAGTATTGTTGATTCACGGTGCGTATGATGAAAACGTTCGTTTACGACACGCGACGGCTTATGCCGCGAGTCATTCCGAAAAAACGATGCTTCAGACCTACGCCTACGCCCATCAATTTCCGATTCATGAGAAGTTGCGTGTGACGCAGAATGTGTTGAATTGGTTTGAGACTGGTATCTATAATCGATGATGTAACCGGTACGACGAATGTCGTATCGGTTTTTTTGTCAGCTAAAGAATCTGACTTACATACATAATGGGAAAAAAAGAATATTGATTCGTTGTAAAAAACAATAAACTTCCTAAAAAATAAATTTTGATATAATTAGAACCATATGAGTAATGTAGAGGGGGATGGAGGACGATGGATATCTTACTAGCACGTCAACCCATCGTTGACCGAATCGGAGCAGTTGATGCATTTGAGTTGCTGTATCGTTCCGTCAAACAAATGAATGTATTTGATGGTGATCTAGCAACTATGGATGTATTAACGAATACACTCGTTCATATGGGTGTGGAACATGTCGCTGAAGGAAAAAAACTTTTCGTCAACTTTACAGCGGATCTCTTGAAAAGTGATCTGATTCACTATTTAGATCCAAGTCGGTTCGTCATCGAAATTTTAGAAACTGTCGATATCGATACAGAGATGTTATCTGTGCTGCACAGTTGGAAAGAAGCAGGTTTTACACTAGCACTCGATGATTTTGTGACCGATTTACTTCGTCAACATGGAACAGAATTATTCGCACTAATTGATTTAATTAAAATCGACATCGAAGCGATTCCCACTCGCGAGCAAAGTGCGATTTTGCATATTGTCCGGCGTAATTATCCCCATATTAAGATGCTTGCCGAACGAGTCGAGACACATGAGGATCATACACGTTGTCTTGACATGGGATATGACTGGTTTCAAGGCTATTTTTACGCTAAGCCAATGTTGATGAAGGGAAAAGCTGTCCCTCCTCAATTGCCGGTATTGCTGAAGATGCTAAAATGGCTCGATACGGATGAAAAATACGATGAAGTCATTGATGAGATTGAAGCAAATCCTTATATCAGTATTCAAGTACTACAATTGATCAATTCTCCGGGAATGGGATTACGCAATACAGTCAGCTCTGTTCGACAAGCCATTTCACTACTTGGCTTCTCACAACTCAAAAGCTGGATTTCGTTAATCGTCTTGCGTGAGATGAAGCTTGCTAGTCCTTACGAATGGTCAAATGAGTTACTTCGGTCTTCCTTGCACTGCGCAAAACTTTGTGAGTTATTTGCGAAAGAGACGTGTACGTTAAAGCCGGAGAGTGCTTATATGATCGGTCTGTTATCACACATAGATGCGCTGTTATCTGTGGATATCGACGACATCATCGACCAACTGCCAATTGAAGATTCTCTGAAGGTCGTTCTGCAAGGAAAAGATCATCCGTTTCGGGATTGTTTAGTGCTTGCGATCAGTGCAGATCGCGGTGATTTCGATCAGTTTGAACTGCTCAGTCAACGTTTAGGTGTCTCACTTCCACGAGCCTATGCTCTACTAGCAGAAAGTCAGGAATGGCTTAAACAAAAAGAAACACATCTTCAAGAAAGAACGGATTCTATCCTATAAAAAAAGAGCCCGAAGGCTCTTTTTTTATAGGCGTGGACCAGCTGACTTGATCGCATCCGTCGCACTTTCGAAGCGAAGGAAATTGTGTTGGAATTTCTCAGCAAGCGACCGCGCTTGTGTGTCGTATTCGTCCGGATTCGACCAGACGCGTACCGGATTGAGTAACTCGCTTGGAACACCTGGAACTTCAAGTGGCATATGAAGTCCGAAAATCGGATGTTCTTCTGTTGGAATCGTTGCGAGTGTGCCGTTGACGGCAGCATTGACCATCGTCCGTGTATACGATAGCTTCATGCGACTACCTGTTCCGTAAGCACCACCTGTCCAGCCTGTGTTGACGAGATAAACAGTGACACCATGACGATCAATCAATTCGCCGAGCATCGTCGCATATTTTTCAGGCATCAGTGGAAGGAACGGTGAACCGAAGCATGTTGAGAATGTTGCTTCCGGTTCCGTGACACCGCGTTCTGTTCCGGCGAGTTTTGATGTATATCCTGATAGGAAGTGATACATCGCTTGTTCTTTCGTCAATTTACTGATCGGAGGCAAGACACCGTACGCATCAGCCGTCAAGAAAACGATCGTCTTCGGGTGACCAGCACGTGACGGAACAGCGATATTATCGATTGCAGTGATCGGATAAGCAGCACGCGTATTTTCCGTCAACGATGTGTCATCGTAATCAGGATGACGGGCTTCGTCGAGCACGACGTTTTCAAGGACGGTTCCAAAACGGATCGCGTCAAAGATTTGCGGTTCTTTTTCACGTGATAGATTGACCGTCTTCGCATAACATCCACCTTCGATGTTGAAGACACCGTCGTGCGACCAACCGTGTTCGTCGTCACCAATCAATTGACGACTATCGTCTGCTGACAGGGTGGTCTTACCAGTACCAGATAGACCGAAGAACAAGGCAACGTCGCCTTCGTGTCCGACGTTTGCCGAGCAGTGCATCGAAAGGACATTTTCTTGTGGCAAGAGATAGTTCATGACGGAAAAGATGGATTTTTTGATTTCGCCCGCATATTCGGTTCCACCGATCAAAACGATCCGATGTTCGAACGACATCGCGATGAACGTTTCGGAGTTCGTTCCGTCAACGGCAGGATCTGCTTTGAAATGTGGCGCATAGACGACCGTGAACGGTTCGAAGGCAGCCACTTCAGGATACTCGCGTAAAAAGAGTTGTTTGGCAAACAGGTTATGCCAAGCATATTGTGTGAGCACACGGACCGGAAGGGTGAAGTGCGTATCTGCCCCAGCAGCAGCTTCTGTGTAATAGAGCTGATCGGCTTCGTTCATGTAACGAAGAACCTTTTGCAACAATTGTTCAAATTTGTCTCCATCCATTGGTTGGTTGACATGCCCCCAATCAATGTGAGACTCGCAGGAAGAATCACGGACGATGAACTTATCTTTTGGTGAACGACCTGTAAATTTCCCCGTTTCTACAGATAATGCGCCGTTCTCAGCAAGGACACCTTCTTCGTTTCGAATCGCATGTTCGACAAGTTCAGCAACAGATAGTTGTTTGAACACATGCTCTTTCTTGAGTAGTTCTTCGATATTCAGGACCGTCATCGGCATCCTGACCCCACCTTTCCCCTACGTTGGTTTTGGCTCACTGTATTTAGTATGACACATTTATTATATATGACATACTAAAGAGAGAGCAATCATTTTCTAATGCTGATTTCTATTTATCTGGAAACGCTTTCAGCATTAACAGTTTAACATCTCTTTCAAAAAGTTTCGACTAGAATTTGAAACCTTGCTTGACAGAGTAGGTACAACTTTATATCATGTAATTCGTAACGGATACTCTTATTCTGAGCAGGTGGAGGGAACAAGGCCCGAAGAAACCCGGCAACCGTCCTACATTAATTCACATATTAATGAGGGAAAAGGTGCTCTCCTGAAGCGAAGTAAACACTTCGAACGATAAGAGGGTAAAGGAAGAACGCACAACCTTTCCCTGACCATTTTTTGGACTCGGAAAGGTTTTTTTCATTTTACCGTCCCACTCAACTAGGGGAAATGAGTACACCGTCAAATTCTTTTTTGGGAGGGTCATACATGACAAACCTTAATCGCCGACTATTCACGTCGGAGTCAGTCACTGAAGGTCATCCAGATAAAATCTGTGACCAAATTTCGGATTCAATTCTTGATGCAATCCTCGCAGCGGATCCAAACGCGCGTGTTGCGGCAGAAACTTCTGTTACAACAGGTCTCGTTCTCGTTGCAGGTGAAATCACGACATCGACTTACGTCGACATTCCAAAAGTCGTCCGTGAAACGATTCGTGAAATCGGTTATACACGCGCGAAATACGGTTTTGACGCGGACACGTGTGCTGTATTGACATCAATCGATGAGCAATCAGCAGACATCGCTCTTGGTGTCGACCAAGCGCTTGAAGCACGTGAAGGTAGCATGTCTGATGCAGAAATCGATGCAATCGGTGCAGGAGACCAAGGTCTCATGTTCGGTTACGCAACGAAAGAAACACCAGAACTCATGCCACTTCCAATCTCGCTTTCACACCGTCTCGCACGCCGTTTGGCAGAAGTGCGTAAAAACGGTCAACTCGACTACCTTCGTCCGGACGGAAAAACACAAGTCACGGTCGAATACAACGAGAACAACGAGCCGGTTCGTGTCGATACGATCGTCATCTCGACACAACATGCAGAAGAAGTCACGCTTGAGCAAATCCAAGCTGACTTGAAAGAACACGTCATCACACCGGTCATCCCGGCTGAATACATCGACGCAGCAACGAAATTCTTCATCAACCCAACTGGTCGTTTCGTCATCGGCGGACCACAAGGAGATGCTGGATTGACGGGTCGTAAGATCATCGTTGATACGTATGGTGGATACGCACGCCACGGCGGTGGAGCATTCTCAGGTAAAGATCCAACAAAAGTCGACCGTTCAGCTGCATACGCAGCACGTTACGTCGCGAAGAACCTCGTTGCTGCAGGTCTTGCAGACAAAGCAGAAGTTCAACTTGCGTACGCAATCGGTGTCGCGCACCCAGTATCAATCGCGGTTGACACATTCGGTACAGGAAAACTTCCTGAAGCGCAACTCGTCGAATTGGTTGCTGAAAACTTCGATCTTCGTCCGGCTGGAATCATCAACATGCTTGATCTCCGTCGTCCGATCTATCGTCAAACAGCTGCATACGGTCACTTCGGTCGTACAGATGTTGAGCTTCCATGGGAGCAAACAGATAAAGCAGCAGTTCTTGAAGAACAAGCAAAACGTTTCGCATAATCAAAAAGTCCGAAAACCCTACGCAGGTTTTCGGACTTTTTTGTTTCCGTGGAACTTTGCAGGAAACGAATGTTTTTTCTAGAAGAGGGTAAAAGTACATGAGTCGATTCGTATGAATACAAAGGGGGGTTCCGATTATGGAAATACGCGAAGCTATTCCAGCTGATGCAGGACGTATTCATGACATTGCCGTCACATCTTGGTTGGATACGTATGCAGAAATCTATTCCGAGCGCTCGAAAGCGCATTTCGTGCAGGAGGCGTATCCGCAAGAAGAAGTCGTTCGTGCGATCCGGACGGCGGAAGAAGCACGGGGAGAGTATTTTTATGTCGGAATCATCGATGAGGAAATCGTCGGTTTCATTCATGCTGTTGATGTTGAGGGAACGTGGGAGATCATTCGTCTGTACGTCTTGCCGAAATATCAGCAAAACGGAATCGGACGACGGCTGATCCGTGAACTCGAACGACAAGGAGCCGTCCCACTCGAAGTATACGTGGAGGCACGTAACTATAAAGCACGTCAGTTCTTAACCTCATTCGGTTTTGAAGAACTCAGTGAGATGACGGAAGAAGTCTTTGGGCAAGTAGAATCTGTCATTCGTCTTCGCCATGTCGCCTCATGAAATCCGTCTTGGGACGGTTTCGTGTGCGTTTGAAATAAGGTATCGTAAAAAAGAAGTATGAAGTGAAGAGGTGAGTTTGTGGTTGAACAACCAACAGGAATCATCGTATTAGTCTATCCGTTACAACTGCGTGCCCGTCCGAGTGAAGCCTTGATTCGGGTACTCGAACGAGAGTATGAAGTATTACTTGTCGACGCACCACGTCGCATCTCGTTTGAAGAGCATGGTCAACTGTTAAAAAAAGCATTACGTGAAGCCGGGAAACGCAAGCTACCGATTCATATTGTCGCCTGTAGCATGGGCGCACTCGTTGTCAATCGCCTGTTGCAAGAATATGAATTACCTGTCGCCAGTCTGTCGTTCATTTCACCGTTGTTTGATTGGCATCCGACAAAACAACTCGGAGGCGTCAAACAAGTCTTTGCAAGTGCATTTGATCGTTTCCGACCCGATGCGCCACTCGGTACGTTGCCGTTTGGTCAAAGTACGGAAGATACCGTTCGCATCGGTGAACTGACCTATGCGCAGTACCGGGAAATCGAAGAAGAGATCGTCTTACATGACGAGGAACGAAAAAAACTGCCGCGTGTGAATTTGGCTTGTTTTTATGCACCGGACGATCAGTTCGCAGACGTCAAGTTGACGCTTGAAGTATGCCGGAAAATGGGTGGCGATCAGATTTACTTACAACGTCTACACGGATTTCCGCATTTTAGTTTCGAACGGTTGAACACACGGTTTGCAGAAAAATTAATGTTGTTCTTTAAGCTTGTTGAAGAATGAAATAACAAAAGTGATGCCTCTAAAAAAGGGCATCACTTTTTTGTGTCCCATCATCCGCGTACTTTTTTCTCGATCGCGATGATGAACGGGGGATGATTTTGTTGATTCAAGAAACGGTACTGGAGAACGGCATAATCTTGCTGATCAAGGGCTGTGACGTAATCAAGGACAGCGTCGCGTTCCCGTTTTCCTTCCAGGTGACCGTGATAGACGACGAGGACGACAAGACCGCCGGGAGCGAGGACCGGGAGGAGGGCATCGAGTGCTTCGAGCGTCTCTTCTCCTGTCGTCGTGATTGATTTGTCGCTTCCAGGCAGGTATCCGAGATTGAAGACACCGGCGCGGACAGGACGTTGTTCGTCCGAAAGACGGGCACCGACATGGATGTGGCTTTCATGATAAAGGTCGACGCGTGCTAACATTCCGGCTTCGTCGAGACGTCGCGTCGATTCCTCGATGGCTTGTGCCTGGACGTCGAACGCAAGAACCCTTCCTTCTGGACCGACGCGTTCTGCTAAAAACTGTGTATCATGTCCATTTCCGGCAGTCATATCGACGACGCAGTCTCCCGGTTCGATAACGGACTCGAGTAATTGTTTCGTATAAGGTAGTACACGGGCAAGTGACATGGCATAGACTCCTGTTCCTATGGTCTGTTTTTCTAGTAATGGTTCAGTATGTGCAAGATTCTTTCTGCATTATATCATTTTTTGATTCGTTGACGAAAAGCGAAGTGGCTTGACAGTTAGGGGACGGATTGCGTAAAGTGGCAAGGTTGAGAATGAAATAGGAGGACCACAGGTATGCCAAAATTACCAAAAGCGGTCTGGATCCTCGTCCTTGCGATGGCCATCAATACGACGGGATCCTCTTTTTTATGGCCGTTTAATACATTATATATTCATGAATATTTAGGAGAGTCGATGACAAAAGCAGGGATGGCATTGTTCGTCAACTCGGCCTTAGCAATCGTCGGAAACTACTTAGGTGGAAAAGCGTTTGACCGTCTCGGTGGCAAGAAGACGCTTGTCATCAGTGTCATCGGACTTGTCCTGTCTTCCGTCGGCTTGTTGCTGTTTCATCAGACGTACCTCGGATACGTCGCGATGCTTGGATTGATTGGATTCGTCGGTGGGATGGTTTTTCCGACGATCTACGCGATGACGGGTGTCATCTGGCCGGAAGGCGGGCGCCGTGCCTTTAATGCGATCTATGTCGCACAAAACGTCGGTGTAGCGCTCGGGACAGCAGTCAGTGGTCAAATCGCTGCCTTTTCGATTCAGTACATCTTCATCGCCAATCTCGTCCTCTACATCGCCTTTGCCATCATTTTGTTCGTTGGTTTGTCCTGGATTCAGGCACCGGCGCGGATGCATGCGGCGCATGACGAAATCGAAACGACACGCACACCCCTTGCACGCGGTGCGGCACGGACGATGTTGCTCGTTTCGATTGGTTATGCCTTACTTTGGTTCGTTTATGTGCAATGGCAAGGAACCTTTGCCGTACACACGAAATCGCTCGGTGTCACGATTTCCGAGTACTCGATTCTTTGGACGATCAACGGAGCACTCATCGTGTTCGCACAACCTTTACTAACACCAATTCTTCGTTGGTTTGGAGATGACTTAAAGCGACAATTGATGACCGGTACAGGAATCTTCCTCTTGTCTTATCTGATCGTTCCGTTCGCAGGCGGCTTCAAGATGTTCCTCGTCGCGATAATCATCCTGACGATTGGTGAGATGTTCATCTGGCCAGCAGTTCCTGCTATGGCGGCGAGACTCGCGCCGATCGGAAAAGAAGGAGAATTCCAAGGGTACGTCAATATTGCTGCTTCAGCGGGGCGGATGATCAGTCCGACTGTTGGAGGGTTGATCTACGATGTATCCGGTATGTCAGCGGTCTTCTTGACATTGATTGGATTGATCCTGTTAGCAGGCGTCGTCTTCCTTCGTGCTATTCCTAAAATCACCTCATGAGCATCATTTGTGAGACAGTGGACATTAGATCCGCTGTCTTTTGTTACGTCATTCGTTCCAAAATCATAAAATAAACATTTAATAATATGGAATATTTCGGCAAAGAAACGGGTACTTTCTAATCAAGAACTTGAAAAAGAAAGGTCATATGAACGTTGCTTCTTTTTGACTGGAGGTGCACGAATGGAAAGGTGTCAATTCATCACAGATGCCGCAACTTGGACGACGCATGTACAGCAACAGCCTCTTGATATCTTCTACAGTCACCAATACGTCACGCTCAATGCTAGACCAGCTGAGCAAGCGGTGCTATTCCGTTATGAAGGTGATGTAGGAACAATGTTCTATCCATTTCTGAAACGCCGGATTTTTGATACGCCTTATTCAGATCTCATCACGCCGTATGGCTATGGTGGACCGGAAATCATCGGTCAACTGACTACGACTGAAATGCGGCATGCACGCTTATTGTTTGAAAGGTGGGCAAAACGAGAAGCGATCGTCTCGGAAATGATTCGCTTTAATCCATTGACAGGTAATGAACGTTTCATGCGGGATTGGACAAAAGTCTCCTTCATCCGTCATACGACGAGTATCGATTTACGCCCTTCACTAGAGGACATCATGCAGACATTTCATAAGAAGACGAGAAGTATGATTCGCAAATCGCTTGCCTCTCCTTTAACCGTTAGAACAGGAACGCGAGACGACCTACCTATTTTTGTGGCGTTGTATCATGAAACGATGGATCGGAAGAATGCTTCGGCTCATTACTATTTTACCACGACATATTTTGAGCAATTATTTGAAGCAAATTCACTCTGTGAGCCATTGTTACTGATTGCGGAAATCGACGGAGAACCTGTTGGTGGATACTTCGTATTGCTCGGAAAAGAATATGCCCACGGTCATTTGATTGGTTGTAAGCGGGACGAAGCGAAGATGTTCCCGAATCAGCGACTCGAGTACGAAGCGATTCTTCAGGCGAAAGCACGCGGTCTCGTCGAACAACATCTCGGGGGTGGATATCAAGAACGGGATAGTCTCTTTGAGAGTAAATGCCGTTACACAGGGTATCGTTTATTTGAGTATCATCAAGGAAAATCCATTCTTCAACCAGCCATATACGATCAGTTATGTGTACGATACGGGTCAGATGCTGATTCGGATTATTTTCCAGCTTACCGACAAACCAGTGTCCAAATGGCGACAAGTTAAACAGTAACTAAATGAAGAAGGCGAAACGACTACATCGTGTAGTCGTTTTTTTGATATGCTGAAATCATGATAGATCAATTGAGGGGGATGTGTCTTGAAAAAACGAGGTCTTATTTTTGATATGGATGGGGTCATTTTAGATAGTGAAATTCGCTACTTTGAGGTCCATCAGCAGATGTTCAAAACGTTATCGATTCCGCTCGACCCGGTTCAGTATGCGACGTTCATGGGAAAAACAGGTGATGAGATGTGGGAAGAGCTTGTCGCCCAGCATCAGCTAAAAGAAACAGCTAGTGCGTTACTAGAAGAAGAACATCGGTTGTTTCAAATTCATGCAAAACCGGAGGAATGTGGTTTAAAAGAGGGAGTCAAACAAGTCATCGAGCAAGCGGCGTCTCTTGGTTACGATATCGGGATTGCCTCCTCGAGTTCGCTTCAAAAAATCGAACGCGTCATCCGTCATTATGAGCTTCCAATCACGCATTACGTCAGTGGAGAAGAAGTCGTGCGTTCAAAGCCTGATCCTGCGATTTTTCATCTTGCAGCATCACGAATCGGGCACGCGCCTGAAGATTGTCTCGTCATTGAAGACGCTGCAAACGGGATGATCGGCGCAAAAGCAGCAGGCATGGAAGTGATTGCGCTTCTCGATGATCGGATGCCGACACAACGTCTAGAACAAGCGGATCATGTCGCACGATCGCATGCAGAAATCGAGGAAATTTTACGGAAGCGTTGACGCTTGAGGAAGAAACAGATTACACTAGGAAAAGATAGTCAATTGCATGGAACTGAAGTAGTAGGGGAAAGGTGCCGTCAAGAGAGCTGGTGGAAGGTGCGAACCAGTCGGTAACAACCGTGAACTCGTCAGGGAGCACGATTCGTGAAGTCGTAGTAGCGAATCCGGTCTTTCACACCGTTATCCGTGAATCAAGCGGTCTGTCATAGACAGACAACGTGGGTGGTACCGCGGAAGCCAAACCGGTCTTTCGTCCCTATTCCTAGGGACGGAGGACCGGTTTTTTTAGATTAGAGGAGGAAAAGACATGCCGTACAATCATCGCGAAATCGAACCAAAATGGCAGGCGCGTTGGGATCAAGAAAACGCCTTCGTCACGACAGAAGATCCAGAAAAAGAAGGGTTTTATGCCCTTGATATGTTCCCGTATCCGTCAGGTGCCGGACTCCACGTCGGTCACCCGGAAGGCTACACAGCAACCGACATCCTCGCACGGATGAAACGGATGCAAGGATACAACGTCTTGCACCCGATGGGATGGGATGCGTTCGGATTACCAGCAGAACAATACGCCCTCGATACAGGGAATGACCCACGTGAATTCACAGCGAAAAACATCGAGACGTTCAAGCGTCAGTTGAAAGAACTTGGATTCTCCTATGACTGGGATCGTGAAATCAACACGACAGATCCGAAGTACTACAAATGGACACAGTGGATCTTTACGAAGTTGTATGAAAAAGGACTTGCGTTCGTGGACGAAGTCGCGGTCAACTGGTGCCCAGCACTCGGAACCGTTCTTGCGAATGAAGAAGTCATCGACGGATTATCTGAACGCGGAAATCATCCGGTCGTGCGTGTCCCGATGCGTCAATGGGTCTTGAAAATCACGGAATATGCGGATCGTCTTCTTGAAGATCTCGATGACCTCGATTGGCCGGATTCTGTCAAAGAGATGCAACGGAACTGGATCGGAAAATCAGAAGGTGCTGAAATCGACTTCACGATTGATGGACACAAAAAACAAGTCACGGTCTTTACGACACGTCCGGACACAATTTTTGGTGCGACGTACCTCGTGCTTGCGCCGGAGCATCCATTCGTAGCTGACATCACGACAGCGGATCACAAGGAAGCCGTCGATACGTACATTTCGCAAGTCCAAACGAAGTCGGACCTCGAGCGGACGGATTTAGCGAAGGAAAAAACAGGCGTCTTCACGGGTGCTTTCGCCGTCAATCCAATCTCAGGTGATCGTCTTCCAATCTGGATCGCTGATTATGTCCTTGCTTCGTACGGAACGGGTGCAATCATGGCGGTCCCAGGACACGATGAGCGCGATCATGAATTCGCGAAACAATTCGACTTGCCAATCGTTGAAGTCGTCGCGGGTGGAAACGTTGATGAAGCAGCCTATACAGGAGAGGGCGAACACGTTAACTCGCATATGCTTGATGGTCTTGGAAAACAAGAAGCAATCGAGACGATGATTGCTGAACTCGAAACGAATCAAGTCGGACGTAAGAAAATCACGTATCGTCTCCGCGACTGGTTGTTCAGTCGTCAACGGTATTGGGGCGAGCCGATTCCAGTCGTTCATATGGAAGATGGTTCGATGAAGACGCTCAGTCAAGAGGAGTTACCGCTTGAACTTCCAATCATTCCGGAAATCAAACCGTCTGGTACAGGCGAATCACCACTTGCGCTTGCGGAAGACTGGTTGGATTACACGGATCCTGAAACAGGAATGAAAGGGCGTCGCGAGACGAATACGATGCCACAATGGGGCGGAAGCTGCTGGTACTATCTTCGTTTCATCGATCCGCACAATGAAGAGGCGATCGCGGATCCAGAAAAATTAAAATACTGGCTTCCAGTCGATATTTACATCGGTGGTGCGGAACACGCCGTTCTCCACTTGTTGTATGCGCGCTTCTGGCATAAAGTCTTGTATGATGCAGGCGTCGTACCAACAAAAGAACCATTCCAAAAGTTGTACAACCAAGGGATGATTCTTGGAGAGAACAACGAGAAGATGTCGAAATCACGCGGTAACGTCATTAATCCGGATGAAATCGTTAAATCGCATGGTGCGGATACGTTACGCTTGTACGAAATGTTCATGGGACCACTCGATGCATCAGTTGCCTGGTCTGAGAACGGTCTTGACGGGGCGCGTCGTTTCCTCGATCGTGTTTGGCGCTTGTTCGAACGGACAGCAGACATTCAAGACGTTACAGAAGTCGATGCTGACTTCGAGCGGACGTACCACCAGACGGTCAAGAAGGTCACGGAAGACTTCGCGAATATCCAGTTCAACACCGGAATTTCGCAACTCATGGTCTTCGTCAACGAAGCAAACAAACAGCCGGTTCTTCCGCGTCACTTCCTTCGTGGATTCATCCAATTGTTAACGCCAGTCGCACCACACCTTGGTGAAGAACTCTGGGAACAACTTGGATTTGAAGAGACATTGACGTATGCAGCATGGCCAACATTCGATGAATCGAAACTCGTCAGCGATACGATGGAATTCGTCATTCAAGTGAACGGAAAGGTTCGCTCGAAAATCGAAATCAACATCGATGCGACAAAAGAAGAAATCGAAGCACTTGCCTTTGCTGATGAAAAGACACAAGAATGGATCGGCGATAAGACGGTTCGTAAAGTCATCGTCGTACCGAAAAAATTAATCAATATCGTGGCAAATTAAGCCATAGCCCCTTTCATTCGTTTGACGCGAATGGAGGGGGTTTCTTCATTTCCGTCGCAAGTCCGCTTTTTTTTTGAACGTCCTTCTGCTACACTGAATCAGAAACCGAGAAAGAAAGGCGAGTACCATCAATGAAACGATCTTATATAGTCTATACAACGATTTTTGCTGTCGTTTCGGGGTTGATCCTTTGCGTACTGCTCGTCTTCTCGAAGCCGGAGACGTTGTCACGTATTCAGGAAACGTTCGCGAAAATCGAGACGCAATCAAAGCATCAGGCAGCCGTTAAACAGGTGCCACCGAAAACGCCTTCAGCTATTCCGAACCCGGAAGAGCCGTTAATCAAAAATGTCCAACACATGTTATATGATGATTCCATTGGTTCGTACCTCGTCGTCACAGACGATTATCGTTTCTTTGAAATCAGTGGAACCGGGGAACGCATCAACGCATCTTTCCAGTTAGAAGAAGGAAAGTTGTTGCTCGCTGGTCTAGACGGTATGACGCTGGTTGACGGGGAGACCGTCGCGTTACTGACGTCGAATCAGATTCTGGTCACGATTACGCGAAAAGACGGTGTCTGGAGCGAAGAAAAACGTGAAAAAGTACAAGGAACGACGATACGGGATAGTTTCCACGGTCTTGGATATGATACGAAGAAAAAAGAATTCTATACGATTAATCATATTCGAGCACTGGGACGAGTCGAGGTGACCTATTTCGCGATGAAAGAGGATAAGATCAAGATTGATCCTGACGCCTCGGAAAAGAAAAAACGTGCGTTGAAGAAAAAACAGAAACCACCTTATCTGTCAGTCATCAAACGCGAGAAGATTGAAGCGGCGAGTGGGATGCGAAGTGATGCGAAGAAATCGTTCGAGTCCGAGTTCCGTCCGATTGGTCTTGCTGAACGGCAAGGTCGGATCTACACACTCGATTCAGAAGCGCTCTATCTCTATTCGATCGATCGAAAGGACAAAACGATCACGGGTGAGACAGCCAGTCCGAAAGTATATGGTTCGAAGGGGATTTTCGTGCAGGATAACGAGTTGTTCGCGTTAGTCGTCACGGATAAATTCTCAAGCCGATCGTTTACACCGATTGATTAAATCCTGACACAATAAGACCCGATTTCTCTGTTAAGCAGAAGAATCGGGTCTTGTTCATATTAAAAGACAGTATCACGTGCCATCTCTGCGGCGTGACTACCGGCGCAATGACCCGTCACGAATGCAGCTGTGATGTTGTAACCACCTGTATAGCCATGGATATCAAGAATCTCCCCGGCAAAGAATAATCGCTCCGCTTTTTTCGACATCATCGTCTTTGGATCAATCTCTTTGATCGAGACGCCACCACCCGTGACGAAAGCTTTATCAAAGTCGAGCGTTCCCGTTGCTTTAAGTGGGAATCGCTTTAATTTTTGCAAGAAGTCCGTCCAGTCCTGTTTCTTGACTTGTGTGCAGACTTCATCGCCAAAGCCGATTTGAGCAAAGAGAAGTTCAAGCAGACGTTCCGGCACGAAGCCGCGGAGGGCGTTGCGTACCGTTTTCTTGGGATTGGCTGCAAGCGCGGCTTGGAAGCGTTCGGTTAACGCACCGAGTGATTCGTCCGGGAAGAGATCGATCGATAAATGGACGATCGTCTCCTTCGAACGTTTGCGCTCCTTGATCGTGTACTGGCTACAGCGTAAAGCAATCGGACCGCTTAAACCGAAGTGGGTAAAGAGTAGGTCACCCGTGTGTGTTTTGATTGCTTTATCTTTTTTGCCGTGGACCGTTAAGGCGACGTCACGTAGCGACAGCCCTTGTAATGTTTTTTCATGAATGAACGTATCACCTAACAAAATTGGAACTTCAGTTGGGAAGAGTTCCGTGATCGTATGACCCGCTTTTTCAGCCCACGGGTAGCCGTCACCTGTCGAACCGGTATGTGGAACGGATTGTCCGCCGACTGCAACGATGCAACTTTTTGCTTCAAGACGCATGCCGTTTTCTAAGATGACAGCTGCAAAAGAACCGTCTGGATGGAAGTCGAGCGTAGCGACCTGCGCGTCTGTTTGAATCTCGGCACCATGCGCGCGGATTTGATCGATCAATACACGGACGACATCTGCTGCTTTATCCGAGACAGGAAACATCCGTCCATTGTCCTCTTCTTTGAGGGCGACACCAAACCCTTCGAAGAGTTCGATGATCGATTCATTATTGAATTGAGAAAAGGCACTATAAAGGAAACGTCCGTTTCCTGGAATCGACTGGACGAGTTCGTCGAGTGGTTTTCGGTTCGTGACGTTACAACGTCCGCCGCCAGAGATCGCAAGCTTCCGACCTAATTTATTTCCTTTATCGAGCAGGAGTGTTCGAGCTCCAGCCTGTAAAGAGGCGAGCGTTGCCATCAAGCCGCTCGGTCCGCCTCCGATTACGATTACATCGTACATAAGGTCACCTCATTCATAGAATTCTGCTTGTTTCACTTTAGCAGAAGTTGCGACTGTAAACAAACCGTCTCTTTCAATTCAAGATAGACAGCGGTATAATGATTTGCAATTGTGTACGAGAGAACTTGTATAATGAGACAGTCACGATCAGAGTGTCGAGTTTAAAAATTAGAAAGCGTGAGGGATGTTACCATGTCCACAGTCAGTAATAAGCAGTCTACTTCTTCCGGCAATTCAGGATTCGTTCGTGGAACGATGCTCCTGTCCGGTGCGTCACTGATTTCCCGCGCACTGGGTTTGATTTATCTCTTTCCATTTCAGTTCATGGTCGGCGCGACAGGCATCATGTTCTATACCTATGCCTATAACTATTATGCGATCATGATCGGACTCGCGACAGCGGGGATTCCTGTCGCCGTCTCGAAATTCGTCGCCAAATACAATGCATTAGGAGAATATGATACGAGTGAACGGTTGTATCGGTCTGGTCTGAAAATCATGTCCTTGACCGGGATTGTTTCCTTCCTCGCTTTATTCTTTCTCGCACCGTATTTAGCACACCGGGCCATTCCGGGTGGTGACGTTGATTCAGCAGCCTACGTTGATGCCGTCACGATGACGATTCGTGGCGTGAGTTTCGCTTTACTCTTGATTCCCCCGATGAGTATGACCCGAGGTTACTTCCAAGGGTATCAATCGATGGGACCAACAGCGATTTCGCAAATCTTGGAACAAATCGTCCGGATCATCTTTTTGCTTGCAGGAGTCAGCATCGCCATCTATATCTTTGATTCAGGTGCAGCATTTGCCGCAACGATTGCAACGTTCAGCGCCTTCATTGGCGCAATCGGTAGTGTTGCGGTTCTGATCTATTATTTCCGCAAACGTGCCAGCGGCTTGCAGGAACTACGTGCTACTCAAACCGTCCGTTCGCCGGATCGCCCGTTAACGGATTTGTATAAGGAATTATTGACGTATGCGATTCCAATCGTCATGGTCGGTCTTTCGACACCCCTTTACCAAGTCATCGACCAAAATACGATGAATGCCGCATTACAAAGTATCGGTTACACGCTCGAAGCGGCCGGAAACGCGACTGCCTATCTGATTGCGGATAGTCATAAGATCGTCTTGATTCCGGTGTCGGTCGCAACAGGATTGTCGTTGTCGGCAACTCCACTGTTGACCGCATCCTTTACGCAAGGGGATATGCGGAAAGTACGAGCTCAAATCTCACAGATTTATCAACTCGTCTTTTTCGTGACGATTCCGGCAGTCGTCGGGATGATTCTCCTCAGTGAAGAAACGTTTCATGTGCTCTTCCCGAAAGATCAAGCGGCCTGGGTCTATCTGTTAAGTTATGCGCCGAGTGCGTTATTCCTTGCCTTGTATTCTGTAACGGCAGCCGTCCTTCAAGGGATTAACCGTCAGTACTTCACGATCATCGCAACACTTGCTGGACTACTTGCGAAGTATCTCTTGAATGCGCCGTTGATTCATTTGACGGGTGATGGAACGGGTGCTGGTTATGCGACAATCATTGGTTATCTCGTTGCGACGGGATTGATGTTCTTCCGGATCACACAAACGGTGAAGTTCCCATTCAGTACGGTCTTGCGCCGGACATCATTGATTCTAATCATCAGTGCATTGATGGGAGCAGGTGTTGCACTCGTGAAGTGGGGAATGGTGTCCTTTTTACCAGAGACGACATGGGCATCTCTGTTGATCCTGATTATTGGTGCGGCAGTTGGAATCGTGATTTTCGCTGGACTCTCGATTTGGAGTGGATTAGCAGAAGTCGTATTAGGACGTAAAATTTCATTGAAACGAGGACGAGGTCATGCGTCTAGATAAACTATTATCCAACATGGGGGCAGGCTCCCGAAAAGAAGTAAAACTTTTGCTCAAGGCAGGGGCAATTCAAATCGATGGTGAGATCGTTCGTGATCCGAAACAACATGTCGATGTCGAGACGCAACAGGTTCTGATGTACGGCGAACCGGTCACGTATCAAAAATACATCTATTTAATGATGAATAAACCACCTGGTGTCATTAGTGCGACGGAGGATAAACGAGATGAGACCGTCATTGATCTGTTGTTTGAAGACGTGACGTATTTCAAACCGTTTCCAGTCGGACGACTTGATAAGGATACTGAAGGCTTATTGTTACTGACAAACGATGGAGCGTTCAATCATGCTTTGATGTCTCCGAAGAAACACGTCGAAAAAACGTATTACGCGGAAGTGACAGGTGTGTTGACGCAAGAAGACGTCGAGGCAATTGCGGCAGGCGTCACCTTAGAAGACGGTTATCAGGCAAAGCCAGGAAAACTCGTTATCTTATCGACGACAGAAACAGACTCAACGCTTGAATTGACAATCACGGAAGGGAAGTTTCATCAAGTCAAACGGATGATGCTTGCCCTCGGTAAAGAGGTCACATTCTTGAAACGGCGTTCGATTGGTCGCTTGGAGCTTGATCCGGCACTTGCACTCGGGGACTACCGCGAACTGACACCGGATGAATTATCCTTGTTTGATTGGCAACCTGAATAAGCAAAACGAAAGGCGATGGAATAATGTACATTCCATCGCCTTTTATTGTGGAATTCAATTATTGGTTACGTAGTGCTTCTGCGATCGGATAAGGACCGCTGAGTACTTCGAACACACGAGATTGTGTCGGATGATCAATCAAGTGAACGAACAGTGCTGCCACATCGTCACGAGACACCTTACGATCTTCGTATGAATCGAAATGCTCTTTCGTTTCAACAGTACCTGCTGGGTCATCGTAGCTGAGTGGACCAGGACGGACGATCGTATAATCAAGTCCGCTTTCTTTTAGGTGAGCATCTGCTGCTGCTTTCGATTCGAGATATACTTTTAGTTCGCCTTTCGGTTCTTCTGTACCGACTGAGCTGAGCATTAGGAAACGATTGATTCCGTTCGCTTTTGCTGCGTCGATGACTTTGATCGCACCTTCCTGATCGACGGCACGTGTCAATTCGTCCGATGCGCCACCAGCACCCGCTGCAAAGATGACGACGTCCGCGTTACTGACGACGCCACTGACATCCTTCGTCAAATCCCCAAGTCTGACTTCAGATGCACCGAGTGCAATCAAATCGTTGATTTGATTTTCTTCACGTACGACAGCGATCGCTTGGTGATCTCCTTGTTTAGCGATCAATTCGACCATTTTGCGTCCCGTCGTTCCGTTTGCTCCAATGATTAAAATATTCATTCTTATCATCTCCTTCTCCCAATAGCTATACCCCACGTTTTAAAAAAGATAACAAAAAAAGACGCGAAGAATCGCGTCATCGAAAGATATACATAGTGAAACAGTGGATCAACCCGCTTGCTTTTGTTTCTTACTCGACGTCCATGTACCGCGTCGAGGGCTCACAATGAGATTGTTGTATTCGAGCACGTTCAAATCCCGCTGGACGGTCCTTGATGTGATGCCAAACTCTTCAACCAACTCTGCTGTCGTAGTAGCTCCGTTCTCTTGGATGTAGAGATAAATCGATTTAATCCGGGTCAACATACGGTCTGTAGAATCTTTCATTGGTATAACCACTCCCCCAATGGATAGAATAGTGTTCTAAAGCTTCGGGTGACAAAAGACAATGCAATATCCAGTTGTTTCGCCTTTAGTATAACGTTTTGATATTAAAATGCAAGTAATTTAACCGAACGTTTTCATAAAAAATATATTCAAATGGTTTGTAAAGTCGATGATTAGGGTTTTATTTTAGATTAATGTTCGTCATTTCAATAAATAAAAAAGAAAACAGAATTTGGATGTTCGTATCTGAACGAATATTCGCTATACTAGGAAGGTGTATAGGAAACGAATCCAAAACCCGTAATGAAGGAGCGAAATCAGATGGTGAATTGGAAAGAGGAAGTACTCGCACGTCGCGAGGATTTATTAGAAGATTTAAAAGAATTATTACGGATTCCGAGTGTACTCGACGAATCCACGATCAAAGAGGGCGCGCCGTTTGGTCATGAAGTCAAACGTGCCCTCGATTGGATGCTCGCGACAGGGGAACGCGATGGGTTCACGTCAAAAAATGTCGATGGGTATGCAGGACATTTGGAGTATGGTCAAGGGGAAGAGTTACTCGGTATTCTTTGTCACTTAGACGTCGTACCAGCTGGTGGTGATCACTGGACATACGGTCCATTCAACCCGACGCTTGTAGATGGAAAACTGTATGCACGTGGAGCAATTGATGATAAAGGACCGACGATGGCAGCTTATTACGCTTTGAAAATCGTCAAAGAACTTGGCTTACCACTCTCGAAGCGCATCCGTCTGATTGCAGGAGGGGATGAGGAGAGTGAATGGCGTTGTGTCAATCATTACTTCAAACATGAAGAAATGCCAACACTCGGTTTTGCACCAGATGCCGACTTCCCGATCATCAATGCGGAAAAAGGACTCTATGATGGGTTATTGATTCAAGGTAAACCAGCGCAAGCATCTGATACAGGCTACCATCTCGTTCGTTTTGAAGGTGGCGAACGTCCGAACATGGTTCCAGGTCATGCCCAAGCGCTTCTTCGTGTCGTCGAAGTAGGAACGCTTGAGACGGATTTCCATGCTTATCTTGAAGAACAAGATTTGACGGGAACAGTCAAGCAAGAAACGGAAGGTCTCGTCCTTGATGTCAATGGTGTCGCAGCCCATGCGATGGAGCCGGACAATGGTAAAAATGCCGCTTTACATTTGGCGCGTTTCCTCAATACGCTTCATTTGGATTATAACGGTCGTCGTTACATTCAACTCGTGACGCATATGTTCCGGGATTCTCGCGGTGTAGCGATCGGTGTCGCTGCTTCAGACGAGACAGGTGACTTAACGATCAATGGCGGTGTATTCCGTTACGCTGAAGAGCAAGGAACGGCATCGATCAATATCCGTTACCCGTATACAGCAGACTTCACGGAACGTCTGCAAATCATTAAGGAGGCCGCGGCAGGATATGGTTTTGAATTGCAGACGCGGACGCATATGACACCGCACCATGTCGATCCAAACCATGAATTGATCAAGACGCTAAGTGCCGTTTATGAGCGCCACACGAACCAATCAGCTGATCTGATAGCAATTGGTGGCGGCACATATGCGCGTTCATTGACGGCGGGAGTTGCTTTTGGTCCAGTCTTCCCGGGTGGTCCTGAAGTTGCCCACCAAGTCGATGAATATGTTGATTTTGATGAACTATTGCTTGCTGTCGCGATTTATGCAGAAGCGATTTATGAGCTCGCAAAATAATGATTGATGATCCCCGCATCGTAAAGATGGGGGGATTGCTTCTTGAAAGGAAGTTCCGTGTGAAAAATCGTCAAACCTATCATTTCCAAGCCTTATATTTCTTTATTTTCTTTGGGCAAGGAGCACTCATTCCGTATCTCGCACTTTATTTCTCAAACGACGCGTTCGGACTGTCGGCTTCAGAGATTGGAACAATCGTTGCGATTGGACCGATTCTCTCCATTTTCCTACAACCTGTCTGGGGAATCGCGGCAGATCGACTCGGGAAACCGAAACGACTCTTACTCGTCGCGATGCTTGCTGCCGGTATTTTTACACTCAGTTACTTACTGACGTCTGCTTATCTACTTTTATTGTTGATTTCTTGTGTCTGGGCGTTGTTCCAGTGTGCGCATATTCCGCTCGTGGATACATTAGCGATCGAGTACACGCGAAAGCGTAAAGTGGATTACGGCGCTTTACGTCTTTTCGGCTCAGCAGGGTTCGCTTTAGCTGTTTTCATTCTTGGGCAAATCACTGAGGGTGGCGGACTAAATCTGATTTTTTATGCAACCGGTGCAGCATGGGTTCTCGGTTTCCTTGTTCTGATCGGTATTGAAGAGACGGGCAGCGTCCATGTTTCAAATCAGCAATCCGTACCGTTAAAGCAGCTCTTTTCGAATCGGCGTTTCTTATTGTTCCTAGCAGGCGGGAGTTTGATCTTCGGACCCATCTTCGCCAATAATTATTACTTTGGTAGCTACGTCACGATTCGTGGCGAGACGACAGCACTCGTCGGAACACTATTCTTTGTCGCCGTTCTGTGCGAAATTCCGTTTATGCGCATCGCCACGCGTCTGTTATTACGCTTCGGAGCGATTCCGGTTCTTGTATTCGTCTCCTTGTTGTCGGCTGCGCGGACGGCGATGATTGCTTTAGAACTTCCAATCGTCATGCTGTGGGTATTATCTGCGATGCAAGGTATGATCGTAGGTCTATTGATCCCTGTCGCCTTAGATTATGTCCGATCGCTCGTTCCAGAGACGATGGTCGCAACAGCTGTCAGTACATATATGGCGACGACGACGGGACTCGCGACCGCGTTGTTTAATCTGATGAGTGGTTTTGTACTCGAGAAGAGTACAATCTATATCGTCTTTTGGGTATATACAAGTAGTAGTATCCTAGGTGCGATTCTGTATGGTATCAGTGGTCGTATGAAGGAGTGAACGCGACGATGAGACAAGAACGACACTTTTTCATTGCCTTACCGATCCCTTCTAAAGATTTAGCGAATCTTGCTGAACGGTTATCGCTACCTGAGCACTTTCGTAACGTTTATACATTAGAAGAGTATCATCTAACACTTCGTTTTTTCGGTCCATTGGAGGAAAAAGAACAGCAGTCGTGGAAACAGCAGTTACAGCAGATCGCGCGTACGATGGAACCCTTCGTGCTACGATTCGATCGTTTAATCACGTTTGGTCGGAATGAACGACCACGCGTCTTAGGGTTCGGAACGGAATCGGAGGAATTGTTTCAATTAGTGGAACAGATTGATCCGAATTCGACCAGACCATTCGTACCTCATGTCACGATCGCGAAAAAATGGCGTACTGAGGCAGCTGAATGGGAGACGAGTCCAATCCGATCAGTAGAGTGGACTGTTCGTGAGCTCGTTCTATTTGAAGTACGACCAGAGGTTTCACCGCGGTATGAGCCGGTTTACCGGATTCATCTAGGTGAAGAGGAATGAGGTGATCCCCATCGCAATTTTGATGAAACTATATGACTTAGATAGTCGATTTGAAAAAAATCCGCTAGAGATGACAAAACGATTCGGTGAACACCAGGCACTTGATTATGCCCATGTCTATCGCAGATGGGAAGCAGGAGAGTTGTTTCCAGGGGAGACGCTCATCCGTCCGAAGAAGTGGTGGCAAGTGATGAAAAAAAGTGAAGTCATTCAACTTCCGGGTAAACAATTATCTCGAAGAGCGTTTGATAAATGGTACAAAAAACGTCTCGAGTTACAAAAGCTCTTGAACGTCACTGGTGGAGCAGGGGAGGAGGACATTTGGCGGATTCCATTGAAACGTCATTTAGACTTCTATCAGATGTTGCATCTACTAAATGAACAATATGCGATGTTTTATCGAGCGGTCATCCAATATCAAGTCGGAGAAGTCGAATTGAGTCCGTTCGTCGTCGGTCCGTCCGCGATCTATATCATGGAATGGCTCGATGGCGACGAAAGTATCTATCATATCCGGCGAGATAAGTTATGGCGGGAGCAGCCGTTCAAGGCTTCTGCGAAACAAATTTTGAATCCGAACATCGGTTTAAAGCGGACAGAAGATATTTTACGGGTCGTACTCGGTCGAGATTACGTCTTGCCGATCGAACGAGTCATCCTCGCCCCTTCAGGTTATTTTGATCAAATTCCAAAGGAAACGACGACGACGTATGTCAATAAAGTCGATTTTCCGAACTGGGTGCAACGGATGAATGCGAATGCGACTCATACAAAGGCATTTCAGATGCGAGTGTGCGAAAAAATCCTAAAAGAGACGGTATCGATTCCGTTTCATATGGCGATTCAAAGTGAGGGACAGTCTCGAATCCAAGAGTAAGGGAGGGAGCGACGGCATTGTCGTTGCGAAAGAGATGACGAATCAAGAAGTAGCGATACCAGTGATCCGGGCGGAGTTCTTATCGTTCCAAAGCATCCGGGTCGAGGTCGAAGGCAATCCGTCAATCCACTGGTCGCTTGAATGTGATGGACAATCACTTGCGATCCAGCAAGTCGAGACACACCGTGAGGAACAACTGGTGATTTATGAATTGACGGTTCTGGAACCGGTCGAGCTAGAATGTCGATATGAGGTATTTGGAGCAGGTCGGTCAATCCGCGTCGTTCCCGACCGGTTAGTCAGGACGGAAGCATTCGAGCGCAAGTATCGTTACGAAGGGAAGCTCGGTGTCTGGGAAGAAGAGGGAGCATTTCACTTTGCTGTTTGGTCACCGGTCGCAGAACGGATCATGTGTGTCGTGTACGATCAAGATGAACGGTTACTCGGAAAGCACGAAATGGAGCGACAAGAGCAAGGTGCCTATCATCTTCAACTGGAACAAGATATCGCAGAGTGTTGGTATCGGTATGAAGTGACGACATACCTTGGCACACAAGAGGTCGTTGATCCGTACGCTAGTGCGATATCGGAGAATGGTCGATACGGCGTCATTGTTGACGTCGAACGGACGATGACCAAGTGGTTCCCGAGGCGCGTCGCGCGTCCTCTGTTCGTCAAACCGTCAGACGCTGTCATCTACGAAGCGAATATCCGTGATTTCACGATCGATCACTCAGCTGGTTCAAGTCATCCGGGTCAATACGCAGGGATGACGGAACGAGGAACGCGCTCTCCTCGAGGTCATGCGACGGGACTTGATTATCTCCTAGATCTCGGGATCACCCATCTGCAATTGCTACCAGTCCACTTTTTTGAGACGACCGATGAACGGACGCGGTCTCCGTATAATTGGGGATACGACCCAATGCTTTGGTTCGGGTTAGCTGGGAGTTATGCGAGTTCGGTTGAACCACTCGTTCGCGTCAGAGAGTACGCGGAAATGGTGGAGCAGCTCCATGAAGCAGGTATTCGTGTCACATTCGATGTCGTCATGAATCACGTTTTCATTCGAGAACGTTCCTCTCTCGAACAGCTTGTTCCGGGTTATTATTTCCGCTACGAAGTAGACGGAACACTATCGAACGGAACGGGTGTCGGAAATGATACCGCATCCGAGCGATTCATGATGCGTCGCCTCATCGTCGACTGTTTGACGTACTTTGCTCGTGTCTACCGCATTGATGCCTTTCGATTTGATTTGATGGGGATTCATGACATTGAGACGATGAACGATGTTCGCGCAGCGCTTGATGCGATTGATCCAACGATTCTGGTGTATGGAGAAGGATGGGATCTTGCGACAGCGTTGCCGGAACGATTGAAGGCGATGAGTGCCTCCGCTGCGCAAATGCCGCGGATCGCCCATTTTAATGATGTGTTCCGTGACGCGTTAAAAGGATCGACGTTCAGTGAATTCGACCGAGGATTCGTTGCGGGAGATGGCTGGAAGGAAGGGGAGGTCCGAAACGGGATTGCGGGAAGTGTCCATATCGACAATCAAACGTACGGACGTTTTCCGGAACCTACCTATTCCATCAATTACGTCGAGGCGCACGACAATCATACGTTATACGATAAATTAAAGTTATCTTGTCCAGAGGCAGATGAACAGCAATTATTGCGGATGAGTCGCTTAGCTCAGACGATTGCCTTGTTTGCGCAAGGGATTCCGTTTCTTCACGCAGGTCAAGAGTTCTTACGCACGAAACAAGGTGTTGAAAACAGCTATAACGCACCAGACGAGATCAATCGAATGGATTGGGAACGGCGGGATGATCATCTGTCCCTTGTCACATACATCAGGACGATTTTGCAGATTCGTAGAATGCATGGCGGATTCCGGTTGCACCGAGCGAATCAGATTCGCGAGTTGCTTCATTTCATCGACTTACGTCCGGGTGTCATTGCTTATGAACTTGGAGCGGTCCACTCGTATGATGCATGGCAACGCACGCTCATCGTTTACAATACGACGCGCGAAATCGTTGAAGTCTCACTTGATCATTCGCGCTGGAATGTGCATGTACAAGGGGATAAGGCCTCGGTCGACCCGCTTCTGAAAGGTGTCGACAGGATTCAGGTCCTTCCGTTGTCAACGACGATCGCAACGTGTTAAGATAAGCATTGTGCCTTAGGCAAATCTACTAAAAAAGTTGAGCGGATTATAATGGAATTAGATATTTTAGATGCGCTTGGCGAAGGCTGGACCCTTACGCCAGCAGGTGGAATCACAGGAGAAGCGTATATCGCTTCAACCGGACAATCGAAGTTGTTCTTAAAACGAAATTCATCGCCGTTTTTGGCGATTTTATCTGCAGACGGAATTGTTCCGAAGTTATTATGGACGAAACGGATTTATAGTGGGGACGTCATCAGCGCCCAACAGTTCATTGAAGGCGACGAGTTGGAGCCCGAAATGATGGAACGTCCTGAAGTAGCACGTTTGCTTGGGAAAATCCATGATTCGAAGGAATTACTGTTCATGCTACAACAGCTTGACCAGCGCCCGATCGAACCTGATGAGTTATTGCGACAATGTCGTTTGTACTTTCAACCGGATGATTTAGAGGATCCGGAGCTCGTGGAACATGCGATGGTTTACCTCGAACAAAATCTGGAGCAGGTCAGAACGGATGAGCAGGTCGTTTGTCATTCAGATTTGAACCATAATAACTGGTTGACGGGAGCAGACGGTCAACTCTATCTGAACGATTGGGATGATGCGATCATTGCTGACCGTGCGTACGATCTTGGAATGATGTTATATAGTTATGTCGACGAAGCGGCTTGGCCAGAATGGTTCGAACATTATGGACATCCTTTGACGAGTGATTTGAAGCGACGCATGCACTGGTATGTCGTAGCGCAAGCAGTATTGTCACTCTACTGGTATGAAGATACGCGTCATCCGGATGTCGACGACAGTTATCATTTTCTTGAACAGCTACTTGAATACTCAAACGACTAAAAAGCGTGTCATTCCGAAAGGGAACGACACGCTTTTTTGCTTAACCTTCTGCGATTTTAATCTCTTTTTCAATATCGTGACTTTCGAGATCTGCCGATCGATAAGCCGCTGTCGTCGGTAGACGTAAATCAAGTTGCGGCTTTTCTTCGAATGTGACGGTGACGTTCTTAACTGTGTAGTCAAAGACGTGACCACCACCTGCGCGAGCAGCATCGATGAAATGAAGGTGATATCCGGCGACGGCGATACCGTGACCAAATCGTGGTGTATAGTATCCGGCAAGCGTTCCTTCCGTGTGCTCGAACGTACGAGCGCTTTGAGAAGCGACAGCTTCCGTGATTGGAACGAACGGTTTTTCCTGGCGTGCGACGGTGCGTGTCTGAACCTCCGTGAATGTTCCGTCAATCCGGATAGCATAAAAGCTATTGATCGTTGGGAGTTGTTCGTTCAGCCAGTGCTCAAACGTCGCTTTTGACATCTCTTCCGTCACGGTCAGAGTTTGTTCCGGCTCGAAACGGGTCAATGTCGCGAAAGGTGTCGTCGTCTCAGGTTGGAGCGGTCGAGCACTACCATCTGAGCGGAGTTGATAGAATTGACCATCGAATCCAATCATTTCACCGTCTAAGTGGTCAAACGTTCCGATACCGAAATCACGTTGATCAAGGACGGAAGCGTACGTGACTTCACTCTCAAATACGCCGTCAAGTAGTGCCATCATCGTTGAAATCTGGACGAGTGTTTTATCGTGTGCCATGTGAATCCTCCTTAGTTCAATTGATCGAGATGAACTTGTTCTCCGAGCGCGATGTTGTCACGGTAATCGATCGGTACATCGACGATGACGGGACCGTCTGTCGCGAGTGCTTCATCCATGATTGCTGCGAGTTCCGAAGGATGATTGACGCGGAGTCCTTTTGCTCCAAAGCTTTCCGCATATTTGACGAGATCGACGTCACCAAATGACGTACCGGATTTCCGTTTGTATTTCATCTCTTGTTGGAACGCGACCATATCGAATCCGCTGTCGCGCCAGACGAAGTGGACAAGTGGTGAGTTCAAACGGACAGCTGTCTCAAGTTCCATTGCAGAGAAGAGGAATCCGCCGTCACCTGAAATCGATACAGCTTTCTTTCCGGGACGAACGAGTGTAGCTGCGATTGCCCATGGAAGTGCGACGCCGAGCGTTTGCATTCCGTTACTAAATAGGAGATGGCGCGGTTCGTACGAACGGAAGTGACGTGCCATCCAAATATAGTGTGAGCCGACATCGACCGTGACGGTGACATCGTCCGCAATTTTTTCACGCAACGTCTTCATGAAATAAAGTGGATGCGTCAACGGAGAATCCGCGACAGGAGGAACATCACGATCGACAAGACGTTGATGTAATCCTTCGAGGAATTGAACAGAGCTTTCAGGTAATGTGAGTGGTCGTAGGCGTTCAGCGATCGCGTCGACTGTTTTCGCCATATCACCGACAAGCTCATGATCTGGACGATAGAAATGATCGATTTCAGCACGCATTTGATCGATGTGAACAAGCGTCCGGTCGTGCGTTGGTTGGTTCCAGAATTTCGGGTCATAACCGATTGGGTCATATCCGATTGAGAGGACAAGATCCGCTTCAGCAAGTAACGCATCTCCCGGCTGGTTACGGAACAATCCAACACGTCCGTAGAAATTCGATTCAAGCTCTCGTGATAACGTGCCGGCCGCTTGGAATGTCTGAACGACAGGAATCGAGACGTTTTTGAGTAACGAACGAATCGCATGTACGACGTCTGGCTGACTCGCGCGCATACCGAGTAACAAGACAGGGAGTTTTGCCTCTTGAATCAGACGGGCTGTTTCATCGACCCATGCTTCTGGTGCAACGCCGAGCTTTGGTGCTTCAACCGCACGGAACGCCGTGACGTTCGCTTCGCTTAACCCGACGTCTTGCGGGATACTGACGAAAGCAGCTCCAGCTGTCGTTTCAGCTGTTCGGAAAGCATTCGATAATACTTCTGGAATGTTATCGGCATCTTGCACTTCAGCACTAAAGTTCGTAATCGGTGTAAAGAGTGCCTGATTGTCCATGGACTGATGTGTTCGTTTTAAACGATCGGCCCGCGTGACAGCTCCGGCAATTGCGACAACAGGGTCACCTTCAGAGTTCGCCGTCACAAGACCAGTCGCTAAATTTGATGCCCCAGGACCAGATGTCACAAGGACAACACCCGGTTTGTCCGTCAAGCGTCCGATGGCTTGAGCCATGAAGGCAGCGTTTTGTTCGTGGCGTGCAACAATGAGTTCAGGTCCCCGGTCCTGTAACACATTGAAGACGGAATCGATTTTGGCGCCGGGAATACCGAAGATGTAATCAACACCCTGCTCGATGAGTGAATCGACGACGAGATCCGCACCTGTTTTCTTCTGTACTAGTTCTTTTGAATCACTGTTTTTATTTTCGTTCATTACAATTCTCCTTTTTACCAACGTTTTTGGTGTTCGATAGCTGTAATAAATTATCTGTTTCAAAAAAAGTATACATCTGTTTCATGGTAAAACCAACCTAAAATCATTTAGATAATAAAAAAAGTACCTTGTGTATGATTACACAAGGTACAGAGATTGCCCTTATTCGACGTCGACTTTTCCGAAAGTCGCCCAGACGAACAAAGCAGTGATTCCCAAGACGAGAACGATGGGAGATGCCCAACTAATCAAGAAATCATCCACAGTATAGCCCTCCTTTTCGGTTCTTACGTACCTTAAGTGTATTAGAATGCTCACTATTTCTCAAGTGACGAACTGCTGAACATTCTTCGACAGGAAACGAAGAAGTTCTTATATAATTACCCGAATCATGATAAACTTATCTGCGGATAATTTAAGTTTGGAAAGGATGAACGATAGTGCGTTTACGACATAAACCATGGGCGCAGGATTATATGAAGGAACAATCCTCGATCTATATAGCAGAACCAGCATCTCTTAAAGGAGCATGGGCTAGCGAGTTCAAGAATGATAACCCGATCTACATCGAAGTGGGATCAGGGAAAGGAGCTTTCATTACCGGAATGGCGCACCAACACCCGGATATCAACTTCATCGCGATCGAACTATTCGAAAGCGTTGCCGTGACGATCGTTCAAAAATTGGTCGAAACACCACAATCGAACGTTCGCGTCTTGACGGTCGATGCAAAAGACCTACGTGATTACTTTGAAAAAGGTGAAGTGTCCCGCGTGTACTTGAACTTCTCTGATCCATGGCCAAAGACACGTCATGCGAAACGCCGCTTGACGTATAAAACATTCCTCTCGACATATGAAGATATTTTACCGGCGAAAGGTCAAATTCACTTCAAGACAGATAATCGGAAGTTGTTCGAATCGAGTTTGATGACGATGTCAGCATACGGTATGCGCTTCGACTGGATGTCGCTTGATTTACATGCGAATGAACCGGAAGATAACGTCCGGACAGAGTACGAAGAGCGTTTTTCATCAATGGGTCAACCGATTTATCGGATGGAAGCAACGTACCAAAATTAATTTAGACAAAAAGTTTTCTTATTTTCCTGGTATTTCTTTCACACTTTTTTCTTATTAATTGGTACAATGTTGTTGACTGAAGAACTTGTACTTATAGGTAAAGGGGGAATTTGGGGATGTGGCAGAAAAGCTTAGCCTTCGTAACGGCGCTCTTTCTCGCATTAAGTATCGGTCAATCGGTACTTGCTGCGGTTGATACCTCAGAAATGACGAAAGCATTAAATGAGGAATTACCAACGACGCATTACGATTATAAAAAAGGTTCGGTCGAAATCGAGGATCCGAAGACGTTCACGAATGAAAAAGGAGAAGAAGTCATTGGCGGAATCGCTGTCATCGAGACAGTCCGTGACGGCATCTTCATCACGATCAAACGTGAAATCCACTTCTTCAATGCCGATAGCGGTAAATTGTTGACGAGTGCCGATGCTGCAAAAGTTGATGGCGTAAAAGAATACATCGACGGTAACTCGGATAATCTTCAACAAAAAGTCGTCTACTGGTTACCGATGCTCTTGATGTTGTTGATCATCGCTGTACCAGCGGTCATCTTATACATCGTTGTTCCACGTCTATACTCGACGACGGAATACATGAACCCGATCTACGAACGCAACGACAACCCGCGTTAATTAAGAAAAAAAGCCTCTATCCAATCGGATAGAGGCTTTTTTCATGCAAGCAACACGAAGATGAAAGCAAGTATGGCAGGCAAGCCTTGTTTGAGTAAAATGGAGCGATTGGCAGTCACGGCGCCATAAAGCGCAGCGATGATGACGCACGCTAAAAAGAACAATTGGACAGCCACATCCTGACGAATCAGACCAAATACTAGTCCGGCTGCTAAAAATCCATTATATAAGCCTTGATTCGCAAAAAGTGTCCGAATTTGTTGTGATGCAACAGCTTCGTCCGTTAAACCGAACGTTCGACGAGCCGCTTTGGAAGAAAGTAAGAACATTTCAAGTGCTAAAATATAAAAGTGTTCCAAAGCAACGAGGATAACGAACAGCGTAGCAAGAATCGACATGAATCATACCTCCTTCAGATGAACGTGGAAAAAAGACCGTACTTCGTCGATCGAAGCACGGTCTTTTGATTAAGCGTATTCGAGTAAAGCGCCAGTTTCGGCATCAACTGTGAATTGATACGTTTTTTCGTCATCACCTTCAAGGACCGAGATGCCACCTTTGTAGCTTTGGTAGTCACGTGACTCATATGCGTAAGCCTCTGGTGTTGCAGAGATCCATGCACCTTGGACACGTCCTTTTGCTGAAAATGTGCGTTTCGTGATTTCGAGCGCTTCCTCGGCAGAAAGTTGTTTGTTATCAACGGCTTTCTTCACTGCGAAAGCGGCGACGACAGCTGCTGCCAATCCGATAATCCAATAGCGTTTTTTCATTAAAATTCCCCTCCTTACAGGTTCTATTCCTACTGTACCAAATAATTCGTTCAGAGAGAAACAAAAGGTTAAGTGATAGAAGCAATTTTTTGTATAATGAGAAGCAGGAGGCGATACATATGAATGAAAAAACGAGAGAGTTATTTCGAACACTGACGGAATTGAACGGGGCACCGGGGTTTGAGCACGACGTTCGTCAGTTCGTTCGCGAGCGCATCACACCTGTCACGGATGAGATCGTTACGGATGGGCTTGGTTCGATTTTTGGAAAACGAACAGGCGATGCGACAGGGCCGAAAGTCATGGTTGCCGGGCACATGGACGAAGTGGCATTCATGGTGACGCAAATCACGAAGAACGGAATGTTGCGGATTCAACCGCTCGGTGGCTGGTGGAGCCAAGTGTTGCTTGCGCAACGCTTCTCGATCTGTACGGACAACGGTGTCATCCCTGGTGTCATCGCATCGATTCCACCACACTTATTGACAGAAGAAGTGCGCAATAAGCCAATGGCGATCAAAGACATGTTCATTGATATCGGTGCAGACTCAAAAGAAGAGGCAGAATCGTTTGGAGTACGTCCAGGTATTCCTGCCGTACCATTCTTCCCGTTCACACCGATGGCGAATCCGAAGAAGATCATGGCGAAAGCATGGGATAACCGCTATGGTGTCGGAATGGCGATTGAATTGTTGGAAGAGACGACAGCGGCGGATCATCCGAACATTTTGTTCTCGGGTGCAACGGTTCAAGAAGAAGTTGGATTGCGCGGTGCGCAAACAGCGACGGCACTCATCGATCCCGACGTCGCGTTCGTCGTCGACGCTTCTCCTGCCAATGATGCATCAGGAGACAAAACGGAATTCGGTCAACTCGGACAAGGACCATTGCTTCGAATTAAAGACAGTGTCATGATCCTCTCAAAAGAGATGACGGATTACGTCCTCGATACGGCAGAATCGAACAAGATTCCGTATCAATATTATGTCGGTGCAGGTGGAACCGATGGTGGTGTCATCCATCGTTCGAATAATGGGATTCCCACGACAGTCGTTGGTTTACCAGCACGCTACATCCATACGCATGCATCGATCATGCATACAGATGATTATGATGCGGCGAAGGAATTGCTTCGGAAACTCGTCACGAACCTCGATACGACGACACTCGCGACGCTACAAGTCAAGTGAATGACATGACAGACAGTGGATGTGAATCCGCTGTCTGTTTTTGTTTAATAAGAACGACGTAAGCATGAACTGTCTTGTCAGTTGGAAAAACAATGTAGTCGGATAGAAAGGAGATTTGATATAATGATACGCGATGTTAAGAAAAGGACGTGACAAGATGTTCAAACAAAAAGGGATCTCACTTAGCCCTAAAGTATATTTCATCACCGTATTAAGTTATATGGCACTTGGTTTGTTTAGTTCGTTGATCATGGGTCTCATCATCCGAACGATTGGTGAGGGACTGGTCGATCGTGGTGTAGAGGCGAAGTTCCTCATTCAGTTAGGAGAGCAGGCGATCGCACTTACCGGGCCAGCAATCGGTGTGGCTGTAGCGTTTGCACTTGAGGCACCACCGCTGATCTTGTTCGCAGCAGTTGCTGTTGGTGCGTTCGGATATGAAGCAGGAGGACCAGCAGGTAGCTACATTGCAACGCTTCTTGCGACAGAGGTCGGAAAACTCGTTTCAAAGACGACGCGACTCGATATTTTATTGACGCCGTTCGTTACGTTACTAGCCGGATTCGTTGCCGGACGTTACGCAGGAAAATGGATTGGAAAAGGGATGACGGATCTTGGTGAGTTGATTCGTTGGGGAACGGAACGCGAACCATTATTCATGGGAATTTTCGTTGCTACCGTCATGGGTCTTGCATTGACAGCGCCGATTTCGAGTGCTGCGCTTGGAATCATGCTTGGTTTGGATGGACTTGCTGCAGGGGCGGCGACGATTGGTTGTGCGGCACAGATGATTGGGTTTGGCGTCATCAGTTACCGTGATAACGGAATCGGTGGTGTGGTTGCTCAAGGGATTGGAACATCGATGTTACAAGTAGGGAATATCATTCGAAATCCTTGGATTCTTCTACCACCAACTGCAGCCGGTGCTATACTAGCGCCATTTGCGACTGTTCTGTTAATGCTTGAGAGCAATCCGGAAGGTTCTGGTATGGGTACGAGCGGATTCGTTGGTCCATTGATGTTATTAAAAACGATGGGGTTCGAAATGGAGTATTACCTAGCAGTCGCTGTCCTCTGTTTCCTTGCGCCCGGCATCATCAGTTATTTCATTTATCGCATATTACGACGTCTCGGTCGGATTCAAGATGGCGATTTAAAAATCGAATATTAAATACAAAAAGCTGATTCTAAAGGATACGCCTGTTTGACCGGATGGTGGACGAACAAGCATATGACTTTTTGAATCAGCTTTTTTCATAAAGAGAATCCGAATGAACTTGAATAAAAACTCGTAAAGAAAACGTAGAGGTAAATGAGGTAAAGTGGAGTCAAATACCGCATGCGTACGACGGGCAATTTTCGAGCGAGTCGTTTTCCGAGTGCTTCGAGTAAAATGATGATCGCAAAACCGACGACCAAATACAAAAAGATTTCGGGTAAGCTTCGTTCGGAATCAATGAAGGAATAGCCGTAACGTAAACAACTCGTCATGCCAACGAAGCCGACGAAGCGTTCGAACGGATGTTTGATTGGTTGATCTGCCATAGTGAAGTCCTTTCCAGGTGTTTTCTAGTTGCAGTATAGCAAACCAAGCACGAAAACGCACAGCCACAATTGAATATGCTATGATGAGGGCAATGACTTCTAGGGAAATCAAAGGAGGAAATCATCATGAAAACATTACAATCCAAACAAGAATTCGATACAGCAAAACAAGGAAATGCCGTCTTTTTATTCTCAGCAAACTGGTGCCCGGATTGCCGCTTCTTAGATCCGTTCATGCCGGAAATCGAGCAAACATTTAACGGCTTCGAGTTTTACTACGTCGATCGCGACGATCATATTGAAATTGCCCAGGAAATGGACATCTTCGGAATTCCGAGTTTTGTTGCATTCCGCGATGGTGAAGAGACAGGGCGTTATGTCGGGAAAGAGCGGAAGACACCAGAACAGGTGACAGCATTTTTAGAGACGGTTTAAGAAAAAAGCGAGCGCTGACTCGCTTTTTTTCATGATAGAAAGGATGAATTCGAATGGAACTACAACAAATCCGAAGAATGATGACACAAACATTTGAAGAAGAAGGGTACACGACATATTTCGATCGTGAAAAGTCTGTATTACGAATTGAGCGAAAGCACGATAAATCAGGCGTTGATGTCGGATTGAATCCGCTTGTCGCAAAAGCAAAACGAAGAGGTGTCATCGCAGTCGAAGAGACGATCGAATATATCCGTGCTGTACTCGGACAAACGGATCAAATCTCACTCGTTGGACAAGAACAAAAAATCTTTCCTGTCATTCGCGCTAAATCGTTTGCCGATACGACAAAAGAAGGGAAGACGCTCGTCAGTACACCACATACGGGTGAGACGAAAATCATGTACGCACTTGATTTAGGGGCGACGTATCGTTTGATTGATGAGGAGTTACTGGCGTCTGCTGAATGGACAGCTGAACAGTTATCAGAAGCAGCGCGTTTTAATGTGAAATCGCTTGAAGCGCTATTTAAACAAGACGAAGTCGCAGGGAATATCTTTTATTTCTTGAGTCTCGGCGACGGATATGAGGCGAGTCGTGTTTTGAACAAGACTTTATTAGCCGATTATGCGGCGCAAATCGAAGGAGAATTCGCAGTCGGAATTCCGCATCAGGATGTCCTGATTTTCGCTGATATTCGGAATGACGCCGGATATGATGTCTTACAGCAGTTGATGTTTGACTTCTTCTCGAACGGTCGTGTACCGGTCACGGCACTGCCATTCTTATATGAAGATGGCAATCTGGAGCCGGTCTTCGTCCTTGCGAAAAACAAGCAGCCGAAAGAGTGAAGAATCTGATACAATAGGCATTGTGAGAAAGACGGAAGGGAGTCATGGATTGAATGAATGTGTTTTATAATAAAGAGGGCGTCGGCGACGTCTTAATGATCATTTTGGAAGACGCACCACGTGCGGAAGTGACAGCGACTCGTGAAGGAGACGTAGCAACTATCAAGCATGGTGATCGTGTCGTCGGTTACAACCTGTTTGATGCTTCGACTACGTTTACGATCGAGACACAAGGACCGGTTGAATTGACGGAAGAATTGGCAACACGCATCCAAAAGGAACTGGCGAGTCGAGATATCGAATTGTCACTCGAACAAGTGGATTATTCTCCGAAATTCGTTGTTGGGTTCGTTGCTTCTTGCGAGAAGCATCCGGATGCTGATAAATTATCGGTCTGTCAGGTAGAAGTAGATAACGGAACTTTACAAATCGTTTGTGGAGCACCGAATGTAGCGGCGGGTCAAAAAGTAGTCGTTGCTAAACCGGGAGCGGTCATGCCGTCTGGGTTAATCATCCGTCCTTCAGCGTTACGCGGCGTACCATCAAGCGGTATGCTCTGTTCAGCGCGTGAGCTCGGACTTGTCGATGCACCACAAGAAAAAGGGATTCTTGTACTCGATGATACAAAAGCAGTAGGGGATGCATTCTCAATCGGTCGATGATTCGACCGATTTTTTAACAAGATGGAGGGGTGAACGTATGAGTAATCGTTATGAACAGTCACTAAAAGAGCAGGCTGCCCGGATTCGTCGAGAGCTTGCAGGGGAACGTGAGACAAAGCCGGTGGAACGTCCGAAAAAAGAGGAGCGTGAAGATCGCTTCGTTTTAACGGATGTGCCTTCACCGATTTATGGATTCCAACGTCCGAAGCAATCTGCATCGGAAACCGTAAAAGCTGCGGAAGAAACAGAAATGAGTGAGCAGGTTTCGGAAACAGTCGAAGAGGGAAATACTGATGAGGTTGCTTTGACGGATAAAGAACTGATCGCGCCAGAAGTCGTATTAGAAGAAGCGGAAGCAGATGCTGGTCTTGTACCGGTGACGGATGTCGAATTACTCGTACCGGAACCTCACACAAGTGAAGAGCTCGTGAGAGAAGAAGTGCCGACCGTAACCGAAGTAAAAGAAACGGACGGAACTGAAACATCTTCCGACAGTGAGACGATGGAACAATCAGTTGATCCGACAGAAGTCGTATCAGACGAAGCGAATGCTGGTCTTGTACCGGTGACGGACGTCGAATTACTTGTACCGGAACCTCACACAAGTGAAGAGCTCGTAAGAGGAGAAGTGCCGACCGTAACCGAAGTAGAAGAAACGGACGGAACTGAAACATCTTCCAACAGTGAGACGGTGGAACAATTAGTTGTTCCGACAGAGACATCAAGTGAAGAGTCTGCTGATGAAAAAGAAGCTGAGCAACAAGCGGAGAGCTTCGCACCGACTTTTGATCCATCTGCTGTTGAAGTAGATCAAGATCCATCTGTTACTGAGGTGGATAAGCCTGTTCAGTCGGAAGTGAAAAAACCGGTCGGACCGCCTGTTAACGTCGTCATGACGACGAAAGACTTGATGGCGATGTATCGCGCACGTCGAGAACAAAATAATTTACATGGTAAAAAATAAATCGGTTTGCTATAATGGTACAGGTTTTGTACCCGAGCCCGATGGTACGGACCGGAACGTGAATTGGAGGGCTTTTATATGACAAAGTATCATTTTGTTGGAATCAAAGGAACAGGGATGAGTGCGCTCGCCCAAGTACTACATGAGATGAATCATGAGGTGCAAGGTTCAGACATCGAAAAGCACATTTTTACTGAAGACGCGTTACGGGCTAAGGGAATTCCATTTTTCCCGTTCAATGCGGATAACATCAAAGAAGATTATGTCATCATCCAAGGGAATGCTTTTGGAGATGATCATCCAGAAATCGCACGGGCAAATGAACTTGGTTTAACCATCCATCATTATTACGATTTCTTAGGACACCTAGCAAATGAATATCGTTCGGTCGCTATTACAGGCTCACACGGAAAAACGTCGACGACAGGTTTGCTTTCACACGTCTTGAGCGGTATCACGCCGACAGCTTTCTTGATCGGAGACGGGACAGGGGCAGGAGTAGAGGATGCGAAAGCATTCGTCTTCGAGGCATGTGAATACAAACGTCACTTCTTATATTACAAGCCGGACTACGCTATCATGACGAATATCGACTTCGATCATTCGGATTATTTCACAGGAATCGATGACGTCGTTTCGGCATTCCAAGAAATGGCGATGCAGGTTAAGCAAGCGATCGTTGCTTGTGGAGATGATGAGCATCTTCAAAACATTCAAGCGAATGTACCTGTTCTCTATTATGGATTTGGAGAAAACAATGATTTCCGCGCGGAAAACGCGACGTCAACGCCAGATGGTACATCATTTGATGTTTATTTACGTGATGATTTCTACGGCACGTTCCTCATTCCAGGATTCGGTCGTCATCATGTCTTGAATGCACTCTCTGTCATTGCGATCTGTCAGTACGAAGGATTGAGCAAAGACGACGTTGCTGAACGTTTAGCCACATTTGGTGGTGTAAAACGTCGCTTCAGTGAGTCGGAATTCGGCACACAAATCCTAGTAGATGACTACGCGCACCATCCGAAGGAAATCAGCGCGACGATTGAGTCGGCACGGAAGAAATATCCGGACCGCGAAGTCATTGCGATTTTCCAACCGCATACGTACACACGCTTGAAATCATTCATGGATGATTTCGCGACTTCTTTACGTGAAGCAGATGCGACATATCTATGCGAAATCTTTGGATCGGCACGTGAGCAGGAAGGGCAAGTTCGCGTCGAAGATCTGCAGGAGAAAATCCCGCAAGCTTCTATTCTGACGCGCGATAACGTGTCTGTTCTACGTCAGCATGAAAATGCTGTGCTTCTGTTCATGGGAGCGGGCGATATCCAAACGTATCAGCATCAGTATCAAAGTGTGAAATAAGCGAGAATCAAAAGTGTCACTCGACTCGAGTGGCACTTTTTTTGTCGTATTTTTGAATTATGATAGTAATTTCAAAAAAACGATGAGGAAAATCTAAAATAGGATTGCATCTTGAAAAAAAGTTTGAAATAGTGTGTATGTGTTGAAGTTATTAACAGAAAGGAAAGACACCATGGGACAGATTTTACTCATCTTATTGCTCCAGTTGATTTACGTTCCTGTTTTGACATTACGGACGATCATGCTCGTCAAAGGGCGAACTGTCATTGCCGGATTATTTGGCACAGTCGAAACATTGATTTACATTTTTGCACTAGGAATCGTATTCCAAGACTTAACGACACTCGGTATGGTCGTTTACGCGCTTGGATTTGGTCTAGGAATACTCGTCGGTGGATATGTCGAGCGAAAACTCGCCATCGGTTACAATATGATTCAAGTGCATACGCAAGAATTTCCAGCGGAACTGATTCAAGTCATTCGCGATAATGGTTTTGGTGTGACACATTATCAAGGTCAAGGACGAGACGGTGTCCGTTATCGGTTAGATGTGCTCGCGGCTCGAACACGTATGAAAGTGCTTCGTAATCTCGTCGAAGAATACGAACCGAAAGCATTCCTCGTCGCATTCGATTCTGTCGACTTCAAAGGTGGGTATATGTTGAAAGGATTAAAGCGTCCTCGATAGAGCACTTTTCCTGAGAATGATGTTTATTCTTTGTTATTTAAGGATAAAGATGAAATAGAACGTCATTTGAAATCAGGAAAGGGGAATATCAGATGATTAGTAATCATGCAAAATCAGCTTTGAATCAACAGGTAGCAAACTATGGGGTGCTGTTCGTCAAACTCCACAATTATCATTGGTACATTAAAGGACCAGACTTCTTAACGCTTCACGAGAAGCTTGAAGAACTTTATACATGGGTGTCTGAACAATATGATGTCGTTGCAGAACGTCTCCTGATGAATAACGGAACACCTTCTGCGACACTAAAAGAGTATTTAGAGCAAACAACGCTTGAAGAAGCGAAATCGGGATTATCGGCAGATGAGATGATTGATTCCGTCATCAAAGACTTCCAACAAGTCCGAAAAGAGATGCTCGATGCGATTGAACATCTTGAGGCACAAGACGTGACGGTTGAAGATGATCTACTTGGTCAAGCGAAGGAAATCGAAAAACAAATTTGGATGCTTCGTGCGACATTGAAAAAATAAGATAAAGAAACGGATGACCCCGTCCTAATGAAGGACGAGCCATCCGCTTTTTCTTATTTCAGGTTTTCAGGATTGAGGACTTCGAGTTCTGGAAGAACGAAACGACCGTCTTTACGGATCAATACGTCGTCGAACCAGATTTCTCCACCACCGTAATCAGGACGTTGGATGTTGACGAGATCCCAGTGAACGGATGAGTCATTACCGTTGTAGGCTTCTTCGTAAGCTTGACCTGGTGTGAAGTGGAAGCTGCCATCGATTTTTTCATCGAATAGAATATCCTTCATTGGATGCTGAATGAAGGGATTGACGCCGATCGCGAATTCGCCGACAAAACGAGAACCAGCATCTGTATCGAAGACTTGGTTGATCCGATCCGTATCGTTCGCCGTCGCTTCGACGATTTTACCATCTTTGAACGTCAGTTTGACGTTTTCAAACGTGAACCCTTGATACGGAGATGGTGTGTTATATGAGATGACACCGTTGACCGAATCCTTGACGGGTGCCGTAAAGACTTCACCGTCTGGAATGTTAGCATTTCCGGCGCATTTGATGGCTGGGATGTCTTTGATTGAAAACGTTAGATCCGTTCCTGGTCCGACGAGACGAACACGATCCGTCCGGTTCATCAAGTCGACGAGTGGTTCCATCGCTTGTCCCATTTTTTCATAATCAAGCGTGCAGACATCGAAGTAGAAGTCTTCGAATGCTTCTGTCGATTGATTCGCAAGTTGCGCCATCGATGCAGTTGGGAAACGAAGTACGACCCATTTCGTTCCTTTGACACGATCTTGTGTGTGCATCTTACCGATCGTTTGACCGTAAAGTTTCATCTGTTCAGCCGGCACATCTGACAATTCATTGATGTTATCACCAGCACGTAGTCCGATGTATGCGTCCATCGCTTGCATTTGCTTGCGTTCGATGTCTGCCATCAATTGGAGTTGCTCTTCTGAAGCATTTCGGTATAATTTTCGTAGGATACGATTATCCTTAAGTAAGACGAACGGATGTCCGCCAGCCGCGTAGGCAGCTTCAACGAGTGCCTCGACCAGTTCGCGTTCGATGCCGAAGTTTTCAATCAATACTTTTTCACCAGGTTCAAGGGCAACCGAATAGTTAATGAGATTCGTTGCCAGTTGAGTAAGACGTGGGTCACGCATGAAATTTCCCCCTCGAAATGGATTATGTAGGTTTCATTTATCATTGTAACGGAAATAAACCATTTGGAGTAGCAGGAACGACTTGCTACATGTCGAACTAACAACAAAAGACTATGCAAAAAAATTGGAGGCAAGAACCATGGAAATCACATTAGGCGGAATCGCCGGATTAGTCGCTGCGATCGCATTCGTAGTGCTCGTCATTTTCCTTGCCCGTGTATTAGGTGCTGCGAGTAAGACGCTCAACAATGTAGCCAACACGACAGCAGGACTTGAACGTCAATTAGACGGTATCATGATGGAGACGACAGCGTTGTTACATAAGACGAATCGTCTGGTCGATACGATTGAAGAAAAAACAGAATTGCTTGCACCTGTCGCAAACTCGATCGAAGAACTCGGTACGTCTTTAAACAAAGTGACAGATTCTGTCCGGACAGTATCCGATACGGTTGCTGGTGCAGCGGATACGAATAAAGAACAGATTGCGCAAGCAGTCCGTTGGGGCTCAGTCGCTGTAGAGTTATTTAAGAAAAATAAACCGGCAGAGACTACGGTTCAAAATCATTCGACGGCAACGACGACGGTTGAGAAAAAGCCACGTCGTCGATTCCGGAAAAAGGCTGAGGCGCCGGTCACACCGGAAGTCGTGTCAGTACCGGACGTTGAAAGCATTCCAGATGAGTTGAAGGGAGATCGTAAATCATGACGAAACAACACCCATATCAAGCACAAGATTCTTCTAAAGGAGGAGGCTTCCTTGCCGGAGTCATCGTTGGTGGATTGATTGGTGCTGCGGCAGCTCTCCTTTCTAGCCCAAAATCAGGTCGTGAAGTACGCAATCTGATTGACGAGCGTACGGCGCCTGCGCGTCAACGTTTGACGGAACAGACACAAGTTGTCCGTGAAAAAGCGGAGCCACTCGTAGGTGAGTGGATTCAACTAGCGAAAGATAAGGCAGCACCTGTCATTGAAAAAGCGAAGAATAATTCAACGGTTCAAGAAGCGGCACAATATGCGGGCTTTGAGAAGGATCAAGCAAGCATTGATGCTGCTCTCGCAGAAGCGGAGCAACTCGTACGTGACATCGAACGTGAAATCGGCGACGAAGTGGATGGGGCGTCTGTTGCAGAAGAGATCGACACGGAGACGGTCGTTGAACTTTCGGAGTTACGCGAACAGTTAGCAGATGAACAAGAGGAAGACAATGATCCGCAGTCTGATGTGAATCATAAGAAATAATCAATATATGAGGAGCTCTCATCACGAGGGCTCTTTTTCTATGTTTCCTTATAGAGAAAACACAAAAAAATTATATGAAAAAACGTAATTTATTTTCATATTTTAAGAAATCATGCAGCTTCTTTATGTACAACAGGGAAAGAGTTCGCTATAATTAGTTGCTATTACGAGCTATATGCTGATTAGGGAGTGGTAGGACATGGATCAACATGCAGAATTAAAAAGATTACGTGATGAACTCGATTTAGTGAATGCAGAATTATTGGAATTGATGAACAGACGCGGTCAAATTGCCGTTGAAATCGGAAAAGTCAAACGAGCACAAGGGCTTGATCGATACGACCCTGTTCGAGAACGTCAAATGCTCGAATCAATTGCCGCTAATAACCATGGACCTTTTGAAACAGGACGCCTTCAGCATGTATTTAAAGAAATTTTCAAAGCTTCTCTCGAATTACAAGGAGAAGATCGGACTCGGAAATTACTCGTATCACGGAAACAAAAACCGACGAATACGATCATCCGGATCGGAGATGCCGTCATCGGAGACGGTTCGCAACAATTAATCGCTGGACCGTGTGCGGTCGAGAGCGAAGAACAAGTATTTGAGATCGCGGAACAGCTCGCGAAACATGGCGTGAAGTTCATGCGAGGCGGAGCGTACAAACCACGTACATCGCCTTACGACTTCCAAGGTCTAGGACTCGAAGGTCTAAAGATGTTGAAAAAAGCAGCGGACGCGCACGGTTTGCATGTCATCACTGAAATCATGACACCGAGCGCCGTTGAATCTGCTTTACCATATGTCGACATCATCCAGGTCGGCGCACGCAATATGCAAAACTTCGATTTACTCAAGGAAGTCGGTCGTACGAATAAACCGGTTCTTTTAAAACGAGGTCTTTCTGCAACACTCGAGGAATTCATGTACGCGGCTGAGTACATCATGGCGAGTGGTAACGATCAAGTCATCTTATGTGAGCGTGGTATTCGGACGTATGAACGTGCAACACGGAACACGCTTGATATCTCAGCAGTTCCGATTCTGAAGCAAGAGACGCATCTCCCTGTCATGGTCGATGTCACGCACTCGACAGGACGTAAGGATTTACTCTTGCCAACAGCAAAAGCGGCATACGCGATTGGAGCAGACGCTGTCATGGTCGAAGTCCATCCGTTCCCAGCACTTGCGTTGTCTGATGCGAACCAACAACTCGATTTCCAAGAATTCGATACGTTCATCGAAAACTTGACGACTACCTTTCCGGCACTAAACGTTCAATGATTTCCGAAAAAGGGTAACCTAAAGCGAATGAAAACGTTTTACAATGAAGGAAGAATGGGAAAAGAAAACTATCTTTTCCTGTCTTCCTTTCGTGTTGCCTAAAAATGAAAACGAAATGAAAACACTTGAGATGGATCATACTAAAGGAGGAATTTGTTTTGAATAGTAATATTACGATTTACGATGTCGCGCGAGAGGCTGCTGTTTCGATGGCGACTGTATCGCGTGTCGTCAACGGAAACCCGAATGTCAAACCATCTACACGAAAGAAGGTCCAAGACGCAATCGAACAGCTTGGTTATCGTCCGAACGCTGTTGCCCGTGGACTGGCAAGTAAAAAAACAACGACGGTCGGTGTCATCGTGCCCGATATTTCGAACATCTTCTTTGCGGATTTAGCACGCGGGATTGAGGACGTCGCGACAATGTATAAATATAACATCATTTTATGTAACTCCGACCAAAATCGGGAAAAAGAGATTCATTTGCTCAATACATTACTCGGAAAACAGGTGGATGGAATCATCTTCATGGGCGGACGTTTGCATGAGGATCTCGTTCGTGAGTTCAAAACATCACCAGTTCCGATCGTTCTTGCTGCGACGTTGAATCAAGATTATGATCTTCCCGCCGTCAACATCGATTATGAGAGTGCTGCGCACGATGCTGTTAAGTCTTTGATCGACCGTGGACATGAACGGATTGGATTCATCACTGGACCACTCGAACAGCAAATCAATGGTGAAAAGAAATTTGCGGGTTATCGCCGAGCACTCGAAGAAGCAAATCTTCCGTTTAACGAGCAAAATGTCGTCCTTGGAAACTATACGTATGATTCAGGAATGAAGGCGATGAATCAATTGCTTGAACTTGGAGAAGATTGCCCACGCGCGATTTTTGCTGGAACGGATGAGATGGCTCTTGGTGTCATCCATGCCTTACAGGATGCTGGACATCGTGTACCGGAAGACTTCGAAGTTATCGGACACGATAACACACGTCTTGCGACGATGATTCGTCCGAAACTGACGACTGTCGTTCAACCGATGTATGATATCGGAGCAGTCTCGATGCGTCTATTGACGAAAATCTTGAACAAAGAAGAAATTGAAACGAACGATGTCACGTTACCACACCGAATCGAACAACGGGATTCGACACGTCCTTAATCGAAAAAACGTCTCTTCTCTCAAGCAAGCTGCTTGAAAAAAGAGACGTTTTTTTATTTCGCGACGGTAATAAGTTCATCTTGGTGATGGTGGAGTTTGTCATTTTCGACATGGAGTCGAACCGTCGTCTGACCAGGTGCAGTCAATGTCACTTTCCCGCTGTAGGCATCACCCTTTTTTTCTAGAGGAACGTAGTTATGCTTTTCAATGCCCGTTTCAATGACTTCCACTTGTACGTTCGCTTTTAGCGGTTTCCCATCGAGGAAAACATGAAAGGAGACGGGAAGTTCAGCACCAGCTTTCGCTTTTGTTGCGCCCATGTAATGGACAGACAGGCCATCGACGGCTTCGTGATCATGTCCATGCTCGTGCGATGCTTCCTCTTTTTCATGTGAATGATCCATGACGACGAATGAGATCTTATCCATATGATGGAGTCCTTTTTTATCATTGATATGATACAGTCCTTCATACTCACCTTCAGCAAGCTTAGCTTCTGCTTGATAAGAACCCGTCTTTTTCAAGGTTGCCTTGAACTTTTGATGGGCACCGTCTTGTTTTCCGGCTTCCCAAACTTCAAATGTCACGTCCTCAAGATTGACTGGTTTCTTTTGTTCGACAGCTGACGCTTTAAAAACAACTTTATCTTCTTCCATTGTCTTGGCCGGAACATTGACGTTGACCTCGACCGTCGGTTTTCCTGACCCTTGCATGTTATCGTGATCCATTGCCTGTTTTTCATTGCCGCACCCTGCGAGTACGATCCCCGTCGATAGAATAAGACCGGAATAAAGCCATGCCTTTTTCATGATGATTCCCCCAACTATTATTCATTTACTAAGTAAAAATTCCATATTTAGTATAGCAACAAGTTGTGAACTCCGAACGAAATAAATGTGAAGATATAAAGTCGATTAATCAACGGAGTAAGGGGAAGTCGCAGTCAATTGTTTCTTACGCTCATCGCTCACGAACGGCCAAATTAGTCGTTTAACAGTCTCCCAATTTTTTTCTTCGATTTCAGGTCGTCGCGGAATGGCGGGGTAGAGTGGTGTTGAATCATGCCAGTGTGTTGGTGGGGGTGTTTCTTGTCCACTCCAACGTTCTTGCCATGAAGTAGGAATCTCTCCACGAAACGGAGCTTGTCCGGTCATGGCAGCAAAAACTTGACTCCACGCGCGGGGGACGACACGATACCAGTCATAGCCACCGCCTCCTAAAGCAACGATTTTTCCATTCGTATATTTATTTGCTGCAGCGACGGCGATTTGAGGGATCTGCTCATAACTTTTCATCGTTAAGGATAAATGAGTCAATGGATCAAGCGCGTGTGCATCGGCACCATTTTGCGTAATGATGAGATCCGGTTGGAACAATTCACAGGCTTCAAAGAGTGCCGTCTCATAAGCGAGTAAAAACGAATCATCTTCCGTAAAGGCGTCCAGTGGCACGTTCCAGCTAAATCCATATCCTTCTTCAGACCCTCGTTCCGTCACCATTCCCGTTCCTGGAAACAAGTAGCGACCCGTCTCATGGAGAGACAATGTCATGACGTCCTTTCGATTATAAAAGGCCCATTGTACACCATCACCGTGATGAGCGTCCGTATCGACATAAAGAATTTTACAGTGATATTTTTCAATCATGGCTGCCATGGCGACAGCGGTATCGTTATAGACACAAAAACCAGAGGCACGCCCACGGAATCCGTGATGCAATCCGCCACCGATATGAAAGGTCCGTTTATATTGACCAGATAAGACGAGGTCACATGCTTCGATCGTGCCGCCGACAAGGAGAGAAGCGCCCGAATGCATCCCCTGGAACAAAGGGGTGTCTTCTGTCCCGAGACCATACATCTGTGCCTTGAGAGGCGTTAATGCTCCGGTCCCGGCTGCTTTGACGGCAGCAATATAATCCTGATCATGAACGAGTGACAATTCTTCATCAGTCGCATGACGTGGCGCGATACAAGGAATGTCATCTAATTGATGCATCGCTTCAAGCAAAGAAACCGTTAATTCGAGGCGAATCGGATTGAATGGATGTGTCTCCGAAAACCGATAAGTCGCCTCTTCAGGACTGTACAGATAGGCAAAATCCTTCATCTGCTCACATCCGGTCCAAGTACATCGAATCCTTCTTTGCGCAACTTTTCGATGATCCGAATCGGATTCATCGTCTGGACACGAAACGCAACGATCCGGACATACGGATCGTCTGTTGGATATACGAGTACATTTAAGATATTGATATTCGTTTTGGCAAGCAGTGCGGCAATCTTTGCTAATGTTCCAGCAGTGTTCTCAACACGGATTTCGATTTGAGAACTTGGTTCGAGTGCACCCGTCAATTGAACGAATGTCCGCAACAAATCCGTTTCCGTGACGACACCGACAAGGCGTCGACCGCGGACGATTGGCAGACACGTCAATCGGTATTCATAAAACAGCACAGCCGCATCTTCGAGAAAATCGAGCGGATGAGCAGTGACAGGACTTTCAATCATGATGCTTGAGACCGGATACTGTAGGTCTTGTTTTGCTGTATCCGGATGAAAGATACTACTTGCGCTTTGAATTTCCTTTAATCCGACAAGACCGACGAGTTCATGGCGGGCATTGACGACAAGAACATGACGAATCTGATGACGTTGCATGAGTTCGACCGCATGCGCGATGGAATTCGTCGGTTGCATCGTGATGCACGTCGTATTCATGATTTGTTCGATTAACATGACGATTCCTCCTCGAGCTCAGTCATACATGAAGCGTCTTCTCAAGCGTAGCGCATCAAAATGAGCGACGACTTCAGGTGAGACGTGTTTTCCAATACGTGCCATCAGGCAGTTGGCAGGATGGGAGGCGATTTCCGGATCGTCGGTCGGGAAGAAGACAAGACCACCATGGTTCATCATCTTCTCCATGATCTTTCGGTAATCCCAGACCGATAGTCCGCTCCCTTTTAGGTCCCAATGCCAATAATATTCAGTCGTTAAAATCAAATAGTGTTCCATAGCAGGATCGAGCATAGAGATTTCAAGCAATTTTTTACCGATCTGTTGTCCGCGGAACCGAGAGGAGACTTCGATCGCTCCGAGTTCCAAGATGTACGGATTGTTTCCTTCGCTCCACGTTTCATAAGGATCAGGGTATAAGTAAGTCACATAACCGATGATTTCCGTTCCTTGACGAGCGACGATGATCCGTCCTTCCTCAAGGTCTGCAATCTCAACGAGTGCTTGATGTTGTTCAGCGGGTGGACGAAAAGCCGTCAACCCTGAATCGAGTGTATACGTTGCTAGTGTTTGACTCGGTACGGGACCTTCGATGTCAACAGGACCGAGTGATGTTTCATGCGTCCGATGATTGAATTGTTTTTCAAACATGTAAGCGTCACCACCTTCCTATTCATTATAGACGAAAGCGCTTGAGCAAAGAGAGGGATTTTTTAACAAATTGACGGCAAATGGATTGAACTGACGGATAACTAGCTTATAATAAAGAGGAAAACATAGAAGGGGAGGAACGAGACATGAAAGTTTTGAAAGCGCTTCCGGGGAAGCATTGGTTAGCAGAGTATGATGAAACGAACACGTACGACTGGAAAGATGCTGAGCAGTACTTTTCATGGGCGACAACGGGGAAAGTCAACATGGCTCATGAAGCAATCGACCGCCACGCAGAAGGCGAGCGGGCGAACAAGGATGCGCTGATCTATTTCGATGGAACGACGGAACAACGATTCACATATGCAGATATGAAACGATTGACGAATAAAGCGGCAAACGTATTAGTCGATGCAGGGGTCAAAATGGGTGACCGTATTTTCATCTTCATGCCACGTTCACCGGAATTGTATTTTGCCTTGCTTGGCGCACTGAAGGTAGGCGCAATCGTCGGTCCGTTATTTGAAGCATTCATGGAACAAGCGGTCCGTGATCGCTTGCTTGATTCTGAAGCGAAGTTACTCGTGACGACGAAGGCATTGCTCCCACGTGTTCCAGTTGGGGAACTGGAATCACTTGAAAAAGTAGTACTTGTCGACGAAGATATCGAAGAATCGGACACATTACTCGATTTCCGCAAAGCGTTCGAGCAAGCATCCGATGTATTCGAACCGGTCTGGTTAGATCGTGAAGACGGATTGATCCTGCACTACACTTCAGGATCGACAGGGAAGCCGAAAGGTGTGCTCCACGTTCAAAATGCGATGATTCAGCACTTGATGACAGGTCGCTGGGTACTTGATCTCCAAGAAGATGATATCTACTGGTGTACGGCTGACCCGGGATGGGTCACAGGAACAAGTTACGGTATCTTCGCACCATTCTTGAATGGCGCGACGAACATCGTCGTCGGTGGACGCTTCAATCCGGATTTCTGGTACAGTGTCATTGAGAAGTACAAGGTAACGGTCTGGTATAGCGCACCAACGGCTTTCCGGATGTTGATGGGAGCGGGAGCGGATGTTGCAAATCATCATGATCTCTCAAGTCTTCGTCATGTATTGTCTGTCGGCGAACCGTTGAACCCAGAAGTCATTCGTTGGGGGAAAGAAGCCTTTGATCAACGGATTCATGATACATGGTGGATGACGGAGACAGGCGCGATGATGATTTGTAACTACAAGTCGATGGACATCAAACCGGGATCGATGGGGAAACCGATTCCAGGAACTCAGGCTGCGATCATTGATGATCAAGGAAATGAGTTACCGCCATTCCGAATGGGGAACCTTGCTTTAAAAACACCATGGCCATCGATGATGCGTCAAATTTGGAACAATCCGCAGAAATATGAATCGTATTTCTTTAAAGGATGGTATGTCTCAGGGGATTCTGCCTATATGGATGACGAAGGTTACTTCTGGTTCCAAGGACGTGTCGATGATGTCATCATGACGGCTGGAGAACGGGTTGGTCCGTTCGAAGTCGAAAGTCGTCTCGTCGAGCACCCAGCTGTCGCAGAAGCCGGTGTCATCGGGAAACCAGATCCAGTCCGCGGTGAAATCATCAAGGCGTTCATTGCCTTGCGTGATGGTTACGAGCCGACGGATGAACTAAAACAAGAAATCCAAGCATTCGTCAAAGAGGGGCTGGCTGCTCACGCGGCACCGAGAGAAATCGATTTCCGGGATAAATTGCCGAAGACACGAAGTGGTAAAATCATGCGCCGTGTCCTGAAAGCATGGGAGTTGAATCTTGAAACAGGTGATCTGTCGACGATGGAAGATTAAACAAAAAAGGATGAATCACCGTGGCAGGTGATTCATCCTTTTTATTAGTTTTCAGAAGCAGCATCGTTTTTCTTTTCATCTTGTTTCTTCTGTTGTTCTTGCTGTTTCTTAGCGTCCGCTTCTTTTTTCTTAGCATCAGCTTCTTTTTTCTTAGCGTCCGCTTCCGCTTTCTTTTTTGCCTCTGCTTCGGCTTTTGCTTTTGCATCGGCAGCACGCTTGGCGTCGTCGGCTGCTTTTTTCTTAGCATCAGCTTCTGCTTTTTCTTTCGCCTGATCTTGTTCTTTCTGTTGCTCTTCTTTTTTCTGTGCGTCTGCTTCTTTTTTCTTTTCTTCTGCTTCTTTCTTTTTCTTCGCTTCGGCTTTTTTCTTTGCCTCTTCCGCTTTTTTCTTCTTATCTTCTTCTTTGAAGCGACCACTGTTCTTAAAGTCGTTTGCTGTTACAGAAGATGGTTGTGTGAAGCGGGCACCGGATTTGAAGTAACTACTGTTCGCGGCATACGTCGCATTCGCCATTTGTGACCACAGCGTTTGTGTTCGTTGGTAATACGTCGTTGGACCGATGAGCGAGTTGTTCTGATCGTGTCCTGTCCAAACGGCAAGCGTCACACCAGGAGTGGAACCGACAAGGTAAGAGTCTTTGACATCGTTCGTCGTACCTGTCTTACCAGCCCAATCTCCAGGAACGTTCAATCGATCTTTTGCAAACGTTGCTGTACCTTTTGAGAAGACGCCACGCATCATATCAAGCGTCAGGTAAGCTGTTCGTGGTTCATAAATTCGTTTTTTCTTCGGTTTTGCTTTATAGATATCTTTTCCGTCTTTCGTAATTTTCGAAATGACGTATGGTTGCACGAATTCACCATAGTTGGCGAGTGTCGCGTAAGCACCAGCAAGTTCGACCGGTGTAATCTCCATCGTTCCGAGTGCCGCCGAAGGAGCATAACGAATCGCATCCGGTACTTCAACACCCATATCGACGAGTTTTTGAATCGAGTTCGACATGTTCATCTTCTCGTAAATCTTAACGGCAGGTACGTTTAATGAGAGTTCAAGTGCTGTACGAACCGTCACGTTTCCACGATAACGTCCACCTTCGTTCTTGATCGGACGATCACCTGGTTGACGTGGTACGGTCTGGTAGTAGTACTCTTCATCATTGACGGTAGATGCCGGAGTGATCAAACGATTTTCAATCCCGTTCGAGTAGACGAGAATTGGTTTTGCCGTTGACCCGATTTGACGTTTCGCTTGGAATGCTCGGTTAAAATCATCGGCTTTTCCATCAAGGTAACGTCCACCAACGAATCCGAGGATACGCCCCGTCTCATTCTGAACCATGACTGCTGCTGTTTCTTCTGGATCTTGTTTCGAAACGGTTTTTTTCGTTTTTGGATCGACGACTTGTTTGTACTGCATGCCACCAGGGAAGTTCCCGTTGTTCTTCGCAGGTTGTTGCATCGATTCATGAATTTTTTTATCTAGCGTCATGTGAACTTTGTATCCACCTTGACGGAGTGCAACCAGTGCTTGATCTTGATAGTTTGCCCGGACTTCTGCCAGTTCAGACGGTTTGACTTCGTCTTCTTTCACACCATCTTGTTTCATCAAGTACTTCGTCATGATCTTCGTCGCTTCACGTTCTGCTAAATCATAGACATACGGATACGTGTCACGCGAACGTTTCGACTGTTTCGCGAAGTCTTTCGTGATGTCGTGTTTGATTGCTTTTTCATATTGTTCTTTTGTAATGTTTTTTGCAACATACATCCGCTTCAACACGGTCTTCATCCGATTGACACTTGGCGTCAAGTCTTTTTTGACGACACCACCTTGTAGATAAGGTGTGTAGTAGTAAGGGTTTTTCGGAATACCAGCGAGGAAAGCTGCTTGTGGTAACGTCAGTTTTTTCGCTGATTTGTTGAAGACCCCTTGGGAAGCAGCTTCGATACCAGCGATGTTACGCCCGAGTGAATTTCGTCCGAATGAGACGACATTCAAGTATGCCTGTAAAATTTCATCTTTTGACATCGCATTTTCAAGGCGGAGCGCTAAGATGATCTCTTTTGCTTTCCGTTCGAATGAAACTTCGTTCGTAAGGATTTGGTTTTTAATTAATTGTTGTGTCAGCGTACTTCCGCCGGTGCGTGACGCTGAATTCGTCAATTCTTGTAAGACTGCTCGTAAAGTCGCTTTTGGAACGACTCCATCATGTTGATAAAAATCTACGTCTTCCGTTGATAGAAGCGCATCAATTAAATAAGGGGAGATGTTCTTGATATCGACCGGCTGACGTTCTTCATCCGTTGAGATGTTCGTCAGCTTTTCGCCACTTCCCCAATAAATTTGACTTGTCACCGCATAACTGTTCACTTCTTGTTTCATCTCAGTCAAAGGTGGGGCTTTCGTATCTTTGACGAGGGAAGCGAAATATCCTCCAGCCGCTCCGACAGAGAAGCTGCCGATGAGAAGGACTGCTATGATGAGGAATAAAATGATGTTCCACGAAACATCGTATGTGATATTCGACCAGTGCCGAACGGCTTTCGTCCGGGGGTGATTCCAAAACTTGAACCAGTTCTCGCGCATAAATGATCTCCTTTGCATCTTAAACTTAGGTGTAAATTAATATTAAATCACAGATAGACGTATTATACCATAAATCCACCAGTGAAATCGGACTTGACAGCGGATTCGTCTTCGACGTATCATGAAACCATCTTATTTTCATATACTACGTTAAACAGTGATCGGAATACAGTAGTAAGTCACTCCCTGTGACAGAGACCTAGTGGTGCTGCGAACTAGGACACAGTGAACTTACGAATTACGCTTCCAGGAGTTTCTTGAGAAATCAAGCGGTCCGTCCCGTTATCGACGAACCAAGTGGTCCTTTTATGTAAAGGGCAATCAGGGTGGTACCACGGAATCTTCCGTCCCTTCGTCTTAGACGAAGGGGCGGTTTTTTATTGTTAAAAGTGAACTTTAGGAGGAAACACAATGACGTTATTAGAGGATTTAGAATTTCGCGGTTTAATTAACCAAATGACGGATGAAGAAGGATTGAAGACATTACTCGAGACACCAACGACGCTTTACACAGGCTTTGATCCAACAGCTGATTCATTGCATATCGGACACTTGTTGCCGATCTTAGTCTTAAAACGATTCCAACAAGCAGGTCACCATGTCGTAGGTCTCGTTGGTGGAGCAACGGGAATGATCGGAGACCCGAGTGGTCGCGCAACAGAACGTTCGTTGAATACATCGGATATCGTCGAAGAGTTCGCGAATCGGATTAAGGACCAGTTGTCACGTTTCTTACCGCTTGAAGGGGAAAACCCGGTCACGATCGCCAATAACTTGGACTGGACGAAAGATTTGACGATCATCGATTTCTTACGCGATATCGGAAAACACTTCCCGGTCAGTTACATGCTTGCGAAAGATTCTGTTGACTCACGCCTTCAAAACGGGATCTCATTCACTGAGTTCTCATACATGTTACTTCAATCGTTTGACTTTTTGAAACTCTACGAAGACAAAGGGTGCCGCCTTCAAGTCGGAGGAAGTGACCAATGGGGGAACATCACAGCAGGGATGGAATTGATTCGTCGTGCGGGTCATGAAGAAAAAGCATTCGGTTTGACGGTACCGCTTGTTACAAAAGCAGACGGTCAGAAATTCGGTAAGACAGCAGGTGGTGCGGTTTGGCTAGACGCTGACAAAACGTCACCGTACGAGTTCTACCAATTCTGGTTCAACGTTGACGATCTTGACGTCATCAAGTTCTTAAAATACTTCACGTTCTTAACGCACGAAGAACTCGACGCGCTCGCAGAAGAAGTCAAGGCAGCACCAGAGAAGCGTGTCGCGCAACGTCGTCTTGCAGAAGAGATGACCGTTCTCGTCCATGGTGAAGAAGGTCTGACACAAGCACAACGTATTACGACGGCACTCTTTAGTGGAGATATTAAATCGTTGCAAGTCGAAGATATCGAAGATGCGTTCAAAGGAATGCCACGCTTTACACTCGGTGAAGCGACAAACCTCGTCGACGTTCTCGTTGAGGCGAAGATCAGTCCGTCAAAACGTCAAGCACGTGAAGACGTCACGAACGGTGCAATCTACCTAAACGGAGAACGCGAGCAAGATTTAACGAAAGAAATCACGGAAGCTGATGCAATCGGTCGCTTTACGATCGTACGTCGCGGAAAGAAAAAATACTTCGTCGTCGAGCATGCTTGATGATATACGAAACGCTCCCTGCACTTAGATGCAGAGAGCGTTTTTTTAAGCTGTTCGGAATAAACGGAGTGGCAACAAGCGAACGGCAATCGTCGTGGCAATGACAGCTTTGATCGTATCCCATAAGACGAAAGGATAGTTAATCGCAAAAGCATCTTTGAACGATAGATCGAGTACAGCCATTAGACCAAATGTTCCAAGCAAGTAGACTAAACCAAGACCAAAGACGATCATCCCGATGAAGAGGGGAACGAAGCGACGCGTTTTTTCAGCAACAAGACCGATGAAGAATCCAGCAATCGGAAAGGCAATCAAATAACCAACGGTTGGTCCGACGAATGGGGCTAGCCCGCCTTTTCCGCCAAGCACCGGTAGACCAGCTGCTGCGAGTAATAAGAAAATCAAGACAGCGAGTCCACCACGTTTTCCACCGAGAATCGCGCTGACCGTCATGATTGCGAGCATCTGGAGCGTGATCGGAACAGCGCCGACAAGTTGAATTTGTGGCAAAGAGCTGACGGCTGCGATGATGGCAGCACCAAGGGCAATGAATGTTAAATCTCTTGTTTTCATGAATGAAGTCCTCTTTTCTATTTGTGTTAACTATGTATATTTAAAGGTTAACACAAACGAATGAATGACGTCACTCTTTTTTTAAGACCAGGTATACATTTTAGTCATAGGCATAAAAAAAGCACCCACCGAAGTGAGTGCTGGAACAATCGATTAACGTGAGTAGTACTCGACGACGAGTTGTTCTTGGATTTGATCGTTCAATTCAGAACGCTCAGGAAGACGGACGAACGTTCCTTCGAGCTTCTCAGCATCGAAAGTAACGAAGTCTTTAGTTGCTGGAGCAACTTCGAGTGCTTCTTTGATAACGACAAAGTTCTTCGATTTTTCGCGAACTGAGATCGTTTGACCTGGTTTCACGCGGAATGATGGGATATCAACGCGTTGTCCATCAACTTGGATGTGACCGTGGTTGACGAGCTGACGAGCAGCACGACGTGTACGAGCCATACCCATACGGTAAACGACGTTATCAAGACGTGCTTCGAGTAAGAACATGAAGTTCTCACCGTGGATACCAGGCATTTTGCCAGCATCGTTGAAGATACGGTTGAATTGGCGTTCGTTTACTCCGTACATGTGACGAAGTGTTTGCTTCGCTTGAAGTTGAAGACCGTACTCAGATACTTTACGACGGCTGTTACCGTGTTGACCTGGTGCGTAAGGGCGTTTTGCGATTTCTTTTCCTGTTTCAGTAAGTGAGATACCGAGACGACGTGAGAGTTTCCAAGCTGGACCTGTATAGCGAGCCATAATAAGACTCCTCCTTATTGTTCGTTATTATTTGCATAAAAATAATAACGCCATCAAACCCACATTACGCCCATTTCATGATGTGGCACCCTCGCTTGATAGCAAAGTTACACGATGCCCCTCCGGTTATTCACCGAGTCATGAAATGTGATACGTAAGCGATTTGACCGCTATCGTTATCATTTCTGCACTTTTACAAGTATACGGTGTGGACAATCGACTGTCAATCAGAATTACAGATGGCGAAGCAGTGTCGTACAGAATGCTTCTAGACCAGCTTGATCGACTTCGTCGAAACGGTTGAATTCTGGGCTGTCGATATCGAGGACACCGATCGTTTGTCCGTCTTTGACGAGTGGAATGACGATTTCTGAATTCGAAGCCGCGTCACATGCGATGTGACCTGGGAACTGATGCACATCTTCGATTCGTTGTGTCGTCTGTTCTGCTGCGGACGTTCCGCAGACACCACGACCGAATGGAATACGGACGCATGCTGGAAGTCCTTGGAACGGTCCGAGGACGAGTTGGTTTTGCTCCGTATCCGTCAAATAGAAGCCGACCCAGTTGATACGGTCGAGGAACTGGTTGAGCAACGCGCTCGCATTCGATAAGTTTGCAACTTGATTGTCTTCTCCCATTAATAGTGCATCGAGTTGTTTTGAGAGCATGTCGTATTGTTTCGTCCGGTCACCTTCATATGTCTTTGTTTCGAACATAATAAAAATTCCTCCCGTGAAAAGCGTATTTTTTTTAGTTTAACGAGTTTTCGCGTAGCTGACAAACAATTGATTTTTGGAAAAAGGATTTAAAACAGCGGAAGAAATCAGGAAAAGCCCTTGTAAATCTATGCAAAACGGTTGCGCTATACTATTATAAGGATAAGATTATTGCGATTTAGAGAAAATCTAAAGTCGTAGGACAGAGTGGAGGTCGTGACAAATGTGGGCATGGGTGATCGGAGTCATCGTCATCGTATTACTCGTCATGCTGTTTAGCATGATCAGTCGAAAAAAATACTACACGAAAATCGATGAACTTGATATGCGCAAACAAGGCATCGTCAGTGCATCGATTCCAAAGGAGTTGCAGGACTTAAAGCAACTACCGATGGCGGGTGAGACGGAGACGAAGTTCAGCTCCTGGCATCAAGCGTGGGAAGAGTTATTAACGGTCCACGTCGCCCAAATCGATGAGACCCTTTACCGGGCAGAGGAAGCGCTCGATAAATATCGGTTCATCGCCGTCAAGAATGACCTCGAAGTAACGGAACAATTGATTGCAGAACTCGAAGGGTTGATCGATGAGATGCTCGTCGAGATGTCGACGTTCAAAACGAATCAATCGGTTCTAGCCGAACTGAAAGCGCAAGGGGAAGCCGATTCAGGGCAAGTTCGGAAATCATTATTGATTCAAGCGAACTCATTTGGTCCGGCGCTTGCGCGTCTAGAAGAACGAAGTGAACAAATCGATGCGCACTGGAATGAGATGTGTCAGTACGAAGCTTCAGGTGAAGTGACGAAGGCGTATGAAACAAGCTTGCTACTCGAGCAAGAAGTAGCAACGACGCGTCAACTCGTCGAACTTGTACCGAAACAATGGAAGATTCTTGCTCATGAATTACGTCAACGGATTGATCAGCTCGGAGCAGGCTATAAGGAAATGTCGTTAGATGGGTATCCACTTGAACCACTCGGTCTCCAATCCGAGATCAAACGGTTCGAGGAACAACGCCTGAGCCTTTCTGAAAAAATCGAAATGCTAGAAGTCGATGGTTTGGAAGAGGCGATTCAACAGTTATCAGCCGATGTGGATCAAATGTATGATACGTTCCGTCGTGAGGTCGATGCGCGTCATCAAGTGAAAAAAGAAAACCAATTCTTGAAACAAAAAGCGCTACGGATGCGTGAACGGATTCATCAATTGGCACAAGAGTTCAGTATCTTACGTGAAAAATATGAAATCTCAGCAGATTTAGGGATTCACTATGAAACGATTCAGCGTGACGAAGAGCTGCTCTTTGAAGCAGCGAAAGATCTTGATGAGTCGATTGCCGGAAAAATCATCCCGTTCAGTATGCTCGAAGATCAGATGCGCGATGCGATTCGCCTCGAAGAACAGTTGATGATTCAGTACGAACGCTTTACGGTCGAACTCCAGGCACTTCGAAAAGAAGAGACGGAAGTTCGCGAACGAATCGTCGAATGGCGTCATCAGCTGTCGCAGACACGCCTCCGTCTGAAACGACTCGGATTACCGAACTTACCGGCTGAGGTGGAAGAAGCGCTCCGAAATGCGAATCGTTCACTGCAGACGCTTGAAACACGGCTCGAAGAGTTACCGTTTAACGTTCGATCGATCGTCGCACAAAGTCAAGACGTCCAAGAAACGTTTAAACATGTGCAAGAACGGTTAGATACATTAGTGTTCGAAGTCACGTATGCCGAACGGCTCGTCCAGTATGCGAACCGGTACCGTCGCCACGACAACGAGATACATATGTCGCTGACGATCGCGGAAACGAAGTTCTTAGCGGGAGACTATGAACGAACGATTGTCTTAGCGGAACGTGTCCTAAATGAATACGATCCGGCCGCGATCGAACGTATTAAACGGTCGTGTGCACCAGAAGAAACATTGCACGTTTAAATCAGGATCGACAATTCAGGGTGACCGTCATGGTCACCCTATTTTTGTAAAAAGAGGAGTGAGTGGAATGGGAACACTATACGTAAACGGATTGATTCGAACGATGGCACACGAAGAGGATGTCCATTCAGCGATGTTCGTCGAGAAAACGCGGATCATCGCGATGGGGGAGGAAGGAAAGCTACGCCGCCGTTTCGGTAGACGTATTGATCAGATTTACGATTTGAACGGAAAAGCTGTATATCCAGCCTTTACAGATGCGCATATTCATCTGATCGGTTACGGGGAAGCGATCAATCGTGTCGATGCCTCGCGTTATACGACGCTTGAAGCGTTAGGACAAGCTTTTCTCAAGGCGGAACCAGTCAATGGAATCCATGTGGCAGAAGGCTATGACGAAACGAAGCTTGATCGTGCACCGACGAAGGCGTGGCTCAATCAGTTGTTCCCTGACGCACCTGCCTTGTTGAAACGAACAGACCGGCATACAGCACTTGTCAACGATGTCTTATTCCAACAGCTCGGATATAAAGCGTCGACTGTCATCGAAGGTGGAAAGGTCGGTTTATCGGATAATGGAGAAGCTGACGGATTCTTGTACGATGCGGCGCTTGAACCTTTATATGCGTTACAAGCTGGAAACTTGGAGCGGAATAAAGCGTCCCTTCGATCAGCGATTAAGAACTTATACCAATATGGCATCATTGCGGCACACACAGAAGACTTGTCGTATCACGGGGATGTCGCGGACATTTTGCAAGCTTATAAGGAAGTGACGCAAGAGACAGGCTTCCATACGCATCTGCTCGTGCATCATCTTGTCATCGATGAGTTCGTGCAACAACAACCTACTTTACCGTCAACGATGTCAATCGGTGCGATGAAACTGTTCGTCGATGGCGCGCTCGGAGGACGAACAGCTCTTCTCGGTCGTGGTTATTCCGATGATCCGACGACACGCGGCATCGAAGTGCATACGCCAGAACAACTCGAACAACTCGTCAAACGCGCACGTAGTTACGGATTCACAGTCGCGGCACACGTCATCGGTGATTTAGCGATCGAGCGGTTCGTACAGGTGCTCGAGAAGTACCCGGCACCAAAAGGAAAACGAGATCGCATCATTCATGCGACGGTCGTCCGACCAGAAACGCTTGCGCGAATTCGGAAATTACCGGTCTTGATTGATGTTCAACCAGTCTTTTTATTGGATGACGCCGACTTCATCGTCGATCGACTCGGCTTGAACCGCTTAGACTGGAGTTATCGCTTACGTTCGTTAGCTGAGACCGGCGCACTATTGTGCGGCGGAGCAGATGCACCGATCTCTGACCCCGATGTCCGGCGGTCGCTTTATGCAGCGACGGAAGGAATGGCAGGGCGTGTCAATAAGACGAACGAGACGTTATCGATGTTTGAAGCCTTGTTGCTCTTTACGAAAAATCCACATCTCGCGACGGAAACACACGGTCGAAAAGGATTGCTCTTACCAGGCTATGATGCCGACTTCGTCATCTTTGAAGAAGACTTCTATCGCTTGCGTGGGGAAGCCATCTTGAATAACCGTTTGGTCGAGACAGTCCAAGCTGGAAAAACCGTTTATCAGGCGGAAGCCGCGTTAGTGTGATGTTTGCGCATAGTGTGAAATAGCTTCCGAATAGAACGTCGAAAGTCCGGGTGCATACGCATCGTAATAGGCACGAAATCGTTCGTCAGACACATACATCTGACCGAGTGAGGCAAAGAGAGATAATGCGCACGGGTAATAGTACGTATCGATGAAATCATGTTGTTCTTTGACGACTTGTTGAACGTCCGGATCCGTCGTCGCGTGCCCGTCGCGGTAAAGGGTCGTCAAGCGCTGATCGAGTTGCTTATGCATGCTGCTCAGTTGTTCTTTCTCTTTCGGTGTTCGTTGTTGTTGTCTTTTTGCACTGATTCGATAGGCGTCAGTGTCACCGTAGTGTTGCTGGACTTCATCTGCATGTTGCTTTTCATGCGTAACGATTTCTTCGTGGCGCAAACCGCGGAATAATTGTTCGTCTTTCATCGGGAGTCCTCCTTTTAAGGTGAGTAATGTCTGTTCAGCGAGTCGAGCAAGCATTTGATAATGCGAAGCTTTTTCTTGAAGGAGTGCAATCTGCTTTTTCAGTGTCGTATGATGATTGGGATCAGATTGCGTGAGTAATCTTTGGATTTCTGACAGTGGGAAATCAAGAGAACGGTAGAGCAGGATTTGTTGTAAACGTAAAAGATCCTCCCTGCTGTAACTTCGGTGACCAGCATCGGTGCGCTTTGGCACGAGGAGACCGATCGTCTCATAATGATAGAGTGTTCGTTTTGTGACGCCGGTCAGTTTGGCGATTTCCTGAGTGGAATACATCATTTGTGTACCTCCTTTGATTGGAGTATAAAGGGTGACGTAACGGGAGACGCAATAAAAAAATCTGCCCCGAGGAGGCAGATTTTTTTATTGTCATAAGAACGAGCGTTGAATCTTATGCCAAAATGTATTGTTCGTCAATTTGACGGTTTTCAGTTCTTTTTCAGAAAGCTGGATATCGACTGAATCTGTTCGTGTGAGACTGAGTGCTTCGTTATCCATCCCGATGATCGGATAGTCGTTTCCGTCCTCGATGATGCGTAACGAAAGTTTCCGTCCACGGTTTAATAGGAAAGCAGAACCGAGTGTCCGGTACCGGTTGTTGTTGACGGAAGCAATTTCGCTGACTTGAAGACAATGGATCAACGGATCGACGATCGCACCAGAGAGTGACTTATTATAAGCCGTAGAACCCGTCGGTGTTGAGATGACCATTCCATCCCCACGGAATGTCTCAAACAGGAAGTCGTCGATATAGACTTCGATCGCAAGTGATTTGATGATGCTCGACTTCACGGAACATTCATTCAGACAGAGCATCGGTGGTCCACCGTTGATGGATGCTTCGAGCAGTGGATAACGACGTACTTCGATTTCACCATCCGAGACACGGTTGCCTGTCTCTTTAAAGATGGCTTCGACCGCAGAAAGATCATTGATATCAAAATCACAGTAGAACGAGTTTGGTCCTTCAGCGAATCCAACATAGATCGCATCATCACGGAAACCTGTGAAGCGTGCCGCTTGCAAGAAAGCCCCATCTCCACCAATCGAGACGATGATGTTTGCTTGTCGGTGATCTTGGACGACGTTCAGTCCGTATCGTGTACCGACATCAATCAACTTTCGCACCTGCGTCTCGTGTCTTTGTGTATTTCGGTAGTACAGGTAGACATTATTTCGAGCCATGGTCAATTCCCCCTTGAAAGCGTTTCATGAACTCTTTCATTATACCTGTTTTTTGGAAAGACGGGTACTGAAGTCCATCAATTATGGCAGAATGCTTGCCATCTTCGCGGATCATTCCTATAGTTAAATAGAAAATACAGTATATCCATTCAGGGGAAAAGGGGAATTCATAATGGCAACGTTTAAAGGAAATCCAATCACACTTCAAGGTACGGCGGTTCAAGTCGGACAAACAGCTCCTGACTTTCAAGTGTTAGCTAATGACTTATCACCGGTAACACGTGATACATATCAAGGTGTCCGGATCATCAGCGTCGTCCCATCAATCGATACAGGCGTTTGTGATGCACAGACACGTAAATTCAATGAAGAAGCAGCAACAATCGAAGGTGTGACGGTCATGACGGTCTCAAACGATCTTCCATTCGCACAACGTCGCTGGTGCGCATCAAGCGGTCTCGATCAAGTCGTGACGTTGTCTGATCACCGTGATCTTTCATTCGGTACACAGTATGGCGTAGCCATCGAAGAATTACGCCTGCTTGCCCGTTCTGTTTTCGTTCTTGATTCAAACAACGAGATTACGTACGTTGAATATCTTGAAGAATCAACAGACGAAGTCAATTTCGAAGCAGCACTCGCTGCAGCACGTGAAGCGAAGTAAGAATGGTTTACAAACGCCGCTGAAGCGTTACAATGGAACTAATGATAGAAACGGCTCCCGCTCTACGGGGGGCCGTTTCGTTTTGGAGAGGATGACGTACATGGAACCGTTAGAAAAGTTATATAAGGAATTAACACGTCAAACAAAACAAATCGAACGTGATCTTGATATGCCCTATTTAGAAGCGTTGACGACGGTGATTGATCGATTGAACGATCGTCATACTGAAAATGTAGACAAAGAAGTCATTCGTAAGGCAGTATCGCTTGCTATTCTAGAAGGGATGAAACAAGCACAACCGAACCATTTGCCGACGCCAGACAGTGTCGCTTTGTTTGCTGGTTATCTAATCGGGAAATTGGTAGGTAAGGAGGACATCCGGCTACTTGAGTTGGGGAGTGGGACAGGTGGCATGTTGCATGCCGTCTTAAGTCAGCTTTCGACAGGTACATCCGCTGAGGCGGTCGAGGTGGATGAGACATTGATTCGTTTATCGGCAGCGGTAACGGAATTACTCGACTATCCAGTCACGTATACCCATCAAGATGCGTTACGTCCATTATTGTTGGATCCAGTTGATCTTGCGATGGCTGATCTTCCTGTCGGTTATTATCCGGATGAAGAGGCTGCCGCTTCTTACATCTTGAAACGAGACGAAGGCATGAGCTATAGTCATTTCTTGTTGATTGAACAAGCGATGCAATACGTCAAACCAGGTGGATTTGGTGTCTTCGTTATTCCGAACGGTCTGTTCCAGCATGATACGGAAGGCAAGTTGAAACAATACTTCGAATCAAAAGCGCATGTCATCGGTATTTTGCAGTTGCCGCTCACGATGTTCAAACAAGAACAGGCGGCAAAAAGTTATTTGGTCGTCCGTAATCATTTAGCCGGTATGAAGATGCCGAAACAAGCATTGCTTGCTGAGTTGCCATCGTTCACAGATGCCCGCGCGTTTGGTGGTATGGTGAAACAGATTGATGAATGGATTAACACAGAATTAAAATGAATTACGCAAAGTGATTGAAATCTGTCGTTAATTTGACTATTCTAGTTGTAGAACAGAAATAGAAGAAAACCTAAACAGATGTGAATGTTCATTGGATTCAAATGGAAAAGGGGAAAAATCATGGCAAAAATTATGGCGGTAAACGCAGGTAGTTCGTCTTTGAAGTTCCAATTGCTCGAAATGCCGAACGAAACGATGATCGCAGTCGGACTCGTTGAACGCGTCGGTAAAGACGATGCAATCTTTACGATTAAATATGGTGAAGGACAAAAGTATACAGATGTCCTCCCACTTGCAACACATAAAGAAGCAGTCGAGTTGTCACTCGAAAAATTAATGGAGTTCGGAATCATCTCGTCTTACGATGAGATTAAAGGTGTTGGACACCGTGTGCTTCATGGTAAAGAAAAATATGCAGACTCTGTATTGATTACAGATGAAGTCATGCACGATATCGAGTCGTACACAGAGCTCGGACCACTTCACATTCCACCAAACTTGATCGGAATCCGGGCATTCCAAGCATTGCTTCCGGAAGTACCACAAGTGGCAGTCTTCGATACGGCGTTCCACCAAACGATGCCAGAAGAAAACTTTCTTTACAGCTTGCCGTATGATTACTATACAGAATACGGTATCCGTAAATATGGTTTCCACGGTACGAGTCACAAATACGTTACGGAACGTGCATCTGAATTACTCGGTCGTCCGTTAAAAGACCTCCGTTTGATCTCGTGTCACTTAGGTAGCGGAGCATCAATCGCAGCAGTTTCAGGTGGCGAATCAATCGATACGACGATGGGCTTCACACCGCTTGAAGGGATCACGATGGGAACACGTTCTGGTTCACTTGACCCAGCGTTGATTCCATTCTTGATGGAGAAAACAGGGAAAACAGCAGAAGACGTCTTGAACGTCATGAACAAAGAGTCTGGAATCTACGGTCTCTCAGGTCTTTCAAGTGACTTGCGTGATGTCCAAACGGCTGCTAAAGAAGGAAACCATCGTTCAGAGATGGCACTCCGTATCTTCGCGAACCGTATCCACGGTTACATCGGGCAATACGCTGCTGAGATGAACGGTGTCGATGCGATCATCTTCACAGCCGGTGTCGGAGAAAACTCAGATTCAATCCGTGAGCGTGTCTTACGTGGTCTTGAATTCATGGGCGTTTACTGGGATCCATCACTCAACAACGGAGCTCGTGGAGAAGAACTCTTCATTAACTACCCACACTCACCAGTTAAAGTCATCATCATTCCAACGAATGAGGAATTGATGATTGCACGCGACACGGTTCGTGTTGGTGGATTAGTTGCTCAAAACGCATAATCATTTCAAAAGGACTGAGTCGTTATTCCAACGATTCAGTCCTTTTTTTAATGAAATCTACGAAAGAAAATATACGAACGTACGATCCATTGTTACGTTGTTTGTCATATAACGAAAAATGAAAGGTCATCTTTGTAAAAATAAACCCAAAAAAGGTCGATTTCTTAAAAAAATGAGTCGTTTGTAACATAAAAGTAATAGTACAGACATATTTTTGTGGTCTATATGTAACGGCACTCCCTCGTTTTGTCATGTATATTAATCTCAGTTAACAAACACGAAACAATGATGGAGGAGAAAATACATGATGAAACGGATGCTCGCAAGTGTTTTAACGGTCGTGTTAGCACTCAGTTCGTTTGCAGGTCTTCAAGCAGAGGCTGCAACTAAGAAAAGCGTCAAGTCAACAGTCGATAGCCTAGTCATTCGTCAGAAAGCTACTACTTCTTCGAAAAAGCTCGGTCTTCTATATAAGAACCAAACGTTATCGTACAAAGCAAAAACAGGTAACTGGTATAAAGTAAGTTACAAAGGTAAAACAGCTTACCTTAGCGCAAGCTACTCGAAAGTCGTGACATCAAGCAGTTCGAAAAAACAATCGACAGGTGGTTGGAAAACAATCACGAACGTAAGCGCAACAGCTTACACACCGTATGATCCAGGTAGTGGTAATCTGACAGCAATCGGTTGGAACATTAAAAGCTCGAAAAAGAAAGTCGTAGCGGTTGATCCACGTGTCATTCCACTTCGTTCGACAGTGAAAGTGTATTACAAAGGGAAATTAAAAGGGACGTATACAGCTGCTGATACTGGCGGTGCCATCAAAGGGAAGAAGATGGATATCCTTTACTACTCTCGTTCAGAAGCTTTCAACTGGGGTCGTCGTACGGTTACAGTAAAATACAAATGATTTTAAACCATCGGACATTGGTTCGATGGTTTTTTTATTTAAATAGGTCGTCAAAAAGCCTTTCTTCCTTTGAAATGAAGGAAGAAAGGCTTTTTGTAGAAGAGTGATTCATAAACGGACGATCAAGACGTCGCATTTTGCGTAACGCGTAATGCTTTCAGAGACACTACCGATGAAGAAACGCTCGACAGCGTTTAAACCAGTTGCGCCACAGATGATTAAATCGGCATCGTGATTAGGGGCAAGCTTTTTAGCGATCGTTACTTTCGGTGAGCCGTATTCAATCGCTACTTCGACTTCCTGTACACCGCGATCTTGAGCGGTCTTGACGTATTCGTCTAGCAATTCCTTCGCGTAAGATTCGGCACGTTCCGTGATGGTGCGGTCATAGGCTTCAACTGTTGCGAATGTCCGTGTATCAATGACGTGTGCGATGATCAATTTTGCATCATTTCGCAATGAAACATCGATTGCCGTCTCGAAGGCACGTTCTGCCTCTTTTGAGCCATCTACTGCTACGAGTACATTATGATAGACGATTGCCATGATGAATCCATCCCTTCGTAATCGATATGATGAGTACACCCTAATTATACCATTCTCTTACTGGGAGCGGACGAAACATTCAGTGAGTTCTAAAAATTGTTCTTCCTTTCCTTTCCGTCGTAAGATGGAGTCAGTGAAAGGGGGCGATGCCAAGATGAGGCACGCGTTAATTACAGCAGGTACAAAAGGACTGGGAGAACGAGTGACGCGCCAGTTACTGGAAGAAGGTTGGAAAGTGACGGCGTTTCATCGTTCCGAACCCGAATTTACACATCCGAATCTCATGACGATTCAAGCGGATGTGACGAATCAAGAAGAATTGGAACGCGCAACCCAACAAGCAATCAACGAGCATGGTCGGATTGATGCGTTGATACTTAATGCAGGACCTTATATATTCGAACGAAAAGCATTAGTGGATTACACTGATCAGGAATGGAATGAAGTGATCACTGGGAATCTGACAGCTAGTTTTTGGCTATTACGTCAAGTATTACCCGTCATGCGTAAGCAAGCCTATGGTCGAATCATTACGTATGGCTTTCCAGAGAGTGCAACAGCGCCAGGGTGGGTATGCCGGGCAGCGTTCGCTGCTGCTAAAAGCGGGATGGTGAGTTTGACGAAGAGTGTAGCGCTTGAAGAGGCAGAGCACGGCATCACGGTCAACATGGTCAACCCAGGAAACATCGTCGGTGACAATAAGACGAAGTTGATTTCTGAAGCGGAGCAAGATGAGGCGACGCCGGTCGGAAGAACGGGTGTCGGAGAAGATATCGCTCGCGCGATTTCCTTCTTGTTGGCAGAAGAATCAAGTATGATCACGGGAGCAATCCTCGATGTTACAGGTGGCGTCAATGTCGTCCATCAATCCCGTAAATAAGCAAAAACATCTAATCCAAGCAATGGATTAGATGTTTGAAACTGAAGATAAGGTGCAATTTTTCTCTAACGAGAAGGATTGCGCTTTTTTGTTCGTCTCGCATCGTTTTCCTGGGACAAGCATCGCGCCGCTTCGCTTCGTTGCAGGGTCGTTCTTGCTTGTTTTCCCTAGGAAGCGATGTCGAGTGAACAAAACGTTCCTCAAATCCTTCGGTATAAAAAGAATGACGCGTCACACGCCACTCCTACAGGAAAAAGCGCAATTTTGCGCTGTCAGAGACAAACAAGACCCGTTTTCCTGCTTGAATGAAGCGGGAAAACTGGCTTGTGTCTCGCCTGAGGGAAGGGCATGAAAAGACGAGATATTTTTTAGTCAGACATTTTGTCTATAATCAGAAACACCTAATCCGAGCGATGGATTAGGTGTTTGTCTTGAGTTAAGATGACGGAATGGATTGAAGATGTTTGGGTGTGCGAGTTAACGCAACTGGACCTTCCGCAGTGAGATGAATATCATCCTCGATACGGACGCCACCGACACCTGGAACATAAATGCCTGGTTCGAGTGTGTAGACGATACCAGCTTCAGCCGTCAGTAGATTGTTTGACGCGAGAGATGGGAATTCATGAACCTCGATTCCGAGTCCGTGACCGACACGGTGCGTGAAGTACTGTCCGTAGCCAGCGTTTGTAATAACGTCACGGGCTGCCTTATCTAATGAACCGAGTGTCGTGCCGATCTGACTCGCTTCTGTCGCGGCTTCAAGTGCTTGGCGAACCGTTTCATAGATCTTTTTCTGTTCTTCGTTCGCTTCGCCATAAATGAAGGTCCGTGTAATATCGGAACAGTAGCCTTTCCAAACGACGCCGAGGTCAAATAAGACGAAATCGCCTTCTTGGATGACACGGTCGCCGGGTACACCGTGCGGATCAGCACTGTTTGCACCAAATAGGACAAGCGTATCAAATGACATCTCACGGACACCTTTTTTCTTCATTTCATATTCGATTTCTGCAATGAGTTCGATTTCCGTGATCCCTGGGCGGATCGCTTGTTTACCGATTTCGATTGCTTCGTCCGCAAGTGCGGCTGCTTCTTGAAGAATAGCGATTTCTTCCGGTGTTTTCTTCAGACGAAGCGCTTGTAAAGACTCACCGATATCCAGAATGGCTGCGTTCTCGAGACGTGAGCTTAGTTCCTGATAGCGACTGAACGTCATGTGTTCCCCTTCGATACCGATTCGGTTATTCGAGTGCTCGAATGTCGCGAATAATTCTGCTAATCGATCAAACGGGTTTTCGTGATCCTCATACGTCACGACGTCTCCTTTCCAAGGACTCGCTGCAACGATACTTGCTTCGAGTGCCGGACAGAATAATACATGTTTGCCGGTTACATCGACGAGGACCGCCATGACACGTTCGTGGGGTTCAGCGTAGACTCCTGAGAAATAAAAGACATTTGCCTTCGAAGTGACGACGGCTAAGTCGATTCCTTGTTCTTTCAGGAATTCACTGATTTGGTTCGTACGTTCGCTCATATATGATTCCACCTCTCTACTCATTTTCTACATAAGTATATCATCGTCCGGTTCGAAAAACATTTATCGTAAATCAGACTAGTACACGTTTTCATCTTTAGAGTAGTACAGTATAATGACAGGAGAGTAGAAAAAAGGAAAAGAAGGGATACAGTATGCCTACGAAACACGAACAGATCATTCGACATATCGAAGATCTTGATGTCGGAACAAAGATTTCCGTCCGACAAATCGCGAAGGATTTGACCGTATCCGAGGGGACGGCTTATCGCGCCATCAAGGAAGCAGAAAATTTAGGGTTCGTCTCGACGATTGAGCGAGTCGGAACGATTCGGATTAAAAAGAAACAAAAAGAAAATATCGAGAAGCTGACATTCGCGGAAGTCGTGAACATCGTTGACGGTCAGGTGCTCGGTGGTCGAAATGGATTACACAAGACGCTGACGAAATTCGTCATTGGTGCAATGAAGCTCGAAGCCATGATGCGCTATATCGATGTCGATAGTCTCGTCATCATCGGAAACCGCGAAAAAGCACATGAACTCGTGCTTGAAGCAGGAGCTGCTGTATTGATTACCGGTGGCTTTGATACGACGGAGGATGCAAAACGATTAGCGGATGAGATGGAGTTACCGATCATTTCGACATCCTACGATACGTTCACGGTGGCGACGATGATCAACCGAGCGATTTATGATCGATTGATCAAAAAGGAGATTTTACTCGTTTCGGATATTTTAATTCCGTTGCATGATACGTTCTATTTACAGACGACGGATCCGATTTCACGCTGGCACGAGTTGAATGAGCAGACGAAACACAACCGTTATCCCGTCATCGATGAACAAATGAAGGTCGTCGGTGTCGTGACAGCGAAGGACATCATTGACCGTCCACATGACTGGGCTGTTGAAAAAGTCATGACCCGTCATCCGATCACGGTCGGTATTCGAACGAGTGTTACGAATTCTGCGCATCAGATGGTCTGGGAAGGAATCGAGATGCTGCCAGTCATCGATCAGTACGGTCGATTACTCGGGATCATTAGCCGTCAAGACGTCCTCAAGGCACTGCAACTCGCGAATCGTCAGCCACAAGTCGGAGAGACGTTCGACGATCTAATTACAGGACAGATCAAGGCGGCAGAGGACGAACGGGGACCGTACTTATCGCTTGAGGTCTCGCCGCAAATGACGAACTTCATGGGGACTGCTTCGAGTGGGGTGTTGACGACGCTTCTAGTCGAAGGAGCGACGCGAATGTTGCGCCATATGAAAAAAGGTGACCTTGTCATCGAGAACGTCAGCATCTATTTCATTAAACCTGTTCAAATCGAGAGCACGGTAACGATCCGGGCGAATGTCTTTGACGTCGGTCGAAAATTCGGGAAAGTCGATGTCGAGATGTATCAAGGCACACAAATCGTTGCGAAGGCACTCGTGACATCCCAACTCATCGATCGTTAAATGAATCAAAAAGAACCGAAGTCAATGGACTTCGGTTCCTCTGAATCTAGCTCAGGATTGCTCCATCTCGCGGACGACATACGGATAAATCTTTTTGTAACGGATGAATCCGGCGATGAATGAAGCAACACCAACGATGATTAAAATGGAACAAACGATTTTCCCGACGAGTGTCGTTAATCCGTTTCCGGAAACGAACTGGTTGACGGCGAATAGGATGACGAACAAGCTCAACCAAATGCTCGCTTGCGTATTGAACAAGTATTTTCGGTTCGTGCTTTTCGTATGGAACGCGCGGCGTTTTGCTAACAAATACCCACCAAGCGAGAAAACGATGAGGGCGATGAGGATGAATTGCATGTTAAAAGGACCTCCTTTTTGTCTTCATCTCATATCATATCAAGATTAGAGGAGCTGTGCACAGTGAAAGAGCAAATCAAACAAATGATTGAAGCGGCAGATACGATCATCATTCATCGTCATGAACGTCCAGATCCCGATGCACTCGGTAGTCAATTCGGTTTGCAATTGACGTTACAACATCAATTCCCTTGCAAAACGGTATTAACGGCCGGAGAGATGGCGACATCATTGTCATTCATGGGAGAGCTCGATCAAGTAGACGATGAACTATACAAAGAGGCGTTAGTCGTGATTCTGGATACAGCGAATCAAGCGCGGATTGACGGGAAGGTCGCAATGACAGGAAAAGACGTCATTAAAATCGACCATCATCCGGATGAAGATCCATACGCACCAGTACAACTCGTCGATACGACGATGAGTTCGACATCGGAACTGCTCGTTCATTTATTGAACGAATGGGGATACGACATTCCAGCATCAGCTGCCATTCAATTCTACGCTGGGATCGTTGGTGATACGGGACGTTTCCAATTCCGTGGCACGACGAAACGAACATTTGAAGTCGCAGCGCAATTGATTGATGCAGGAATCGATACGGACTGGTTGTATCGCAATATGTACGAAACAGAACTTGCGGCGCTTCATTTACAAGGATATGTCCTTCAACATATTCAATTGACGGATCAAGGTGTCGGTTATGTCGTATTGACACAAGATTCGTTGAAGCAGTTTGGGGCGACGGTTGAGCAAGCATCGTTGCTCGTCAATAGTTTTGCCGGTTTAAAAGGCATGAAGTGTTGGGCATTGTTCCTTGAAACGGACACGGAGGTTCGCGTCCGAATTCGTTCGAAGGGTCCCGTCATCAATGAAGTAGCAAAAGAATTCAATGGTGGTGGACATCCGATGGCGTCTGGTGCAACGATTGGACAGTTGAGTGAGGTCGAACGTGTCATCCGTCGTCTGGACGAGGTCGCTGCTAACTTCCAGTTTTAAATGGAAAAAGGCTGCTCGGTCTCACTCCTCTCATTGAGGAAGCGAAGCGAACAGCCTTTTTACGCTTATTGCGTTTTTGTTTCGTCTTGCGGAATGAACCAAACGCCACGATCTGTGTGATCTTCAATGACATTCAGTTGAAGTTCAGCGACAGATTTGCGAATCTTCTCAGCGATTTCTTCCGTTTCAGTAAAAGCGGTAACACCGAGCTTTAATTGTTCGACTTTTTCACGTGCGATTTGACTGCGATTCAAAATCATGAGAAACGCTCCTTCCGTACCCGTCATGATATTTCTATACTTATTGTATCGAATAATAAATCAGATGGCGAGTACTTGAGTCAGTTAGATATGAATGTTCTGAAAACTTTTAAAAACATCCATCAGAAGAGAAAGGAGAATGGAAGATGCATATAAATGTTCGAACGCAGTTTAGTCCATTGCAGAGTTTAGTTCGAATCGAGCCCTATCTCGATGAACTAGTCCGTCGACACATCGGACGAGCGGTCATCTGTGAAACGACATTGACAGGAGTTCCCGCATTCATCGATGCATGTCAGCGTCGAAATATGCAACCGATCGTCGGATGGGAGCAGCGAATCGAAGAAGAAGAATTTTGTATCTTATGGTTTGCTTTTTCTTCTGATGGACTGCGTCAACTGTATCGACTAGCCAGTCAACAAGAGGAGACTGAAGTTTCATCACTGATCGCGGTGCTCGTGCCACTGCGTCAAGCCTCTGAAGATGCGACGCGTCTACGTCGTTCCTTCGTTCAATGGATGGGACACGTTCAAGGAGCGCGTACATATATGGGCGTGACCTCTAGTCGCTCAACGGTCGAACGAGAGAGTCGTGCGCGTTACCGCGAAGTAGCAGCAGCGCTTGGTGTTGAGACCATCCCAGTCGATCCTGTTCGTTACATTCGTCGAGATGAAGCGTCAGCGTATCAAGCAATACGTGCGATTGGTGAGGCGACGACGTTCCAAGACCAAAAGACAGATCGTCTGATGCATTTAAAGACCCGGGAAGAGTTACTCGAAGACTTTACCGAGCGAGAAATTACGATGGCGGAGCAGTTTGCTACGACATCTGAACGCTTGGAATTACCGTTTCAACAACGTCCACTGCCACGTATCGCGGAAGACTCGAATGCGTTATTACGAAAACGTGCTGAGGAAGGGTTACTGGCACATGGTCATGAAAGTAACGAAGCGCGGGAACGTCTCGCTTATGAACTATCAGTCATCGATAAGACGGGATTTGCTGATTACTTCTTAATCGTTGAAGAACTCGTACGTAGTGCAAAAGCGAAAGGCATTTTCGTTGGACCTGGTCGAGGCTCAGCAGCTGGATCACTTGTCAGCTATGCGCTTGGGATCACGACGGTGGATCCATTGAAATATGGATTACTATTCGAACGATTCTTGAACCCTGAGCGGATTTCCATGCCGGATATCGATATCGATATCGAAGATGAACGACGCGAAGAAGTATTAGAGGATCTCGTGATGCGTTACGGAAAAGATCACGTTGCTCAAATCGGTACATTGTCGACGCTCGGTGCCAAAGCCGCTTTGCGAGACGTCGGACGGACGCTAGAGTTTTCGAAGGATGAGTTAGATGCTGCGGTCAAACAGCTTGGAAAATCAACGACGTTACAAGGGATTGAACAAAACAAACAGACATATCGCTGGTTCTCTGGAAGCGAAAAGCGCCGGCAACTGTTGCAACTAGCGCAAGCGGTCGAGGGTCTCCCGCGACAACGTTCGGTTCACGCGGCCGGTGTCGTCATTGGATCTGAACAGCTCGTCGAGACGACACCCGTTGAAACGGGACCAAATGAACGCTATGTGACGCAGTTTTTGATGCAGGCATTGGAACGTCAAGGATTGTTGAAAATTGACTTGTTAGGATTACGAAATCTCAGTCGTTTGCGTCGGATGGAAGAATTGATTCGACGAGAACAGCCATCCTTTACGCTCACGCAAATTCCAGAAGAAGACCGCGCGACATTCCAAGTCTTTGCCCGCGCCGAGACGGATGATATTTTCCAATTCGAGTCGACAGGTATGAAACAGACGTTGCGCGAAGTCAAACCGAATCGGTTCGAAGATTTGGTGGCAACGATGTCACTCTATCGTCCGGGACCAATGAAATTCATTGATCTGTACGCGAAACGAAAAGCTGGTCAACCTTATCAGATGTTGCATCCTGTATTAGAAGACGTACTTGCACCAACGTATGGCATCATCGTCTATCAAGAGCAAGTCATGGAAATCACCCGTCGAGTGGCTGGATTTACACTCGCACAAGCAGATTTATTACGACGTGCGATTTCTAAAAAAAGTACGGATTCGCTCGAACAGGAACGGGTTCGTTTTCTTGAAGGAGCAAAGTCGAATGGATTCGATGATGCGATTGCACAATCACTTTATGAACAAATTGAGCGATTCGCTGGGTATGGATTCAACCGAAGCCATGCAGTCGCCTATTCAAAGATTAGTTATGCCCTCGGATATATCAAAGCGCATTTCCCGCACATTTTCTTACTCGTTTCGGTCGAACAACCGGAGCGTCTCGTCCGATTGATGCGCGAACGACGTCTCCCGGTCCTATCGCCGGATGTCTGGATTTCGGATTATCGTTCTTCACTAGAAGGCAAAGGGATTCGACTCGGTATCCATGTCATCAAAGGTATTTCCGAGCGTGAGTTCGAGCGTGTAAAGGAAGCATCGAAGCACACAGCGACGATTGCTGATCTGTTGACCCACGTCGGATGGGGCAAGAAGGAGCGCGCAAAAATTGAATTGTTACTCTACAGTGGTGCGCTAGACCGAGCGACGCACGGCGATCGAGGACTCGCTGAACAAGAGGTGCTCGAGTATTTCACCGAGTCGTCGAATACATTACTTCCAGACGAGTTGGCAATTCTCGGGAAACGCCGGACACAGAAGTCATCGAAACGAAGTGATTCCGACTGGGCACGATTAGAACGGGAAGTGCTTGGATTCTGGTTGACGTATTCGCCGTTGACGACAGCGATGAAAGCTCCGGTTGAATCTGCTTATTTTCATGACCTTGGCGTCGGTTCGGAAACACATTATTTAGTCTGTTATATTGATCAGATTCGAGACTTCAAGACGAAACGCGGTCAAACGATGGCGGTCATTCAGGCAGTCGACGGATATTCGAATGAAGAGGTCGTCGTCTTCCCGAATCAATATGAACGATTCTGTCGATCACTTTATTTAGGGAACGTCTTGCTGATTGAACTAAAGGTGCAGGATCGCGAAGGAGAGCGTCAGTTCATATTGGAACGTCTCCGTCCGCTTGGACAAGATGTGCTATTCGTCAAGTTAACATCAAAAAATGAGCTGGCTACACTCGAGCAGTTGCTGGAAGCGGCACCAGGCGATATTCCAGTTGTCGTCCGCTACGCGGATTCACGCGAGACGAAATCGTTACCGCCGCTTTATGCAGTGCAGCATGATGAGGAATTACTAGCTCGGCTACGTATTCGGTTTGGCGAGGATCATGTCGTCCTGAAAAATGTCCCCCGCTCAAACTAGTACTAGGTAATAAGATTTGTTATAATAAGGGGTAATTGGTCTGACCAATGCCACCGATTGAAGCAACCGACTGAAGGGTCAGAAAGGTGGTGCCGTATCGATATGGAGAAGAAACGAAATGCGTTTGAAGCCAATATCGCGGCGATTAAATTGATGATCGAACAAGATGGATTAGTTCCAGGAGACCGTATTCCATCGGAACGGGAACTGGCAGAACGACTATCTATCAGTCGACCGTCCGTACGAGAAGCATTACGGACGCTCGCTTATTTAGGGATCGTCGAGACACGACATGGAGGCGGAAGCTTTCTATTGAACCGTGACGATCATACCTATATTCAAATCATCGCTCAATTCTTAGTGACTGGCGATTCGAAGTTCGAAGACTTGGCAGGAACGCTCCGCTTGCTTGAGCAAGCAGCGCTCGCGCAGCTGGATGACCTTTCGGTGCTTGCACCAGTCGTATCATCCGATGCAGCGTTTCGTGAGACGTTGATTCAGACGGTCGATAACGATTTGTTTGAACGAATCTGGCGACAAGTCAATGCCTTCCATAAAAGCTTCGGTCAAGGGGAACTCTATACGCAGGCGGAACGGGAACAACTCTTGAACCGCCCATAGGATGACAAGGGGGAACTGAACGTGCAAGCATTTTTTCGAAAACCTAAAAAGTTCGTCACGCTGACTTCGAAGGAGCAGCGTGTCGATGTGCCAGTTGGCCTAATGACGAAATGTCCGAAATGTAAATTAATCCAATATACGAAACAACTGGAGGCGAACTTACGTGTCTGTTCATGTGGGTATCATCACCCATTGACCGCGCAAGAACGTTTTACGCAATTATTCGATGAAGGTTCGGTGACGTATTTCGACTTACCGGCAGTTCAAGCGGATCCGCTCGGGTTCCAGGATTACCCGGAAAAATTAAAGGGCGACCAAGTCAGAACGGGTCTTGAGGAAGCGATCGTCTGTGGCGTCGGGAATGTGAATGGTCACCCACTCGTCGCTTGTGTCATGGATGCACGATTCCGGATGGGCTCGATGGGTGCAGCGGTCGGTGCTGCGATTTCTGAAGCGGTTCGCTACGCAACAAAACATCGTCTACCTGTCACGATTTTCTCCGCTTCAGGAGGAGCACGGATGCAAGAGGGAATGGTTAGTCTCATGCAGATGGCAAAATCGAGTCTCTTCTTAAAACAGCATTCAGATGCTGGATTACTTTATATTTCTTGTATGACTCATCCGACGACCGGCGGTGTATCAGCAAGTTTTGCGATGCTCGGTGACTTTAACATCGCTGAACCGGGGGCGTTGATCGGGTTTGCAGGTCGACGGATCATCGAACAGACGATACGTGAAAAACTACCGGAAGATTTCCAAACAGCAGAATTCTTATTACAAGCAGGTCAACTGGACGATGTCGTATCACGACATGATCTGAAAACGTACTATACGCGAATCTTAAAGCTACATGCGGAGGGAACGAACCATGCAACCATTTGACCAACCAGTCATCGCGTTACGCGAAAAAATTCTTGAGCTCCATGATATGGCGGAAACACAAGGTCTAGACTTCAAGGAAGAACTCCAACTTCTTGAAGAACGCCTTCATCGGTTAGAACTCGATATTTACGGGAATATGAAAGCGTGGAATCGTGTTCAATTGGCACGTCATCCAGAACGTCCAACGACACTCGATTACATTGAATCCATCTGTGAAGATTTCATCGAACTACACGGCGACCGTCATGGATATGATGATGCGGCAATCGTCGGTGGAATCGGAACACTGAATGGTCGTCCGGTGACGATCATCGGTCATCAACGCGGAAAAGATACAAAAGAAAACATTCGTCGTAATTTCGGGATGCCACATCCGGAAGGATATCGAAAAGCACTACGTCTCATGCAACAAGCGGAGAAATTTAATCGACCGATCATTACGTTCATCGACACGAAAGGGGCTTACCCAGGACGTGCGGCAGAAGAACGTGGTCAGAGTGAGGCCATCGCGAAAAACTTATTTGAGATGGCTGGCATGACGGTTCCAATCATCTCAATCGTCATCGGTGAAGGTGGATCAGGTGGTGCTTTAGGAATCGGAGTGTGTGATCAACTCTTGATGCTCGAGAATTCAACGTATTCGGTCATCTCTCCTGAAGGTGCTGCAGCATTGTTATGGAAAGATGCAAGTCTTGCGGAGAAAGCGGCAGAATCGATGAAGATCACAGCACCTGATTTATTACGACTCGGGATCGCGGATGCCATCATTCCAGAAGTCGTCGGAGGGGCGCATCTCGATGTGTCATTACAGGCGGATAAATTAAAAGCTGTATTGGTACAGAAGCTTGAATCATTGGTTCATCTGACCAAGGAAGAGCTCATCGATCAGCGGACCGAAAAATATCACCAAATTGGCACATAAGCACCATGTAATCGCTATCATGATTGATATTCCTCATTTCCGGAATCGATGATGAAAAAGCTAGTGAAAGTTTATGCAATCTGCCCTGTTGTAAAACAAGAAAACAACGTGCTATTTTAGATTCAGATTAATGGAGAGGTGATTAACGTGAGTTTAAAACGGATTGCTGTCTTAACGAGTGGCGGCGATGCACCAGGTATGAATGCCGCGGTGCGTGCTGTCACGCGTAAAGCGATTTTTCATGGCTTAGAAGTATTTGGTGTCTATAACGGTTATCAAGGATTAATCAACGGGGACATCGTCCAGTTGAACCTTGGGTCAGTCGGTGACATCATTCAACGAGGCGGAACGTTCCTACGTTCAGCACGTTGCCCTGAGTTCCGTACAGAAGAAGGACGAGCAAAAGCGGTCGTCAATCTTAAGAAATTTGAAATTGATGCACTCGTCGTCGTAGGCGGAGACGGGTCGTATCGTGGTGCTCAAAAATTGACGGGACTTGGCTTCCCGACAATTGGACTTCCAGGTACGATTGATAACGATATCCCTGGAACGGACTATACGATCGGTTTTGATACAGCGCTCAACACGGCGCTTGAAGCGATCGATAAAATTCGTGATACGGCATCGTCGCATGAGCGGACGTATGTCATTGAAGTCATGGGACGCGATGCGGGTGATATCGCATTATATGCAGGACTTGCTGGTGGAGCAGAATCGATTCTTGTTCCTGAGCGTCCTGAAGATTTAAAAGAAGTCCTCGATCGCATTCAAAGTGGTGTCAATCGCGGTAAGAAACACTCAATCGTCATCGTCGCTGAAGGTGCAGGTCGTGCTCAGGACGTTGGAGACGCGATCGCAAAAGAAACAGGTCTCGATACACGCGTCACGGTTCTTGGTCACGTTCAACGTGGTGGAGCACCAACGGCAGCGGACCGTGTACTTGCAAGTCGGATGGGGGCGCATGCCATCGAAATCCTACTTCAAGGAAAACAAGGACGTGTCGTAGGTGTACGTGGTGGTAAGATGATCGATCTCGATATCGATGAGGCACTCGACGAAAATAAACATGAGCTGGATCTTGATATTCTCGAGCTTTCAAAACAGCTTTCGATTTAACGAACGTCGATAGGATTGGAATGGACAAGAGAACTTGGCCAAACACCGTAGGAGGTTTATGGAATATGCGTAGAACTAAAATTGTATGTACGATTGGACCGGCGTCAGAAAAACGTCTTCCAGAAATGATTGAAGCAGGTATGAACGTCGCTCGTTTGAACTTCTCACACGGCGATTATGAAGAACACGGTGCACGTATCACGGATATCCGTCGTGCAGCGAAAGAAGCAAACAAAATCGTTACGATTCTTCTTGATACGAAAGGACCAGAAATCCGTACACATTCGTTTGAAGAAGGAAAAGCGCTTCTCGAACGTGGTCAAGAAGTCATCATCGTTAGCGGAGACGCAAACGAAATCGTCGGAACGAAAGATAAATTCTCTGTCACGTATGAAGGACTCTATGATGACGTCGAAGTTGGTTCGATGATCATGCTTGATGACGGTCTCATCGGTCTTCGTGTCACTGAAAAACTTCCGAACCGTGAGCTTCGTTGTTCAATCGAAAACGAAGGCGTCATCAAGACGAAAAAAGGCGTTAACTTGCCAAACGTGAAGGTTAACCTTCCTGCTTTGACAGAAAAAGATATTGCGGATATCGAGTTCGGTATCAAGAGCGATATCGATTTGATCGCGGCATCTTTCGTGCGCCGTGCGTCAGACGTCGTTGCGATTCGTCAATTGCTTGAGAAAAACAACGCGAGCCACATCAAAATCTTCCCGAAAATCGAGAACCAAGAAGGTGTCGATAACATCGAAGAAATCCTTGCGATTTCGGACGGTTTGATGGTAGCGCGTGGTGACCTCGGTATCGAGATTCCAACGGAAGAAGTCACGCCAACTCAAAAAGACTTGATCAAGCTTTGTAACGACTTCGGTAAACCAGTCATTACAGCAACACAAATGCTTGACTCGATGCAACGTTTTCCACGTCCAACACGTGCTGAAGCATCAGACGTCGCGAACGCGATTCTTGATGGTACGGATGCAATCATGCTTTCAGGTGAGACAGCAGCAGGGGACTACCCGATCGAATCTGTCCAAATGATGCACTCGATCGCAAAACGTACAGAAAAAATGCTCGACTACAAGCTCTTGTTGAAAGATCGTCAGACACGTAGTGAGCACACAGTAACGGATGCAATCGCTCAAGCGGTTACGCACACTGCGATCAACTTGGACGCAAAAGCAATCTTGACACCGACACAATCGGGTTACACGGCTGCACGTATCTCGAAATACCGTCCAGAGCCAAACATCGTCGCTGTTACACCAAGCGCACGTGTCGCACGTCAGTTGAACATCGTATGGGGCGTGTACCCAATCGTCGTTGATCATCTTTCAGACAACACGGATGACATGTTGACACTTGCTGCGGACACAGCAAAAGACGCTGGTTTCGTCACAGATGGTGATCTCGTCGTCATCTCAGCAGGTATTCCTGCTTTGACTGCTGGTACAACGAACATGTTGAAAATCCACATCGTCGGTAAAGAGATCGCAAACGGTCGCGGTATCGGTGAGCGTGGAGTCGTTGGCGAAGTCGTCATCGCAAACAATGCTGAAGAAGCAAACTCTAAAGCGAAGCCAGGCATGATCCTCGTTACGAACTCAACTGATCGTGACATGATGCCTGCAATCGAGATGGCTGCAGCGATGATCACAGTTGATGGCGGATTGACAAGCCATGCTGGAATCGTTGGACCATCACTCGGTAAACCAGTCATCGTTGGTGTCGAAGATGCATTGACAGTCTTCAAAGACGGTCAAATGATCTCAATCGATCCATTGACAGGTAAACTATATAACGCATAATCCATTCATGACGGACGTGACTTAGGTCATGTCCGCCTTTTTTTTGTATGAGGAGGACGTATGGAAGCTTATCTTTTTTTGATTGCCCTCGTCTTCATCGGGGTCATCGCACAAAATAAATCATTAATCATCGCTGCAGCCTTCCTGCTGATCATCAAGGCAATCGGGCTGGATGGTAGACTGTTTCCTTCCTTGCAGGCAAAGGGGATCACGTGGGGCGTCACATTGATCACGGCAGCGATCCTCGTACCGATTGCAGCAGGGGATATCGGATTTAAGGAGTTGCTCCAAAGTATTCGGGGACACATCGGCATCATCTCATTTTTATCAGGAATTTTTGTTGCAATCGTCGCAGCACACGGTGTTGGACTGATGAAAGAAGATCCACTCGTGACGACAGCCTTGCTAGCTGGAACGATACTTGCGGTCGGACTCTTTAGAGGTGTACCGGTTGGACCATTGATTGGTGCTGGAATCGCGGCGCTCGTCATTGGAATGTGGGATGTCATCGCAAAAGCGTTCACAGGATGAGCTGAATCAGCAAAGTAACTGAATTAATTTTTTGATAATAGTATGCAAGTTCATTCACTTTTTGGGTAATTTTGTTTATACTAAGAACAGAAACAAGATGGTCTATTCAAGAGTACAGCGCTACAAGCATGGGGAACGACTCTTGAGTGGACGTCTTTTTTTCAATACGGAAATGAAAGCGTTTTAAATTTCTGGGGAAAAAAAGGGGGATTATTGTCATGACGCAAACTAAAGGTTTAGAAGGAATCGTCGCGACTTCATCGAAAATCAGTTCGATCATCGATGGTCAATTGACGTATGGCGGTTATACGATTGATGATTTGGCGGAGCACGCCTCATTTGAGGAAGTCGTCTTCTTATTGTGGAACGACCGTCTACCAAAAGAAGAGGAATTGAAGCAACTATCGGAAGCACTCATTTCCGAAGCAACGGTTGCGACTGCCGTTCTTGAAACGATGAAGGCAGCACCGAAGTCGGCGAATGCGATGGCGACGATTCGAACAGCGCTCTCTCAACTCGCGCTTTACGATGAGACATCGGAAGATATGTCGACTGAGGCGAATTACGCTAAAGCCATCAAATTACAGGCACAAATCGCAACACTCGTCACAGCTTACGCCCGTATCAAAAAAGGACAAGAGCCGATCGCACCTAAAACAGGTCTTTCATACGCAGGAAACTTCTTGTTCATGTTGACGGGTGACGAGCCAACGGAAGTTGCAGAAAAAGCCTTCAACCAAGCGCTCGTTCTTCACGCTGACCACGAGTTGAACGCTTCGACGTTCACGGCACGTGTGTGTGTCGCGACGCTCTCTGACGTCTACTCAGGTGTGACGGCAGCGATGGGCGCATTAAAAGGACCACTTCACGGTGGCGCGAACGAAGCCGTCATGAAGATGTTGTTAGAAATTGATTCGGTTGAAAAGGTTGACGAGTATGTTCATAATAAACTTGAGAACAAGCAAAAAATCATGGGCTTCGGTCACCGTGTCTACAAGGACGGCGATCCACGTGCGAAGCACCTTCAAGAAATGAGTCGTCAGCTGACTGCTCAAATCGGGGAGCCGAAATGGTATGAGATGTCAGTTAAGATCGACGAAATCGTCCAATCGGAAAAAGGATTGAAACCAAATGTTGATTTCTATTCCGCTTCTACGTACCATGCACTTGGACTTGATACAGAACTATTCACTCCAATCTTTGCAGTAAGTCGGATGTCAGGTTGGTTGGCGCACATTTTAGAGCAGTATAGCGATAACCGTCTGATTCGCCCGCGTGCAGACTACACGGGTGAAACGCACCGGACATACGTGTCCATCGAAGAACGTTAAAAGGACGGGGAGGAGCAATCCTCTCCTGATTTTTGATGTAGATTACAATTACTTAAGGGGGATTTTTAGACATGGCTACACTTCAAGGCGAAAACATCACAGTAACTAACGGTACACTTCAAGTTCCAAACGCTCCAATCATTCCGTTCATCATTGGTGACGGAACCGGACCTGACATCTGGAACGCAGCGGTACGTGTGTTTGATGCAGCAGTTGAAAAAGCATACAACGGTGAAAAGAAAATCGAATGGAAAGAAGTCTACGCTGGTGAAAAAGCATTCAACAAAACAGGCAACTGGTTACCAGAAGAGACACTCGATCTCATCCGTGAGCACATCATCGCAATCAAAGGACCACTTACGACACCAGTCGGCGGCGGAATCCGTTCATTGAACGTTGCTCTACGTCAAGAGCTTGATTTGTACACATGTCTTCGTCCAGTTCGTTACTTCACAGGTGTTCCTTCACCGGTTAAACGCCCAGAAGATACAGACATGGTCATCTTCCGTGAAAATACTGAAGACATCTACGCAGGAATCGAATACGCAGAAGGTAGCGAAGGCGCTGCAAAACTGCTTCAGTTCCTTCAAAACGAAATGGGTGTCAATAAAATCCGCTTCCCTGAGACATCTGGTCTTGGAATCAAACCGATTTCAAAAGAGGGAACAGAACGCCTCGTTCGTGCAGCAATCGAATATGCACTCGAGAACAAACGTGCTTCATTGACGCTCGTTCATAAAGGAAACATCATGAAGTTCACTGAGGGTGCTTTCAAAAACTGGGGCTATGAGCTTGCTGAGCGTGAATACGCAGAGCACGTCTTCACTTGGAACCAGTACGATCGCATCAAGGAAGAAGAAGGAACAGATGCTGCGAATAAAGCACAAGCAGACGCAGAAGCTGCTGGTAAGTTGATCGTGAAAGACTCAATCGCTGATATCTTCTTACAACAAATCTTGACTCGTCCAAAAGAGTTCGATGTCGTTGCGACAATGAACTTGAACGGTGACTACATCTCGGATGCACTTGCAGCACAAGTCGGTGGTATCGGAATCGCACCTGGAGCAAACATCAACTATATGACAGGTCATGCGATCTTTGAAGCCACTCACGGTACGGCACCGAAATACGCTGGACTTGATAAAGTAAACCCATCGTCTGTCATCTTGTCAGGCGAAATGATGTTCCGTCACCTCGGCTGGAACGAAGCGGCAGATCTCATCATCAAATCGATGGAAACATCGATTGAATCGAAAGTCGTCACATACGACTTCGCACGTCTCATGGATGGTGCGACTGAAGTGAAGTGTTCTGAATTCGCGGACGAACTCATCAAAAACATGTAATCCGATCAGGAGGAATGAGTCGATGAACAGACGGAAGAAGATCGCAGTCATAGGAAGTGGCTTTACGGGCGCAACGACAGCACTCTATCTTGCTCAGCGAGAGCTAGGAGATGTCGTCCTCGTCGACCGACCCGAGCAAGAGAATCCGACGAAAGGAAAGGCGCTCGATATGCAAGAGGCAGCGCCGATCCTCGGGTTTGATGCTTCAGTAAAAGGGACATCGAACTATGCCGACATCAACGGTGCGGATATCGTCGTCATCACTGCCGGTATCGCTCGGAAGCCGGGTATGAGCCGCGAGGACCTCGTGAGTACGAATGCTGCCGTCATGACAGCTGTGACGAAGGAAATCGTCGCGCATGCACCGGAATCGATCATCATCGTTTTGACGAATCCGGTCGATGCGATGACGTACACGGTCTATCAAGCATCTGGTTTTCCGAAAGAGCGTGTCATCGGTCAATCCGGTGTCCTCGACACAGCACGCTTCCGGACATTCTTAGCAGAGGAACTGAACGTTTCTGTAAAGGATGTATCGGGATTCGTACTCGGCGGACACGGGGATGACATGGTGCCACTACTGCGCTATTCGCAGGCGGGGGGCATTCCAATCGAGAAACTGATATCCAAGGAGCGGTTAGATGCGATCGTTGACCGAACACGTAAAGGCGGCGGTGAAATCGTTCAGTTACTCGGAAACGGTTCCGCTTACTACGCACCGGCAGCAGCAATTGCTGAGATGGTCGAGGCGATCTTGAAGGACCAGCGACGTATTCTCCCTGCCATTGCTTATCTCGAAGGCGAATATGGATATGACGATATGTATTTCGGTGTACCGGTCATTCTTGGCGGAAACGGTGTCGAGCATGTCTATGAACTCGAACTGACGACTGAGGAGCAAGAGGCTTTGAATCGCTCTGCCTCTACAGTCCGCTCTGTACTCGACTTATTAAAATCTTGATTCTAAAAAAAGACGAACTTGTCACTTTCGACAAGCTCGTCTTTTTTCATCTCGTCATAATCGATGAGGAGAAGCATAGTGCGATAACTTGGCATACCAAGGGCAGACCAGTATAAGAAGAAACGTCAGCCAAGGAATCAAGTATCCGATTCGAAGGAAGTAACCTTGGTGTTCCATATGTAGGTGTTGTGAGTTTTGACAATGTGGACAGGGCAGTCCGTGAGCAGACCAGATTAAATGATAGATTGTTCGAGCAGACCAGGATTGACGACAAACGGTGCATCGTGCCACGTGAGTGCCTCCTTTCATTCATAGGTTTATTGTGTAAAGTGTGTTTTTCACAACATACGAGACACATAGGCGAAAAGTTCCAATTTTAATAAACATGTAGAAAAGATGATTGTATTAGGGTAAGGACAAAGGTACGTCATTTTATTCCACTAAGGGGGATGCCACATGCGCGCCGTAACGTACCAAGGAGCAAAAGATGTTCAAGTCAAACAAGTCCAGGATCCATCGATTGATAAAAACGATGATATCATCGTCAAAATCACATCGACTGCCATTTGTGGATCAGATTTACACATCTATCAAGGAAATATGCCGGCTCACAAAGATTATGTCATTGGTCATGAACCGATGGGCATCGTTGAAGAGGTTGGACCAGGTGTGACGAAGGTCAAGCGTGGCGACCGCGTCGTGTTACCGTTTAATGTTGCTTGTGGTCACTGTTTCTTTTGTGAACATGATATGGAGAGTCAATGTGATAACTCGAACGGAAATCCCCATGTCGATACAGGTGGGTACTTCGGTTTTACAGAAGAGTTTGGTGGACATCCCGGTGGTCAGGCGGAATATTTAAAAGTTCCGTTCGGGAATTTCATGCCACTCGTGATTCCTGAATCATGCGAATTAGAAGATGAGGCATTATTGTTCTTATCTGACGTTTTACCTACGGCGTATTGGAGTGTCCTGCATGCGGGTGTGAAAAAAGGAGATACAGTCGTCGTACTCGGATCAGGACCAGTTGGACTAATGACACAAAAATTTGCATGGATGCAAGGAGCAAAGCGAGTCATTGCGGTGGATGATCAAGTGTATCGATTAAATCATGCTAAAGTCACGAATAAAGTCGAGACAGTAAATTTCTCGGATCACGCAGAAAGTGGTGCGTATATTAAAGAGCTAACACAAGGTGGAGCAGACGTCGTCATTGATTGCGTCGGTTTTGATGGGAAGATGTCCCCTGTAGAAAAAATTGAACAAAAGATTGGTCTGCAAGGTGGAACGTTGAGTGCCATTGACATTGCAAAGGACGCTGTCCGGAAATTTGGTACTGTGCAGTTGACAGGCGTCTACGCTAAAAAATATAATCAGTTTCCGCTTGGCGATTTCTTTACCCGAAATATTACGCTGAAAATGGGACAAGCACCAGTCGTTCATTTGATGCCGGAACTGTTCCAGAAAATCATCAATCAAGAATTTGATCCGACGGATATCGTGACACACCGAGTGGCACTTGATGATGCTGCTTCTGCCTATCAGACATTTAATGATCGGACAGATGGATGTATCAAGGTCGTCTTGAAACCATAAGCTATATCATACTCAAACAGCCCATCCGATTTTTGGATGGGCTGTTGTACATCATAGGATTAAAAGAAGAAGACGGGCCACAGAATACCGACGGCTAGTCCGAGTAACAGACCGACGAACACCTGAAATTCGGTATGACCGACGAGCTCATTCAGGAGAGGAGTCTCATGGCGAATTCCTTTGAAATAATCATTGAGAAGTTTTGCCTGAACACCGACTGCTTGTCTGACACCCGTCGCATCATACATGATGATTGTCGCAAAGATGACAGCCAGTGCGAAAATCGAAGACGAGAAGCCCTCCTGAAAACCGATGACAACGGCTAAGGCGACGACAGTCGAACTATGTGAACTAGGCATACCACCGGAAGCAAACATGATTTCCAGGTCGAACTTTCGTGTCCGAACCAAACTCGTGACAAGCTTCGCTGCTTGAGCGATGAACCACGCCGTGATGGCTGCAAAAAGGGGATGGTTCCATTCCATACATTCTACCTCCTACAATTAACGATATGTATTGTTTCCCCGTTTTATTAGCTTTTACACGAACGATCTAGTTGGATTCGGCATCTCCTTTAAAGATTATGTAAAGAAACTGCAGAAAGATTTGTGGTTTTCCATTAAAAGTCGGTAAGATGAAGACAGACGAAGCGGATTCCACGGAATTCCTCATTCGAAAAGAAGGAAACTTGAGGGGGATGCAAGGTTTGAAAGATAAAATTATCGTGGTAGATGATGAGTTGTCGATTGCAACGTTGTTGAAGTTCAACTTAGAACAAGCCGGCTTCATCGTTGAAACAGCTCATGATGGGATGTCTGGTTTAAAATTAGCAGAAAAACAAGATGCGGCATTGATCGTCTTAGATTTGATGTTACCGGAGCTTGATGGTCTTGAAGTATGTAAACGTCTCCGCCAGCAAAAAATCAATACACCGATTTTGATGTTGACGGCAAAAGATGACGAATTTGATAAAGTTCTCGGATTAGAACTTGGAGCGGATGATTATTTGACGAAACCATTCAGTCCACGTGAAGTCGTTGCGCGTGTGAAAGCAATTTTACGACGAATGAGTCATCAGACAACACCTTCGGAAGAAGTGACGGATGGGACGATTCTGATTGGTGATGTCAAGATCGTTCCAGATAACTACGAAGCTTTCAAAGCAGAAGAGCGTCTTGAACTGACACCTAAAGAATTCGAATTGCTCGTATATCTTGCTAAAAATAAGGGACGTGTCCTGACACGAGATCAACTGTTATCCGCAATATGGAACTATGATTTCGTCGGCGATACACGAATCGTGGATGTGCACATTAGTCATGTCCGTGAAAAAATCGAGCCGAATACGAAAAAACCGATTTATATCAAAACGATTCGTGGTCTCGGGTATAAGATGGAGGAGCCGAAACCGGAATGAGTAAGTATCGCAAGCGGTTCATCTTCAAAATGTTTTCGTTCATCAGTCTCGTGCTGATTGCACTCGGTTTCTTACTTGGACAATCCTTCAAAGAGTTCTATGTCCAAAATGAAAAAGAAAAATTGATGGATGAGACTTCTCTTGTCGAGACGATCTTACAAGGACGCGATATTTCGGAGATGGCCCAGTACGTGAATCAATTGTACGCTGAATCGAACTTCGACATGATTTTATTCAATGGTAGGGGTGAGATCATTGCCGGTACACCGGTTGATGTGACGAAGCTAAAAGTCGCGACCCTCAATTTTTCAGCGATTCCTGATGAGGGGACGTTTGAATCGAAAACAGATGACAGTGTCGTTCAATTCACGAAGCCTGTTCCGACAGCGGACGGTGGCGAGGTGTACGTCAGTTTCATTCGTTACGCAAAAGACTTAAACGTCATTTATTCACGGATTTGGACGGTCATCATCCTTTCTCTCGTTGCGTCGTTATTGGTTATATTCTTGACGATTTATCGGTCGACGAAACGATTCCTTCGACCGATCGCGGAGGCAACCGATGTCCTGCACGAACTGTCGCATGGAAATTACAAGTCACGCGTCTATGAGTTGTCGGCACCCGACGAATCACGCGATTTAGGGCGCTCCATCAATCTACTAGCGCGAAATCTCGAGAACGCATCGTCTGGTGAAGCGATGCAACGGGCACGTCTCGAATCCTTGATCGAATACATGGGAGCCGGTCTCATGTTGATTGATGAAAAAGGATACGTCCTGCTCGTCAATCGGACGTATCGGGAAATGTTCAATATTCATGAACCGTCTAGCGGGAAGCTGTACTATCGTGTATTGCCAAACGAAAAGATGAGCCAGGTGATTGAAGATGTCTATCTGACGGAAAAACCGAATCGAAAGCAGTCGAGTGTTCGATTCGGTATCAATAGTCGGACGTTCATGGTCAGTGCCGCTCCGATTTTCGATAAGAACGGTCGCGTGCAGGGAACGACCGTCGTCTTTAACGACATCACGGAAATCAAAAAGCTGGAACAGATGCGTAAAGACTTCGTCGCGAATGTCAGCCATGAATTAAAAACACCACTGACGTCCATCAAAGGGTTTGCGGAAACGTTACTTGATGGCGCGCAAGAGGTTCCGGAAATCCGTGAACAATTTTTACAAATCATTCATGACGAGTCGGAACGGATGCAGACATTAGTGGAAGACTTGCTTGAACTCTCTCGTCTGGAACAGGATAATTATCAGCTCGAGACCGCAATCGTTGATGTGACAAGTCTTGTTCGGGAAACGGCAGCACTCCTGGACCGACGAGCAACAGAAAAAGAGATGACGATTCATATCGAAACGGAAGAAGAAGTCTTCATTCGGGCAGATTTGAATCGATTAAAACAGGTCGTCGTCAACTTGGTAGCGAATGCGTTGAATTATACGCCAAATGGTGGCAACGTCTGGATTCAGCTCGAGGATGGAGAAGAGTCTGTCCAGCTCATCATCAAAGATGACGGAATTGGTATCCATCCGAAAGAAACCCAACGGATTTTCGAACGTTTCTATCGTGTCGATAAGGCAAGAAGCCGTAATTCCGGGGGTACGGGTCTCGGACTAGCTATCGTCAAACACATCGTCGACCTTCATCATGGTGAAATCGAAGTCGCTTCAGAAGAGCAGAAAGGAACGACATTTACGATTCGTTTACCAAAACACGGCTGAATTTCACAGTGGATTCACATTTCCTTAATAGACATATCTTATGATGAAAGTACCTTCTTCATCATCTGTATGGCGACTGGATCAGCTCCCATGTCGTCATGCCCTTGGCGATTGACTCCCCGTGAGTCAATCGTCTTTTTTTGGTCATTTTTAGCGAACAAATGTGTGTAGAGTGATACAATAGGAACAGAAAATCGATTAAAGGGGCGTAGATGATGGAAAATAAATTGCTATTGATTGATGGGAACTCGTTGACCTATCGGGCGTTTTTCGCCTTACCACCAATGACGGATGCGCAAGGACGAAATACGAACGCAGCTTATGGCTTTACGATGATGTTATTGAAGTTGCTCGAGGAAGAACAACCGACACATATGCTCGTTGCCTTCGATGCTTCGAGTGAAACGTTCCGTCATGATGTCTATCAGGAGTATAAAGGGAGTCGGGAAAAGACACCGTCCGAACTACGTGAGCAATTCCCGATCGTCCGGGATATCTGTGAAGCGCTCGGTATTCAAATGATGGAACTCCATCGCTATGAGGCAGATGATTTGATTGGTACGCTCGCACGAACGATGCCGACGGATCGGACGCGGATCGTCACAGGTGATAAAGATTTACTTCAACTTGTCACGGATAAGGTCGAAGTCTTGATCACGAAGCGGGGGATTACGGACGTCCAGTGCATGACGGAGGAACTGTTCGCTGAGACATATGGTGGTCTCAAACCGATTCAAATGATTGACCTGAAAGGGTTAATGGGGGATAAGTCGGATAATATTCCAGGGATTCCTGGGATTGGTGAAAAGACAGCGATCAAATTGATTTCAGCATACGGTTCTGTTGAAGGATTGTATGAGCACGTCGAGGACTTAAAAGGAAAGCAAAAAGAAAAAGTCATCGCGAACGAAGAACTGGCCCGGTTATCAAAAGAACTCGCGACAATCAAGGTAGATGTGCCACTTGAGACGACGCTAGATGATTTGCAAATTCGCGACGTTGATACCCAAGTGCCGTATTCGTTGTTCCAGTCGCTCGGCTTCAAGTCGTTGACGAATCGATTCGCCCCTGTCGTCAAAGAAGAGGATAAAGAGCAGTTGAACGTCGTGACGATCACTTCACTTCCTGAAGACGTCACCGATGCGGTGTTGCTTGCTGAACAGTTGCGAGAGGATTACATGGAAGAGGACATCATCGGGTTTGCGATCGCAACGCCTGACACGATCTATGTTGCTGCCCCGACGCTTGTCGAGGATCCGGCATTCCGCCAATGGATCGAGTCGGAACATCGGAAGATTTGTCTTGATGCCAAACAAGTCGCATTCGCGTTGCGTAAGCACGGCTTAACATTAAACGGTTATGAGGATCTGTTATTAGCGGGTTACTTATTGAACTTAAGTGGCGGCACGACCCTCGCTTCAATTGCTGGTCATTATGCATTGATGGCACCAAACGAAGAAGCAGTCCTCGGTAAGGGAGCCAAACGTCTAGCCCCAGCTGATGACGTATTACACCCTTATCTTGCAGAGAAAGCACGGATGATCGAATTATTGTTCCCGAAAGTCCGGGAAGAGTTGAAGGCGAATCAGCAATATGAGCTGTATGAAACACTAGAGCGTCCATTATCAGGTGTCCTCGCTGAGATGGAGTGGACCGGGATTCGTGTCGATGTCGCGACGCTCCAATCGATGCAAGCAGATCTTGCCGGACGTCTTACGGAACTTGAGACGCTGGTCTTTGAAGCGGCAGGTGAGTCGTTCAATATCAATTCACCGAAACAACTCGGGGTGATTCTGTTTGAAAAACTCGAACTACCCGCCTTCAAGAAAACAAAGACCGGCTACTCGACTGCCGCAGACGTTCTTGAAAAACTGCGCCCATTGCATCCGGTCATCGATCACATCATGTTATACCGGGAGCTCCAAAAATTACAGTCGACATATGTCGAAGGCTTACAAAAAGTCATCAAGGAAGACGGAAAGATTCACACCCGTTTTGCTCAGACGATTGCCCAGACAGGTCGTTTAAGTTCGGTCAATCCGAACCTTCAGAATATCCCGATTCGGATCGAAGAAGGACGGAAGATTCGAAAAGCCTTCGTTCCAAGTGAGACAGGCTGGTCACTGTACGCTGCCGACTATTCACAAATCGAATTACGTGTCATGGCTGATATGTCGCAGGATCAGACGCTTGTCGATGCGTTCTTACATGATGAGGACATCCATACCCAAACGGCAAGTAGTGTCTTTGGTGTCGAACCGGAGGATGTCACAGGAAACATGCGTCGTCAGGCGAAAGCCGTCAACTTCGGCATTATTTATGGAATCAGCGATTATGGACTGTCACAAAACTTGAACATCACGCGGAAGGAAGCACAATCGTTCATCGATCGTTATTTCGAGCTGTTCCCGCAAATCAAACAGTTCATGGATACGGCGATTGAGACGGCACGAGCGAATGGGTTCGTCGAAACGTTGATGAACCGGCGCCGTAACATCCCGGATATCAATTCGAAAAACTTCAACTTACGTGGTTTTGCGGAACGTACGGCAATCAATACGCCGATTCAAGGTTCGGCTGCGGATATCATTAAAAAAGCGATGCTTGATGTGCATGCTGCCTTACAGGCATCTGATCTGAAAGCACGTTTGTTACTACAAGTACACGATGAATTGATTTTTGAAGCACCAGACGAAGAACTCGATGCGCTACAAGCGCTGGTCAAACAAGCGATGGAGCAGACCGTCGAACTATCCGTACCGCTACGCGTCGATGGGGGCGCAGGACATACGTGGTACGAAACGAAGTAAGCAAGGAGGAATAGACGTGCCTGAATTACCTGAAGTCGAGACCGTTCGCCGCAGTTTAGAACGTTCGGTCTCTGGAAAAACAGTCTCTTCCGTCAAAGTCTACCACCCGAAAATGATTCGGGGGATGGAAGTGGCACCATTTGCAGATGCCTTACATCAAGAACGGATCGAACGCGTCGAACGTCGCGGTAAGTTCCTACTCTTTGATTTTGATCGTTTTTATCTCGTCAGCCATTTGCGGATGGAAGGGAAGTACTTCCCGTATCCGCAACCGGTCGAGCGGGATAAACATACTCATGTCGTCTTCCGTTTCACGGATGGTTCGGAGCTGCATTACAATGACGTCCGGAAGTTCGGAACGATGGAATTACGTGATAAGGAAACAGCGATGCAAACTGCTCCACTGGGACAGCTGGAGCGTGAACCATTTGATCCAGAGTTCACAGCAGAAGTGTTAGCGGAGAATTTAATTCGTAAAAAAAGAAGTCCAATCAAAACGGCATTGCTCGACCAATCGATTTTCCTCGGTCTCGGTAACATCTATGTCGATGAGACCCTTCATGCGGCACGTGTCCATCCGTTGACGAAGGCTGGTGCCTTGACGCTTGATGATATTTCACGCATCCATCAAGCCGGTGTCGACGTCTTACGACAAGCAGTGGAAGCGGGGGGAAGTACGATCCGAAGTTATGTCTCACCTTCCGGAAAAGGTGAGTTCCAGCTTCAACTCGCGGTATACGGTCAAAAGGGCGAACCATGTCCCCGTTGCGGCACTGCCATTGAAAAAATCAAAGTCGGTGGACGAGGAACGCACTTCTGTCCGACGTGCCAACAGGTCGCCTTATGAGGGTTGGTCTGACGGGCAGTATCGCCACTGGTAAAAGTACGGTCTCTAGCTATCTGAAGCAAAAAGGAATAGCGGTCATCGATGCGGATCTTGTTGCGCGAGAAGTCGTTGAGCCAGGAGGGCGAGCCTATGAGGCGGTCAAGATGGCCTTCCCGGAAGCATTCGAGGAAGGACGTCTCGTTCGTCCAAAACTTGGACAAATCATTTTTCAGGATAGCGAAAAACGACAACAGCTGAATCAGTTGATGCACCCAAGTATTCGACGACAGATGCTTGATGAAGCAGATGCCTATGAACGTTCAGGACATTCGCTCGTCGTATTTGATATTCCGTTATTACTTGAAGGCGATTGGCGGACGCTGTTCGACCGTGTCGTAGTCGTTTATTGTCCGGAAAACATGCAGTTAAGACGATTGATGCAACGTAATGATCTATCGGAAGAAGAAGCATATGCACGTATTCATTCGCAACTTAGCATTGAACAGAAAAAAGAGCTTGCGGATGATGTGTTCTTTAATGATGGGAGTCTTGATTCGTTATATCAACAAATCGATAAATGGTTAGTATTATATGACACCGATAAGCATGAGAGCGACATATGAAAAGTGTGAAGTGAGAGAAGTTTCCATCTTCTCTCACTTTTTTTAGAGAACATAATGAAATCGCTTACATTTCATGATATAGTTCTATCTGTAAACGGAGCTACATCCGTCACATTGAAGGGGGATCCGCACATGGGAGTCAAGGTGGCAGTCAATGGTTTTGGTCGAATTGGTCGAATGGTCTTTCGACGTCTGATCGCTGAGGGGAAAAGCGAAGTCGTAGCAATCAATGCAAGCTATCCAGTCGAAACACTTGCACATTTAATCAAGTACGACACGGTACATGGGAAATTCAATTATCCGGTCGACATCATCGATGGGGCGTTGATGGTTGACGGAAGACAAATTCAAATCGTCAGTGAACGCAATCCTGAACTATTGCCGTGGGGGGAACTCGGCATCGATATCGTCGTCGAAGCGACAGGAAAGTTCAACTCAGATACGGGTGCTGCGAAGCATTTAGTGGCAGGCGCAAAAAAGGTCGTCATCACGGCACCTGCTAAAGGGGATGTCCGGACGATCGTCATGGGTGTCAATGACGACATGTATGATCATGAAACAGATGCTATCGTCTCGAACGCATCGTGTACGACGAACTGTCTCGCACCTGTCGTGCAAGTCATCGACCGGGCATTCGGAATCGAATCGGGTCTCGTGACGACGGTTCACGCGTTTACGAACGATCAAAATAATATTGATAATCCACATAAGGATTTACGACGCGCCCGTGCATGTGGCTCATCCATCATTCCAACATCGACAGGTGCGGCAAAGGCGATTTCTCTCGTCTTGCCACACTTGGAAGGAAAATTGAATGGACTCGCGCTTCGTGTTCCGACACCAAACGTCTCACTCGTCGATCTCGTCGTCGAAGTCAGTCGCGATACGACAGTTGCTGAAGTGAACGAAGCGTTCACGAAAGCAGCGGACGGTGCGCTTGAAGGCATTCTCGGAATGACGATGGAACCGCTCGTTTCGATCGACTTCAACGGAGAAGAGCGTTCGACGGTCGTCGATGGACTCTCGACGATGGTCATGGGTGGTCGTCAGGTGAAGGTCCTCGCTTGGTACGATAATGAGTGGGGTTACTCCTGCCGCGTCGTCGACCTCGTACATCTTGTTTCGGCGCACTTAGAGGCGATGGGAACGGTTGAAAAAGAACTTGAATTGAATTAATGACAACGGGCAGATCCCAGTAACGACGGGACCTGTCCCGTTTTTTTTCTAGAAATGAATTAATTTTTGAAATTTATCCTTGTGTATCTTTTTGATACTCGCTATAATTCAAATCGTGAACTTCAATCGGTCTGGCAATCGCAGCTTAAAGGGTTAGGACCTCTCTGGACTAACTTTCCCCCGTGGGTGCGAACGACTCAGGCGCAAAGTAAGTGATCAACTACTTTGAAGACCATTGAATGTAGGGGGGATCCACAAATGGATACTATGGGAAGACACATTATTGCAGAACTTTGGGATTGTAATCCTGAAAAATTGAACGACATGGAATTCGTTGAACGACTTTTCGTTGACGCAGCACTTCAAGCAGGTGCAGAAGTACGAGAAGTAGCATTCCACAAGTTTGCACCACACGGCGTCAGTGGCGTCGTCATTATCTCTGAATCGCACTTGACGATTCACAGTTTCCCAGAGCACGGGTATGCATCGGTTGATGTCTTTACTTGTGGGGATCGGATCGATCCAGCCATCGCAGCGAACTACATTGCTGAAAAGCTCGATGCGAAAATCCGTGAAAATGTCGAAATTCCACGTGGTATGGGACCTGTTCAAGTTCCAGCGGCTACTGTCCAGCACGTCAACTGACAACACACACGAATTCGTCAAGCCCTCGTCGTTCAGACGAGGGCTTTTTAATATGTCTGACGTCTGTTATTCTTAATAGTAGAAGAAACAAAGAAAAGAGGATGACCATGGGACTGAAGGAACGCTTGCAAAAACAGCTAGAGACATCCGATACACATAAAAACGAAAATTTACGCACACACTACTATGCGGCAACAGTCGAGATGTTGTTTGCTGGTTTAGAAAATATCTTAAAGCAAGAGGGTGGAACGGTGCGTCGTGTTGACGCGGAACGTGGAGAACTCGCTTTTACATTAAAAGAAGTCGACGGACTCGCGACCGTCATCATGGTGGCGGGCGGACGTACAGCCGTCGATCTATTTTTACATCGTGAAAGTCTTCTCGGGCCTGATCTCGAAAAACACATCGAGCGAATCTATGCATCACTTGATGCGGGATACCGATTAAAAATGATTGGAACAAAAGAAATCACGTGAACGGAGGTACGGCATGCGCTGTCCAGCCTGTAATTTTAACGGAACAAAAGTACTGGACTCAAGACCGGTCCAGGATTTCGGTTCGATTCGGAGGAGACGTGAATGTGAGTCTTGCGGCTATCGCTTTACGACTTTCGAAATGGTCGAACAGACCCCTTTAATCATCGTAAAGAAAGACGGAACGCGCGACGAGTTCAATCGTGATAAAATTTTGCGGGGACTAGTGCGTGCCTGTGAAAAACGACCGATTTCGATTGAACAGCTAGAAACAGTCGTCAGTCGGGTCGAAAAGGCATTGCGGGCGACGGCTCAGCATGAGATTCCAAGTGAGCAGGTCGGACGTCTCGTGTTAAATGAATTAGCTTCCGTCGATGAAGTAGCATACGTCCGCTTTGCGAGTGTCTATAAACAATTTAAGGACATCAATGTCTTCTTCCAAGAGCTTTCTGAGCTGATGGAGCGACATCAAGAAAATGACCGTGAAAATTGAACGTGATATAAGAGAGGTCGTCTGTCCGGTCAGCGCACCTCTCTTTTTCTCCCTAAGGAAAGGACGAGTCAGATGGTAGAACGTGAACTTTCCGGTACCGATCTTTGCTTAGTGATGAGCAATGGTGTCGTCGACCGTGAAGCCTATCAATCTTTATATTATTTGTACCAGCCAATCATTGGTGTCAAAGCACTTGGACTCTATCAAACGTTTTGGAGCGAGATGATTCCGGGAAAAACAAAATCCCAATACATCTCCCATGCGGAACTCGGAACGCTACTCGGTTTTTCCGTCGATGAATTCAAGGAAGAGTTATTCAAGCTAGAAGGCATCGGTTTGATCCGGACGTTCGAAGCGCGCCAAGCCGCGTATCGCTACATCTATCAAATCCGGGTGCCGCTCGCGCCGAACACTTTCTTGAATGACGGGGTGTTATCGAGTCTGCTATTCTACCGCGTCGGTGAAATTCGTTTCCGCTCCCTCCAGCATCGTTTCCGGACGGAACCGCTTCCGAAGAACATCGTTGATCGGACGGTCCGATTTGATCAAGTGTTCGATGTGAAAGCTGGTCTTGCTTCTGCGCATCAACCGAAGGCCTATGCGAAACAGGAACGAGCAGTATATGAATTCGATTATTCGTTTGATTTAGAAGAGATGAAACGTCAAACCGATCGCTTTTTGCCACGCTCGTTTTATTCAAAGGCAATCGATCATCTGCTCGTGAAGCTTGCGTACGTCACGCAGTCGAATGAAGCGCTGATGGCGGAACTGTTGAATGCCCGTTTTCGCCACGAAGCGTACTTGCCGATGACCGATGCTGAGAAACAAGAACGTTGCAAACAGATGATGTTGTCAGCGAAACAAAAACTCAGCCGTGAGAAAAAAGCGAAGGTTGCCTCACTCGATACGATCGAGGTCGGAGACGTCGAAGCAACGGAGACGATGGAAAGCACTCATCCGAAGCATTATGTCGCGAAGTTACGAAAAGTCAAAGCGTTGTCTGAACGAGATGAAGAGTTGATCCAGCAATTGATCATCGATTATGAAATGTCATCCGGGATCGTCAATGCCGCCTACTACTATGCGCTCGTCGTCAAAAAAGACAATCGCTTCAGTAAGAACTTCCTCTTATCCATCGTCGATGATTGGAAACAGAAAGGGTACGTGACAGCATCCGAGGCACTGGCGAAGACGCAGGAGCAAGATGATTTGATTGCGAAGAAGCAGGAGCAAAAACAAGAGCGAGCGCGTCAGACCGTTGGTGGACGTCGGGGACGGACCAGCAGTACGAACGGCGGTCCGAACCCGAAGTGGTTGCAAGAAGAGAAGGCGAAACAGCAACAGTATGAAGCCTCTAAAAAAGCGAGTTTCGAAGCGGATGTTCCAGACGATGAAGAGATGGAACGAATCTTACGAGAACTGAAGGGGAACTAAAGGAGTCGGGACATGGAACATATCCAATCATCTATCGAAAAAATATTAAGTCGACCGGACGTTGCAGAATCGGTTCGAGCGATTCAACAACGGGTGTTGTCTCATCCGGGGGTCGTCATGTTCTTACGGACCCATCCAGAGATCGATCAACGGATGATCGAGCGGGGCATGCTCAAACTGAACGAATACGCGGAACAGATGGATGGGAATCGATTGATTGAAAATAAAGCCGTCATCGAAGGCTATCAGCCGATCCTGCACGTCGAAAAAGGACAGATCGTCGTCTCATATGAGAAGTCACAAGCACTCAAAGATCGAGAAGATGAACGTGCACTTGAGAAAAAGTTCAAGAGTCTGTTCCTGCCGGACGAAGTGCGCGATGCGAACTTCAGCGATTTCGACTTGTCGACGACGGACCGGAAGCTCGCCTTGCGAGCGGCGTCGCAGTTCCTCAATCATTTGCGCTCAAAAGAGCATGTAAAGGGACTGTACCTGCACGGTAGCTTTGGTGTCGGGAAAACGTATCTCTTGGCTGCGATCGGGAATGCACTGAAGAAAGAACGGATTGCAACGATTCTCGTCCATGCCCCGGGGTTCGTCGCTGAAGCAAAACGGCGGATTCGGTCGGACTCGTTCGATACGTTCCTCGAAGGATTCCAAACGATTCCAGTCTTATTAATTGATGATATCGGTGCAGAATCGATCAGTCCGTGGGTACGGGATGAGTTGTTCGGAATCATTTTGCAATACCGCATGATGCATCGTCTGCCGACATTGTTCAGCTCGAACTTATCGTATGACGAACTCGAGCTTCATTTCGGGATCACGAACGATCAAGGCGATAAGTTAAAGGCCGCACGACTGATGGAACGGATCCGGACGACGACGCAACCGATTGAGTTCCTTGGTGAAAATCGACGTCGCTACTAATTTTCCTTGTCAAGGAAGCGACCGATTCGTTATACTAATGACACGTCAATAGACGATGCAACGATTGAGGATATGAAGTATGAAATGAACCAAACTAGCGAGAGAAGAATGGTGGAAGCTTCTCATGGCATCATTCATGTCTTTACTCCCTCATAGCACGAACGGGGCTAATCCGTTTGCGCCTCACGCCCGTTAACGCGTGTTCGAGCCGAACCAACATTGGTCCGGGAACGAGGGTGGTACCACGAGATTAAGACTCGTCCCTTTTTAGGGATGAGTCTTTTTTATTTTGTTAAAGGGGGAAACAGTCATGTCAAACATCGCACTTACATTTCCAGATGGCGCCGTAAAGGAATTTGCAGTCGGTACGACAGCAGAAGAAGTCGCTGCTTCAATCAGCCCAGGACTTCGTAAAAAAGCATTTGCTGCAAAACTAAACGGGCACGCAATCGATTATCGTCGTCCAATCGAAGAGGATGGCACAATCGAATTGATCATGCCGGATTCAGAAGAAGGGCTCGATTTGATTCGTCACTCTTCAGCTCACTTGATGGCACAAGCCATCAAACGTCTGTATCCGGATGAAACGATTCATCTCGGAATCGGACCGACGATCGAGAATGGTTTCTACTATGACATCGATATGGAACGTCGTCTGACAGAAGAAGACTTACCAGAAATCGAGAAAATGATGAATAAAATCGCCGGTGAGAATTTGCCAATCGAACGGGAAGTCGTCTCGCGTGACGAAGCACTCGCGATTTATAAAGAACTCAATGATCCGTTGAAAGTCGAATTGATCGAATCGATTCCTGCTGATCAGGATTTGACGATTTACCGTCAAGGCGAATTCTTCGATCTCTGCCGTGGACCACACGTTCCAGCGACAGCGAAGCTACAAGTCTTCAAATTGATGAGCATTGCTGGTGCTTACTGGCGTGGCGATTCAAAAAACAAGATGTTACAACGGATTTACGGTACAGCATGGGCGACAAAAGATCAGTTGAAACAACATCTCCACTTCCTTGCTGAAGCGAAAGAGCGGGATCATCGTAAACTCGGGAAGGAACTTGGCTTGTTCTTCACTTCTCAAGAAGTCGGTCAAGGACTCCCGATGTGGTTACCAAAAGGAGCAGCGATCCGTCGGACGGTCGAACGTTATATCGTCGATAAAGAACTCGAACTTGGATATGAGCACGTCTATACACCGGTTCTCGGTTCAGTCGATCTATACAAGACATCGGGTCACTGGGATCACTATCAAGATGACATGTTCCCGAAAATGGAGATGGACAATGAAGAACTCGTTCTTCGTCCGATGAACTGTCCACACCACATGATGGTCTACAAGAACGAACCGCGTTCGTACCGTGATTTACCGCTTCGTGTCGCGGAGCTTGGTGGTATGCACCGTTATGAGATGTCTGGTGCCTTGACTGGTCTTCAGCGCGTTCGTTACATGGTCCTTAACGATGGACATACGTTCGTCCGTCCTGACCAAATGAAAGATGAGTTCAAAGCCATCGTTCACCTCATTCAAGAAGTCTATGCTGACTTCGGAATCACGGATTACAAATTCCGTCTTTCGTACCGTGACCCAGCGGATAAAGAGAAGTACTTCGATAACGATGCGATTTGGGAAATGGCGCAACGTGAGTTGAAAGAAACAATGGATGAGCTCGAACTCGAATACTTCGAAGCAGAAGGCGAAGCTGCCTTCTACGGACCGAAGCTTGACGTGCAAGTTCGGACAGCACTTGGTAAAGATGAGACGCTTTCGACAGTCCAACTCGACTTCCTCTTACCAGAGCGATTCGAATTGACGTACAAAGGAAATGACGGACAAGATCACCGTCCGGTCGTCTTACACCGTGGTGTCGTTTCGACGATGGAACGATTCGTCGCATACTTGATCGAAGAATACAAAGGCGCGTTCCCAACATGGCTCGCACCGGTCCAGGTGAAATTGATTCCGGTTTCTAAAGTGCATGAAGACTATGCCCGTGAAATCAAAGCGATCTTGCTGAAAAAAGGAATTCGTGTCGAAACAGATTTCCGTGACGAGAAACTCGGATACCGGATTCGTGAAGCACAAGTCAATAAAGTACCAGTCATGCTCGTTCTAGGTGACAAAGAAGTCGAATCGCGCGAAGTCAACATTCGTCGCTACGGTTCAAAAGACTCAAGCAACGCATCACTTGAACAATTCGTCGCTGATTTAGAGCAAGAAATCGCGAACCGTTCAAAATAATTCTAGCCTCATGAAAGAGTTCGTCCTGCTACTGTAGGGCGGACTTTTTTTGTGATGTGATACTTAAAAGAAGGGAGCGGCATGCCGATGACAAAGGTAGATCATTCAGCTGAATCTATTCAACATAACCAAAAATTATTTTTCCTTTAATTGGATAAATGCTATAATAAACCTTCATTGGATGAATGTTTTGAAGGATGGGAAGGAAGTTACAAAAAATGAAACAGACGACTTTTGCTGTTCTCATCGCCGCTTCACTTGTAATCGGTATTCATCCGGGTGAAGCAGATGCAGCGACGACTAAAAAGACATACCGCATCACACCCAAAACAGAAGCGATTGACCCGACGATTCGTAAATATACGACCTATAACGCAAAGACGCGCAATCACTATACGATGCGCTCTTATTTGGAACGTCTTGAAAAAGAGGGAGGCGGGACACTCGTCTTAACGAAAGGAACATATCTGTCTCCACTACGTGTCGGTATTCCCTCCAATACGACGGTGATCTTGGAAGATGGCGTCATCATCAAGAAGACGACGGAGACAGGAACGACAAAGATTAGTTCAACGACCAGTGTATTTGATCTTGTTGCTCCATCCGTGTTGCGTTTGAACAAAAAGGTCGGAAAGTATGATGGCTCACAGAACGTTAAAATCATCGGGAAAGGCAATGCGCAAATCGACTTGAATCGATATGCGCGTGGTTCGGCATTCGCCATTGCCCATAATCAAAACTTGTATATCGGCGGCATCACAGTACGGAATCAAAAAGGTTCACATGCGATGGAACTTGATGCAACGAAGAAGGCAGTCATCGAAAACATGAAATTCGTCGACGCTGTCATGATACCGAATACAGGTCCGAATGAATCGATTAATCTCGATACACCAGACCCGATCACAAAGGGGTTCAACTGGAAGTGGTCGAAACAAGATGGAACTCCGAATGCAGATATCACGATTCGTAATAACTTGTTCCGTAACATCAACGTGGCAATTGGCACACATCAATACACAGAAAATCGATTACACACGAATGTGCGGATCGAAAAAAATACGATTGATGGAACAAAGGATTATGCGATTTCGATGATGAACTGGAAGAATCCAACGGTCCGTTACAATACGATTCGAAACGTGCACCGGGCGGATGGAAAAGCGATGACGATTCTCGGTAGAGGAGTTGTCGGAGGAACGATTCGCTACAACCGATTTGAAGACGCGGATCGGGCGATTCAAATGCAACCGTTCCAAAGCAATGGCTATGCTCCGATCTATAATACGTTCACGGCAGAGCAAAAACGTTACATGCAACAAAATACAGTCAAGCAGGTTGGACTCGATCAAATCATCTTATTTAAAAAACTCAATGAGTTCACGTACAAGACGGCAGAACGCTACGAATTCATCCCATACTAAGGCATAAAAAAAGCACCCAAGACTAGCGTCGAGGGTGCTTGTGCCATATTATGAACGCATTTGTTGCAAGAACGGTTCGATATCGACTTGAAGCGCTTCTGATAGTTTCTGACCGAGTGAAGCATCAGCACGGTAGAAGTTGCAGATTGCGAGCAAGACCGTGTTCTCATGACGAACCTGCTCGAGATCATTGACGAGGTTCTTCAGAAGAGCTGCTTGCTCGTCTTCTGTCAGACGACGGTATACTTCACCGGCTTGACCGAAGTTATTCGTCTTCTCGATTTCGAGACGACCGTGTTTATCATCAAGTAACGGCTGGTTTTCTTCCGTATACTCTGGTGTTTCTTTTGGTTCTTCTTGATAGCGGTTCGGTTCGTAGTTTACCGGACTCGTTTGTTGACCGACTGGCATTGCACCATCACGTTGGTAGTTGTTCACTTGTGCGAACGGACAGTTGATCGGAAGTTGTTGGTAGTTCGTTCCGATACGGTAGCGTTGTGTGTCCGAGTAAGAGAACAGACGACCTTGTAACAACTTATCTTCAGATGGTAACATCCCTGGAATCAAGACACCTGGGTTGAAGCCGACAGATTCTGTTTCAGCGAAATAGTCATCGACGTTCTTATTCAAAGTCATCGTACCGACGTGTTGGAACGGGATGACATCTTCAAACCAATCTTTTGTTGCATCGAGCGGATCGAAATCGAACTGATCGACGTCAGCCGGATCGAGCACCTGTACGAACAGATCCCATTCCGGATAATCTCCATCTTCAATCGCTTGGAACGTATCGTTTGAAGCGTGGTTAAAGTCTTTTCCTTGAATCTCTGTTGCTTCTTCTGCTGAGAGATTGTGAATGCCAGCTTTCGGTACCCAGCGTAGTTTGACATAAACCGTATTGCCATGAGCGTTCACCCATTTGAATGAATGGACGGAAGAACCACGCATTTTACGGTAGCTTGCAGGAATGCCTTCATCCGTAAAGAGATGCATGAGCATGTTCGTCGATTCCGGACGAAGTGTCATGAAGTCCCAGTAACGGTCAGGATCTTGAATATTCGTGCGTGGATCTGGTTTAAGTGAATGAACCATATCCGGGAACTTCATAGCGTCACGAATGAAGAAGACAGGAAGGTTGTTCCCGACGAAATCCCAGTTTCCTTCCTCTGTATAGAACTTGACAGAGAATCCACGTGGATCGCGGAGCGTCTCTGGAGAATGCGTGCCGTGAATAACAGTCGAGAAACGGGCGAAGACAGGAACTTCTGTCCCTTCTTCTTGTAAAAACGCAGCTTTCGTGTACTTTTTCATCGAATTTTTGACAGTGAAGACACCGTGAGCACCGAATCCACGAGCGTGTACAACGCGCTCAGGTACACGTTCCCGGTCGAAATGGGCCATTTTTTCAATCAATTGATAGTCTTCTAATAATGTAGGTCCACGACGTCCAGCCGTGCGTGAATTCTGGTTGTCTCCAATTGGTACACCTTGATTGGTCGTTAATCGTTTTTCAGTCATCTGTTATTCTCCCCCTTATGTAAGATTAAACTGATTATAAAACAATAATCATTCTAAATAAACAATTTTGCTTGCGAATGTTCTGAATCTTTTTGATATGTTAAGAATGTACCCATGAAAAACAGGTTAGAAACTTCTTGCTTATCCGTCAAAGGATTGCTATTATAATCAAGTATGTGAGCAACGTTCTGTAAGAACATAGAAAGCGGCTTGACATCACGGGAAAACAAGTGCTATGATAGCAAAGTGAAATGACAACAAAGCAGAAGCATCCCGCTTCTCACCATGTATGACGACTCGTACTGGTTCATCATGAAGATACGCAATGTGTAGCGACTGCTATGCTTTGACGTTCCTTATGAGTGTGGGCGGGAAGAACTGCCGACGCTTTTTTTATAGCGTTTTCTATCATTCATTTTTCGTGCAATGCACGATGGAGGTGCTAACCATTAGCAAAGATCTGTTAATCAATGAAAGCATCCGTGCCCGGGAAGTTCGTCTTATCGGAGCGGATGGTGCTCAACTAGGTGTCCAATCACGCAACGAAGCGCTACGTCTCGCAGAGGAAGCGGAACTTGACCTCGTCATGGTCGCTCCACAAGCGACGCCGCCAGTTTGTAAGATCATGGACTACGGTAAATACCGTTTCGAGATGCAAAAGAAGGACAAAGAAACTCGGAAGAATCAGAAAGTGATTCAGATGAAAGAAGTTCGTCTTAGCCCGACGATCGAGGAGAACGACTTCCAAACGAAATTCCGTAATGCGAAGAAATTCTTGGAGAATGGTAACAAAGTGAAAGCGAGTATTCGTTTCCGCGGTCGTGCCATCACTCACTCGGAAATCGGTAAACGCGTTCTCGAACGCCTCGCAACGGATTTAAGTGAGTTCGGTGTTGTGGAACAGAGACCGAAGATGGAAGGACGCAGCATGTTCCTCGTGCTTGCTCCTAAGAAAGAAGACTAATCGAATCGAAGTAGGAGGGAATCTCTCATGCCTAAAATGAAATCGCACCGCGGTGCTTCTAAACGTTTCAAACGTACTGCTTCTGGCAAATTGAAACGTGGTCGTGCTTACACAAGCCACTTGTTCGGTAACAAATCAACAAAAGCGAAACGTAAATTACGTAAAGCTAGCATGGTATCTACGGGTGACTTCAAACGCATCCGTCACATGATCGCGAAGTAATTTATCCAATCGTATACAGATTTAGGAGGGAATTTATATGCCACGCGTAAAAGGCGGATATACGACTCGTCAACGTCGTAAAAAACAACTCAAATTAGCTAAGGGCTACTACGGCTCGAAACATACACTCTTCAAGGTTGCGAAACAGCAAGTCATGAAATCTCTCATGTACGCTTACCGTGACCGTCGTCAAAAGAAACGTGACTTCCGTCGCCTCTGGATCACTCGGATCAATGCGGCAGCACGTATCAACGGTCTTTCTTACAGCCGCATGATGCATGGTCTTAAATTAGCAGGTATCGACGTTAACCGTAAGATGCTCGCTGACCTCGCAGTTACAGATGCAACTGCATTTGCTTCACTTGCTGACACAGCAAAAGCAAAATTGAACGCTTAAGTTCTACAATTCGTCGGGGAATTTAATTCTCCGACGTTTTTTTCGATTTAATGATAAAATAAGAAGGCACGTCGATGAGACGGTCATATGATTTTTTTAGATAGAAGGAGAATTAAAGATGGATTGGTTGACACTTTTTGAGATGCAAGAACAGTTGGATAAACGGATTCAGTCAGAACATCAATTGACAGGCAATCAATTCGACGAGCGTCTGCTCGCCTTATTGGTCGAACTCGGTGAACTTGCGAACGAGACACGTTGCTTTAAGTTCTGGTCGAAGAAGGGACCATCCGCTCAAGTCACAATTCTTGAGGAATATGTCGATGGCGTCCATTTTCTACTCTCACTAGGTCTAGCACTTGATTACAAGAAAAGTCATTTTACTGAAGGTGACTTCTATTTGACAGCAACAGATGCTTTTTTAGACGTCTATAACAAAACGAACGTCTTTGCGATTTCGCGGACGGAACAAAGTTATGATGTTCTGATTGGTGCATACCTTGCATTAGGTGCTACACTAGGCTTTACACAGGATATGATTTTCAAGGCTTACATTTCTAAAAATGAAGCAAACCATGTGCGACAAGACAACGGTTACTAAGGAGGAAATCAGATGAACGAACAATTACATATGCTAAAACGTCTCACGGACGCAACAGGTGTACCGGGAAACGAAAAAGAAGTCCGGAGCCTCATGCGTGAATATTTGGAACCCCATGCAGAAGCATTCCACCAAGATGGTCTCGGTAGTCTGTTTGCTGAACATAAAGGCGCAGGCGAAGATGCACCACGTGTATTGATTGCGGGTCACATGGATGAAGTCGGATTCATGGTCACGAAGATTGATGAAAAAGGATTCCTTCGTTTCCAACCACTCGGCGGTTGGTGGGGTCAGGTCCTCTTGGCACAGCGTATGAATATTGTGACGTCATCTGGTGAAGTCATTCCAGGTGTAATCGGTGCAAAACCACCTCATGTTTTACCACCGGAAGCGCGCAATAAGCCGGTCGACATTAAAGACATGTTCATCGATATCGGTGCTTCATCGAAAGACGAAGTCGACAGCTGGGGAATTCGTCCGGGTGATACGGTCGTTCCACATTGCGAATTTACTGTGATGAAAAATGAGAACTTCTTGATGGCAAAAGCGTGGGACAACCGGATTGGTTGTGCCATCGCAATCGAAGCAATCAAACGCTTAAAAGCAGATGGACATCCGAACACGATTTTCGCAGGAGCGACTGTTCAGGAAGAAGTCGGATTACGTGGGGCTCAAACTGTCGCGCACCTGCTCAAACCATCAATCGCCTTTGCTGTCGATACAGGTATCCCGGGTGACACACCAGGAATGACCGATCGTGAAGCATTGTCGAAATTAGGTGAAGGCGTTCAAGTCATCATGTTCGATGCAACGATGATCGCACATCGTGGATTGATCGATTTCGTGACGAAAGTCGCAACAGAAGAAAATATCAAGTATCAACTGGACTTAACACCAGGTGGCGGAACGGATGCAGCGAAGTTCCATTTATCGAATACAGGTGTTCCATCACTTGCATTGACTGTACCGATTCGTTACCTACACACGAACGTCTCAATCATGCATAAAGCCGATTTCGAAGCAGCCGTCGATTTAGTCGTTGCTGTGACAAAACGTCTTGATGCGGAGACTGTCCAAGCGATCTACGAGGGGTAATAAAACAATGAAGCACATCGCATCAGCAAAGAACGAAATCGTTAAACAATGGAAGAAACTCTTAACGAAAAAAGGACGTCTGCAGACGAACCGTTTCTTGATTGAAGGAGAACATCTGATTGAAGAAGCTGTTCGCGCCGGAATCGTCAAGGAATTGATCGTACGTGAATCGTACCAAGTACCCGGTTCTTGGAAACGAAATGCCGATGTCTTTACGATCGATGAAGCCGTCATCAAAGTACTGGCTGAAACGGAAACGTCGCAAGGCATCTTCGCTGTCTGTGAGATGAAACAAGCTTCGGCACAATTAGAGCGAGGACGCTATTTGTTGCTCGATCGTCTGCAAGATCCAGGGAACGTCGGGACGATGATTCGGACAGCTGACGCAGCTGGATTCGATGGGGTCGTCGTCGGACCGGGAACAGTTGACGTCTATAACGGAAAAGTCATCCGTGCGACGCAAGGATCGCTGTTCCACCTACCGGTTATCTCCATGCCACTCGAAGAGGCAGTGAATGCCCTGCACGAACAAGGAATTGCGGTAATCGGCACGGCGTTAGAAGGAGCGACGTCTTATCAAACGATCGCACCGATGGATGCACTCGGTTTAATCATCGGGAACGAAGCACAAGGCGTTGCGCCAGAATTGCTCTCTTACTGTGATGAGCGTGCCTACATCCCGATTCGTGGTAAAGCGGAGTCATTGAATGCGGCAGTAGCGGCTGGCATTTTGCTCTATCATTTTGCAAGCGTGGATTGAAACCGACAAGCGTTCATGCTAAAGTGAACATCAGGAATACATCATGGACGTTGATGGAACAGAGTACGTTAGGGAACGATTCAATCAGGGAGAAGCGGTCGTAGACTGAAAACTGCTTCGTGAATCTGCTAACCGAATTCACTCCGGAGTCGCACGAGAGATCGTGACGGGATGCGCCCGTTATCGCGCAATTGGAGGACTTTTCGATTGAAAAGTCAAACAAGGGTGGTACCACGGTGTTTACATCGTCCCTTCGGCATTTGCCGGAGGGACGTTTTTTTATATCTTCAACTAAAGGAGTGGGAAAGATGCGCGAGCAATTAGAAGCATTACGCGATGAAGCGTTGACATTAGTCGATCAGGCAACAACACAAAAAGATCTTAATGACGTCCGAGTCAAGTATCTCGGGAAAAAGGGACCAATTACGGAAGTATTACGAGGAATGGGTAAGCTATCAGCGGAAGAACGACCAGTCGTCGGTGAGATCGCAAATACAGTTCGTCAAGCGATCCAAGAGCAATTGGAACAACGTCTGACAGCTGTCAAACAACAAGAAATGGATGCGAAACTGGCAGCGGAAGCAATTGACGTCACGTTACCAGGACGTCCGAAAAAGGTCGGTCATGCGCACCTCTTGCAACAGGTGACGGATGAGATCGAAGACATCTTCGTCGGACTCGGTTATACGATTGCCGAAGGGCCAGAAGTCGAGCAAGATCTGTTCAACTTCGAGATGTTGAATCTGCCGAAGGATCACCCAGCACGTGATATGCAAGATTCGTTCTATATCACGGAAGAAATCTTGATGCGAACGCATACGTCACCGGTTCAAGCACGGACGATGCTCGCTTCTAAAGGTGAACCGATCCGCATTCTTTGCCCAGGTAAAGTCTACCGTCGAGACGAAGACGATGCGACGCACTCGCACCAATTCATGCAAGTCGAAGGACTCGTCGTCGGAGAATCGATTTCGATGGCAGACTTAAAAGGAACGCTTGAAGCCTTCGCGAAGCAGATGTTCGGTGAAGCACGTGAAGTCCGTTTACGCCCAAGTTTCTTCCCGTTCACAGAGCCGTCCGTCGAAGTCGACGTCTCGTGCTTCAAATGTGGCGGTAAAGGATGCAACATCTGTAAACAGACGGGATGGATTGAAATTCTGGGTGCGGGAATGGTTCATCCTCACGTTCTCGAAATGGCCGAATATGATAGCACAAAAATGTCAGGATTCGCATTCGGGATGGGTATCGAACGGATTGCCATGTTGAAATACGGTGTCGATGATATTCGCCACTTCTATACGAATGACGTTCGCTTCAGCGAACAGTTTTAAGGGGGAACGCAGATGTTAGTCTCAAAACAATGGTTGAACGAATATGTGGATGTCAGTCACACATCAGGACAAGATTTGGCTGATTTGATTACAAAGAGCGGAATCGAAGTCGAAGGCGTCGATGTCCGGGATGAAGCGTTGAACAACATCGTCGTCGGACGTGTGTTAACGAAAGAAAAACATCCAGAAGCAGATAAATTGAACGTCACGACGGTCGACATCGGACAAGACGAACCGGTCCAAATCGTATGTGGTGCACCGAACGTCGAAGCCGGACAAGATGTCATCGTCGCACGCGTCGGAGCTCGCTTACCGGGTATTAAGATTAAACGTGCCAAATTGCGCGGTGTCGTCTCGGAAGGGATGATCTGTTCACTCGAAGAACTCGGATTCGAAAAGAAATACATCCGAGAAGATGAGCAAGACGGAATCCATACGTTCCGAGAACCAGTCACACCAGGACAGGACGTCTTGGAGTTACTCGGTCTACGCGATGAAATCCTCGAACTTGGGTTAACGCCGAACCGGTCAGACTGTCTTAGCATGTATGGTGTCGCATACGAAGTGGCGGCGCTTTACGATACGACACCGACTTTCCCGGTCGTTGAAGTCAAAGAAGCAGAAACTGCGACGGCAGTCGACGTGACGCTTGATTCAGAGGACTGCCCGTTCTACGCGGCACGAGAAATTCAAGGCGTGACGATTCAAGAGTCACCGACTTGGTTAAAAAACCGCTTGATTGCGAACGGCATTCGTCCGATCAACAACGTCGTCGACGTTACGAACTTCGTCTTACTTGAGACAGGTCAACCGCTTCATTCATTTGATGCTGAAAAACTCGGAAAACGGATCGTCGTGCGTCAAGCGCACGCAGGAGAGTCGTTCACGACGCTCGACGAAGTAGAGCGGACGCTCGATTCTTCGATGCTGGTCATCACTGACGGTGAACACCCGGTCGCGCTTGCTGGTGTCATGGGTGGAGCGAATACCGAAGTCGATGAAAACACGACATCGATCATTTTAGAATCAGCTTACTTCGCACCGATTTCCGTCCGGAAGACGAGCCGTGTTCTTGGACTTCGCTCGGACTCGAGTGCTCGTTTCGAAAAGGGCGTTGATCCACGTCGTGTCTTGTTAGCACTCGATCGGGCTGCAACTTTGATTGCTGAACTCTCGGGTGGAACGGTTCAGGCTGGTGTCGCTCAAGCTGGAACGCTCGAGCTTGACGATCACTTGATTGAAGCGAGTGTCTCGTACATCAATCACCGTCTTGGTATGGAGATCGAAGGAACGGTCATGCAAATGTTACTCGAACGTCTTGGTCTCGGTGTTGAATTATCGGGTGATGCCTTGACAGTCAGCGTACCGACTCGCCGCCAAGACTTGAAAATTCCAGCTGATTTAGCGGAAGAAGTCGCTCGTCTCTACGGATATGATGCACTGACTTCAAGCTTACCGTCTGAAGCGAGCCGTGGCTTCTTACCAAAACGGAACATTCACCGTCGTCATTTACGCCGGACATTGCAGGGAGCAGGTCTTTCGCAAGCCATCACGTATTCATTGACGAGCGAACAACGCGCGATGCAATTCAATGAACGAGAAGATTTGCATCCGGTCAAACTGGCAATGCCAATCAGTGAAGCACGTTCGACACTGCGGACGTCACTCATTCCGGGACTCCTTGAAGTCGCGCAGCATAACGTCGCACGACAGCATGCCGATGTCGCGTTTTATGAACTCGGCAGTGTTTATCTGCAACGGGATGCGTCACTTGAGACACTCCCGATTGAACAAGAAATGATCGGTGGCGTCGCAGTCGGTGTGTCAGAACAACACCGTGCGCACGGAACGCTCGTCAAAACAGATTTCTTCGTCATGAAAGGAATCGTCGAGACACTCGCTTCTGCAGTCGGTGTTACGTTGACGTTCGAGGCAGCGAGCATTCCATCGATGCACCCAGGACGGACGGCGCGCATTTTGCTTGACGGAGAAGCGATCGGATTCGTCGGTCAAGTGCATCCTGGTCTGTCAAAAGAACAGTATGGTCTAAAAGAAGTGTACGTCTTTGAATTAGAGGCGATGGCACTACGTTCGAAAGAAGAGCAGGTCTACTCGGAAATTTCACGTTTCCCATCAATGACACGCGACTTAGCTATCGTCGTCGAGCGATCAGTGACGGCGCAATCCATCGTCGATGTCATGACGGAAGCAGCCGGTCCACTTCTTCAGACGATCGAATTGTTCGATGTCTATACGGGTGAGAACGTCGGAGAGAATGAAAAATCATTCGCGTTCTCCCTCCGTTATCAAAACAAGGAACGGACGTTAGTCGATGAAGAAATCACGACAGCGCAACAGCGAGTCGTTGATGCAGTGAAAGAAACGTTCAATGCGGAACTTCGCGCATAATCAGGATAAACAAACAGCCGCTTTCCTTTCAGAGGAAGGCGGCTGTTTTCGTTTGACGACAGATTCAAGAAGCAAGTTCTTCTGTTTCAGATGACGCAGCTTGTCGTTTCGTAAAGGTGAAATACAGTAGACCACTTACGAGAACGATCAGACTACAGGACAAGAACATATTGGAATAGCCGATACCGCTTGCGACTGTAGCAAGAATCAAGGCACCGATTCCAAAACCTGTGTCGTAAGCAAGGAAAAAGGTCGAGATGGCTTTCCCTTTCTGTGCGGGAGGTGCGAAGTTCAAAAGGACAGTTTGAAGTCCCGGGAAGATGGAAGCAGAACCGATACCAATGATGATGGCAGCAGTCAATAAACCAGCAAACGAAGGATATATGCCGAGAATGACAAAGCCAATCATATAAAGGGTATACGAGGGCAACAGCACGAATGCAGCACCTCGCTGGTCAAACAATTTTCCGGCAATTGGTCGAATCCCGACCATTCCGAGAGCGACTAACGCATAAAAATAAGAAGCATATGCGATATGTCCAATCGAATCCGTATACAGTGAGATGAACGCAGATGTACTAGAAATCGCAACGCCTGCCAACAGAGTCGCCACCAACAAAAGCGGATGCGATAAGAAGAGGGACTGCCTTAAACGAAACGCGGACGTGCTTGGAATATGTTGGCTCGTCAGTGGAAGACGCGTCATTAACAAGAAAGCGATGATCGCTAGGACGGCGACCGTCACGAAGTACAGAACGAATGCTTTTTCTTGAATAAAGGCAAGACCGATGACAGGACCAAGGACGGATGCCAAGTTCATCGATAGGACGAAATAGCCCATCCCTTCGCCTTGACGTGTCTTTGGAATCAATGTCGTAACGGCGAGACTAATTGAAGAAGATAGCATCCCGAAACTAAAGCCATGGATGATACGGATGATGATTAGATAAAAAAATGATTCTAAAGGTAGGACGAGCATGTAGCAGATACTCATGACTGTAAAAAGACTTGCAGAGATCATCAAGACGCGCTTTAAATCGTAACGATCTAACCAGTGACCAATCAATGGACGAGAACAGACGGTTGCCAGGATGAAACTCGTCACGATCCACCCGAGTGCTGAAGCGGAGACTGGAAACTGTTTAGCAGCGAGTAAAGGAAGTGAGGCATTGAGTAGATAAAACGTGATGAAGAGCAACAGATTGATGATCAACGTCATGATGTAATGACGCGAGAATAACCGAGCGGTCATGAAGATTCCTCCTGTCGATGTAGAGTAAGTAGGTGCGTCATCCACTCACCGAGCTGTTGCTGATCGGTAAGGGAGAAGGAGGCGAGTAAGCGTTGGTGGGTCTCTTGGACCGCAGCATCGATTTGGTCGAACCGTTCGATGGCTAAAGGTGTCAATGAGACAAAATGTGTTCGTCCTTCTTTTATCCGAGTGATGAAACCAAGCGTCTCAAGACGTGAGACGGTTTTCGTCACAGCTGGTTTTTCAATGATTAGATAATCGGCCAGTTGGACTTGTGAAACAGGTTGTAGTAATGCAACTGCTTTTATTAGTGCCCATTGACCCGTATGTAACGAGTAGGGAAGCAAGGTAGCATCAATCTCTCGTTTTACGAGACGTGAGACTTTTGATAGTTGTCCGAGTACATCTTCTTGTGTATAGAGCATCCTATTTCTCCTTTTAGTTAACTAGTTAACTTTAAGAGTGTATCAAAGCTGATTAAGAGGCGCAAGGGAAGAAACGCTCATTTCATGCATTGAAGAGAATAATTTTCTAGCATGATAAAAGATTAAGCAGGTCTTAAAGCGGGTATGTTCCGTAAAAGAGTATTTGATTTACTTGAAACAATGGATACGACTGCTTATGTGATCGGTTGACTAATTCATCTTGACATAGAGAAGAGACAAAGAAGGGAAGAGTACATCATGAATCGACTAGCGAAGCTCCTGACTGAACTATTACCATTCACTATAAAGGAAGCAATCAATCCACTCATCACGAATATCGCAACCGATTCGCGACAAATCAGACCTGGCGGATTATTCATCTGTATCAACGGTTACACGGTTGATGGTCACGATTATATCAATCAGGCAATCCAAAACGGGGCTGTGGCGATTTTAGCTGAACAATCGTTTCCGGATTGCCCGGTTCCCGTCATTACTGTGCCGGATACGAAACGACTTGCAGGTCAAGTCGCGAATCGCTTTTACGATCAACCTAGTCAAAAGATGCGTGTATACGGTGTAACCGGAACGAATGGAAAAACGACGACGACGAAATTGGCGTATGATCTCTTTCGAGCAACAGGTATAAAAGCCGGCATGATCAGCACGGTCGGTGCACGAATTGATGAGGAACTCATTGAGACGCCGAATACGACACCTGAAGCCATCATCTTACATCGACTGTTGTATGAAATGGTTGAAAAAGGCGTGACGGATTGCATCATTGAAGTGTCTTCTCACGCATTAGCCGAAGGTCGAGTCGAGGGAGTGTCTTTCCACTCGGCAGCATTTACAAACCTGACGCATGATCATATGGATTACCATCATTCAATGGAGGATTACGCCAAGACGAAAGCGTTGTTGTTTCAACAAGTCGCCGCGTCAAATGGTCGGACCATTGTCTTGAATCGAGAAGATGGTTGGAGTCGCGTCATGCGAGAAGCTGCGCCTTTACAACCTGTCATCTGGTATACGACGCAACCACATCGGACGTCACAAATCGCGGTCGAATGGTTAACAGACACCGTCAATGTGCGAATCGACGAGACGACGACACGTGTACCGACAGCTTTACTAGGTGAATTCAATGCAGCGAATTTAGCGGCGGCGATGGGATTATTGCGGGCAGGCGATGCCAATCTCTATAATTTGATTCGCCATATTCCAGAACTGGAATTGCCGAAAGGACGACTCGAACGACTGGACTGGGCACCTTGTGAGATTTATATCGATTATGCCCATACACCGGATGGTCTGGAAAAATGTTTACAGGCACTCACTTCTTCCGGAGAGTCGCTATCGGTCGTATTGAGTGCAGCTGGAGAGCGTGATCGAACAAAACGAGCGGAGATGGGGCGGATTGCAAGCAAATATTGTGAACACATCATCGCAACGGTCCATGATGCGAGGACAGAGAATCCGGATCGAATCATTGAAGAGCTAATCGTCGATATTCCACGTGAACATTTAATAGGGTGCCATACATCCCGCCACGAAGCGCTCGTACAAGCAGCGCATTTGGCGCACGAAGGAAAACGCATCGTCATCGTCGGGAAAGGTCATGATGAGGTAGAACGAATCGGTACAAAAACGATTCCTTTTAATGAAAAACACATACTTCTTGCGGAATTAGAACGACTGTCTGAAGGGGAGTCCGTCATTTAAAAAAACCGACCATTCCGTTAAGGTCATGGTCGGTTTCGTTTCGCAGCCAGTTGTTGTGCCTTTTTCGTATTTGCAAAATGGGCTTTCGTCCAGTCACGAAGTTTGTCAGCTCCATAACGTAAAATCAGTGAAGCGGCGACTTGATCGACCTTGGCACCAGCACCTTTCGGAATGACGACACCTGTTGTTTCACTCAACTTGTCCATCTCCTTCAAAAAGATGGCGCGAGCAATGATCGAGGAGGCAGCGACGGCGACATGAAGTTGTTCCGCCTTGGTCGAGAAGTAGACGTTTTCTCGAACGGGATTGACGACACCAGACAAGTGTTTGTAGTAAACGGTCTTTTCAGCGAACTGATCAATCAAGATCGCTTCTGGTTTCGTCTCCAGTTGGTCAAGAAGTCGCTCGAGTACATCATTATGCATCAAGGCAGTCATCTTTCCTTGTGTCATCGTTCGTTGCATCTGATTGTATTCTGGATTGTGTAGGATACGATATGTGTACGGAATGACAGCATGGAGATCACGGGCGATCTTTCGAATCTCCGTGTCATTCAAGTGCTTGGAGTCCCGAACACCGAGTTCCTGAAGAAGTGCAATCTGCTTTCGATCAACGAAGGAGGCGACGACGACGAGTGGACCGAAGAAATCGCCTTTTCCAACTTCGTCACTGCCAGCGACGGACCATTCTGCAAAACCATTTGGTAACGTTGAAACAAGTGGTTCCTTCGATTTAGTCGGTGTAGCCGTGCCGAAGCGTGAAGCGATGGTTTCGGCTTCGGTTCCTTGAAACATCACTTTTCCAGAATTGTAAATCGTGATGACACATCCGGGTACTTTAGCGGCGAAGCGGGCATACGGTGGACTCTTCGTCTGTCCTTGTTTAAACTCTTGTATGACGAGGTCTTGCTTTTCTTTAGATAAGCGTAAAACGGTAGTTCCCACGAGATAACCTCCCTTTCCGGGATTAAGCATACCATCCTTAAGACCGATGGGGGACTTCTTTTCCTAAAACGAAAATGATGGTACTATATGAAAGAAGCAAAGTATGAGGAGGACAGAAAAATGGCTGATTCAGAAGGGTTGAACCGGACGACGATTCATATCGCAGGCAATGATTATACGATTGTCGGAACGGAGTCGCCAGAACACGTACGCGAAGTGGGTCTCCTCGTCGATACGAAAATTCGAGAAATCCGAGAACAAGCACCACAACTCGACGTTCGTCAAATCGCCGTCCTAGCGGCGCTTAATATTGGTAGTGATTACGTAAAAATAAAAAAGAATTTGGGTGAACTATAAACTATGATTTCTTTCGTTATCTTATTACTTCTCGCCTTAGGTGTCATGACGGGTGTCCGACGGGGAGTCGTATTGCAGGCCGGGCATTTGCTCAGCCTGATCATTTCCTTCATCGTCGCCTTGTCGTTCTATGAGGAACTGGCGACGAAATTCCGTTTGTGGGTTCCATATCCTTCGACACTGGATGATGCGGGAATCGACTTGACGATGTTCGCAATTCCAAGTTCAGCACGACTCGATGAGGTGTTCTACAAAGCCTTTTGGTTCGTCGTCCTGTTCTTTGGTACAAAAATCATCTTAGCGATTTTGTTATCGATGTTTGATTCGTTGACGAACATTCCGATTTTAAAACAAGTCAAAGGATTATTAGGTGGCGTCTTTGGCTTCATCGAGATGTACATCTTCATTTTCTTACTCTTGTTCCTCGCAGCATTCGTTCCGATTCAGTCGATACAGGATGCCATTGCAGACTCGAGTTTGGCAAGTTTCATCATCCAACATACACCGCTCCTTGCGAATTGGCTGATGGATCAAGTTGGATTGATAAAATAAACATGCTCCCGTTAAATGGGAGCTTTTTTTGAGGGGAGAATTGCACATGCGTACGATTCAAGATGCAATGCGTCACTTAGAACGAATCTCAGTCTATCTAGAGGTTAAAGGGGAAAATCCGTTTAAGATCAATGCTTTCCGAAAAGCAGCAAGTATCCTCGAGGCATCGGATGCTGACTTCATGGCAATCGACGATTTCACGGCGATGAAGGGGATTGGTAAAGGAACGGCTGCTGTTCTTGAGGAGTACCGGGAAACGGGAACGAGTACGGCACTGACGGAACTCGAACAAGAAGTACCGGAAGGACTGATTGCTTTACTGAAGATCCCAGGTCTTGGTGGGAAGAAACTTGCTAAATTGCATGAAGTCGGCGTCATTGATGCGGATTCCTTTGCAGAGAAATTAGCGGATGGTACAGTCGAAGCGATGCCTGGATTCGGTAAGAAGACGGTCGAAAAGTACGTCAAAGCGCTCGAAACGTTTGAAACACGACCAGAACGATTACCGTATGGTGTCATGCGGAAGGTCGTTGCGGAATTAAATCAGACCCTTGCGTCGTTCGATGAAATCATTCGTTTCGAAGTTGGTGGAAGCTTCCGCCGAGCAGAAGAGACGTGCAAGGATCTTGATTTCATCCTCTCGACGAACGAACCGGAACGAATCAAGGAGCAACTCTTGGAACTGTCGCTCATCGATGAAGTCATTGCTGCCGGCAGTACGAAAGTATCACTCGTCTTAAAACGAGACGTCCATTATATCGCGGTTGATTTCCGAATCGTCGATGACGCGGCGTACGCGTCAACGTTACATCACTTCACGGGTTCGAAGGATCACAATGTCCGGATGCGTCAACTTGCCAAAGAACAGGGAGAGAGCATTTCTGAATATGGTGTCGAGACGGAGAACGGGTTAGTGCAGCCGAAGACGGAAGAAGAATTGTTTGCGCGGTACGACTTATCGTTCATCGCACCTGAATTACGAGCAGGGCGTCAAGAGTTCGAACAGGATTTGTCACGCCTTTTGACGGAACAGGATATTCAAGCAGATGTGCACATGCATACGACATGGTCAGATGGCACATTATCTGTTGAAGAACTGGTCGATGCGTGTGCTGCACGAGGGTATACATGGATGGCGATCACCGACCATAGTAAGTATATGAAGTTCGTCAATGGATTGACGGAAGAACGTCTACGTGCGCAACGTGTCGAAATCGAAGCGGCACGCAAGAAACATCCCGAGATGACGATTTTATGTGGCGTCGAGATGGATATCTTACCTGATGGGTCGCTCGATTATGAAGATGATTTCTTAAAAGAGATGGATTACGTCATTGCCTCGATTCACTCGAAATTCGATCAGACGGAAGAAGAGATCATGCAACGGCTTGAGAATGCGTGTCGTAATCCTTACGTTTCTCTGATTGCCCATCCGACAGGACGAATCATCGGTAGACGTGAAGGGTATGCGGTTAACGTCGATCGCTTGATCGAACTAGCAGCCGAGACAGGAACAGCGCTTGAGATGAATGCAAACCCGGCACGATTCGATTTGACGGCAAGTTCCCTAGCAAAAGCGAAGGCTGCTGGTGTGAAAATTTTAATCAATACGGATACACACCGACCAGAAATGTTAGAAGATATGAAACTTGGAGTCCTCCATGCACGTAAAGCCTATTTGGAGGCGTCTGATGTCATCAATACGTGGAGCGCTGAAGCAGCACTTGCCTTCTTCGGTCAAAAACGTTTAGGAGTGGATTAAATGAATGCCAACGCATTACGCGTCTTAGAATATGAGAAGTTAAAAGAAAACATGTTATCGTTCACAGCAAGCTCACTTGGAGCACAGTTCGTTCGAGCGATGCGTCCAGCGGAAGAGTTCGAGCAGGTCAAGGAATTATTGGCTGTCACGACGGAAGCAACGACGGTTTATCGGTTACGTGACCGTTATCCGTTCGGTGGACTGACAGATGTCCGCAGTGAAGTGAAACGAGCAGAAATTGGTTCGGTCCTCTCGACGAGTGAACTTCTATCCGTCGCAGACGTCGTCTATTCAGGACGTCAAGTGAAGGCGTTCCAGGAACGATTGCATGAGGATCATCCGGATCTACGATTACCACGACTCGACAGTCGAATCGAACAGATCACGAAGCTCGTTGAGATCGAACAGGGAATTCGTCATGCCATTGACGATCAGGGAACTGTTCAAGATTCGGCAAGTGATAAATTACGAGCGTTACGGAGTCAGTTGCGTTCGCTTGAAGGACAAGTTCGTTCTAAAATCGATAGTGTCTTACGTAGTAAAGCGAAGATGCTATCTGACGCCATCGTGACGATGCGAAATGATCGCTACTGTGTCCCGGTCAAACAAGAATATCGTCAAGCGTTCGGTGGGATCGTTCATGATCAGTCGGCGTCCGGTGCAACGTTGTTCATCGAACCACAAGCCGTCGTTTCTGCGAACAACGAGATCCAAGAAGCGCGTTTGAAAGAACGAGCTGAAATCGAACGAATCCTCGCACAATTATCAGCACTTGTCGGGAGTGTCGGCGACTCGCTGCGCATCAATCTCGATGTACTAGCAGAACTTGATTTCATCATGGCGAAAGCATTGTACGGTCATCAGATTGGAGCGGTCGAACCACGCTTGAATGAAAATCGCCATATCATTCTGAAGGAAGCACGACATCCCTTCATTCCAAAAGAAGAGGTCGTACCGATCACTGTCTCGCTAGGTGGCGATTTTACATCTCTCGTCATCACAGGTCCGAACACGGGTGGTAAGACGGTTACCTTAAAGACGATCGGTCTTTTGCAATTGATGGTGCAATCAGGACTATACGTACCGGCAGCAGATGAGACGGAGCTCAGTGTTTTCGATGCGATTTATGCCGATATCGGGGATGAACAGTCGATTGAACAAAACTTGTCGACGTTCAGCTCGCACATGACGAACATCGTCTCGATGATGGAGAAAATCGATTTCATGAGTTTGGTGCTGTTTGATGAATTGGGTGCGGGAACGGACCCGACAGAAGGGGCTGCCCTGGCGATTGCAATTCTTGATGAAGTGAAACGCCGCGGAGCACGCGTTGCAGCGACGACGCACTATTCGGAATTAAAAGCGTACGGCTATAACCGAGAAGGAGTCGTCAACGCGTCGATGGAATTCGATGTCGAATCACTCAGTCCGACGTATCGCTTACTCATCGGTGTACCGGGACGCTCGAACGCGTTCGAGATTTCAAAACGTCTCGGACTTGAAGACCGGATCATCGACGCGGCACGTGGTCAAATCGGTAGCGACGCCCAATCCGTCGAAACGATGATCGAACGACTGGAAGAAGCGAAACAGCGTGCTGAAACGTTAGAGGCTCAGTTGCTAGAAGAGAAGAAACGACTCGTTGCAGAGCGTGAGCAATTCGAGCAAGAACAAGCAGAGATTCAGGAAGAGAAAAATGAGATTCTGGCAAAAGCGGAAGAGAAAGCAGCACGTGCAGTCGAACGTGCCCAAAAAGAGGCTGAAGGCGTCATTAAACGTTTGAAAGAATTGCGTGATGCTGGTGCCGTCAAAGAGCATGAACTGATCGAGGCACGTAAAAAACTTGAAGATGCGAAGCCGAGTCTGCAAGAGAAACGGATCGCTAAAGTAAAAGCGAAATACGATCAAACGCCACGTTTTGATAAAGGGGAAGAAGTCAAAGTCACGACCTTTAATCAAAAAGGCTATATCATCAACCAACAGGCGAACGGCGAGTATACCGTTCAAGTCGGCATCATGAAGGTGAACGTCAAACCGGAAGATCTCGCGAAGATCGGCAGTACTCCAAAACGTCCTCAAACAAAAGGGCGTTCTGGTGGTACGAGTGTGACGAAACAATCGGCGCCTTCAGCTGAACTGGATTTACGTGGCGTCCGTGTTGAAGAAGGATTATCGAAGCTCGAACGCTTCATGGACCAAGCTTTGTTATCGAACTACGACCACATTCGTGTCATCCATGGTCTGGGTACGGGAGCGATGCGTCAAGGTGTCCAAGAATTCTTGAAAGGTCATCGTCACGTCAAAGGTCACCGCTTAGGCGGTCAAGGTGAAGGCGGACACGGTGTGACGATCATCGAACTGAAATGAGGAAAGCAGGATGAACATTTTTGAGAACGTCTATGTCTACACGACAGCGCTCTATTCGGTCGCGGGATTACTGATCATTTTAGGACTTGCACTTTTTGAGTTGACAACCCGGTATAAAAACTGGGAACATATCAAGAGTGGCAACATCGCCGTTGCGTTAGCAACAGGTGGAAAAATCATCGGACTCGCCAATATCGTTCATTTCGCTGTTCAAGGGGAAGAACGGGTCGGGTCGATATTTCTTGAAAGTGCTTTTGGCTTCTTACTGTTGATATCGACATACTGGATCTTTGAATTCCTGACACCGAATTTGCCGGTAGACCGTGAAATCGAGAACGGCAACATTGCTGTCGGCATTATTTCATGTGCCTTATCGATCGGCATGTCCTACGTCATCGGATCAGCGTTAGTGGGGTGAATCCGTGTTAGAACGTTTAGCGAAAATCATGTTCGGGGTTTCGATTGCCTTTTTGGTCGTCGGTATCCTTTGGATTGTATTTAATTAAAAGAACCGGTCTTACCGTGTGATCATTCCGTACTGACATCGTTTCAGTACGGAATTTTTATTGGAAGCCACGCCTAATCAAAAAAGGAGGAACGCATATGAACGTAAGAAAAACATCAACAACGACAGAAACGAGACGCCGTGCTTTTGAGGCGATGCAATTGATTTCTTGGAAGGACATCTTCTGGGTCATCATCGGGTCTGCGATTCTCGCCTTTGGAATCAACTACTTTACGATTCCGAACGATTTATCTGAAGGTGGATTGATCGGGATCACGGTCATCTTCTACTACCTCTATGGCTGGGATACGGGACTTGTTTCCCTGATTGCGAACGCCTTGCTGTTCGTCGTCGGTTATCGATTCCTCAGCCGGAAGACGATGCTTTACTCCGTCATTTCGGTCGCCGTCACATCATTTGTCCTCTCCTCGACTGCTAGTCTAGCGACATCATCAGATAGCCGTTTAATCGGTACGGTCTATGCGGGAATTCTGATTGGTGTTGGGATTGGTCTTGTCATTCGAGCTGGAGGAACGACGGGCGGCGGAGTCATCATCGCTCGACTGATGAATAAATACTTGAATCTCAGTATCGCGGTCTCGATGTTTATCATCGATGTCGCGGTCGTCGGTGCATCAGGGTTCCTATTCGGAGAAGAGACGATGCTATACACGTTGATTGCAATCATCATCGGCTCGTACTTGATTGATCTCGTCAGCGAAGGATTAAATGTCCGCGAAGCGGTCACGATCATCAGTCATCGCCAAGAGGAGATCGCGACGATCCTGACAGAGACGCTCGGTCGTAGCGCGACGGTCATCCACAGTCACGGTCATTTTACGAAACAAAAGAATGATATGTTGTATATGATCGTCGATAAACGACAACTGGCACCGTTGAAACAGATCGTCGAAGCAGCGGATCCCCGCGCCTTCGTCGTCATTCATAAAGTGCGCGAAGTCATTGGTGAAGGATTTACGTATCCATCCCGGTGATGTCTATTAAAAAGCAGTGCTGCTTCTTTTTCGGAAACGAGAAAGGGTGGTGCTGCTTTTTTGTATGATGATTTCTAATTGAACGAATCGAAAAAAACAATCAGATTTGATTTCTTTTTTTGGATTTTACTGGCATGTCGAATTCGATTCAACGTATAATAAAAATGAATAGTAATTCATTATCAGGGAGGGAAACGTATGGAATCCGTTTGGTTATCTGATTATCCCGAGCAAGTACCCGCATCGATTGATTATCGAGAATTACCTCTTTATCAGGCACTCGATGAGGCAGCGACTGATTTTCCAGAACAACGTGCCTTGAGTTTCTTAGGAAAACGTATGACGTTTCGTGAAGTACGTGACGAGGCCCGCGCACTTGGGAGCCTATTACAAGAGCATGGACTAAAAAAAGGGGATCGCGTCGGACTGATGTTACCGAACTGTCCCCAGTATATGATCAGTTATTATGCTGTTCTCTATGCAGGTGGTATCGTCGTCCAAGTGAACCCACTCTATACAGACCGTGAACTTGAACAGATTCTCGTCGATTCAGGAGCACATCTACTCGTGACGCTCGATCTACTCTATCCGAAAGCGTCTCGTGTCAAGGCGTCGACGACACTCAAGACCGTCGTGACGACAAGTATCGCGGATTACCTTCCCTTCCCTAAAAATAAACTCTATCCGATTAAAGCACGGAAAGATAACAACATCATCATTGATACGACAGGTTCGATCCCGTTTTTATCTTTGCGGGGGTATGAACCGATTACACCAGTCGCGATTCAACCGAAGGAGGACGTCGCGGTTCTCCAATATACGGGTGGAACGACAGGCGCACCCAAAGGTGTCATGTTGACACACTTTAACTTGAGTGCAAACGTCGAACAGATCGACAACTGGTTCTATAAATACAATCGAGGAGATGGACGGAAGCTGTTAGCAGTCGTTCCTTATTTCCATGTCTATGGCATGACGTGTAACCTTAATTTCGGCATATTTAATGCCTATGAACAAATCATCGTTCCAAAATTCGATATCGAACAGGTACTCAAAACGATTCACAAGGAAAAACCGAATTTGTTCCCAGGTGCTCCGACGATGTATGTCGGTCTATTGAATCATCCGAAGCTGAAGAAGTATGATCTCTCTTCGATTGAAGCCTGTATTTCTGGTTCAGCTCCACTACCAGTCGAAGTGCAGGAAAAATTCGAAGCGCTGACGGGTGGGCGGATCGTTGAAGGATACGGTTTGTCTGAAACGAGTCCGGTGACACATACGAACTGTATCTGGGATCGTCGGATTCCTGGAACGGTCGGTATTCCGGTACCCGATACGCAAGCGAAAATTGTCCAAGCAGACGGAGAGACACCGGCTGCTCCAGGTGAGATTGGTGAGATCATCGTCACAGGTCCGCAAGTCATGAAAGGATACTGGAAACGACCAGAAGATACGCAAGCTGTTCTGCGAAACGGTTGGTTGCATACGGGAGACCTTGGATATATCGGTGAGGATCATTATTTCCGAATCGTCGATCGGAAAAAAGATTTAATCATTGCTTCTGGATTCAACATTTATCCACGTGAAGTCGAAGAAATCCTATATGAACACCCAGCCGTTAAAGAAGCGGTCGTCATCGGTGTTCCGGATGTCTACCGCGGAGAGACCGTCAAGGCGTTCATCGTCGTCAAGGATGAGATGACGGTCACAGAAGAAGAACTCGATCAATTCTGTCGCAAGCAGTTAGCATCGTTCAAAGTGCCGAAGCAGTATGAATTCCGGCAAGAGTTACCGAAGACTTTCGTTGGTAAGATTCTCCGCCGTGTTCTCGTTGAAGAAGAACGTGCCAAACAACTCGAAGAAAGCAGTTGACAGGATAAAATGACATGATAGAATAAATATGAATGAACCATCATTCATTTTATGCGTTAGGAGATAGTGGAATGAAACGAACAATGTCAAAGAGTGACCGCATCATTGATGCCGCCGTAAAAGTCATCGCCAAGAACGGCTACCATGGAGCGAAAGTGACTGCCATCGCAAAGGAAGCCGGGGTTGCGGATGGAACGATCTATCTGTACTTCAAGAATAAAGAACATCTCTTGATTTCGCTATTCCAAGCGAAAATGGGAAGCTTCATCGAATATTCCGAAGGACAAATCGCGAATCACACGTCAGCAACAGAACAATTGGCCGCATTGATCGAGGCACATCTTGAGCAATTATCCGTTGATTATGATTTGGCTGTCGTCACGCAAATCGAGCTACGTCAATCCAATCAAGACATGCGCCAAAACATTGCCGCCGTCTTAAAGCCGTACTTGCATCTGATTGACCGGGTCGTTAAGCACGGGATGACGACAGGTGAGTTTTCAAACGATCTGGATTATCGATTAGCACGTCAGATGATTTTCGGAACAATCGATGAGGTCGTGACGAGCTGGATGGCAAGTGGATTCAAATATGAGTTGCTTGAGACACGCGACGGGATTCATCGGATGTTGATCAAAGGGCTGAGTTAAGCCCTTTTCATGACAACAACTATGTAAGCGGATACAAAGGATGATGGTGAATAGACGACAAGGGGGAGCATGAGATGGAAATCTATGTACTGTTGAAACGCACATTCGATACGGAAGAAGCAATCCAACTCGAGAATGGTCAAATCGATGAGGATGGCGCTGAGTTCATCATTAACCCATACGATGAGTATGCGGTAGAAGAAGCGATTCGTGTTCGTGATGCACAAGGGGGAACGGTAACGGTCGTGACGGTCGGACCGGAAGATGCGGACAAAGAATTACGAACAGCACTCGCAATGGGAGCGGATCAAGCAGTTCGTATCTCGATTGAAGATGATATCGAAGAGGCAGATCATTTCACGATTTCTGAAGTGCTCGCTGGTTATTTGAAGGAACAAACGGTTGATCTCGTCATCGCCGGGAACGTCGCAGTCGATGGCGGAAGTGGTCAAGTGGCGCCTCGCGTCGCAGAACTACTTGATATCCCTTACGTGACGACGATCACGAAACTAGAGCTCGACGGTACGAAAGCTGTCGTGACACGCGACGCTGAAGGGGATACGGAGACGATCGAAACAACGCTTCCGTTACTCGTCACTGCGCAACAAGGATTGAACGAACCACGTTATCCGAGTCTGCCAGGGATCATGAAGGCGAAGAAAAAGCCGCTTGAAGAACTCGAACTCGATGATCTTGAACTTGATGAAGACGAACTCGCACCACGTCTAGAGACGATTGATCGTTTCTTACCACCGAACAAAGCAGCTGGTAAGATCCTTGAAGGTGAACTGAACGAGCAAGTCGCGCAACTCGCATCATTATTACGCAACGAAGCAAAAGTGGTCTAAGGGGGAGAAACGAATGACAAAAGCATTAGTACTCGCAGAATCACGGGACGGCAGTTTACGGAATGTGTCGTTTGAGGCAATCGCAGCAGCGCGACGTGTCGCGGATGAAGTCATCGCGGTCCTGATTGGACACGATGTCGCAAAGGATGCGGATGCACTAGCATCACGCGGAGCGGACCAAGTCCTCGTCGTCGAGGATGAGCGTCTTTTACACTACACGCCAGACGGTTATGGACAAGTCTTCCTCGAGTTGATGAATCGAACGTCACCCGACGTGCTCGTCTTCGGTCATACGTCGCTCGGCAAGGATCTATCACCGAAGATCGCGGCAAAACTACAAGCCGGTTTGATCAGTGATGTGACGGCGATTGAAGGGGAAGGCGCAGATGCGTCATTCATTCGCCCGATCTACTCGGGGAAAGCATTTGAAAAAGTCAAAGTCGCAGAAGGCAAGACACTCTTTACAGTCCGTCCGAACAACATCGATCCGCTCGAAGCAGGTAGTTCACAAGGAACGGTCGAGTCGGTTACGGTTGAACTGAAGGATTTACGGACAATCGTCGCAGACATCGTACGCAAAGCAACAGGCGGCGTTGATTTGTCAGAGGCAAAAGTCATCGTCGCAGGTGGACGAGGCGTCAAGAGTTCGGACGGCTTCGCACCGTTACAAGAACTAGCAGATGTCCTCGGAGGAGCAGTGGGTGCTTCGCGTGGTGCTTGTGATGCAGATTACTGCGACTATGCGCTTCAAATCGGTCAGACAGGTAAAGTCGTTACACCGGATCTTTATATCGCGTGTGGGATCTCAGGTGCGATCCAACACTTAGCAGGGATGTCAAATGCCAAAGTGATCGTTGCGATCAACAAGGACCCGGAAGCGAACATCTTCTCTGTCGCTGACTATGGCATCGTCGGTGATTTGTTCGATGTCGTGCCACTATTGACAGCTGAATTCAAAAAAATGCTCGTTCACGGATGAGTTTGAAGACCGGTGCCATTATCATGGTGCCGGTTGTTTTTGCAGATTTTTCGCGTGAGCAGTTTCGTTTGTTGGAAGAGACTGCTATGATATACTCGAATCAATAAAGAGATCACCCATTTTTCTACCGGGTCGATCTACTCATTAGGAGGTTATGATCAATGGCAATCGTACACGCAACTAGCCAATCATTTAAAGAAGAAACACAAGAAGGACTCGTCCTTGTTGATTTTTGGGCAACATGGTGTGGACCATGTCGTATGCTCGCACCTGTTCTTGAAGAACTCGATGCTGACATGCAAGATGTAAAAATCGTCAAAGTCGACGTAGATGCAAACCCAGAAGTAGCTGGAGCATTCCAAGTTCAAAGTATCCCGACACTCGTTCTCTTCAAAGATGGACAACCTGTCAACAAAACAATGGGCTTCATGCCAAAAGACGCACTTAAAGAATTCGTTGAAACATCTAACTAATTCTTTCCTGCATATCAAAACAGACCGTTCTGCACAGGCAGAACGGTCTGTTTTTTTTAGATTACATTGGCGTACAAAGTTCAATCAGGTGACCATCGGGGTCGAGGACATAGGCGACGACTTGCCCCCATGGTTTTTGAGCAGGAGAGAGGACGGTCTCATATCCTGCCTCCACCACCTTCTGAAAAAGAGTCGGGACGTCATCCGTGATGAAACCAATCTCTAACGTCTGTTGTGTTTTTCCGCTTGGTATCATGTAATCCGGAATCAACTGTTGCACGTCTTCACGCGTATTGAAGGCGAGTGTCGTCTGACCGGTCTCGAACTCGATGTAGCTCCCGTGCTCCGCCTTGACGGATAGTCCAAGAACGTCTCGATAGAATGTCAGCGTTCGTGCAGTGTCTTCAATGTATAAAATCGTATAGCCGTATTGAATCATCCAAAAGCCTCCTGTCAATCCTCGAATAACGAAGCGATATCTGAAGCCGGTGTCGGGTAAGCGAATCCAGTCTGTTGCATCGAAGTACTTGGAATCCGGTGTTGCATCGCAAACGAGAAATAGTTTGCTAGTTCCGCTGCATTGACACCGATGAAGTGTGCGCCAAGGACTTGATCATCTTCCCCGACGAGCACTTTCGCCCGAGCGAAACTGTCCTTGATCCGTGCGTTCGTTTGCCAAGCGGACGTATCAATCAAGCGACCACGATAAGGAATACCTGCTTTTTTCAAAGCAGCTTCCGTCTCACCGACGAGGGCGAGGTTCGGCGCGGTGAATACGACGCTAGGTACAGGGAGCAGCTCTAGTTTCCGGTTGTTCCCTTCGAGCATGTTATCGGCAGCGAGTCGTCCTTCGGTTCCAGCAAACGGCGTCAACGCTGGATTCCCGCTGACAGCAACATCCCCTGCGGCATAGATATGTTCGACGGAAGACTGAAGGTACGCATTGACATGGATTCCTTTTTCATTATGAGCAACGCCAATTGCTTCGAGACCAAGTTGATCGATACTTGCGACACGTCCAGTCGCATTCAAGACGACATCCGTCTTCAAGACGTCACCGTTCGATAAATGAAGGGATTCCTCTTCGTAAGCGACGACCTCTGCTTCTTTGATGATCGAGATACCAAGTGCCCGCGTGGCTTCTAACAGCACATCGACCAATTCGCTCTCAAATTGTTTTAAGGCGTTAGAACGTAAGACGATCGTGACGTCTGCGCCAGCAATACGAGCGAGATGGGCGAACTCGAACGAGATATAACCGCCACCGATGCAGACGAGTCGGCGTGGAAGTTCTTTCAGTTCAAGAAACTCATTACTTGTTATGAAACGCTCACTACCGGGTACAGATAATTCGCGAGGTCTTAGACCGGTTGCGATTAAAAACTGTTTCCCTTCGATTTCGTCTTCACCAATTCGAAGGCGATGTGAAGACACGAAATGCGGTTCTCCATGGAAATAGTCGATGTCCGTTTCCGCGTACCGCTTTCGTGTTTGCTCCGGGATGGCGCGTGTGTATTCATTCTTTCGCTCCATCAATTGGCGCCAATCAATCGAAATCAGCCCCTTTACGCCGTATCCGAGCAATCGCTCGACAGCGTCTTTCGTCTCACTACCCGTCAGTAAGATTTTTTTTGCGTCACATCCACGTTGTGCGCATGTGCCACCTGGAGTGAAGTTCTCCACGATGGCAACACGTAGTCCTTTTTCAGCGAATTTATAAGCCGCTTGGTTTCCAGCGGAACCTGTTCCGATCACAATGCAATCATATGTACGCATTTTTCATCCTCCGTATGTCATAATCAATGTATGGTATTTACCCGAACGAATAAAACTAAAAACGGTGAAAGGAGACATTTATTTGGGACATCAAGAACATATCAAAGCGAAACTATCCCTTTTGCCTGATGAGCCAGGATGTTATCTGCACAAAAATGAATTCGGCGAAGTCATCTATGTCGGAAAAGCAAAAAATCTCAAGAATCGTGTCCGTTCCTATTTCACGGGAGCACATGATATTAAGACGGAACGTCTCGTCGCGGAAGTCCGTGACTTCGAATACATCATCACAGCCAGTGAACTAGAAGCGTTGCTGCTTGAGATGACACTAATTAAGAAACATGATCCGAAGTACAATATCATGTTGAAGGATGACAAGTCATATCCGTACTTGAAAATTACGAATGAGACCTATCCTCGCCTGATCACGACGCGTAAGTTAAAAAAGGATGGTGGTCATTATTTTGGTCCTTATCCGAATGCGTATGCGGCGAACGAGACGAAACGTCTGTTAGATCGTTTATATCCGCTACGTAAATGCCAACCGATGCCGAAAAAACTTTGTCTGTACTACCATATCGGTCAGTGTCTCGGTCCATGCGAAATCCCGAATCTCGAGTCGGAACAAAAAGCGCTCGTTTCAGAAATCCGACGTTTCTTGTCGGGCGACACGAAAGAGCTTGTCGAAGACTTGAAACAGAAGATGGCGGACGCGGCCGAAACGATGGAATTCGAACGTGCCGGAGAATTGCGCGATCAAGTACGGGCGATCGAGTCGATCATGAACAAACAAAACATGATCACAGCGGATTTGACGTCACGCGACGTATTCGGAATCCATGTCGATAAAGGTTGGATGTGTGTCCAAGTCTTCTTCCTTCGCGGCGGAAAGATGATCGAACGTGATGTCTCGCTTTTCCCGATTTATGGTACACCGGCAGAAGAGCTCGAGAGTTTCATCGTCCAGTTCTACGAAAAGAACATCAAGCCAAGTGAAGTCTATGTACCGCCACTCGTCAATCAGCTGTTGCTCAAAGAGGCGCTATCGATTAAAATTCATGTTCCGGTCCGAGGATCAAAACGGAAATTACTTGATTTAGCAACGAAGAATGCTGAAAATGCGATCTCTGAACGCTTCGAGTTGTTAGCGAAAGACGAGAAACGGACCGTTCAAGCAGTCGAAGAACTCGCTGACGCGATCGACGTTCATCCATTGTCCCGGATTGAGATCATCGATAATGCGAACATTCAAGGTGCGGATGCCGTCTCGGCCCTCGTCGTCTTTGAAGACGGTAAACCACTGAAAAAAGAATACCGGAAGTTCAAGATTCGGACGGTTCAAGGACCGGACGACTATGAATCGATGCGGGAAATCGTACGTCGGCGTTATCGACGGTTGTTACTCGAAGGAGCGCGCCTTCCGGACCTCGTTTTGATTGACGGAGGAGTCGGACAGTTGAATGCTGCTTTAGAAGTCATTCAAGATGAACTCGGCTTATCCCTGCCGGTCGGCTCATTAAAAAAGGATGACAAACACCGGACGAGTCAATTGTTGTTTGGAGAAGATGCCCGTCTCGTCGAACTAAGTCCGCGTTCGAGTGCGTTTTATCTACTTCAACGGATGCAAGATGAGGTCCACCGGTTCGCGATCACGTTCCACCGCTCGCTCCGTTCAAAAGGGATGACCCGTTCCTTGCTCGACGAGATACCAGGAGTCGGACCGAAACGACGCCAGCAGTTGATTCGTCATTTCGGATCGATGCGTAGCTTGCGACGCGCAACGATCGAACAGTTGGCGGAAGCAGGATTACCTGTCAAGTTAGCGGAAACCGTCGCTGAATATTTAAGTCAAGCAAATGAAGAATGAAAAAATGCCGTCCTCTTGAAGAGGGCGGCATTTTTAAATAATTAGTTGTTGATGTACTTTTCGTAGTATGAACCAAAGTCACGCTGGTTCCACTGATGGTAGTGACCTTGTAGCCACTCGAAGGATTGTTCGGACAACTCCTTGAATGTTTGCGGCACGTTCATGTCACCTTGACGAAGTCCGCCGAGAATCGTGACCGAATGATTCAATGAGCTGTTTGCGAACTCGAGCATCTTTTGTCCTTCATACTGTTTTTCAGCGATGGCAAGAAGTGTTTTATAAAGATCTTTCACATGTTCGAGTTGTTTCTTATCGACGTCGATCGAATAATGTTTACCACCAATCTCGAATTTGATCTCGACATCAAGATCTACTGTTCCCGCCGTTTCGAACATGACGTGGCGAATCGGATAGTGTGCGTACGGATAACGATACAAGACGCGTTTCGAACTGACGGCACTTTCACCATCGAGGTGAATTAAAGCCAGATTCGTAAAGCAATACTCGTCAGATTTAGATTTGATCAAGAAATAGATTTTCTCGCCGTCTTCATGTAAGACATAATCGTCAGCGGCTGCCTTGTCGAAATCATCAGGATGAATGACTTGTCCGATATCACTGAATCCTGTTAAATCTGCTGCTAGTTTTTTGAACATGTGAAGTTCCTCCTCGCGATTTGTGTACGAATGATTTTACGAGCATTTACTGCAAAAGGTTTCATGAATCTATTTCGATGTTGAAAATTAAGATTCCTGTCACGTTTTATGTAAATTTCACTTGAGCGGTTCAAGTGGATCTTTAGGGTCGATTTGGACCGTGATTTGAACGAGCTCTTTATTTAACTCGGCATATCCTTCCGCGACACATCCGTTAAAACGAGAGAACTGTTCAGCGAGGAAACCCGCTTCGAGTTGGAAGTACCCTTGTGGTCGTTCATCTCTCGTCGTATCAGGAGGAGACAGAACGAATGAGATAGCAGTTCCTTTACGTTTCTTGATTTCGAGCGTTCCCCAACCTGCTTGTTCAAAAAATGAGGCTAATTCAGATTCATCTACGACAGGGAATTGACGCGCTAGACGTTTACCTGCCCAGTAGATGACTTGCCGATAATCCGATCCTAAAAGATCAGTCAGCACATAATCTCGGATCAATTCGATACCGAAAAGTGGTGTTTGATTTGGTGTAGCATCCATCATGATTCACTCCTATCTGTGAACCATTATACCGAGATGATTCTTGTCGGTCATTGTTTTCCTAAAAAAATTTGCAGTTAAATGCAACGGCTCGGGTTGTCTTCTAAAAAGGACAGGAGTAGAATAAGTGATGAAAAGACGAATTTCCTTATGAAAGCGCTTTTCTACCAAAATGCGCCAACGGTTGATTGGCAAACAAAAGGGGGGATTTGGATGGCGAATCATCGTGATTTCGTGAGTCGTAAGATACACTCACTGCTCGGCGTCATTCCAATCGGGTTATTTTTACTTTCGCACTTAACGACGAACTACTTCATCGTACGTGGTGAGGAAGACTTCAATAAGGCCGCGGAATTCGTGGGGAACGTTCCGTATCGATTGTTCTTAGAGATCTTTGTCATCTTCATTCCGATCATCTTGCATGGTGTCTACGGTGTGTACATCGCATTCACCGGTTCTGCGAACACAGGGCGTTATACATACTTCCGGAACTGGATGTATGTACTGCAACGGTTCAGCGGTGTATTCCTTGTCGTGTTCATCACGTGGCACGTTTGGGAAACACGGATTGCCGCTGCGATGGGAACACCAGTGGATGCAAGCATGATGCAGAACATCGTCGATAACGGATTCATGCTCGCGTTCTATATCGTCGGGATCTTGGCGACGACATTCCACCTTGCGAACGGACTTTGGACGTTCTGCATCACATGGGGAATCACGCAGTCACCAGCATCTCAACGGGCGATGTCTTACGTGGCAGCACTCGTATTCATCGGTTTATCGTTTGTAGGCGTACGCTCGATCTTAACGTTTGCAGGCGTGTTGTAAGGAAAGGGGAACTGACAACATGGCGAACAAGAATCTTGTCATCATCGGCGGAGGGCTTGCCGGTCTGATGGCTACGATAAAAGCAGCGGAGCAAGGCGTACCAGTTAAGTTATTCTCACTCGTACCCGTTAAACGCTCACACTCTGTTTGTGCACAAGGTGGCATCAACGGAGCGGTCAATACAAAAGGGGAAGGGGATTCACCATACCAGCATTTCGATGACACGGTATACGGTGGGGACTTCCTCGCAAATCAACCACCTGTTCAAAAAATGGCGGAAGCAGCGCCGAAGATCATTCATATGTTCGACCGGATGGGTGTCATGTTCAACCGGACACCGGAAGGCTTACTCGACTTCCGACGTTTCGGAGGAACGTTGCATCACCGGACGGCATACGCTGGAGCGACGACAGGCCAACAACTGTTGTACGCATTAGATGAACAGGTTCGTAAGTTCGAAGCGCAAGGTTTGGTAGAAAAATATGAAGGATGGGAATTCCTTCGTGCCATCATCGATGACAATGGCATCTGTCGTGGAGCGGTTTGTCAAAACCTCCGGACGATGGAAATCGAGGCATTTGCCGCGGATTCGGTCATCCTCGCGACAGGTGGTCCTGGGGTCATCTTCGGAAAATCGACGAACTCGGTCATCAACACAGGACAAGCAGCAGCTGCTGTCTATCGTCAAGGTGCGATTTATGCGAACGGTGAATTCATCCAGATTCATCCGACAGCGATTCCTGGAGACGATAAGTTACGTCTCATGAGTGAATCAGCACGAGGTGAGGGCGGTCGCGTCTGGACGTATAAAGACGGTAAGCCTTGGTATTTCCTCGAAGAAAAATATCCTGCGTACGGAAACCTTGTTCCACGGGATATCGCGACACGTGAGATTTTCGACGTCTGTGTCAATCAAAAACTCGGCGTCAACGGGGAAAACATGGTCTATCTGGATCTATCGCATAAAGACGCAAAAGAACTCGACGTCAAACTCGGTGGGATCCTTGAAATCTACGAGAAATTCGTTGGTGATGATCCACGAAAAGTACCGATGAAGATCTTCCCAGCTGTTCACTACTCAATGGGTGGACTATGGGTCGACTACGATCAGATGACGAATATCCCTGGATTGTTCGCAGCTGGTGAATGTGATTATTCGATGCATGGTGGTAACCGTCTTGGAGCGAACTCACTTCTCTCTGCGGTATACGGCGGAATGGTCGCAGGACCATCAGCCATCGCTTATATGAACGAACTCGAGACATCGGTTCATGAGATGAGCGAGGACGTCGTCGAAGCGCATAAGATTGAAGAGATCAACCGCTTCAACGATATCCTATCCATGGAAGGTACGGAAAACGCGTATCAAATCCACCGTGAGCTTGGAGAAATCATGACGGATAACGTCACGGTCGTCCGGTACAACGATAAGCTCGAAGAGACACTGACAAAAATCAAGGAACTCCGCGATCGCTTCACACGCATCTCGGCAACGGATACAGCACGTTGGAGTAACCAAGGGGCATCGTTCATCCGTCAGCTCGATCACATGCTCGACCTAGCTGAAGCAATCACGCTTGGTGCCTTAAAACGTGACGAGAGTCGCGGAGCGCACTATAAACCGGACTTCCCGGAACGTAATGATGAACAGTTCTTGAAGACGACGATGGCACGTTATACGAACGGTCATCCAGAAATCTTCTATGAAGACGTCGACACGTCGTTGATTCCACCACGGAAACGCGACTACAGCAAGAAGTCGAAGAAAGAGGTGAAAGCATAATGGCGACACCACTCGAATCATCTACTACGCAAAAATCGGTTCAATTCATCGTTCAACGTCAAGATGGACCTGATGGTAAACCGTATGATGAAGCGTTTGAAATTCCGTACCGTCCGAACATGAACGTCATCTCTGCTTTAATGGAGATTCGCCGGAATCCTGTCAATGCAGCTGGTGAAAAAACGACACCAATCAACTGGGACATGGGTTGTCTAGAAGAAGTCTGTGGCGCTTGTTCGATGGTCATCAACGGCACACCACGTCAGTCGTGTACGGCACTCGTCGATAAACTCGAACAACCGATCCGTCTGCAACCGATGCAGACGTTCCCGATCGTTCGTGACCTTCAAGTCGACCGTCAACGCATGTTCGATGCGTTGAAAAAGGTCAAAGCATGGGTCCCAATCGATGGAACGTACGATTTAGGACCAGGACCGCGTATGCCAGAAAATAAACGCCAATGGGCATATGAGTTATCGAAATGTATGACGTGTGGCGTGTGTCTCGAGGCATGTCCGAACGTCAACGATCGTTCGACATTCATCGGACCGGCATCGATCTCACAAGTTCGTCTATTCAACTCGCATCCAACAGGTGCCTTCCACAAGGAAGAACGCCTTGAAGCGTTAATGGAAGACGGCGGGATCATGCAGTGCGGTAACGCTCAAAACTGTGTCGAGGTTTGCCCGAAAGGGATTCCGCTGACGACTTCGATCGCAGCGATGAACCGTCAGACGACACTTCATTCATTCAAGAAGTTCTTCGGTAGTGACGAAGGACGGACAGGTGAAGCCGTTAGTTCATGATTTATCAAAGAAGGAGCTTGCTCCTTCTTTTTTCATTCAGACAGGAGGAACTCATTGTGCGCGTACCAGCTTATATTCCAGAACTTGAATCATGGCTTGAACAGATGAAACATGGCACACGACTCGATGTCGCCGTTCGTTTTGCGGAGACGGATGCCTATGGTCATATGAATAACCGGGTACCGTTCGTCTATTTTGAGGACGTTCGGACATTGATGTTAGAGGAAACAGGATATTCGCTTGCAGAAGACGGCATCATCGTCGTTGCGGATGCCCAGTGTAATTACATTCGTCAAGTCTACCCACGGGCACGTCTCGCTGTTTATGCGTATCCGGTACATGTCGGTAGTGCATCGTGTGACGTCCACTATGCGGCATTTGATGAGCAAGGTGAACTGATGTTCACAGGACGGACATCGATGGTACAAATCGACCGTGCCGGGAAAGCATTCCCGTGGAGTGAAGCATATAAAAATTCCTTGCAGAATCGATTCGAATCCGTTATCATTTGATAATGAGTTCACATATTCGAAAACGACTCACTAGTACGTTATTAGTGAAGGGAGATTTCTTAATCATGGAAAAAACATTCAAAGTCATCGCGGATTCAGGCATTCACGCTCGTCCGGCTACTCAGCTCGTCAACACAGCTTCTAAATTCCAATCAGACATCAACTTGGAATACAACGGGAAGACTGTCAACTTGAAGTCAATCATGGGTGTTCTTTCACTCGGAATCGCGAAAGATTCAGATATCAAAATCGTTGCAAACGGTGACGATGCTTCTGAAGCAATCACGACTCTTTCAGATATGCTGACTAGCGAAGGTCTTGCTCAGTAATCCTGTAATCGTACATTCTCGGACGCCGGTCTTGCACCGTCGTCCTTTTTTGTTACCATAGGAATGAGAGAAAGAGGTGGAGAAGAGTGAATCGAGCGATTGGAGTACTGGATTCCGGAGTCGGTGGGTTGACGGTCGCACGTGAATTGATGCGACAGTTGCCCCATGAGCGAATCATCTATGTCGGGGATACATTACGGTGTCCGTATGGTCCTCGTCCAGAGGAGGAGATTCGTGAGTTTACGTGGGAGATGATTGATTATCTCGTGCAACAAGATGTGAAATTGATCGTGATCGCCTGTAACACAGCCACGGCTGTCGTCTTAAAAGAAGCGCGAGAACGTTTAAATATACCTGTCATCGGTGTCATTGATCCTGGAGCCCGCGCGGCAGTTAAGGTGACGCGTACGAAACGAATCGGTGTCATTGGAACGAAGATGACGATTACAAGTAATTCCTACGAGAAGGCATTACGCCACGTCGAAGGACAAGTCGTTGTCGAATCGTTAGCGTGCCCGCCGTTCGTCCCGCTCGTCGAGTCGATGCAGACAGACGGTGCGTACGTCGAACGTGTCGTTGCCAATACATTACGACCATTGATGAATTACGATATGGATACATTGATCCTCGGGTGCACTCATTACCCGCTCCTAGCAGATGTGATTGGACGGGTCATCGGACCAGGCGTCCAGCTAATCTCTTCAGGAGACGAGACAGCGCTCGAGGTAGCAGCACTACTTGATTACAATACGATTTCAGCAGATGTGACACAAATTCCGGAACATCGTTATTATGCGACAGGCGATATCCGCTCATTTGATCAGATTGCGACGGACTGGCTCGATCAGACCATCCATGCGGAGCGCATCGTGCTTGGAACGGAGGAAGATTAAATGCGGATAGACCAACGAACGGCGGACCATCTCCGTCCTATTCAATTATCGATTGATGTCAATAAACACGCAGAAGGTTCTGTCTTGATTGAACTGGGTGATACGAAAGTCCTCTGTACGGCGACCGTCGAGGAGAAGGTGCCACCGTTCCTTCGCGGTAAACGCCAGGGCTGGATCAATGCGGAATATTCGATGTTACCACGTGCGACGGCTCAGCGGACCGCACGAGAAGCCGTCCGTGGCAAGCAGACGGGACGGACGATGGAAATCCAACGTCTGATCAGCCGCTCGCTTCGGGCCGTCGTTGATTTAGAGAAGCTCGGGGAACGAACGATCTGGATCGATTGTGACGTTATTCAGGCAGATGGCGGCACACGAACGGCATCGATCACTGGTGGTTTTTTGGCACTCGTCCGAGCAGTCGATCAATTGATTCAAGCGGGAAAACTGACAGATACACCGATTAAAGAGGGCATCGCAGCGATCTCGGTTGGAATCGTCGAGTCGAATGTCTTGCTCGATCTATGCTATGAAGAGGACGCTGCGGCGGAAGTCGACTTCAATCTCGTCATGACCTCGTCGGGGAAAATCGTCGAAATGCAGGCGACAGGGGAAGAGTCGACATTTTCCCGTCAAGAGATGCTCGAAATGCTCGAACTTGGGGAAAAAGGAATTAAGGAACTGATTGATGCTGGCCGTGAGGCACTCGGTGTCTCTTGGTGGTATGTAGGAGAAGAAGTGGGGGAACATAGATGAAGGTCATCGTCGCAACACACAATGCAGGTAAAGTGAAGGAACTTGAAAGCATGCTGGGTCGTCTCGGTTATACGGTCGAGTCGTTACTCGATCACGCCGATGCTCCGGAAACGGATGAAACAGGTGAGACATTCGAGGAGAATGCACTTTTAAAAGCAACAGAGGCAGCAGCCTACTTTGGCCACGCGGTACTTGCTGATGATTCAGGTCTTGAAGTCGATGCTTTAGACGGCGCTCCCGGCGTTTACTCAGCACGCTTCGCGGGTCTTGAAAAGTCGGATGCGGCGAACAATGCTCTACTACTTGAAAAGTTAGAAGGTGTTCCGGAGGAAGAGCGGACGGCGCGCTTCGTTTGTGTACTAGCGCTAGCGAAACCAACTGGTGAGACATTGACGGTTCGTGGAACGATGGAAGGGCGAATCGGTTTTGAAGCGTCGGGTTCGAACGGGTTCGGTTATGATCCATTGTTCGTCACAGAAAGCGGACAGACGGCTGCTGAATTGACGAAAGAAGAAAAAGCGATGATTAGTCATCGTGGCAATGCATTGCGTAAGCTCGAACAGGACTTAACTACTTTCTTAGGAGTGTGATGAAGATGAGAGCGTTGATCGTTAGTGATAGCCATGGACTAGAACAAGAACTGCTTACGATATTCGAACGTCACCAAGACGTAGATGCGGCATTTCATTGTGGGGACTCCCAATTGACGCGCGACATCGAATCATTATATCCATATCGTGTTGTGCGAGGGAATTGCGATTACGGACACGATTTTCCGGAAGAAGTCATATCGGAAATGGATGGTCATACCATCCTTTGTGTCCACGGACATCGGCAGGACGTCAAATACAGTCTAGATGTCTTACAGCATCATGCGAAGGAAAAGCAGGCGGACATCGTCTTATATGGTCATTCCCATGTGGCGAAGGCTGAATATCGGGACGGTGTGTTATTCATCAATCCAGGTTCAATCCGGATGCCACGTCATCGACCAGACAAGACGTATGCGATTCTTGAAGTGGATCAAAACCGTTATTCTGTCGATTTTCTTGATGTGAACGGTGATCGAGTCAATGCCCTGCATCTGGACGGAACATTTTTGTAATAAAATAAATGCAATGTTTGTAATGTGATTGACACGAAAGAATTGTTCTAGTATAGTTTATTCGTGTTGACACGTCCCAATAGCTCAGCAGGATAGAGCAACGGCCTTCTAAGCCGTCGGTCGGGGGTTCGAATCCCTCTTGGGACGCTATAATTAAAATAGAGACTGCCCTTACGAGGGTGGTCTCTTTTTTTTATTCCGATTTTCGATTATAATTAAGGTATCATGAACTCGAAAGGGATGAATGCAATGTGGAAGAAAGTTGGAGCAGTCCTCGTGCTAAGTACGTTTCTTGCTGGATGTAGTGAGATTTCAAATACAGTCGACGATGCAAAACAACAAGTCAACGATGTAAAAAATAGTGTTGATTACGCTGGAGAACTTCAAGGCATTGCGAAAGATACGGCCCAAGTCACGTCAGATTTGTCGGCTTCCTTGAATGAGGCTGCTACGACAGCGCGTGAATCCGCGAACCCTGAACAAGCACTTGATCAACAAATCGAAAAGTTGAAGGAAAACGGAACGATTGATCAGTTCAATCAAGAACTGGATCAAATCGATCAACGATTAGCGGGACTTGAAAATCCGCCGCAAGAATTGCAGAATTTAAGTGCAAAACTCGAGCAGTACGTGAATCAATCGGAAGACATCGCTCGATTACTTGAAGCTGACGTCTCATTAGATACGTTGAATCGATTAGGAATCGAGCAGGCGGGACAACTTCAAGAAGCGATCACGAACTGGACGTCTTTACTCGATCCATTTACGAAATAAGAAGTTGAACATGAAGGAGTGCCGGAATATGGGGACATCGCGCTGGATGGAACATGAACTAGAAGTAGAACGAGCGCGGATTCTTCGTTTGCCCGCTTCTAAACAAGAACAATTGATTATGGAATTAGAGACTGACCAATTGACAGGAGAAGATGTATTACACCGGCTCTATGTCATTCAACCACTCTTAATGCATGACCGTGAACGATTTGAAACAGTGGCAGAACGATTTCTTGAAGTCGAGGGTGTCGAGCAAGTGCTCGCACTCTTTCTTTATGAACTCGGAGAACGTTATCCGATGAAACTCGCTTTGCGCTCGGCGTCACCGTATCTGCCTTATGGGCTCGCGCTTCGATTAGATGAAATCAAACAACAGATGCGTGTTCGCGAACAAAAGCCGGCAGTTCAAAACAACCCTGTTGCGCAGTGTGAGGTAACATCAGCAACGGAACTGATGCATGTGTTACGACATGGGAATTGGGTCGAACAAATGCGCCATTTGACCGGTATTGAATTCGAACGGACCTCTGAGCTCATTGCATATATCACCCAGAAATATCTTCAGGCGCAAAAGACTGCACATCAAAGTCTACTCGTCATTGATCAGTTATTAGGAAGCGTGCTGGATCACGTGTCATATCCGATAAGCATTCATGTACCACACTTAGCTGTAGACTGGACGATCTCGTCACGCGAAGATTTAGAAGAAATCCTGATGGTACATCAACAGGAGCAACAAGCGTTACTGGCATCGATGCATACGTTAGAGCGAATGGATCCGTTCCGAGCGTTGCTCGTCTTGCGATCGGATCAACTGATTCATCTTGAAGAACGAGAACGAATCGGATCAGATATGGAGAAATGGCTCGCAGCATGCGAAGAACTCGCAGGTCTGACATTTGAACGTGAAGAACCGGAACGTATCCTCAGTCCGCTGGCGAAGCGGTTATATCGAGCGGCACATATCCTTTATCCAGAAGTCATCGCATTCGAGCAGATTTACTTCGATTGAGACATCTGGAAACGATTCGTTCAACAGTGGTAATCGTCAGAACGATTGTGCTATAATGTGACTTGTTGTACACACATGTACGCTAATTGACAATTTTGGAGGGACTCAGCATGACTGCAAAATGGGAAAAACAATCAGGTAGCCTCGGCGTCCTCACGTATGAAGCGCCTGCTGAAGCATTTGATAAAGCGGTAGACCAAGCGTTCAAGAAAGTCGTTAAGACTTTGAACACACCTGGTTTCCGTAAAGGAAAAATGCCACGCGCAATGTTCAACAAAATGTACGGTGAAGAAGCACTGTACCAAGATGCACTCGATATCCTTTACAAGGACACAATCGAAGGTGCAGTCGTCGAATCAGGAATCGAGCCAATCGCGCTTGAGAACATCGACGTTGAAACACTCGAAAAAGGCAAGCCAGTCGAATTCAAAATCACGTTCGTCATCGAGCCAGAAGCTACACTCGGTGAGTACAAAGGTCTTGAGTACACAGCAGTTGAAACGAACGTTACTGACGAAGACGTCGACGCTGAACTCAAAACATTGCAAGAACGCGGTGCAGAACTCGTCGTTAAAGAAGATGGCGTCATCGAGAATGGCGATACAGTCGTATTCGACTTCGCAGGTTTCGATGGGGAAAACCAATTCGACGGCGGAACTGCTGAGAACTACTCACTCGTCATCGGTTCTGGAAACTTCATTCCTGGATTCGAAGAGCAAATGGTCGGTTTAAAAACTGGCGAGCAAAAAGATCTTGAAGTGACATTCCCAGAGGAATACCACGAAGCATCACTCGCTGGAAAACCAGTTACATTCAAAGTAACGATCCACGAAGTCAAAGCACAAGAGCTCCCTGAATTGACAGATGAGTTCGCAAAAGAAATGGATGAAGAAGTTTCTTCACTCGACGAGTTGAAAACAAAAATCCGTACGCGTCTCGAAAACACACGCAAACAAGAAGCTGATGCTTCAATGCGCGATGAGTTAGTCGAAGCGGCTACAAAAAACGCGACAGTTGATCTTCCAGAAGTCATGGTCGAAAACGAAGTCGAGCGTATGGTTCAAGAGTTCACACAACGTATTCAATCACAAGGTATCGACCTCAACATGTACTTCCAGTTGACTGGAACGACAGAAGAGGCAATGCGTTCTGAAATGAAAGAGCAAGCGGAAGAGCGTGTTAAAGCACGTCTCGTCCTCAAGCAAATCGTTGCTGACGAAAAAATCGAAGTAACAGATGAGGAAACTCAAACTGAACTTCAATCAATGTCAGAACTCTACAACATCCCTGCAGATCAACTTGAAACGATGCTTGCACCACAAGGTGGTCTTGAAACGCTTAAAGGCGATCTTCAATTCCGTAAAGCTATCGATGTTCTCGTCGACAACGCAAAAGCAAAATAAGCCATTTCATGGTTTTCGATCGACTTCAAGCCCAATTTCTGGTCTTGGAGTCGATTTTTTTGTACGATAGGTCAAACAAGGACAAACGATCCTTGGTTCAGAACATCAAACTGTAAATCGTTCGTCCAGGATTTGAAAGACTTTCCTTGTTCATGCTACAATCATAAATAGTAAAACGTGAGACGGGATGCTACAGGCATCCATACAATTTCCACGTTAAAGGGGTGGACCTTTATGTTTAAATTTAACGAAGAAAAAGGTCAGCTAAAATGTTCTTTCTGTGGAAAGACACAAGAACAAGTACGCAAACTTGTTGCTGGACCTGGCGTTTACATTTGCGACGAGTGTATCGAACTCTGCAATGAAATCGTAGAGGAAGAACTCGGCACTGAAGAAGAAGTCGAGCTAAAGAATGTTCCGAAACCGCATGAAATTCGTACGACACTTGACGATTATGTTATCGGTCAAGAAAAAGCGAAGAAGTCGTTGTCTGTAGCGATGTATAATCACTACAAACGAATCAATGCTGGTGGTCGCGCAGATGATGTCGAGCTTTCGAAATCGAACATCGTCATGATTGGACCAACAGGTAGCGGTAAAACACTTCTTGCCCAAACGATGGCACGTATCTTGAACGTACCGTTTGCGATTGCAGATGCAACAAGTTTGACGGAAGCTGGTTATGTCGGCGAAGACGTCGAGAATATCCTGTTAAAACTCATTCAAGCAGCGGATTACGATGTCGAGAAGGCTGAAAAAGGAATCATCTACATTGATGAGATCGATAAGATTGCTCGTAAATCAGAAAACCCGTCGATTACACGTGACGTATCTGGTGAGGGTGTCCAACAAGCCTTGCTGAAGATTTTGGAAGGAACGGTTGCGAGTGTACCGCCACAAGGTGGACGAAAACACCCACATCAAGAATTCATCCAAATCGATACGACGAACATCTTGTTTATCGTCGGTGGCGCATTCGATGGTATCGATCAGTCGATCAAACGTCGTCTTGGTAAAAAAGTCATCGGATTCGGAAACGATTCAGAGAACCGTAACCTTACACAAAAAGAAATTCTGGCAGCTGCATTACCAGAAGATCTTCAAAAGTTCGGTTTGATTCCAGAGTTCATCGGTCGTTTGCCGGTCATGGCGACGCTCGAGCCACTTGATGAAGAGGCACTCGTTCAAATCTTGACGAAACCGAAAAACGCCCTCGTGAAACAATATAAGAAAATGCTTCAACTCGATGATGTCGAACTCGACTTCACGGAAGATGCACTTCTTGAGATTGCAAAACTTGCAATCGAACGTAAAACAGGTGCGCGTGGTCTTCGTTCGATCATCGAAGAAACTATGCTTGATATCATGTTCGAAATCCCATCACGTGAAGACATCGCGAAAGTCATCATTACAGCAGAAACGTTGACTGGTAAACGCGGTCCAACGCTTGAGTTGAAAGATGGTACAATTGAACATGGGAAAGAAAAAGAAACGGCGTAACACCGTGACAAATCGGCTCGGAGGCTACTTGTACGCCTTTCCGAGTCTTTTTGTTTAGGAGGAATTCGAATGAAGAAAAAACAATATCCACTTTTACCGTTACGCGGTGTCGTCGCGTATCCGTTGATCGGATTGACGATTGATGTAGGGCGTCCGGTATCCTTAAAAGCCTTACTTGCATCAAAGGAACACGAAATCGATCTCGTCGTCGTCACGCAACGTGATCCAGAGGCAGAGCCGTCTGTTGACGGGCTGCACCAAGTTGGTACGCTCGTTCAAATCGCGAAGATGAGTGAACTCGGGAATGATACGGTCCGTGTCCGAGTCATCGGGAAGGAACGTGTCCGGATCGAAAACGTCGAAGAGACAGACGAAGGTTATCAAGCCGTCATCGAACCAATCGAGAAGATGGACATCAAAGGAGCGAAACAAGAAGCGCTCGTTCGTCTCATCAAAGAACAGTTCGGTCAGCTCGTCTCTCGGATCAAAGGAATCGGAACGGATGAACGTCGCCGATTCGAGACATACGAACGCCTCGATTCATTGACGGACTATATTACGTCGAAGCTACCAATCGATATCTCGAAGAAACAGGAGTTTCTCGAACAACAGGATCCGGTCGAACGAGGATTGATGTTGCTTGATGTCATGAAACACGAATATGAAGTCGTCGAACTTGAACGTGAGATGCGTGAACGGACGAAGAAGACGATTGAACAATCGCAACGCGAGTATTACTTGCGGGAACAATTGAAGACGATTCAACAAGAACTAGGTGGCGAGTCGGCTTCTGTTGAAAGCGATGCGACGAAATATCGGGAGCAGCTTGCGATGCTTGATTTACCAGAAACGACGGTTGCGAACGTCGAGAAGGAAATCAGTCGTTTAGCGGTCGTACCGGCGACGAGTCCCGAACATGGGGTCATACGCAACTATCTCGAATGGTTCTTCTCGTTGCCGTGGAATGAAGCAACCGATGATTTCTTGAACGTCTCGGCTGCTTCGGAACAGCTTGAAAAGGACCATTACGGTCTAGAGAAGGTCAAAGAACGGATCCTTGAGTATCTTGCCGTTCGTCAATTGACGGACTCATTACGTGGACCGATTCTTTGTCTATCTGGTCCTCCGGGAGTCGGGAAAACGTCGCTTGCCCGTTCGATTGCCACAGCACTTGAGCGGAAGTTCGTCCGCGTTTCACTTGGTGGCGTGCGCGACGAAGCGGAGATCCGTGGACATCGCCGGACGTATATCGGTGCGATGCCAGGACGGATCATTCGTGGTTTAAAACAAGCAGGAACGAACAACCCGGTCTTCCTGCTCGATGAGATCGATAAGATGTCAAATGACTTCCGTGGTGACCCGTCGTCCGCAATGCTTGAAGTTCTTGATCCGGAACAAAACAACAGCTTTTCTGATCACTATATCGAAGAACCGTTCGATCTATCGAACGTTCTGTTCATCGCGACAGCGAACGATGTCTCGAATATCCCCGGACCATTGCTCGACCGGATGGAATTGATTCAAATCGGTGGCTATACGGAACAAGAGAAAACGGAAATTGCCGTTCGTCATCTCTTATCGAAGCAACTGGCTGAACACGGTCTGAAAAAGAGTCAATTGACGGTCAAAGCAGACGCGCTAGAAGAAGTCGTCCGTCGTTATACACGAGAAGCCGGTGTCCGGAATCTCGAACGTGTCCTCGGCTCACTTTGCCGGAAAGCAGCGAAACAAATCGCGATGGGTGAGAAGAAACGGGTGACGGTGACAAAACGTAATCTGGACGATTTCCTAGGCAAACCGATCTACCGCTATGGTCAAGGCGAGCTCGAAGATATGATTGGCGCGGTGACTGGTTTAGCGTATACTGCTTTTGGGGGCGATACGTTGACGATCGAAGTCAGCCTTGCTCCGGGTAAAGGGAAATTGCAGTTAACCGGGAAACTCGGTGATGTCATGCAAGAGTCGGCTCAGACCGCGTACAGCTTCGTCCGAGCGAATGCGACGTCCCTTGGCATCGAACCGAACTTCTACGAAACGCAAGACATCCACATCCACGTTCCTGAAGGTGCCGTACCGAAAGATGGTCCATCTGCTGGGATCACACTCGCGACAGCATTGATTTCCGCTTTAACAAAACGCTCGGTTCGCCGGGATGTCGGGATGACAGGTGAAATCACGTTGCGTGGACGTGTCTTACCGATCGGTGGATTAAAGGAGAAGTCACTCGCAGCACATCGTGCGGGCTTGACGACCGTTCTGTTGCCACAAGACAATACGCGGGACATCGATGATATCCCGGAAAGCGTCCGCGCAGGAATGGAATTCATTCCGGTCGCGACGATGGAGCAAGTGCTCGAACATGCATTAAAAGGAGAGTAACATGAAAATTTATAAAGCTGATTTTATTACGAGTGGCGTCAATCCGGAACATTATCCGGAGCCATTGTTGCCAGAAGTGGCACTCGCAGGGCGATCGAACGTCGGAAAGTCCTCTTTCATCAATAAACTGGTCCAGCGTAAAGCACTCGCGCGGACATCTTCGAAACCAGGTAAAACGCAAACCTTGAACTTCTTCAACATCAATGATGAAGTCATGTTCGTCGATGTACCGGGTTACGGATATGCGAAAGTTTCGAAGACGGAGCGTGAAGCATGGGGCAAGATGATGGAGAAGTACTTCACGCAACGGGAAATCCTCAAAGGTGTCGTACAGCTCGTCGACATCCGACACGATCCGTCTGCGGATGATGTGACGATGTATGATTTCTTGAAGTATTACGATCTACCGGTCATCGTCGTTGCGACAAAACTCGATAAGATCAAAAAGAGTCAACGTGATAAACATATCGCGGCAATCAAACGTAAATTGCAATTTGACGGTCAAGATACCTTGATTCCTTTCTCATCTGAGACAGGAGAAGGCGTCGATGCCGCATGGGAAGCGATTTATCGTCTACTGTAAAATAACGAAACGTTCTGTTCTCCGGCAATAGGAGAGCAGAACGTTTTTTAATTAGGGTTAAAGTAATCTATAAATAGCATCTAATCATTTCCTTCCATCATTTTTGATTTCCATTATATGAACATTATTTAATTCACGTTACAATGATAGGAACAAATTGTTCTAGTGGGAGGCTATGCCAATATGAGGCGTTATAAATGGACGTTTGCAATCGTCATATTACTTATTCTGACACCATTTGCCATTTGGTTCTTAAAGCAGGAAAAGACATTAAATATCGCGCTATTTGATTATACGAACGGTACAGATGAGCGAGAGCACGCTGGAACGACGTGGTTATTGAATCACTTGAAAATCCGAAATGCGCAAGAGCAAGATTATAAGTATTCGGATTACATTAATCGTTATGACGGTACACAAGGGAAGCAAATGCTACAACAGGCTTCTAAAGCAGATGTGCTGTTGTTTACGGATACGTATGGGAAATCCTATGAGGTCAACGGGAAACAAGAACACCGTGGGGGGTTGACGGCAGAAGACGTTGATCTCGCGACCGAAGCGATTTCGCAAGGGAAAACGGTCGTAGCGGAGTTTAATACGGCGGCAAGTCCGACGTCAGTCGAGCGGTCCAATGCGTTTCGCCAATTGTTCGGGACGGCATGGACAGGATGGATCGGTCGTTTTTTCCCGGATTTAACAAAGTTGCAAGGTCTTGAGAAGAACGTCGTAGCTCAATTAAAAGCGCAGGCAAAAGAAAAAGAATTCAAACTATCTGGTCCAGGTTATGTCTTCATCAATGACTCAACGGAAAAAGCTTTTTTCGTCAATGATGACACACCATTACTTTATAAATGGGATAAAAACAAGGGCAATGCAAAAGATGAGGTGCGTTATAACTACTGGTTTGAGATTTTAGAGCTAGATGGCGGCGAGCAACAAGCGCATTTTTCTTGGAAACCGTCAAAACAGACCCAAGCGATGCTTCGGAAATATCAGTTGCCGCTTGAATTCCCTGCGTATGTCACGCAAGGAAGTGGACATTATTTTGCTGGTGACTATACAGATGTCGCGGACATCCCGCGCTACTATCGATACAGTGGACTCGATTGGTTCCGCAAACAGTTCATTCTTGATAGTGCAGAGAGTGAGTCGGCATTCTTCTGGAAGGTGTATGCGCCGACACTAAGTCGGATTCTTGAGGATGCGAAGCGTGTCTCGACGCAAGCTGCAAAAGTAAAGCCACTCTCACAAACGAAAGTCGGCAATCAGGAATTACGAACTCGGGCACGAGAAGGACAAGACACGCTTGAGATGTATCAAGATGGCGAATGGAAGCCGTATTTCGTCAAAGGCGTTAACGTCGGACTCGGTCGACCGGGTGCATTTCCCGGGGAACATGCCATCAGTCGTAATGAATACGATCGTTGGCTAAAGGAAATCGGCGAGTTGGGTGTCAATACGATTCGCGTGTATACATTGCATCCTCCTGCTTTTTACGATGCATTAAAAGCGTATAACGAACGGGCGAAGCAACCGATTTATTTGATGCAAGGTATGTGGGTCGAGGAAAAACCATTCGAAGAGTTGAAGAACGCTTTTGAGCCAGACTTCTTGAAGATGACCGATACGGAAGCAAAACGAATGGTCGATGTCATTCATGGTAACGCGGTCGTCAAGGAAGTCGTCGGTCATGCTTCCGGAACATATACTTCAGACGTCTCGCAATACGTTTCAGCGTTCGTCTTCGGAATCGAATGGTTACCGGAAGCCGTCGTCGAGACGAATAAAAAAAATAAAGGCACACGATTCGAAGGGAAATACGTGACGACGACACAAGAGGCGTCACCGTTCGAATCGTGGCTTGCTGGTCGAATGGATACAGCGACAGCACACGAAATCAAAGAGTACGGCACGACTCGACCAATTGGTTCGACGAACTGGCCGACGACGGATCCATTGAAACACCCGAAAGAGGTCGAAGAAGAGCAGGATCTCGTCTCGATCGACTTCAATCATTTAAAAGCAACGAAGGATTTCCCAGGTGGTTTGTTTGCGTCTTATCACATCTATCCGTATTACCCTTCGTTCATCAAGGAAGAATACAGTCAAAAAGCAGATAAGAGCTCTGAATCCTACGCTCGTTATTTGAAAGAAATGAAAGACTATCATGATATGCCGTTACTTGTATCGGAATTCGGTATTCCGAGTTCTCGCGGGAAGACACACCTTGGACCGAACGGTTTCGACCAAGGACATGTCAGTGAAAAGAAACAAGGCGAACTCGTCGCGCAGCTCTATCAAGACATCAAAGACGTCAAGACGGCTGGTGGACTGATCTTCATCTGGCAAGACGAATGGTTCAAACGAACATGGAACACAATGGATTATGACGATGCGGATACCCGTCCACGTTGGTCGAATGTTCAAACAAGTGAACAACATTTCGGGATGCTTGGATTCCTCCGTTCAGACATCATCATTGATGGGAAATTGAATGATTGGAAAGGGTATGCACCAGTAGCTGAAAATAAGGATCGAGCGATTTATATGACTTCCGACGAGGCATATCTCTACTTGCGCATCGACCGGAAGAAAGCAGAACCGACGACACTTGCACTATCGACTAAACCGAATGATGGGAATACGAAAGTCGGTCCGTTGACGCTTGACGAAGGAGCCGAATACCGTCTGACGATCGATCAGTCAGCGCGTATCGATGTCGATGCTCGCTATGACATCTTCCGATACCACTACGGTCTGAAGATGCCGTTTGAGATGGTGAAACCTCCGTCTGATCAAAAAGACAGCGGCAAGTTCGTTCCGATCTATCAAATGCTCGATTATGCAAGACGAGACCCGGTTACGAAAAAAATCGTCAAACCAGCCGTCAAATGGGACACAGGTGTTTTACATGAAGGAGAACCAGATGACATTTTAACGGATATCTCAGATGTCACGAAACCAACCGTTGAACTTCGTATTCCATGGATGGTCTTAAATATGCGTGATCCAAGTAAGCATGAAATCATCGGAGACTTCTGGAAAGATGGACTCGAAGCGAAGATGATCACGGAAGGAATCGAAGTCACAGGTCAAGTCGGTGATACACGTATTCCAGAGAAGAATCGTGGTTTCTACAACTGGGCCGAGTGGACGAATCCACAGCAACGGGAAGAATTGAAACCTATCTATCATACGATGAAAAAAGCATTCACTGAGGGAGGAAACTAAATGCGACGTGAAGAGATGTGGAAATTAATCAATCAGTCGTTTGAATCAACAACACAAGATCGTGAGGTCAGTTCGACGATCGAATGGACGGAAGAGGCTGTCCGAGAATCGACGACGAATACCTTGTTCGTGCACACGGTCGGACAAATGCCGGAGACGGTCAATGGTCTGATTGAGGAAGGGTGGTGCGTGCGGACGGACATCTCGTATGCCGATGTCGTCCTCGCGAGTGAACCCGTCATCGAGGAACGGATCCCCGTCGTGTATTTTAATACGGAATTCTCTTTCTATGGGTTAGAAAATGCACGTGAAGTGCTACCGGCGACGCTGTCGCGGGAGCTTGTTCTCGATCGCCTTGCGCGTTATAAGAAGATCCAGCATATCGCAGACGTTGTCGTCGTAACAGAAGATCCACATATCCGCCGGATGATGGAACGGGAACTGATGGAACGATTCGAACGCTTCGTAACGTTTGAACGAGCAGAGACGTTCCTTGATGAGTATGTGGCCTCCCGTCCGTACTTGCTCGTGTTCACGTCCGCATTACCGCGAGCAGATGGTCTAGAATTGTTGTTGCGGGCAAAACAACAAAGTATCGCGCCATTCCAATCGATGATGATCTCGATGTATAACCGCGAACGAGATCACGTCCTAGCGGTTGATCGTGGTGTTGATTACATCATGACGCTCCCGCTGAAAATCGAAGAGTTCCGCGCATGGATCCGAAAAGTCGAGGACGGCCGATGATGCAGGCGATTCTAGTATTCATCGTCGTACTCGTTCTCTTACAAGGTGGGGCACTGATCTATCTCGTCGTCCAAAAACGACAACGTGCCAACCGCGAGCATGCACGGCGTGATTGGCAACTCACTTTTCGAGATGACATCTATGACTATGCGACAGGGGAACGACAGGACATGCCGACGATTCAAAAAGGAAACGAGGATTTGGCGGAGCTTGAACTGTTCGCACTGTCCAATTTGACGGCAACACCGGCACATCTAGAACGAGTGCAAGCATTTGTCGCTGCCAATATGCAATCATATTATGAACAACAATTGAAGCATCGCCGGATTGATCGCCGCTTGAACGCCTATGAAGCGGTGTCACAATTCCGTTTGGTCGCAGTCGCGCCAATGATTCATGCCCGTTGGGGAAAGGCAATTGAAAAAGAGGAGAGCGATGTCATCGTCCGCACACTCGTGTCACTATCCGAACAAGATGCAATTGCGATCGCTAAACAAGAAAATGACATCAGCTTCTTTGGTGCGATTCTTGCGGTCGGACGTAGCCAAGACTTGGCGGAATGGGTGACTGCGTTTGAAGAATTGACGTTGCCCTTTAGATTAGCGATTCTTCAACTGATCTTTGACCGCGATGAAACACGTTATATCGCGCTCGTTCGTGACAAGACGACAGATGAAAATCCAGAAATCCGAAAACGTGCCCTTCGTGCACTCACGCGAATCGGACTTGAGGAAGACTGGAAATTGTATGTCCCATACTTGGAAGAAGAATCAAGTTGGGTCGAGCAAATGCTTGCCCTTCGTTTCTTAGAACATGTCGTTCCAGACGATTCGATACCAGCGATCTTGCCGTTTGTCGGTAGTCGATCGTGGTGGGTTCGGACGGCAGCCTTCGATGCGTTACTTTCTTGTGGTGGGATTGAACAGTTGGCGAAGGTATCAAGTACACACCCCGACCGCTATGCGCGTCAAAAAGCAACAGAACGGTTGGCAAAGGAGATGAAACATCATGTCGTCTGAGACAATCCAAGCCATTATTGAAGTCCTTTCCTGGACAGTATTGATTTATATGTTACTCGTCATCGTGTTCTATTCGATGCTGTACCTGATTTCAGCTCAAATGGTGCGACGGCAACGCTTTCGTCGGAAAGAGAGCTCTTATTTGCCACTGATGCGCTCTCTCTATACACGGCCGGTCAGTATCCTTGTACCAGCGTACAATGAGGAATATACGATCGTCTCGAGTGTCCAAGCTTTGCTAGCACTTGACTATCCGGAGCATGAAGTCATCGTCATCAATGATGGTTCAAAGGACGGAACGATGGACGAATTGTTCCGATCGTATGAGCTGGAGAAGGAAATCCGCTATCCGAGGATTCTAATTGGTTCGAAGCCGGTCAAACAAGTCTACCGTTCGCGGATCGATAGTCGTTTGATCGTTATCGATAAAGAGAATGGTGGAAAGGCGGATGCCTTGAATGCCGGTATCGATCACTCCAGTTATCCGTATTTCTGTTCGCTTGACGCGGATTCGATTTTAGAGCGTGATGCGTTATTGAAAGTCATGAAGCCGATCGTTGAGTCAGATGAAGAAGTCGTCGCGACATGTGGTTCGATCTTCCTCGTTAACGGTTGTACGATCGAAGGCGGCGAAATCGTCGAGATTCGGACACCGAAACAACGGATCGTCTTGATGCAGATGATCGAATACTTCCGAGCGTTCCTGTTTGGTCGCCTTGGTCTTAGCCGTTTCAATATCTTATTGATCGTCTCCGGTGCCTTCGGATTGTTCCAAAAGAACATCGTCGTACAGGCAGGTGGGTATAAGGAAGGGCTTGTCGGTGAGGACATGGAGCTTGTCGTTCGCTTGCACCGGTACATGAAAGAAAATAAGCTCGATAAACGCATCGAGTACGTTCCGGCGCCAGTCTGCTGGACACAGGCTCCAGAATCGATGGAAGTATTACGGTCACAGCGAACACGTTGGCACCGTGGTCTTGCTGAGACGTTGTGGACACATAAACGAATGATTGGCAATCCGAAATATGGTTCTGTTGGTAGCGTCTCGATGTTGTATTTCTTTTTGATTGAACTACTCGGACCAATCGTCGAACTGATCGGTTATTTCATCATTCCGCTCAACCTACTCGTCGGTACACTCAACTTTGAATTTGGGATTGTCTTACTTGTCGTCGCTTTACTCTATGGTTCCCTATTGTCAGCAGGTGCCGTATTATTGGAGGAGTGGACGATGCACCGATTCAAGAACGTCAAGGAATTGATTCGGTTGTATCTATGGTCCTTAACCGAGTCGTTCTGGTACCGTCCGATTCTCGTCTTCTTCAAGCTAGGAGGATTAATTCAATTCTTGACTGGTCGAGGAAACTGGGGGCAGATGGAGCGCCAACGTCTCGAAGACGTCACCGAGGAAAAAGTCGGCTGACGAATAGGTATGAGGGGGATAAGTTAGGTGGAGTTGCTACGAAACAAATGGTTCAAAACATTAATCTGGGTATTGATGATTTTTCTCGTCATCTGGGTTGGAACGAAGATTTCATTCTTATTCCAGCCAATTCGAGTCATGTTGGCCTTGATTTTCCCGCCATTGATCATCGCAGGGATCTTCTATTACTTTACGCTCGGTATCGTGGACGCTTTACAGAAGCGGGTCAAGAAGCGTGGTCTTGCCGTGCTGATCGTCTTGCTTGGTTTCATTACAATCCTGACGATTGCGGTTGCATCAATCGGACCGATTTTAGTTGAGCAGGTGACGGATTTTGCAACGAGCATTCCGACGCTTGTCGTTGAATTGCGCGATCAGACGTTAAATTTACGCGATCAATTGATGAACAACCGATTCATCTCGACATGGGTACACGAGAATACGGACTTGTTTGACAAGTGGACGAATGAAGCAACGTCGTATATCGGCACAGTCTTTAAGTCTGTCTCGACATCTGTCGGAACGATTTTCGGTGTCATCTCTTCGACCGTTTTAATCATCGTCTTAGTACCGTTCATCTTAGTTTACATGTTGCTTGACGGCTATAAGTTTCCGGATTCTGTCGTGAAGCTATTGCCGAAAAGCTATGAAACAGAAACACGTAAAATCTTGCACGATATGCACGTGACAGTGAAGCATTATGTCAATGGACAGGTCATCGTCTCGATCTGTGTCGGTCTCATGTCATTGATTGGCTTCTTCATCGCCGATATTCAATATGCGCTACTGCTCGCCTTATTCTGTACGGTCACGAACATCATTCCGTATCTTGGTCCCTACATCGGTGCTGTACCGGCGGTCATCGTCGGGTTCATTGATGATCCGATCAAAGCCGTCTATGCGATCATCACGATCGTCGTCGCGCAGCAAATCGAGTCGAACTTGATTTCTCCTTATGTCCAAGGAAAGACACTCAAGGTTCATCCGTTGACGATCATCATCGTCTTGCTCGTTGCTGGGAAAATCGGTGGAATCATCGGTGTCATCTTGGCGGTTCCAACATACGCAGTTTCAAAAGTCGTCGTTCAAAATATCGCTCGGATCTATCGTTTACGTCAGCAGCGTCTCGACGTACCGGACGTGACGGTATCACCTGAATCCTTGAAGTAAAGTGTAACCCTCTGCTCTTTTTAGGAGCAGAGGGTTTGTGATTTTCATGAGAGAGGGATAAGGTAGAAGAAGAGAAAAAATGAAGAAGATTTCACAACTTCGACTCATTTTAGTTTATAAATTGATTGGAATCTTTTTTATAATGGTTATAATGTAGGATAGAGAACGAAAAGATAGATCGGAACGAAATCTTTGGACGTAAGGGGTAGAGCGCATGCATATCGTAGTGGTCGGCTTGAATAACAAAACAGCGCCTGTATCAATACGCGAACAAGTCTCATTTGGGGAGCATGAGATGAAGGGAGCGGTCGTCGCATTGCGCGATGAAAAAAGTATTTTTGAGAGTGTCATCGTCTCGACATGTAACCGGACGGAACTGTACGTCGTGACGGATCAGCCACATACAGGACGGTATTATACGAAACGTTTCCTTGCAAATTGGTTCGGATTGACGATGGAGGAACTCGAGCCGTATCTCTTCATTCATGAAGGGTTCGATGCGATGAAGCATCTGTTCCGCGTGACAAGTGGGCTTGATTCGATGATCGTCGGTGAAACGCAGATTCTTGGTCAAGTCAAGACAAGCTTCTTCATGGCGCAAAAGCTTGAAACAACAGGAACGGTCTTCAATAAACTCTTCAAAGAAGCGGTCACGCTCGCCAAACGGGCTCACGCAGAAACTGGAATCGGTGAAAATGCCGTTTCTGTCAGTGCTGCTGCTGTCACGCTTGCCGAACAGTTACTCGGATCGCTTGAAGATAAATCAATCGTCGTCATCGGTGCAGGAGAAACCGGCGAATTGACGACGCTTAACCTATATGAAGCAGGGGCACGCGATATCACGGTCTTTAACCGGACGTTAGCTAAAGCAGAAGAGGTCGCGAATCGGTTCGAAGGATCGGCACATTCGATTAACGAGATGCAGTGCGGTTTGCTTCGGGCAGACATCGTCATCTCTTCAACGGGTGCAAAACGTGCCATCATCAAACGGGAAGACATCGCGGCAGCACAACTGTTCCGTCACGATCGTCCATTCCTCTTGATCGACATCGCCGTACCACGCGATATTGAACCGACCGTCGGTGACTTGCCAGGTGTTCATTTGTACGATGTCGATGATTTGACATCAATCGTCCAACAAAACATGGCGGAACGGATGAAGGAAGCAGCGAAGATCGAACAACGGATTGAAGCAGCAATCGCTGAGTTCGAAGGTTGGATGACGACACTTGGTGTCGTACCGATCATCACGGAATTACGAGACCAGGCGTTACGCATTCAACAAGAAACGATGCAAAGCTTAGAACGGAAGTTACCGGAGATGTCGAAACGTGAAAAAACTGTCATTGGCAAACACATGAAATCAATCATCAACCAGTTGTTGCGTGAGCCGTTGTCTTACATTAAAGATGCGGCAGCGAAGCCAGATGCCGATGAGCGGATTGCGCAGTTCATGGATACGTTTGCATTAAATGAAGACTTGTTCGAGGGGCTCGAAGATGACGTCATGACATCAGAAGAGACGACACCTTCCGCAAAAGCTGTGAACCGGTGAACAAAGCACGATTTGTGTTACAATAGAAAATGCATGGGGCGGACTTGTGCCGCCCCTTTATCATTGTACAGGGGGATTTTAGCATGCGAAAAATCATTGTTGGATCGCGAAGCTCGAAGCTAGCGATGACACAGACGAAATGGGTCATTGACCAGTTGAAACAAGCCGGCGCGCCGTATGAGTTCGAAATCAAGAACATCATCACAAAAGGGGACCGCATTTTGGATGTGACGCTCTCGAAAGTCGGCGGTAAAGGATTATTCGTAAAAGAGATCGAGCAACAGATGATTGACGAAGAAATCGATTTTGCCGTTCACAGCATGAAGGATCTACCTTCTGAATTACCGGACGGTCTCATCATCGGTGCAACACCAGCGCGTGTCGATGCGCGTGATGCCTTGATCACGAAAACAGGCGAAGGTCTTGCTTCCTTGCCAGAAGGTGCAGTTGTCGGCACGAGTAGCTTACGTCGTGGGTCGCAATTGCTAAAACTCCGCCCTGATTTAAAAATCGAATCTATTCGCGGAAACATCGACACACGACTCGATAAATTAAAGAATGGTCCGTTTGACGGGATCTTGCTCGCAGCAGCTGGTCTAAAGCGGATGGGTTGGTCTGAAGACGTCGTCTCGGAATATCTCTCGACAGATGACATGATTCCAGCCGTCGGTCAAGGAATCCTCGGCATCGAATGTCGCGAACATGACCAAGAAGTACGTGACCTTCTGCACCTGATCCATGATCAGATGACGGAAAAAGTAGCTTACGCAGAGCGCGCTTTCTTAGCGGCGATCGAAGGAAGCTGTCACGTTCCGGTCGGTGGATTCGCAACGATCAACGAAGACATGTCAACGACACTTGTCGGATTCATTGGATCCGTCGATGGAGAGCAAATCCTACTCGAGCGCGAATCAGGTCTTGACCCGATGCAACTCGGTCAAGATGTTGCCGAACGTCTGCTTGCTTCGGGCGGTCGTGAGATTCTCGCGACACTTCCGGATGACTTGTAAGCAGGTACTCTTCACGGGCAGCCGACCACCGACGACCGAGCAGATCGCGCGACTGCGCGCTGTTGCGATCGAGTCAGTGCACTATCCTGTCATTGAAACGCGACCGGTTTCGTTTACGTTGCCAAGAGGAATTGATTGGCTCATCGTGACGAGTCCGAATGGTGTCCACCGGATTGCTGATGCGTTGCCTGAATTAGCAGCAACGCGTATCGCGGTCGTCGGACGAAAGACGGCAGACGCACTTGCGAAGTACGGTCGAACAGCCGACTTCTGTCCGTCGACCTTTACAGGAGACGCACTCGTCGCAGAACTCGGACCACACTTGTCTGACGGCGATCATATCGTCTTTGCGCGAGGGAACCGATCGCGGCAAGCGCCGGTCGATCAGTTACGAAACCTGAATCGATATACGATCGAAGATATCATCACCTATGAAACCGTTACTCGTCGGCTACCTGAAGCACTTGTCAGAACAGCCACCTATATTGGACTGCAGAGTCCTTCCGCTGTCGAAGCGATTGCTCCACTATCCCCGCAGACGACATTCATCGTCATTGGGACGATTACGGAGCAAGCAGCAAAAGCAGCCGGACTTCAACCGATCCATGTCGCCCGTGAATTCACGGTGGACGGCATGATTGATCGTATCATTGAGGAGGAATCAGCATGAATACTTTAGAATACGCACGTCACCGTCGTTTACGTCATACCGCATCACTCCGGTCACTCGTTCGTGAGAACCAGTTGCATAAATCAGATTTGATTTATCCGATTTTCGTCGCTGAAGGCGAAGATATTAAACGCGAAGTCAGCTCGATGCCTGGCGTCTTCAACTTATCACTTGATCATCTGACGGCTGAGATTGAAGAAGTCGTCGCACTCGGAATCGAATCTGTCATCTTATTCGGTGTTCCGCATGACCACTTGAAAGACGAGCAAGGATCAGGTGCGTTTCACGATCACGGGATCGTTCAAGAAGCGACACGTCTCGTCAAGAAGGTTGCCCCGCAGCTAACGGTTATCGCTGACACATGCTTATGTGAATATACGTCGACAGGTCACTGTGGGATCGTCGCCGACGGTACGGTCGATAATGATGCGTCATTACCGCTTCACGTCAAAACAGCGATCTCACAAGCTCGAGCGGGTGCCGACGTCATCGCTCCATCATCGATGATGGACGGATTCGTCGCAGCGATTCGTCAAGGATTAGACGAGAACGGCTTCAGCCATATTCCGGTCATGAGCTATGGTGTTAAATATGCGTCTGCTTATTACGGTCCATTCCGTGATGCAGCGAACTCGGCACCGGGAGAAGGTGACCGGAAAGGTTATCAAATGGATCCAGCAAACCGTCGCGAAGCGTTCCGCGAAGCAACAGCGGACGTCGATCAAGGAGCTGACTTCATGATCGTTAAACCTGCACTTGCGTTCATGGATATCATTCGCGATGTGCGCGAGCGAATTGATCTGCCGATTGTCGCGTATAACGTATCGGGTGAGTATGCGATGGTCAAAGCCGCTGCCTTGAACGGCTGGATCGACGAAGAACGAATCGTCCTTGAGACGATGCTTGGCTTTAAACGAGCAGGCGCTGATTTAATCATCACCTATTTCGCAAAAGACATTTGCCGTTACCTGGAGGGGTCGAAATGAGCTTAATTAACCAGAACTCAAAATCAAAAGAAGCATTCGAGCGGGCACTCCCGCTCATGCCGGGTGGTGTCAACAGCCCGGTCCGTGCTTATAAATCGGTCGGGATGACACCGATTTTCGCAGATCATGCGAAAGGATCAAAGCTCTATGACATCGACGGAAAAGAGTATATCGATTACGTCTTGTCATGGGGACCAATGATTCTTGGTCATGCCGATCCAATCGTCACGTCAGCGATCCAAGAACAAGCGACACGTGGCTGGAGTTACGGGACACCAACGGAAATCGAATCAGCGATGGCGGAAGTCGTCATCAGCCGGGTGCCGTCGGTCGAAGTCGTCCGGATGGTCAACTCAGGAACAGAAGCGACGATGGCAGCGCTTCGTCTCGCGCGTGGTTACACAGGTCGGACGAAAATCCTCAAGTTCGAAGGCTGTTACCATGGTCACGGTGACTCGCTCTTGATTAAAGCAGGTTCAGGTGTCGCGACACTCGGATTACCCGATTCACCAGGCGTTCCGGCGCAAATCGCGAGCATGACGCTGACGGTTCCATACAACGATTTGGACGCTGTCCGGATCGCGTTCGAAAAACACGGCGACGATATCGCTGGTGTCATCGTCGAACCGGCTGCTGGGAACATGGGCTTCGTACCACCAGAACCAGGCTTCCTCGAAGGCTTACGGGAGATCACGTCGGAAAACGGCGCTTTATTGATCTTTGACGAAGTCATGACCGGTTTCCGTGTCGGATTCCACTGTGCGCAAGGACATTTCGGTGTCACACCGGACATCACATGTCTCGGTAAAGTCATCGGTGGCGGCATGCCAGTCGGGGCTTACGGCGGACGTCGTGACATCATGGAACAGATCGCACCACAAGGTCCAATCTATCAAGCGGGTACATTATCCGGGAACCCACTCGCGATGGCAGCGGGTCTAGCGACATTGACACAATTGAAACCAGAACACTATGCAGAGTTCGACCGGAAAGCGAGCCGTTTGTCAGAAGGCTACCTGAACGCTGCGGCGAAATACAACATTCCGCTGACGACGAACCGTGCAGGCGCGATGTTCGGTGTCTTCTTCACGGATGAACGTGTCACGAACTTCGAAAAAGCGAAAACATCGAATCTTGAGATGTTCCGTTCGTATTATCAAAAGATGGCGGCGCGTGGTGTCTTCTTACCACCGTCACAATTCGAAGGTCTCTTCCTGTCGATCGCCCATACGGACGAAGACATCGAACGGACGATCGAAGCCGTCGAATTGACGTTCAAGGAACTCCAAGTTGAATTTGGTCGTTAAGCAGTTCTTGACGATTACTTGAACTCTCGGCTAAAATGAGTAAAGAAGAAAATGGCAACAGCGATGACGGGAAGAGTAGTCCTGTATTCGTACCGGTGTAGAGAACACATCCTTGGCTGAAAGATGTGACGGGCGAACAGGAGGAAGGTCACCCCACGAGCTGGTATCGTGAGTCTTACGAGCGATATCCGTCCTCCACACGTTACGTGGCTCGAGGGCATCCGATTTTGGATGAACTAAGGTGGTACCGCGGAAAAAAGCAACGGCTTTCTTTCGTCCTTAGCATAGGACGAGAGAAGCCGTTTTTATTATGGACAAAAAGGGAGCGATCAGGATGCAGGAATTATCAATGCCAACGAAGTATGATCCGCAGGCAACGGAAGAAAAATGGTACGACTTTTGGGTGAAAGGTGACTATTTCAAAGCCGATCAGGATCCAGAAAAAGAGCCGTACACGATCGTCATTCCACCACCGAACGTCACAGGTAAATTGCACCTTGGTCACGCGTGGGACACGACGTTACAAGACATGCTGACACGGATGAAGCGGATGCAAGGATTCGACGTCCTTTATCTACCAGGAATGGACCATGCCGGTATCGCGACGCAAGCAAAAGTCGAACAAAAACTGCGGGCAGAAGGACAATCACGTCTTGAAATGGGTCGTGAGAAATTCCTTGAGCAATCATGGGCATGGAAAGAAGAGTACGCGTCAACGATCCGTGCACAATGGGCAAAACTTGGTCTCGGACTCGATTATTCGCGTGAACGCTTCACGCTTGACGAAGGATTGTCAGAAGCGGTTCAAGAAGTCTTCGTGAAACTTTACGAAAAAGGCTTGATCTACCGCGGCGAATATATTGTTAACTGGGACCCAGCGACGAAAACAGCGATCTCGGATATCGAAGTCATCTACAAGGATATCGAAGGTGCTTTCTATCACTTCAGCTATCCACTAACGGACGGTTCAGGTCACGTTGAACTAGCGACGACACGTCCTGAGACGATGCTCGGTGATACAGCGATCGCCGTGAACCCGAAGGATGAGCGTTATGCTCACCTCGTCGGAAAAACAATCACGTTACCAATCGTTGGTCGCGAGATTCCGATTGTTGCCGATGACTATGTCGACATGGAGTTCGGTACAGGTGTCGTTAAGATCACACCAGCACACGACCCGAACGACTTCGAAGTCGGTAACCGTCACGAGTTACCACGTGTCCTCGTCATGAATGAAGATGGAACGATGAACGAGAACGCAGGGAAATACGAAGGCATGGATCGTTTCGAATGCCGAAAACAAATCGTTGAAGATTTAAAAGCAGAAGGTGTTCTAATCAAAATCGAACCACACTTGCACTCTGTCGGTCACTCGGAGCGTTCAGACGCGATCGTTGAGCCGTATCTCTCACTCCAATGGTTCGTTAAAATGGAGCCACTCGCGCAAAAAGCACTTGAGGAGCAACAAGGACCAGACAAGGTTAACTTCGTTCCACAACGCTTTGAAAACACGTATGTACGCTGGATGGAAAACATCCGTGACTGGTGTGTCAGCCGTCAACTCTGGTGGGGACATCGGATTCCGGCTTGGTACCATAAAGAAACAGGCGAAGTCTACGTTGGCAAGGAAGCACCAGCCGATATCGAGAATTGGGAGCAAGACAACGATGTCCTCGATACATGGTTCTCTTCAGCGCTTTGGCCGTTCTCAACGATGGGGTGGCCGAACACGGACGCAGCCGATTATCAAAAATACTTCCCGACATCAACACTCGTTACGGGTTATGACATCATCGCTTTCTGGGTATCACGGATGATCTTCCAATCGTACGAATTCACAGGACAACGTCCATTCCAAGACGTCTTGATCCACGGATTGATTCGTGATTCGGAAGGACGCAAGATGTCAAAATCACTCGGTAACGGGATCGACCCGATGGATGTCATCGAGAAGTATGGTGCCGATTCACTCCGTTGGTTCTTAACGACAGGATCAACGCCAGGGAACGACCTCCGCTTCTACTGGGAAAAGATCGAAGCAACATGGAACTTCTCGAACAAACTGTGGAACGCAAGCCGTTTTGCCTTGATGAACATGGATGGTCTAACGTTTGATCAGATCGATTTGACAGGTGAGAAATCACTCGCAGATAAATGGATCTTGACACGCTTACAGACGACGATCGACGATGTGACGCGTCTGTCGGACAAATATGAGTTTGGTGAAGCGGGACGTATTCTCTATCACTTCATCTGGGAAGACTTCTGTAACTGGTACATCGAGATGGCGAAATTACCGCTCAACGGGGAAGATGAAGCAGCGAAGCAGACGACGCGTTCGGTTCTTGCCTATACGCTCGACCGGATCATGCGTCTGATGCATCCATTCATGCCGTTCATCACGGAAGAAATCTGGCAACACTTACCGCATGAAGGTGAGACAATCACACGTGCCGCATGGCCAACACGTGAAGCGTCACTCGACTTCCCGGAAGCTGTTCCAGCATTCGAAGCAGTTCAGAACGTCATCCGTTCGGTTCGTAACATCCGCGCGGAAGTGAGCGCACCGATGTCGAAACAGATCCAACTGTTCATCTCGACGAATGACGCACGTGTTCAAGACGACTTGTCGTCAAACAGCTCGTACTTGCAAAAGTTCACGAACGCGTCTGAACTCCGGATTGAAGAACAGATGCCGGCGCCAGAAAAAGCAATGAGTGCGATTGTAACGGGAGCAGAATTGTTCATCCCACTCGCGGACTTGATCAACATCGAGGAAGAAATCGCGCGCTTGAATAAAGAACTCGTCAAGTATACGAAAGAAGTCGAACGGGTCGAGAAAAAACTCAACAATCCTGGCTTCGTCGGCAAAGCACCAGCACATGTCATTGATGAAGAAAAAGCGAAGGCACTTGATTATACGGAAAAACGTCAAGCTGTCGAAGCACGTATCAACGAACTCTCACACTAATTACAGCAGTGGCTCAAGTCTCCTTGAGCCACTTTTTTTAAAGGAGCGAACAGCATGAGGACGCGAGAAGATGTATTGGAATGGTTATCGAGCTTACTAGCATTCGGCGTCAAACCGGGTCTTGAACGGATGCAGGCGATGTTACTGGAATTACAGATTGACCCAGACGCGATTCCGACGATTCATGTCGCTGGCACGAACGGAAAAGGATCGACGGTTGCGTTCTTACGTGAGATGGGAATTGCGGAAGGATTACGAATCGGGACGTTTACGTCGCCGTATATCATTCAGTTCGAGGAACGGATCATGTTGAATGGGATACCGATTGCAGAAGACGATCTCGTCGCATCTGCAATCGCTGTTCAAGCGGCCATCGGGCGCATCGATCCGGCACTCGGTACGGTCACTGAGTTCGAGGCATTAACAGGACTTGCCTTCTATTATTTTGATCAGATTCGTCCCGATTTCGTCATCTATGAAGTCGGTCTCGGTGGACTGTATGATTCGACGAACGTCTTCAAGAAGCCGGTCGCCGCGATCATCACGTCAATCGGGCACGATCACCAAGCGATTCTCGGAGATACGCTCCAAGAGATTGCTTTACAAAAGTTCGGCATCATCAAACAAGGAACACCGGTCATCGCCGGAAAACTGCAGGAAGAGCTGACCGTGCCGTTAATGGCGTATTGCGGGGACCGGAATGCGACGTTGAAATGGAGTCAGGAAGCCATCATTCGTTACCGCTTAAAAGAGACGGGGACCTGGGCGACGTATGATGGAATACCAGAGACACGCTTAGGGCTCGAAGGTCATCATCAAGTCCATAATGCGGCGAATGCCGTCATTTGTGCGCGGCGACTTGGGTGGTCGAAAGCGGCAATCCGAAAAGGATTACGGGAGGCAAAACATCCGGGACGGTTTGAGATCATCTCGCGCAAACCACGGATCATTCTCGATGGTGCACATAATCCGGAAGGCATCACGGCACTTGTTGAACGCTTAAAGGAAGAATCAAAACCCGTGACGTTACTCTGTTCGATTTTGCGTGACAAAGACCGGACGGCGATGCTAACGCAGTTACGTAGCATTACTCCAGATATTTATGAGACGACGTTTGATTTTCCACGAACGCGGACGATAGAGGAGTTGCAGCAAGAAGGCGCCAATGTGACGACGGTCGAAGCGTTCTTCGATCAATTAGAGATGGACCGGACATACGTCGTGACGGGATCACTCTATTTCATTAGTGAAGTGCGGCATTATCACGCTTCCATTTTTACAAAATAGGGAAAATCCGCATTCTCTCGTTATAATGAAATGGGGGAGTATAGTCCCATATCTCAATGACACGATGAGGAGACGATAAGTGATGAAACAGTGGGTCCGTCTAGCCTTAGCCATCTTACTGATTTTTTCAAGTTTTACGTATATACATGAGCCACATTCCAAAGCGGCAACGGGTGAAAAGTTTAAGATTTTAGAGATTCGAGATGACTGGTCGACAACGAACCGGATTGACCCGGGAACGACCATTACATCGTTGTCACTGTTAAAAGACTTGAATACTAGTCAATACGAAATCAAGATGATGACGGTCAAAGAGTTGAATGCGTCTCGTTTTCCACTTGATGGCGCATTTGATGCGATCGTTTTTGATCAATCTATTTTTACTGGAACAGACCGTTATTCGATTACAGTATCTGATACATCCAAAAAACATAATACGAGTAAAATTGAGAATGATATTACGAAGTTAAAAGCGAATGAGATTTTGACGAACTATATTCAAAAAGGATTACCCGTCTTTTTACACGCTGATGTGTTAACACATGCAACGAGTAATTTCACTTCGATTTTTAAGCCAAGCATGACGTCTGGTGCTGCGATTGCCTATACGGATTCAAAACAGGTCGTCTCCCGATTACAATCCGAAAAAATTGAACGACCTCGTTTAAGCAAGGTAGCGGTTTCGCAGGCTGGTCAATCGTTAACATCGGTGGATAAAGCAGCACCGGCTTCACCAGATAAACCAATTGATTTTAATTTTACGCTTGATCAAACTACGGCTAATACACGTGTCCAGTTGTATATTGACTTTAATAGTAACGACCAATTCGATGAGTCGGAGAAAGTCGATGAGAAAGTAGCTACGGTTTCTGGTTCAGTATCGTATCGCTTTGATGCACCAAGCTATACGGGACCACGCAATTGGATGATTCGACTCGTAAGTGAAGATGGACTGACGGATTATAAAATGGGAAGCTTTTTAATGCAGGACCAAGAAGCTAAAGCAAAAATTTTACAAGTCACGCGTTCCGGAACGACCGGTTCAATCAACGGTTTTATGAACTCAGGAACTTTACTAAAACAAGATGGGTTATATGACTTTAATGTAGAAGTCATTTCTGCGGACACGTTTAACAAAACGTATGCCAGTAAAAATATAAATACATCCTATGATATGCTAATCTTCGGTTTTCAGGATTCGTATGGTGCAGCTTCACTCAGTGACCCTGCATCAGATGCTATTCTTAACTTCACGAATACGGGGCAAGGATTGATGTTGACACATGATACGATCTTTAGACCGGCACAATCCAGCAAACCAGAGCTATTCTGGGAAACAAAGTTTGCGGATCTCGCAGGTCAAAAGAACTTTACGAACATGGGGTACGCGGCACCTCGAACATCGGGTCAAGCAGTCAAACAAAATGCGGGCGTCATGACTTCTTATCCATTTGCCTTAGCTGATACGGTTGCTATCGCAACGACACACAATCAATACTTTGGTCTGGATCTTGAACAACCGGACTTGATTCCATGGTATAACATCCGTGAAAACAACCTCAGTAGTTCGAATCAGGCTGCCGGAAGAACAATTGGTGATGCACGCAACCACTATTATATGTATACCAAAGGAAACGTTACGTATTCAGGAGCAGGGCATACTTCGAGCTTCAATCAACAACAAGAAAAAGAACTATTCTCAAACACGATGTACCGAGCGTTCATTGGTGCGAACCATAAGCCGCTCATCAAGAACATCTTACCAACGGATAAATCAAGTTACCTCGAGAACGAACCGTTGACTATCTCGTATCAAGTCAACGACTACGACCTACAAGATCGTGAGTTAAAGACGCGCATATACATTGATGATGAGAAAGTTTTTGAAAACAATAAATTGAAAAATAACTCGTTCGTCAGTCAATCGTTCGATTCAAAGCTCAAAGGAAAAACGAGCGTGACGATCCGTATTGAAGCAGAGGATCAACGAGGTGCCAAAACAATTGAGACACGAACGGTTCAAGTCGTTCGTCCGGCTGCATCTATGCCTTTCGTCCTGTCACGCTCGATTGATCCAGCTACGATTCCAAAAGGGGAAACAGCGGATATCACCTACATCGTCAAAACGTCTCCAATGATGCAAAAGGATGCCATTGGTAACAACGGGTACATCATGGGACAATTCTCGGTGACGATGGAAAATATCCTGTTCAACGAACAATTTCCAAGTAATCTTGAAATCTTATCAACGACTGGTCTGACTGGAGCGAATATTACAGGACAGACGATTAAAGGGAGACTCCCGGATATCGAATACGATGAGGCGATTTCAGGTGTTCATAAGGGTGAATGGATCGCAGATCAATCAGAAGTAACATTCACTGTCAAAGTACGTGCCAAAGATAATGCAGGAGTTCATGTACTTGATAAAAAAGATAATACGCTGACATCAACGAAAAACGTCTACCGAGATAAAAAGAACGGAAAAGATAAATCAACAACTGTCACCAATGATCCACAAGCTTTTCCGACGATTGGTTATGCACTGACACCATCCTATGCGACAAGTGCGAAAATTCCGTCCGTCAAGATGGATATCACGACACCATCATATAAAGTTTTACCAGAAATCAGTCCTATAGGTAGTCAGTACGGCACGTTAAAATGGTCAATCGTAGATTCAGAAATCGCATCCATCGATGAAGCTGGTGTCATTAAACCGAAAAAAGTCGGGACGACACAGATTAAACTTGTCGTACCAGTCGGAAACGGTAAGGAGTTGACGGCGACTTCTGAACTCGTCATCAATGATGTGTTCGGAGGACTCATCGTCCGAAACGTGCCAGATACGTTATATGTCGGCGAAACAAAACCAATGACAGGAATCGCTTCGATGGTATCGGGAAGCAACACGCCGATTCAATGGATCATAACGAACGATTCGCGTGTTACGACAAGTGGCTTAACTAAGAATACGTTGGAGTTGACAGGAAAGACACCAGGCATAGTCACGGTCAAAGCGGTCGTACCTGCGACAGCTGGAAGCTCGACTTATCTTGCCCAATCAACGACGTATACGATTCAAGTCAAGTTGCCGGAATTATCCGTTTCCCCAAGTAATCTGGAACTGTGGGTTGGATCGAATCAAGATGTAACGGCGACATTCAATCCGAACTATCCATTACCATTTACGACTTCAACTGTTAGTAATGCAATTGAATTGAAACAGACGGCATCGGGTTATACGATCACGGGTAAAACTGGCACACCAAACGGTCCGGTCGAAGCGTTACTCACATTGACGGATTTCCCAGATACAGTCGCGAAGACGCTCGTACGGGTACGCGAGAACCCACTTAATCTGACAGCCGATGATATCGCGATGACGATGAAGGATGATAAGAAATCACCGATTCTGCGCTGGTTCCCAGTGACGACGACGGAACGCTTCTATCGGTTGGAAGTGCTTCAGGGTAAGGAATACGTCAAAATTGATCCAACAGGACAAGCGCTACAACCACTTCGTCCAGGTGTAGCACGTATCAAGGTAACAGCATTAAAAGAAAACAAAGATGTGTTCGAAGTCATGAAAGACAATCAAAAAACACCACTAACGACGACATTCAAGGTGACGATTGGTTCTGAGTCAGGAACATCAGACTTGGATGGAGATGTTTATTAAGAAGTGGGGACGCTATATATGAAACGCAGACGAATAATTGTCGTCCTCTTGATTTTAATCATCATTGGAATCGGGGGAGCGATATATGTTACGAAATCAAATCAACAAGCAGCACTGGAACAAGGACTGCGTTCAGAAAAACCAGAACGACTTGCGAACGCATTAAAAGATACTTCTTTATCAACAAAGGAGAAAAATCGTTACATCCGTCGCTTCCAGGAAACACTCGCTTTTGACAAAGCAAACCTCCTTCTTGATGAGCAGACCGTAAAAAATAAAGCGAACTGGTTTTATGCGGCGCAGTTCGCGCCACGTAGCACGGTCGCTGAATGGTTGGCAGAAGGTGCAAAAATCAGTCAACTGAATGCGCAAGGTCAGTCGGTTCTTCATGTTGCAACGAGTGTGAATCGATCGATTGATGCGTATGCTCTTTTGATAAAAGAAGCGTCGAAAAAAGAGCTCAATCGGATCGATGACTTTGGTCATACACCACTCTTTTATGCGACACTAGATCAAAATGAGGCAGCGATTGAACTGTTGTTAGAAGCAGGAGCTGATTCGAATCGTGGGAAAGAGAAACCGGTCTATGAAACGGTCAAACAAAATCGAAAAGATTTATACGCCATGTTAGAACAGAACGGTGCAACGGTAGAAAGCAAAAAGGTGAAAAAGCTCGCTAAAGAATACCGAGCAACAAAATTCTAGTCAAAAAAGAGTCATTCGTCGCAGACGAATGACTCTTTTTTATGTGTGTTACGGTTGAACGCGTTTTGGTGTTTCGACATACAATTGGACTGCTCGATTGAGTGGAAGTAAGGCTGTTGGATTTTTTAATACCGTCGCATCATACGCCATACGTAGACGGGATGCTTCAAAGTCAGATGATTTGTTAGCGACCATCAGTTTTTCGAGTTCTCTTACGTTTGCAGGAAACGTATTTTCTGGTAAGTCCAATTTTCCACGATAGGCATTGACTTCTAGATTACCCTTCGTAAAAATGCCACCGCGTACATTCATCGTCGAACCTACAGAGTAAATCGTATTTTTTTGATTGTCATCACTATATAGAAAGGCATTTAAATCAGGTGTAGTCGTTTGAGGCGTCGAAAATTTATTGACGCGGTTAATGACGAGATTTCCTTTACTGAGTAAAATCAATGTATTTTGTTTAGCTGTTGAAGTCAGTCCTTGAATGTTTGCGTCATCCAGACGACTTGTTCCGGTCGCATAAATCGTCGTTGCAAATCCAACATTTCCTCGAATCAGTAAGTTGCCAAGCACGACGAGAGGACGCTTGATCTCAAGCGGCTGGGTCAAAGGGTTCAAGGAAGAGATCGTTAAGTTCCCGTTAATGATTAAAGGTTCGAGTGTTTCTTGAACAAGATCATCTGTCAACGTCACAGTATTGCCTGTGTTTAATGCTGGACTAATCATTTGTCGCTTCGTATCAAGTTCTGTTAAAAAGGGTCCCGTTAGTATAGATTGCGGAATCGAGGAATTTTTCAATGTAGACGCGACTTGTGTAAGAGGCGTATTCACCGGTAGTTTCAGAAAGTCGTTCAACGCATAATCAAAATCGAACGGAACGAGTGTTTCTTTCGTTGATACTAGCTCTGTTGCACCTTTCGGATCAAAAATCGTTTTATCACACACAAGGTAATCTCCGCACTTCAGTAATGGCTGATTCTTCTCTTGAAAAACGCGTACCTGACCTGCGATATAAGGAAGTGCTTTGGTATTAGTGAAGATCCCATCCTCGTCGTTGTATTTAAATATCGGGGTCGCAGTTGCTTGCAGAGCGTTGCGAGAAAAAATATTACCTTCGATCAAGGGAGCACCATTTAAGATGACTTGATCATCTGAGCCTAATGTATAGTACAAAAAACTAGGAATCGCAGACAAATAGACACGTTGTCGATACGTTTTTTTGATTGCCGGCTGATCGCCTTTTTGTTTTGAAACTGTCGCTGTTAAATCAAGCGCTTTGACACGAACGTTCGATGCGGCTTCATTTAGCTTGACGGTCACGTTCGGAACGATTGTTTTTAAGGGTAAGACGATAGAGCTGTCGAGATTCTCAAACAATGCTTGAGAAGAAGTCGTTGGTGAAGTCCCAGTCGTCTTTGACACGATGTTTTGGAGGGAAGCGACTGCTAAATCAAGATCATTTTGTGTCGTCGTCTCGACATCGATATCCGTCTCGCGGATTTCGGTTAGGCGAGTTGACTGTAAACTGATGCCAATCGTCGCAACAGCGAGGACAGACAGGACGGTTAAAGTCACAAGAACGAAAAGTAATGTATAGCCTTGTTCGGATTTACGCATACCGTGTTCCTTTCTGAGTTAAAATCCAATCGTACTCGTGAAGGTCTGGACTTCTTCTTGATCTGTCGATTGAATTGTAGTTGTAATCGTTAAAATACCGTGAATGACGTAGCGCCCCGGATATGCTCCTGATGTAATGGTTTGATACTCGGGACTCGATAACTTGAACGTTTGAAGTAATTCCGTTTGGTCGTCGATCGACTGTGGTGTCGATTCGTACATTAGTTCGGTGCCGTCCGAGGTTTGTTCTGCGAACGTATAACGGACGGGTGTCGCTTCCTTCTCTGAAGCAGATGCTTCTTCTGTTGCGTTAAAAGGTTCAAATCCACTGGCGCGTTCAAGTAATCCAGTGTCTGCGTTCAAAACAGGAAGTGTTCGTTTATAAAACGATAACTGTTTTGCTTCATCGATCCGAATCGCATCAAATCCACCGATTTCATTTAATATGATACCGACTCGACTATCAGCTTCACTACGCAGTTCACTGATGATTCCAGTTGCCCGAAAGCTTTTCGTACCAGAGATGAACACAGTCAGGATGACCGCACTGAAAATCGAGGCAATGACGATGGCGACGAGTAGTTCGACGAGCGAGAAGCCGTCATTTTGTTGTCGGAAAACTTTGATTGAGCGTCGCATTCGTAATCGATCCTTTCAATGATGTAATCGGTTCAGTTGTTCCTTCTATGTAGACGAATACATGGAGGTCAAGGAGATTCGGATTAACGACTCCTTCGAGTTTCCGAGGTGTCACACTGTATTTGACTTCAAAGGCAATATTATTGATTTCAGGATTAGTAAAGATTGATGAGCAAATAGCCGATAGTTCACAAGAAGGAGACGTGGGCTCTGGAATGACATATTTTCCATTCAGATAAGTCGCTTTGTCTGCCTGTGTAGATAGAGAACTGAAGGCGAATGGTTCATCACTTGTCGCTTCTAAAGCTTCTCGTTTGATATAAGAGGTTGCGTTTTTTGCCAGATAATTCGCAAACGTCAACTCCGTACTGTCGCGTGAGGCAGCTAGTGACTGAGAAAAAATGCTGATCAGAGAGACCGATATGATAGATAAGATCGTAATACTGACTAATACTTCGATTAGCGAAAAACCGCCTTGCTCGCGTTGCATGAATTCACCTCTACTTCATGATAGATGAGGATGAAAGATCCTAAATGATTTTTCTAGAAAATCAAAAACAGCACCTATTCACAGATCATGAAAGGATTTGTCAGGATAGGACTTATGTTTCATCATAATATTCATTATAATGGAAATACTAGGCACCTGAAATGATTAAATTCATACAGAAAGGAAACAGATGATGATTAATCCGAAGCGTTTTGCTATACATACACTTTTGCTACTTGTACTGGTAGCCCTGATTTACGTACCATCGTTTGCCTTAATTTCCTTTACCGGTAAAGCAACGGCACCCACGACGTTTTCTGAGACGGCACGAATTGGATCGGTTCCAGTCAGTGGCATGGATCGAAAAGAAGCACAATCGAAAGTTGAGAAAGCGATTACGGAGTGGTCGAAGAAAACGCCGCTGACGATTGGAACGGGAGAAGAGACGACACCGATGCCAACAGAAGTCGTGACGATCAACGCCGCTGATTCTGTCAAAAAAGCTTCTCTGAAAAAAGGTGGAGATTTGATGGTTGCAGTAGACGAGGCGGCGCTTGAGAGTTTTCTAGCGACACAGCCGATCAGTTACTCGGATGAGCAACTCGTTGCCTTTAAGACATGGTTAATCGATACGAGTAAAACGTTACAGGAAGGAAACTTTGATCCTGCTCAATCGGAAGCTGCAGTCGATCCAACAGGTGAGGTCGTTTCAACGGTTTCATTCTCGACGCGGTCTGCTGCTGAAGAACAGATGATCACGGCAATGATGAATGTGGAAATCAAGCCGGGACAATTGATGAATGTTAAGACGTACGGTATGGATGCAGTCGCAGGCTCGTATGTCGGTAGCAAGTTATACGAACTGTTCGCAAAGACGCCATTTGAAATCGTCGAACGGATGCCGCATGCGGCATTACCAGATGGCGTCACACTAGGATATGACGTCAAAATTGATGAGAAAACAGATTTTGCCGTTCGTAATACACAAGCATCAATTTATCGTGTCATTGCGACACAAAACGGAAGTGATGTCACGCTTGAATTGCGAGGCACACCATTCAAAGAAACGGTCACGACCGTCCTTGAAGGCGAAAAAACGATTCCATTCCGGACAATCACACGTTATTCTGCAACGCTTACAGCTGGAACGACGAGTGATACACAAGCGGGAGAAGAAGGGAAATCGATTGAAGTCTATCGCGTGACGAAGACGGCTCAAGGTGAGAAGAAGCAGTTATTGTCTCTTGATTTCTACGCAGCCATCCCAGCAATCGTCACAAAGAGTAGTCAAGAAGAACAAGCACCTGTCGTCGTACCTGAACCGGAAGACGACACGAGCTCCGATGATTCAACGGATACGAATGATTCCAATGATTCAACGAATACAGACGGTACAGACGATCAAACGACGGATGAACCGCAGACAGATGGCGTCGAGACGCCAGATACACCAACGTCTCCGACAAGTCCGACGTCACCCGATACACCTGATAGTAATGAAACGGGTGATCCTGCTTCACCAGTAGAAGGTGAAACAACAGGGGAACCTGTCGGATAAGAAGGAGGAAACAAGATGAACTGGACGACGATAGCAATTGAACTCGGTATCATCATCGGTCTAGCGACAATCATCTGTGGTCTGATGTTTGCGGTGACGATCCCTTACGTGACGACTGTGACGACAAAGGCGATTTTATCCGTTGCGGCGATCTTGATCGTGACGTTGATCTACTTCAGCATCCAGCTCGACTGGATTACGAACCCACTCGTTTTAGTCGGAATTGTCGTCTTATGTCTGTTGACGGCAGCAGTGACGAGTGTAATGGATGAAAAACATCAAAAACCGGATGTGTTAGAGGAAGAAGAAACATGGCACGCGGAAGGATGACACGTTAAATGGCAATGAAACGAAAACGTTTAGGGGAAATGTTGATCGAAGAAAGCCTCGTGACGGAGCAACAAGTCGAAGAGGCGTTGACGGTCAAACGGTCGACCGAAAAACTCGGGGATGCACTCCTTCGACTTGGTCACTTGACGGAACAACAATTACTAGAGGCGCTACATCACCAATTGAAGATTCCGATCATCCAGCTGTACAACTATCCAGTTGACGTCGCCGTCACGAAACTGATCTCAAAAGACCTCGCACAGCGACATACACTCGTCCCGGTCTACCGGGAAGGAAATCGTTTGTTCATCGCTATGGCGGATCCGATGGATTTGATTGCGATCGATGATTTGCGGATGCAGACCGGTCTATCAATCGATGTCGGAATCGCGACGCGTGACGAAATCAGACGAACGATCCTGAAATACTACGACATTGATTCGTCGTTACGGGAGCTACTCGAATCCGATGACATGATGGAGTCGGATCAATCCCGTGATGTCGTGACACGCGAAGATGCACCCATCATCCGGCTCGTCAATCAAATTTTAGAGAACGCGATTGCCCAGCGTGCATCGGATATTCATATGGATCCGCAGGAAACTTCGATGACGATCCGAATCCGGATTGATGGAGAATTACGAACGGAGAACAACTATCCGAAGCAGATCCAAAGCATTCTGACGACCCGGATCAAGGTCATGAGTGAACTCGATATCACTGAGTCACGCTTGCCACAGGATGGACGGATTAAATATGTCTTTAACGGATTACCATATGATTTCCGTGTCTCGACCTTGCCGACCGTTTACGGCGAGAAGGTCGTTATCCGGATTCTTGACAGCTCGAACTCGAACATCTCGATTTCAAAAATCGGTTTTAGTTCGCGGAATGAATCACAGTTCCGGGAGATGCTAAAGCGCCCGAACGGCATTATCTTGATCACCGGTCCGACCGGTTCCGGGAAATCGTCGACGTTATATGCTGCGTTAAATGAGTTGAATGACGAGTCGCGCAACATCATCACTGTTGAAGATCCGGTCGAGTACCAGGTCGATGGGATCAATCAAGTTCAAGTCAACGCGAAGATTGGGTTGACGTTTGCGAGTGGTCTTCGCTCGATCCTTCGTCAGGATCCGAACGTCGTCATGGTCGGGGAGATTCGAGACATCGAGACGGCTGAGATTTCGATTCGTGCTTCGCTGACAGGACACTTGGTTCTTTCGACTTTACACACGAACTCTGCCGTTAGTTCGATCACGCGATTGATTGATATGGGTGTCGAACCGTTCCTTGTTGCTGCTTCTGTCAGTGGATTGATTGCACAACGACTCGTTCGCCGTGTCTGTCGCGATTGTGGCGAAGTCCATCCAATTTCAAAACGAGAACAAGAGTTATTTGATCAAGAGGGAATCGAAGCGACGACTGTGATGCGTGGACGTGGCTGCTCGTCTTGTAATATGACGGGGTACCGTGGACGGGTTGCGATTCAAGAGGTCATCATGGTCGACGAGGTGTTACGCCGGATGATCATGAACCAATCGACGGAAAGTGATATCACAGCGTACGTCAAGGAACAAGGTCAACGGTTCCTGCTTGCGGATGGTCTATCAAAAGTCGCGGACGGGATCACGACGACAGAAGAGATTTTGCGGACGGTGATTTCAGAATGAACAGTACGATGGAACGGGCACAAATCGAAGATATTTTACGCTCTTCAAAAGAACGAGGAGCGTCCGATGTTCACTTAACAGCAGGATCACCACCCGTCTTTCGAATCAACGGAACGTTGACACCGTTTGGAACAGAAAAGATGAAGCCAATCATCATTGATGGATTTGTGCAGTCATTGATCACGGAAGAGATGTACCTACAGCTGAAACAGGACCGGGACATCGACTTTTCGTTCGGTGTAACCGGTGTCGCTAGGTACCGGGTCAACTGTTTTTATCAACGAGGCGCTTTGTCAATGGCGTTTCGAACGATTCCGACCGAGGTGCCGACGCTTGAGCAATTAGCGTTACCGCCTGTCTTAAAACGATTCTTAACGAAACCACACGGCTTGATTCTCGTGACGGGTCCGACGGGTTCCGGGAAATCGACGACGCTTGCAGCGATGATCAATGAAATCAATCAGACGATGTACAAACGAATCATTACGCTTGAGGATCCGATTGAATACTTACATAGTCATCATAAAAGTCTGATCGATCAGCGGGAAATTGGGATCGATGCGCCACGTTTCGCGACCGGGTTGCGGTCAGCGCTCCGTCAAGATCCGGATGTCATTTTGCTTGGAGAAATGCGAGACCTTGAAACGATTGCGACAGCCGTGACAGCAGCAGAGACGGGTCACCTCGTCTTCGCGACAGTCCATACGTCGACGGCCGCTTCGACGGTCAGCCGGATCATCGATGTCTTTCCGTCGGAGCAACAAGACCAGATTCGGGCTCAACTGGCGAACGTTCTCGCGGGCGTCGTCTCGCAACGCCTGATGCCGCGTTCAGACGGTACAGGACGTGTCGCAGCTCTCGAGATCATGGTCGATACACCAGCTGTATCGAACTTGATTCGGACCGGTAAGGAATATCAGATTCAATCCGTCCTGCAGACGGGTAAACAATACGGCATGCAGACGATGCAGATGGCATTGCAGGATCTCGTCAGTCGGGGATTGATTCCGGCTTCTGCTGCATCACCGTACATATCGGGGTGAACACATGGCAGTATTCATTTATGAAGGTCGGACGATGGCCGGCAAACGAAAAAAAGGCAAAATTACAGCGCTGACGAAACGAGAAGCCGCAGAACGGTTGCGGACGGATCAGATTGCTGTGACCTCGCTTGAAAAACAAGAATCGAAAGGCTTGAACACCGAGATTACGTTTCTCAGTGCCAAACCGAAAATCGAACACCTCGTCATGTATGCGCGTCAGTTCGCGACTCTTGTGCGGTCCGGTGTCTCAATCGTCAAGGCGACAGAAATTCTACGGAAGCAGACGGAGTCGAAACCACTCGAACGCGCGCTTGTTGAGGTCGAGGACGATTTACGAAGTGGGATCCAGTTTTCGCAAGCGATCGAAAAGCACCCTCGTGTCTTTGATACATTCTTCGTCAGTATGGCGATGGCGGGAGAGGCGAGTGGGAATCTCGAGGAAGCACTCGATAACATCGTCACTCAACTTGAGAAACAATATGAAATCAAACGGAAGGTCATCTCGGCGTTGATTTACCCAGCAGTCGTTTCGCTTGTCGCCGTTGGTGTCGTCGTCTTCTTGATGATGAACGTCGTGCCGACGTTTGCGTCGATTTTCGATCAGCTCGGGAGTGAACTGCCGTTGATCACGAAACTCGTCGTTGCGGTGTCGGACTTCTTCGTCGCCTATTGGTGGGTGATGCTGTTGATTGCCTTCGGTTTGATTGGTCTACTGTATTTCAATTTGAAAAACGAACGGCAACGTTTATTCTTTGATCGATTCTTATTGATGATCCCAGTCTTTGGACCATTGATTCAAAAGTCACAAATTGCCTTGATGACGCGTGGATTGTCCGTTCTCTTGAACGCATCGGTTCCGATTTTGGCGTCGCTTGATATCACGGAACGGATCGTCACGAACCGAATCATCCGTAAAGGAATTGCCGGTGCCAACGAAGCGATGGCACGTGGGATTCCGATGCACGAACCACTCGAGAAAAACAAATATTTTCCACCTCTCGTCACGCAGATGATTGCAATCGGTGAAGAATCAGGGCGTCTTGATACGATGTTGACAGAAGTCGCGAACTTTTATGAGACCGAAGTCGAGACGACGACGGACCGTTTAAAGTCGATCATTGAGCCGTTGCTGATCGTTGTGCTGGCCGCGATTGTCGGGGTCATCGTCATTGCCGTCGTCGTACCGATGTTTAAAATTTACTCGGATATTCAAGCAAGTTGACAACTGTAAAAACATTTACCTGTTGTGAAAAAAAGACATAATCTACAAAAAATATGGTGCTACTATAATAGTATTCGTCTGGATAGTATTACCTACTAGCCAAGAACAGTAAAAAAGTACTAGGGAGGCATAATGAAATGGTAGAACGGTTAAAAGAAATCTGGTTAGATGCAAAACAAATGCGTGATGAGCGCGGACTGACGTTGATCGAGTTACTCGTCGTCGTCGTTATCTTAGGAATCATTGCAGCAATCGCTGTCGTCGCAATCGGTGGATTGATCGAGAACTCACGTAAAGATGCCGTTGTTTCGGATGCGAAGCAATTGGTATCGGCTGCGAAGTTATATGCATCATCGAATCCTATTCAGTCTGGAGAAACTATTATCTTAGGTATTAATGAGGGTGGTAACCCGATTGAAACTACAGCTGCAACTGGTAAAGTTGCTCGTAAAGAATCTTTGGGTAAATACATCGATGAGATGAAAGATTCATTAAACTCCGATAAAGCTTATGAAGATTCGTTCGTTGAAGTAAAAGAAAATAATGGTTCATATGAGTACAAAGTTACCTTAACTAGTGCTTCTTCTGATTATACGTACTTCTCTGGTGTTGCACCTTCAGCACTTAAACGAAGCGCGATCAAAGAAAACTAATTATCCTACCCCCTCCTCGGGGGTTTTTTTCTGAACTTTTTTGAAAGGGAGGTCGTGTCATGACGATCGTCTTCACGGTTTATTTTTTCTTGTTAGGCTTACTCATCACGTCGTTTACGAACGTCGTCGGTCTGCGCGTCCCGGTCGGGGAGTCGATCGTTCATCCGCGCTCCCATTGTCCGACGTGTGGACATGTTCTTGGACCGCTCGAACTAACACCGGTACTCGGTTACGCTGTGCTCGGTGGGAAGTGCCGCTCTTGCGGACAACCGATCTCAATCAAGTATCCAGCGCTTGAATTACTTGGAGGAATTCTTTACGCCTACGCCTTCTGGCAGTTCAGCTGGTCGATGGAACTCGCGTTGACGCTCGTCCTGACGAGCTTGCTTTTCATCCTGACAATGTCGGACTTAGCCTACATGCTGATCCCGAATAAAATTTTGCTCATCTTTTTGCCGATTGCCTTGATTGTGCGCTACCTTTCTCCACTCGAAAACTGGTATAATCCAATTATTGGTGGAATCGTCGGGTTCGTTCTATTGTTCGTCATCTTTCTTGCTTCCCGGCGTGGTATGGGGGCAGGGGATGTCAAGCTGTTCGGACTGCTCGGGATCTTCCTTGGACCGCTTCACGTCGTCATTGCCTTGTTCGTCTCGGCATTCGTCGGTTCCGTTCTTGGCTTAACATTACTTGGACTCGGACGCGTGAAACGGAAACAACCAATTCCCTTCGTTCCGTCGATTGCCGTCGGAACATTACTGACATATTATTTTGCGGATGATTGGGTATCGTGGTACCTCGATTTACTGCTTTAAGAAAGGAAGAACGTACATATGGCGCAACGGCGTAAAGGTACATATATTTACTTTAATTTCACCGATGTCGCAATTTTCGGTGCAGTCGTCAAAAAAGGCGTCATTAAGCGCCGGGCAGTCGTCGCGCTGCCGCCGGGAACACTACAAGGGGGCTGGTTGCAACCGGAAGCCTCGCTTGATTTCATCTTTGACGGGTTACTGACGAAGCTGAAAGTACCACGTGGCTCGCAAGCGGTGTTGGCACTTGATGGTTCACTCGTTCTCGCCCGGAAACTCGATATTCCGGAAACGATCGAGACGAATCAAATTCGCGGTTACTTGTTCATGGAAATTGGACATAGTATCGTCTTGCCGTTTGAAGAACCGTATTTTGATTACACGGTTCTGGAAGAAGACGGCAAGCGAGAAATCATGCTCTATGCCGCGCCAAACGAGGCGCTGAAGCAATATACGCAACTGTTCAAACAAAAGCATTTGCGACTGGTCACAGCTGAACCTCAACCACTCGCGACCTATTTCGGGATCGAAGCCCATCATCCGGTCACGACAGAAGCCGATACATTATTGATCTGGAATGCGAATGCAACGAACCACCAGTTGATCATCATCGAAGATCACGTCCCGCGTCTGATTCGCTCCGTTGATACGTTTGCGGCTGACGCGTGGGATGTTGATGTCATCGATGATCAATTGCATTATCGTTACCGCTCGGATGATCCGACGGTTGAACTCGTCTTAGACGAGATGTTGCTCGAGTTCTCACGAGTGCTCGATTTCTATCGTTTTTCGCTCGCGCGCGAAGGACGGGAAATCACGAACGTCGTCCTTGCCGGCGACTTCCCGTTCCGAGATGAACTGGCGACGCGTTTCCGGTCGAACTTTGATTTAAGTTTAGACGAAATTCCTGACATGATGACGATCGACGGACAGTCGATTCCACGAGCCTACTTACCGCTTGCTGGTCTTGCTTCACCGCGAAAAGACCGCATCAACTTGTTACCGGAAAACGATGAAGCACCGAAGTATCCACTCGTCGCTTCATTGATCCTCTTATTGTTCGGGGGACTCGCCGGTGGCTATCTCTACTGGCAAACCGATCAATTCGCGGACCGCATCGAATCGACGAACGATCAAATCCAAATCGTCCGTCAGTTGCAGTCGGAATCGGATCAATCGGCGAAACAAGAAGTCGCACAACTTAAACAGACGGTCGAAGGACTCGAAACGACGCCTCGTCCTGCTGTACCAACACTTGAGCGGATTACCCGTTATCTCCCAGAACGCGGTTACATTCTTCAATTCGCCTATGGGGCAGATCATGCCGTGACGATGACGACACAATTCGAGACGCTTGATGAACTGAACGATTTTTACCGCGAACTGTTGACGGATAAAGTCTTCTCAGGAACGAATCTTGCGAGTGTGACGACACGAACGATGAACGAAAAGGCAGACGTCGTCACGACAACGACAGTTGATCCGACGACCGGACAAGAAGTTCCAACGACGGAAATTACACCGTCTAACGATGCCAAGTCAGAAGAACCCCGTTATATCGGACAATTCTCGTTAAACGTCAATCCGACGGAAGTCGTCAAGGGTGAAACGAACGAAGCTGATCCAGAAGTACCAAAAGAAGATCAGCCAGCTGAATCGGAAACGGATAGCTCAACGGAAGTGACGCCAGCGACCGATACGACTGATCCGAATGTAACGACTGAAATCGAGGAGGTGCCGGACAATTGAAACGTTATAGTAGCTTCATCCTCCTCGGTCTAACGATTATAATCGTCCTTGGTGCGGTCGGTTACTTCGGTTATACGACCTATACGACACACCAAACGTTGCAAGAAAAAGAAGCGACGCTGAAGCGAGAACAGATGGTACTCGAGCAAGCGAAGGCGAATGAACAGAAAGTCGACGTCGCTGAATCGAGCTTCCTCCAGCAAAAAGTCCCGGTGACACCGTCAAACGATGACGTCATCGATGCGATCAATGCGTCGAGTCAGATTGCCGGTGTCAAAGTCCAGTCGATCACGTTTGGTCAGGCGACAGAGACAGCACCGCAGTCACCGGTGACCTCAACGCCTGCAGTTGACGGAGCGATGGCGACAGAATCGGACCAGGCTGAAACAACTGCCGCTGCACCGGTCACCGCGAACGCAACACCGCTTCCGGCATCACTAACAGTCGAAGCCCCGTCGTATGTTGAATTAATGGCATTCCTGAAGCAAATCGAGCGGACGGATCGAATCACGGTCTTACGCCAAATCCAGTTGTCGGGACCGGAAGAGCCGGGTCCAGGCAGTGGAACAGTCTTACTTGAGGATGAGATGCTCTCATTCACAGTCGAGATCGAGTCGTATTATCGTCCGGATTTGACGAAGTTGACGCCGGATAAACAAACGCCACTCGAGGAGAAGACACCGAAGTCGGATCCATTTGTCGATGTGACAGGAAATTAAGGTTCATTTGGCGGTTCCTACTCTGTTAGGGACCGCTTGTTTTTTGTTAGACTAAACGATGACTCGAATTATCCGATTCGAAATTAACGGGAAAGAACGTGATACTGATGATAACGCAACCACACTTGATTCTCGCGTCGGCTTCACCACGTCGGACGGAACTCCTACAACAAATCGGGATTCCTCATGAAGTCGTACCGGCGAATGTCGTCGAAGAAGCACCATACCCGATGTCACCGCATGAATACGTCCGCCATCTATCACAAAAGAAAGCGCGAGCGATTACAGCAGATGGTGTCATTCTGGCTGCCGATACGGTCGTCGCAATTGATGACATGATTCTTGAGAAGCCGGCGGATATTTCTGAAGCGCGGGCGATGCTTGTGCGTCTGTCAGGACGTGCTCATGAAGTCGTGACAGGCGTGACGATTCGCTTCGGAGAGAAGGAAGAGACGTTCGATGTGACGACGCACGTCCGTTTTGGTGCATTACCAGACGAGTGGATGGAAGGCTATATCGCGACGAACGAGCCCTATGATAAAGCGGGCGGCTATGGCATCCAAGCGATGGGTGGTCTGTTCGTCGAGGCGATCGAAGGCGATTATTATAATGTCGTCGGACTGCCGATCCACGAGATCACAAAACGTCTCGCGTCCTTTGACATCAAGCCGATGTTTGCGTAATCCTGAAACAGAGAGGTCGGATGCTGTGATTGAATGGCCGAAGGATATGGTTCAGTTAAAAGGCTTGGCACAAGCGACGACAGTCGAGTTACTGGCATGTCTCGTCCGAAGTGGAACGCGCGACCGGACACCGCTTGAAATCGCGGAAGAATTACTGCACATCTATCCTTCGTTGATCGAACTTGAGGCAGCGGGAGTTGGTGGGCTCGAAAAAGCACCGGGGGTCGGGAAGGCGAAGGCACTACAAATCATGGCTGGACTAGAACTCGGTCGACGGCTCGTCACGGAACCCAAATGGGTGCGACCGACAATCCGTTCACCGGAAGACGCCGCCGAACTGTTGTTAGAAGAGATGCGCCTCTATCAGCAGGAACATTTCATCTGCCTGTATTTGAATACGAAAAATGAGGTCGTCTCGAAAAAGACGTTATTCATTGGAGGATTGAACACGTCGATCGTCCACCCGCGAGACGTCTTCCGGGAAGCGATTCGCTGCTCGGCTGCGAACTTCATCGCCGTCCACAATCATCCGTCCGGTGACCCGACGCCAAGTCGGGAAGATATCGAGGTATCCGAGCGACTCGTTGAGGCGGGACGACTCATTGGAATCAGTTGTCTTGACCACATCATCATCGGGCATGGACAATTTATTAGTATGAAACAGCGCGGATTTATGTAAGAATAACGTCTGAAGGGAAAGGTTCGATTCTTTCCGTCAGACGTTTTTTTGTGTGTTTTCTAAGGCGAACTGTAAACAAGCTGTAACGTTTTAACGCTTTCCAATGAAGGCTTTTCCGTTATAATTAGTGAAGTGTATTCTCAGAGAGGGGTTTTTTGAATAATGTTTGGATCATTCAGCCGTGAAATCGGCATTGACTTAGGTACGGCTAACACGCTTGTGTATGTAAAGGGGCAAGGAATCGTCGTCCGCGAACCGTCCGTCGTCGCCTTCCGTACGGATACAGGGAAAATTGAAGCTGTCGGTAACGCGGCGAAAAACATGATCGGTCGTACGCCGGGTAACGTGACTGCACGACGCCCGATGAAAGACGGGGTTATCGCGGATTATGAAACAACCGCTACGATGATCAAATATTTCATGGATCAAGCTTCGAAGAAAAAAGGCTTGTTCTCTTCTAAGACGAACGTCATGATCTGTGTACCAAGTGGTATCACATCGGTCGAAAAACGTGCGGTCGAAGATGCAGCGAAACTTGCAGGTGCGCGTGAAGCGTACACGATCGAAGAACCATTTGCTGCAGCAATCGGAGCGGGTCTTCCGGTTTCAGAACCAACAGGCTCGATGGTCGTTGATATCGGTGGTGGTACGACAGAAGTTGCTGTCATCTCACTCGGTGGTATCGTTACGAGCCAATCGATCCGTGTCGGTGGTGATGAGATGGATGAGTCGATCATTCGTTACATCAAATCGAAATACAACTTGATGATCGGGGAGCGGACAGCTGAGACGTTGAAAATGACGATTGGTTACGCTCGCATCGATGAAGAGTCAGAAAACGAAACGATGGAAATCCGTGGACGTGATCTCGTCACAGGTCTTCCGAAACAGATTGAAGTCACAAGTGCTGAAATTTGTGACGCACTCTCAGATACGGTCGAAGCGATTCTTGCAGGTGTCAAACACACGCTTGAGCAGACGCCTCCTGAATTATCAGCAGACGTCATGGACCGCGGTATCGTCTTGACAGGCGGTGGGGCACTCTTGAAGAACCTCGACGCTGTCATCGAAGACGAAACACGCATTTTGACACTCGTTGCGGAAAACGCACTCGATTGTGTCGCAATCGGTACAGGAAAATCACTCGAGATGATGAATGTCCTTCGTTCGAAATCAGGCATCTCGCAAAAAAGATAAGGACGGGATGAGCGATGAAGCGATTTTTAAATAATCGAAAACTGCTCATCACACTCCTTAGTTTTCTCCTTTTGGTGATCTTAATCGGGATTTCGCTGCAAGGGCGTAACCAATCCCACTGGTATCAAAGCTTCGTGCGGGATACCGTGGGCGTCGGTCAACGCCTTTTCGCGACACCGATTGGCTGGATTGATGATACGGTCACTTCGATTAAAGAAGTGCGTGACGTGTACAAAGAGAACGAACACTTGAAATCACGTTTAAGTGACTATGCCGGTAATGCCGTCAAAGTCCGTGATCTTGAACGTGAGAATAAAGAATTGAAAGATATGCTCGACCTGAACGGATCGATTCGCGATTATAAGTTGTTACCGGCAGAGATGATCGGTCGGACATCGTCCGAATGGCAACGGTTCGTCACGATTAACATCGGCGAACAAAAAGGAGTCAAGCCGAACATGGCCGTCGTAACAGCAGATGGACTGATCGGTCGCGTCATCCAGGCGAGTGCTTATACATCCCTCGTGCAGTTGATGTCGGATACGAGTCGAACGAATAACGTCTCGGCAACGGCAGATGACACGAAAGGAAAAGGAGTCTTCGGTACGATCGAAGGCTTTGATGAAGAGACGAAATTACTCAAGTTCACGAAAATTCCGAATGATGCGAAGCTGAAAAAAGGGCAGACCGTCACGACGTCCGGTCTCGGTGGGAAGTATCCGAGCGGAATTGTCATCGGAAAAATCGAGGAAGTGAAATCCGATCAGTATGGGGCTTCGAAAATCGCATACGTCAAACCGGCAGCAGACTTCGAACAGTTCGGTCATGTCTTCGTGATTGAGCGCGAAGCGAAGGAACCTTTCGCTGAGACCGATAAGGGAGGGGACACTCGTGAATAACGTTAAGTTGTTTTTCGCCGTGTTCCTTCTTTTTATCTTAGAAGGAACGTTGTTCGCAGGACCACTCGGAGATGGTTCGCCGTACGTTATCCATGCGACATTGATTGGTCTGATGTTCCTCGGTAGGTACGGAAAACTTGAACAGGCACTTGGATTCGGACTCGTTTTCGGATTGCTGTATGATTTCGTTTACTCCGATATCATCGGCATTTACTTATTTGCGTTATCCGCCATTCCGCTTTTTAGTAGCTTCGTGCTAAAATATGTAAAGGAGAACGTATTGACGATTCTTGTCACGTTCACGTTCAGTGCCATTTTGTATGAGCTCGATATATATTTCTTCACGGCTTCGGTCGTGGGTGTCGGAGTCTCCTTCCAGGAACTTGCGACACAGATCATTCCAAGGAGTCTGGTTGCGCAGCTGATCGGGATCATCATCCTGTATTATCCGATGACCCGACTCGTGCAGTCGACCCTTGACGAGAAAAGAGGATGAGTCATGATTGAGCGTAAACGTTATGTAACGATGAAAGGTCATCGTGGTGGCCTCGCCGTCTATGTGAATGAAAGGTGCAGTGTGGATGAATTTCTTGACGATTTAGAGTTGACGCTTGCGGACAAATCCGTCGAGAACGGACGCGCCGTACCGATCACCTTCTTCTTCGGTCGACGTTATGTCGATGAAGGGGTGTTGACGGCCGTCGAATCTATCGTCGCGCGACATGATTCCTTCTCTTTCAAAGGCTATGATAGTGAGTGCATCACGAAGGACGAGGCAAAAGCCTTGTACGGAGAGCGAACGTTTCATTACTTCGGTGGAACGGCGCGCAGTGGGCACGTATTAGACGTCGAAGGATCGATCGTCATCATCGGAGATATCAATCCGGGTGCGGTCGTCCATGCGACAGGAAGTATCTATTGTCTCGGTGCTTTACGTGGTACCGTTCATGCAGGTAAAGGTGGCAATACGGAAGCCGTCATCGCTGCGAGTGTATTGCAACCGAAATGGGTCGCAGTCGCTGGCACCGTCCACGAAGAACCGGACGACGCACCGATTCCTGCTCTCGATATGGGTTGTGCATTTTTAGGCGAAGACGGGGTGGAATTCTCCCGCCTTCAAACCGTTCCGCTCGCGCGGATGGATCAGTTTGCGATTGATAGTGAAAGAGGGTGACGGATATGGAACAAGTGAAAGAACAGGTACATATGGAGGCGAAGACGAACATGGGACGCGCCATCGTCGTCACATCCGGTAAAGGTGGCGTCGGAAAGACAACGACGACTGCAAACATCGGAACAGCACTTGCATTGATGGGACATTCCGTTTGCCTCGTTGATACGGATATCGGGTTACGTAATCTGGATATCGTGCTTGGTCTCGATAACCGGAGTATCTATAACATCGTTGACGTCGTGACCGGGCAATGTAAATTGCACCAAGCACTCGTCCGCGATAAACGTTTTGAAGAGATGTATCTGTTGCCTGCTGCTCAATCAAAGGATAAGTCCTCCGTCACACCCGAACAGGTGAAGGCAATCATCGATACACTGAAACTCGAATACGACTTCGTCTTGATCGATTGCCCTGCCGGAATCGAACAAGGCTTTATGAATGCGATCGCTGGAGCCGATGAAGCCGTCGTCGTGACGACACCGGAAAAAGCAGCCGTTCAAGATGCGGACCGGATCATCGGGATGCTCGAGCGCTCAGAACGAAACATCGTTCCGAAACTCGTCATCAACCGGGTGCGTTCACATATGATGGCATCAGGTGACATGCTCGACATCGATGAGATCATGCGTATCCTTTCGATTGATCTACTTGGTCTGATCATCGATGATGAAGAAGTCATCGCCGCTTCCCACCGTGGTGTGCCTGTGACGATGAATCCGGATAACCGGGCTGGACTCGGCTACCGGAACATTGCTCGCCGGATTCTCGGCGAATCTGTACCACTGCTTGATTTAAATGAACAACCGCAAAAAGGGTTCTTCGTCAAATTGAAGAAGATGCTTGGGATGAAATAAGAATGGGAAATTAGACTAGGACGACATCGTCGCGCCTAGTCTAATTTTTTTGGAGGGATCAGTATGCGATGGATTAGTGAACAGACCGCTTCGCTTGAACGATTGGCATTGGTCGAAGGTGGTCGATTAATTGAATATCATGAGCGGATGCGCGATGAGATCCGGGTTGGCACTTTCGTCTATGCCAAGGTTGACCGGTTGCATCCGACGCTCGGAGCAGCCTTTTTGATTGCGACTGACGGCACACCGCTTTACTTACCGCTGAATGAAACAGTGGAAGCACTTCGTCGCTATCCGGATGTACCGACGATCGGACAAGCCGTCCAGGTCGGACAGACGTTACTCGTCCAGGTCGTCAAGGAAGGAGTCGCACCGAAACAACACAAAGTGACGCAGAACATCACCTATGGTGGACGTTATCTCGTTTATTTCCCGTATGGGCGACGCATCCGTTTCAGTCGAAAGCTGGATCTCGTCGTTCAGCGTCAACTGGCGGAGCAATTGACGACGACGGACGAAGAGGGGATTCTCTACCGGACGGAGGCAGCAAAAGCATCAATTGACGAATTGAAGCAAGAGCTGCAGTCGTTACGGACACGGCACAAAGAACTCATGCAGGCGCCGCGTCTTGAACAAGACGAGGCACTGATCGTTCAGGAAGCAAAACGACTTCCACATGTCACCGATGCGCTCGTCATGACGCGTCAGGAAAAGGAACGCCTGGAATTGCTTGGTCTGTCCGTCGAGCGCTCATTACGAAAAGGACGCTTACCTGAGATGGAAGCGATCGATGGCGCAATCGAAAAAGCAATGCAACGGGTCGTCTGGCTTGACGGTGGAGCGTATCTCTTGATTGAAGAGGTCGAGACGATGACTGTCATCGACGTCAACAGTGGGAAGACGATCTCCGTCAAAGAACAAAAGCGGACGTTTGATCAAATCAATGAAGCGGCTGCCGTCGAAGTCATGCGACAATTACGGTTGCGCAACATTAGCGGCATGATTGCGATTGATTTTTTACGTGGCTCTAGTAAAGGTCAGACACGGGTGACACAACTCCTCAAAGAACGGGCGGCGCTCGAGACGAAACAAATCGAAGTCTACGGGTTTACGAAGATGGGCTTATGCGAACTGACACGACAACGTCACGGGAAATCGCTACAGGAACGCTCACAGGAATCCGGGCAGTGGACGCGATTGAGTGTCTATCGCTTGATTGAACCGAAGTTACTTGAGATTGCGACCTATGCGGAAGCGGTCGTGATTCGCGCACCACGGCATCTGTTGCAGGACGAATTCATCTCTCGTCAACCGCTCGAAGTCCATGTGCTCGAAGGCGATCCAGCGGTCCTGTTCACCGGGTCGTCACAGGACTGTCTCGATTTCATCAAGCGATCGGAATAATCCTTCAGAACAGCATTGACAAGGTAGAAGAACGTTTGGTATTCTGAATAACGTTAGTTCGTTTGGAAGCACCCAAATGACTACAACCGCACAGACCGGGTTTTAAAGCATTCGCTGCCCGTGATGGCGAGTCTGAGTTCCTAAGAGGAGGTGCACGTAATGTACGCAATTATCAAAACTGGTGGTAAACAAGTCAAAGTTGAAGCTGGCCAAGAAATCTACGTTGAGAAATTAAACGCAGACGTCGACAGCACAGTTGAATTTGGTGAAGTATTGATCCTTGGTGGTGACGATGTTAAAGTCGGCGCTCCACTCGTAGAAGGTGCGAAGGTCGTAGCAACGGTCATCAAACACGCTCGCGCGAAAAAGATCACTGTCTTCAAAATGAAAGCGAAAAAGAACTACCGTCGTAAGCAAGGTCACCGTCAACCTTACACGAAGGTCCGCATCGAGAAAATCGAAGCGTAAGCCATGATACGTGTCAAGATTCGACGAGATGAAGCGGAACTCGTCCGCTCCATCGAAGTGACAGGACATGCCGAGTTCGCAGAACCAGGTCTCGACCTTGTCTGTGCCGGCGTCTCGTCGGTGATCTTCGGGGCATACAATGCCATAGAAGCATTACTCGGGCAGGTCCTGCTCCTTGAAATGGCAGAACAACAAGAGGGTGGCTACTTTTATGTAGAACCGTACGCTGACTTAGCACCGGATGTCAGTGAACGCACCCAATTGTTACTGGAAGCGACTTTGGTCCAACTTGGTACCATCGCTGAAAGTTACGGTGAGTTTATCCAACTTGAACAAGTATAGGAGGTGGATTCCACATGTTGAAACTTAATCTTCAGTTCTTCGCATCGAAAAAAGGGGTAGGTTCGACAAAGAACGGTCGTGACTCGCAATCGAAACGCCTTGGGGCGAAACGTGCAGACGGTCAAACTGTTTCTGCTGGTTCAATCCTCTACCGTCAACGCGGTACGAAGATTCACCCAGGTATGAACGTCGGACGTGGTGGCGATGATACACTTTTCGCAACTGCAACTGGTGTCGTTCGTTTCGAACGTCTCGGACGCGACAAGAAACAAGTCAGCGTTTACCCAGCATAAGGATCGACGAAGCAGACTCTAGCCACTTTCGAGGGTTAGGGTCTGTTTTTTTTAGGAGGGAACGACCGATGGAGGAACAGCAGGTACTTGATCTTTTAAAGACTCTTCGTCACGAGTGGTTGAACCGGATACAACTCGTCCGTTCGTATGGCGCGATCGGAGACGAACAAGCAGTCGAGTCGATCTGTTCGGCGTACCGGGAGCAAGCATCTCGGGAAGGACGTCTAGCGCGAATCGGATTGCCGAAAACCGCACTGGCGTTACTGCAAGCTGAATGGTCAGGCAAAACTGTGACGTATGATGTCATCGGAGCACCCCACATGGAAGATGAGCGGTTGAAGCAACTCGTCGAAGCAGCCATCGCCATGATTGATGTAGGAGTAGGAGAAGTATCCGTGACCTTCCACGAGGGCGTGACCATCGAGATCTATCGGGATCTACTAGATATGTCGCGCCTTGAGGATCTAGTGACGCCGATGGAAATCGAGTCGCAGACGGAAAATGAGTGTGTGATTGAGATTGAAAGTCTTCCGTTTGAGGAAGAGAAGTAAGAGGAGGGATCCGACATGTTTGTCGATCAGGTAAATATTTATGTAAAAGCAGGTGACGGAGGACGTGGGCAAGTAGCGTTCCGTCGTGAGAAATACGTTCCGGACGGCGGTCCTGCCGGCGGTGACGGTGGTCACGGGGCTCACGTCGTCCTCGAAGTCGACGAAGGGCTTCGGACATTGATGGACTTCCGTTACAAACGTCACTTTAAAGCGGTTCAAGGTGAAAACGGTATGTCAAAAGGGATGCACGGTCGTAAAGCCGAGCACCTAATCGTCAAGGTTCCACCGGGCACAGTCGTTTACGATGACGATACGGATGCGGTCATCGCTGACCTCGTCCATCACGGACAACAAGCGATCGTCGCAAAAGGCGGACGTGGCGGACGTGGAAATACACGTTTTGCGACACCAGCCAACCCAGCACCTGAGCACGCGGAAAACGGTGAGCCAGGAGAAGAGAAGTACTTGAAACTTGAGCTGAAGATGCTAGCAGACGTTGGTCTCGTCGGTTTCCCGAGTGTCGGAAAATCAACGATATTATCCGTCGTTTCAGCCGCACGTCCGAAAATCGGTGCGTATCACTTCACGACGATCACACCGAACATCGGTGTCGTCGAAACGGAAGATAGCCGTAGCTTCGTCATGGCTGACTTGCCAGGATTGATCGAAGGTGCAAGTGAAGGTGTCGGACTCGGTCACCAGTTCCTCCGTCACGTCGAGCGGACGAAAGTCATCGTCCATGTCATCGACATGAGTGGGATGGAAGGTCGCGATCCAATCGAAGACTACAACATCATCAATAAAGAACTAGCGGACTATAATCTACGCTTAACAGAACGTCCGCAAGTCGTCGTCGCGAACAAGATGGACATGCCAGATGCGGCAGAACATCTTGAAGCCTTCAAAGAAGCTTTCCCAGAGCTTGAAGTATTCGAGATTTCAGCAGCAACACGTCAAGGTTTACGCGATCTGTTATTCCGAATCGCTGACCTAGTCGATGCAACACCAGAATTCGGTCTTGAGGAACTCGAAGAGAAAACAGCGACACCACGTGTCGTCTACGGTTACGAAGCACCAGAAGCTGGCTTTACGATCACGAAAGATGAAGACGATTGCTTCGTCATCAAAGGACCACGCATCGAAAAACTCTTCACGATGACGAACTTCATGCGTGAAGAATCGATTAAACGTTTCGCTCGGACACTGCGTCAAATGGGTGTCGACGAAGAGTTGCGTCGTCTTGGTGCGATCGACGGCGACGTCGTTCGAATCCGTGATTTCGAGTTCGAATTCGTCGAGTCATCATTCTAAGCGGTTCATTCCATTAGGAAACGGAGTGTGAAAGCATCGTGGACCCATTGCCCATGATTTCAGTCGTTTGGTTAATTCCGATTCTCATGTTATCCGCGTTCTTTTCCTCAGCTGAGACGGCACTCGCGAGTGTCAATCGGTTGCGGTTGTTGCACCAATCGGAAGCAGGGGACGCGCGTGCGTCCCGTGTATTTCGCTTACTTCAACGCTACGAAGAGACACTGACTTCGATTTTGATTGGGAATACGATCGTCAACGTCGCCTTTATCTTATTTGGTGGCTGGTGGATCATCCAGTTCGTCGAGACGATCGCAACACAAACCGTTGCCTTTCTTGCGCTGTTTTTTCTGTTGCTGTTGTTCGGAGAATTGATACCGAAGTCGTATGCTCGTGAACATACGGAACGTTACGTGTTATTAATCGGACGTCCACTGCGCTTCTTCTTACTGTGCTTTCGACCACTTGTCTTCTTGTTACTCCGCTTACGCCAGTTGGCGCTTCAGTTGATTGGAGCAGATCCGAAAGGTCCGCTCGTGACCGAACAGGAACTCAAGGCACTTGTTGATATCAGTCAGGAAGAGGGGATCATGGGGCTTGCAGAGGCGGAACTCGTTCACCAAGCAGTTGATTTTCAACATGCGACGGTCGAGGATGCGCTGACGCCTCGCATGGATATTCAGGCAATTGATATTGATGCGCGGCTTGAAGACATCCTTGCAGAGGTCCAGAAGGCTGGCTATTCTCGTCTACCGGTCTATAAAGATTCGATTGATCACGTCATCGGTGTATTATCGGAGCGGGACTTTCTGCGTGCATACGTGAAGAACGGCTCCGTCGATATCCGAGAATGGATTCGACCGGTATCGTTCGTCGTACCACAGACACGATTGATGGATTTATTACCGGAACTCAAAGTCAAACAGTCCCATATGGCAGTCGTCCTTGATGAATTTGGAGGGACGGCAGGTCTGATCACCCTTGAGGATATTTTAGAAGAAATCGTTGGGGAGATTTGGGATGAACACGATGAATCATTGGAATATACGAAACGGATTGGTTCAGAGCAATACGAATGTCTAGCAGAGTATGACATTGAAGACTTCTGTCAGCAATTTCAATTGACGATGCCGGACACGGACGCCCAGTCTCTTGGGGGATGGATCATGGAGGAAAGCGGACAATTGCCGGACGTCGGAACGGCGATGCGTTATGAATGTGTCACGTTGACCGTCTTGCATATCGAAAACCGACGCGTCCGCAAAGTCTTAGCAACGTTCGATCCGCCATCTACGATGCCGGAGACACGACTTGAACCGATTGAAAGATAAAAAAACCGCTTATTCCCTAGGAATAGGCGGTTTTTGTATGTTCAGACATCGAGCTCCGAAACGAGAATTCCGAGACGATCGAGTTTCGCGATGGCTGCTTCCAGTGCTTCTTCATGCTCCGCTTCCAGCGTATGAATATGGACTCCGTCCGTCAGGCTCGAGAGTGGAGTGGCTTGCGTCTCCTTTAGCTGCTCTAGCAGTACGCGGACATCTCGGCGGCTTTTCAGCATCAACTCTCCAGTGATGAATCCGTACACGGGATGTTCGATGATGACATCGCGGACGACTACTCCTTCGTCGACGATGGCGTCACACTCATCCTTCAACTGATCGATGCCGTGACGACAGACGATCTTGCGACGTAATTTTGAACCGTCGACTTCCGGATCATTGATGAAATAGCCACGAGCTGTCGCGATGACAGGATATCCTTTTGCCTTTAACAATGATAAATCCTGCACGATCACTTGGCGACTGACACCTGCTTGTTTCGCCAGTGCCGTTCCTGTGACAGGTTGCTCACTTTCCTCAATCATACGAAGTAATGATTTCCGGCGTTCTTCTCCGGAGATGCGTTTCCCCATCATGTCTCCTACCTTTCTCCAGTGTCATGAAATTGTGTTCAACACATCAATGCACTGTTCGATTTCTTCGTTCGTCGTGTGTCTTCCAAAACTGAGTCGAATCAACCCATGAGCCGCTGATTCGTCAAAGCCGATGGCATGTAATGTCGCATTCGGACCGTTTTCTCCAGCCCGACAGGCACTACCAGCGGAAACCGCGATTCCAGCACGATTCAAGGCGAGCAACGCGTATTGACCGTCCCGTTGTTTCGTATGGATGGCGCAGATGGAAGCGAGTTGCGTCGGCGACTCAATTATCGTGTAACGAGACGAAGACAATGTTTTTTTTAGCATACCACGAAATCGACGGCTTGAAGCTTGGATTCCTGGATTTTCTAATCGAGACGCCTCACAGGCAGCGATGAACGCGGCAATTCCTGGAACGTCCACTGTGCCTGGACGGATTCCGAATTCGTGGTGTCCCTCGTAAAAAGGGCTGAAGAGTGGACGCCGCAAATACAGGGCACCCAATCCTTTTGGTCCATACACTTTATGACTACTCATCGTGTAGGCATCAAAAGCGTCGATGTTGATTGCATCTTTTAAAAATCCTTGGACACCATCGCAATGAAACAGAATCCCGCGCGATTGACAGTATGCTGCGATCCGTTCGACCGGAAAACGAAATCCCGTATCCGAATTGACATGTTGAATCGAGACGACACCAATTTCGTCCGTACAAGCTGCGACGAACTGTTCCCAATCGAACGTTCCGTCCGGTAATAAAGAAAGGTGTCGTGTTTCTTGTGCCCAGCGCGTAAGCGGAAGCAAGACCGAGTCGTGTTCACATCGAAGTGTCAAGACAACTGATTTGTTACTCTGTCGCATCAGATGTGTCAAAGCAATATAATTCGCTTCTGATCCACTCCCTGTAAAGATGACGGTTCCTTCTTGTTGAGCCAATTGTTGCATCAGATACTGACGGGCTCGTTCGAGTAAACGTTCAGCGTTCCCACCGATGTCATGAAGAGAAGAACTGTTGCCGTAGAACGACTGAGCGGCTTGTTGATAATGATCGAGTGCTTGTGGATGCAGCGGAGTCGTCGCTGCGTAATCGAGATAGATCATGAAAAAATCCTGTCCTTTCGTCTTGTCACTCAGCTAAAAGTATGCCAAACTTATTGTCAAGTCAATAGTAAACATTTAGATATAGAGGTGTAAAACATATGTCTTTACATAAAAGGCTTGAGACGGATGTGTTGATCATTGGAACAGGACTTGCCGCAATTTCAGTCGCCCTGCATCTTCCATCAGGGATGGACGCATTACTCGTCTCGAAAGGTTCGCGGTTTGAGACGAATTCCGTCCGAGCACAAGGTGGGATTGCTTCCGCTTATGCAGAAGTCAATCATCGTGGTCACTTTGAAGATACGTGCCAAGCAGCAAAAGGGCATATCAATCCGTCCGTCGTCGATTACGTCACCCGATCGGGAACCGAGGCGATGGAATTTTTGTTACGACAAGGCGTTCCATTCGATCAGTCCGAAGGAGAGTTTTTGCTCGGTCGTGAAGGAGCACATCGTTTGCCGCGGATTTATCACTGTGGCGGCGACGAGACTGGTAAACGGATCATGGAGACGTTGATGCCGCGGGTACCATTTCCGATTCTCGAGCAGACGCGTATCACAGAGTTGATTCAAGTAAATGGGCAAGTAGTAGGTGCAGTCGGATATAGCCATGGAGAGCCGATCGAGATTGTGGCGCGCGCAACGATTCTCGCGACCGGTGGAGTGGGTGGATTATTCGCGGCGTCGACGAATGATCCATCGATTCAAGGAGACGGGATTGCGCTCGCCTTTGAAGCGGGGGCGACGATTCGTGATCTCGGTTATATTCAGCACCATCCGACGGTACTCGTTCATGCAGGTCGTTCGAAAGGTTTGATCACGGAAGCATTGCGAGGTGCAGGAGCGACGCTTGTAACGAAAAATGGCGACCGGATTATGGCGGATCATCCGATGCAAGATTTAGCGGCGCGAGATGAAGTCGCAAAACGAATCTATGAGGTGCGAAAACGTGAACCAGTCTATCTCGATACGTCAAACGTCATCGATCGGACAAAACGGTTTCCAACGTTTGTCGAAAAATGTGAAAAACTGAACATAAATCCGGATCTCGTTGAAATCGCACCAGGCATCCATTTCTTAATGGGCGGGATCGAAACGGATCTGACGGGGCAGACGCATGTCGAAGGACTTTACGCGGTCGGCGAGACAGCATCGATTGGACTACACGGTCGAAATCGTCTGGCGTCGAACTCGCTCCTTGAATGTGTTGTCATGGGGAAAGCAGTAGCAGAACAGCTTAAGTTGTTACCGAAACTTGCAGTAAAACAAGTGAAACGACGTCCAGGAACACTTCGTTCCGTAACAGACCGTCTATCGCAGGTCATTGGTGTCGAAATGGATGTTAAGCAAATAGAAGATGGTTTAGAAGAGTTAAAACGCTGGACGTTAGACGAATCCGGACAGGAAGCGGAAGAAAATCGATTACGTCACGTAGCGGCATGTCTGTTGCTTGAAGGAGCAAGGAGTCGATTGACAGGAGAGGATGAGAACGTTGAACAAATGGCAGTTACGGCAACAACTGGAGACATTTTTAATCGAGGATATCGGACAGTGGGATATCACGAGTGAAGGATGTCTGACGGGACAAGAACGCGGGACCGGTCGTTTTTTAGCAAAGGAAGACGGTGTCTTTTGCGGAGTAGACATCATTCAGGAGATGGCGCATCTCTTACAAGTCGACGTGACGATTCATGTAGCGGAAGGTACGATCGTCACGCGAGGAACACTCCTTGCCGAGTGGTCTGGCTCGTTACAGGATATTTTAAGCGGAGAACGGGTCGCCTTGAACCTTGTACAGCGTTTATCTGGAATTGCAACGAAGACACGTCAAGCGGTCGAGGTAGCAGCAGGACGAATCCGAATCACGGATACACGCAAGACGACCCCTGGATTACGAATGCTAGAAAAACATGCCGTTCGCGTCGGTGGTGGCTATAGTCATCGCGGACGACTCGATGACGCGGTCATGATCAAGGACAACCACATCACGGTCGCGGGATCGATTACGGAAGCGGTGATGCGAGCAAAACGTGTCGCGGGACATACGACACCAATCGAAGTTGAAGTCGAGACGGAAGCGGAAGTGCTTGAGGCAGTGGCTGCAGAAGTCGATATCATCATGCTCGATAATCGGACGCCAGCAGAAATTAAACAGCTCCGGCAATTGATTCCACCGCATATCACAATCGAACTATCCGGTGGGATCACGGTAGACACATTATCGGACTTCGCGGATAGCGGAGCAGACGTCATCTCACTTGGAGCACTTACTCATTCAGCAACAGCACTTGATATCAGCATGAAAATCGAAGGAGGAAAAAAAGATGTCATTTGATCTATTACGTCACGAGGGAATTCCGGCGTCATACTTACAGCAAACAGAAGCAGACTTGATCGCGATCATCGAAGGGGTCAAAGCACGGATGGGCAGTCGCTTGTTCTTACCTGCCCACCACTACCAAAAGGATGAAGTCGTCCAGTTCGCGGATGCGACAGGAGATTCGCTCCAGCTCGCGCAAGTCGCGAAGCAGATGACAGAAGCGGAATATACAGTCTTTTGCGGTGTCCACTTCATGGCAGAGACAGCAGACATGCTGACCGATGCGTCACATACGGTCGTTTTACCCGACATGCGTGCGGGCTGTTCGATGGCAGATATGGCGAATGATACGCAAACGGAGCGTGCCTTTACAATCTTGACGGAACGATTTGGGGAGTCGATCTTACCGTTGACGTATGTCAATTCGACGGCAGCCATCAAAGCCTTCGTTGGTCGTCATGGTGGGGCGACGGTGACATCATCAAACGCTGTCCAGATGGTCGAATGGGCGCTTGCTGAACGCGACATCTTATTCTTCTTGCCGGATCAACACCTTGGTCGCAATACGGCGCATGCACTCGGAATTCCGTTAGAACAGATGGCGATTTGGGATCCGATCAAGGACGAACTCGTTTTTGACGGGGAAGACCAGGACGTCCGCGTCATCTTATGGAAAGGACACTGCTCAGTCCATGAGAAATTCACGGTCGGTCAGATTGAACAGTTTCGCAAGACAGACCCGGAACGAAAGATTCTCGTTCACCCGGAATGTTCGCACGAAGTCGTGACAGCGTCTGATCTCAACGGATCAACGGCGTACATCATTCAACAAATCGAACAGGCTGCTCCCGGAACGAAGTGGGCGATCGGAACAGAGATGAATCTCGTCAATCGCCTCGCGACGACGCATCCGGAACTCGATATCGTGTCGCTCAATCCGTTCATGTGTCCGTGTCTGACGATGAACCGGATCGACTTACCGCACTTGGCGTGGGCGCTCGAACAAGTCGAAGCTGGTGAGCCGCTCAACATCATTAAAGTCGACGAAGAGACGACGCGGCATGCCGTGTTGGCGCTCGACCGGATGCTTGAGCGTTCTTAAAATAGAGGATGGGAGCGTGGTCGTGCGAACGATCACGCTTTTTTGTCTTCTGATCGAGAGAGCGAACATATGTATTGATTTTTGCTGAAGAACGCTTTGAAGCCAAACGAAGATGTATGCTACAATAACACGAGAGTTTGTTTAAGGATGGGAGCGTTCCACATTGATAGAATTCGTACGCGGCGAAGTCGCTTATGTCTGTGCGGAATTCGTGACGGTAGAAGTTGGCGGGATTGGCTACAAAATCGTAGCACCGAACCCGTTTTTTTATCGGACCGGAGACGAACAGATCATCGTATATACGTATCATTATGTCCGTGAGGACCAAGAAGTCTTATTTGGATTCCGTTCCCGTCGTGAGCGTGCCTTGTTCACGAAGTTGCTCGGTGTCACAGGAATCGGACCAAAAGGAGCGCTTGCAATCGTCGCATCAGGGAATGTCGATGCGCTCGTTGAAGCGATTGAACAAGAGAAAGAAAGTTATCTCGTCAAGTTCCCGGGGGTCGGCAAGAAAACAGCCAAACAAATGACGCTCGACCTAAAAGGAAAGTTAGCCGAGCTCGCACCGGATTACGTACCGAGCGAAGGCTTGTTCGCGCAAGGCAATGCTGAACTGAATGAAGCTTGTGAAGCCTTGACGGCGCTAGGTTACAGTGACCGAGAAGTCGAGAAAGTCAAAAAAGCGTTGCAGGCAGAGGTCCTGTCGACGGATCAATATGTCAAACGGGCACTCCAGTTGTTATTGAATGTGAGGTGAGGACATGGAAGAGCGCATTTTGTCAGAATCCGCCCATGCGGAAGATCAAGAAGAGTGGAGTCTGCGTCCTCAGACGCTCGAGCAATACATCGGGCAGGAGAAAGCAAAAGGAAACTTGAGTGTCTTCATCGAGGCGGCAAAAATTCGTCAGGAAACACTCGATCACGTGCTTCTCTACGGTCCTCCGGGTCTTGGGAAGACGACGCTTGCGACGATCATCGCGAACGAGATGGGAGTCGGCATCAAGACGACAGCCGGTCCTGCAATCGAACGACCGGGTGATTTAGCGGCAATTCTCTCATCACTGGAACCGGGTGATGTCCTGTTCATCGACGAGATTCACCGATTGAGTCGATCAATTGAAGAGATCCTGTATCCAGCGATGGAGGATTATTGTCTCGATATCGTCATCGGTCAAGGAGAACTCGCACGCAGTGTTCGAATTGATTTACCACCGTTTACGCTCGTCGGTGCAACGACGCGTGCCGGGATGCTGTCGGCACCGCTTCGTGACCGTTTTGGCGTGACGCTGAAGCTTGAATATTATACGATGTCAGAGTTGTCTGCCATCGTGACCCGGACGTCACGATTGTTCGGATTCGAAGCGGATCGTCTCGCTGCAGAAGCGATCGCACTCCGTTCACGCGGAACACCACGTGTCGCGAATCGGTTGTTACGGCGTGTCCGTGATTTCGCTCAAGTCGCCCATCAAACGGAAATCGATGCCGTGCTCGCGACAAGTGCGCTTGATCGTTTGCATGTCGATGCGCTCGGGCTCGACGATGTCGACCATCGTTTACTACGATCGCTTGCAGAACGATTTGCCGGTGGTCCGGTTGGTCTCGAGACGATCGCAGCGACGATCGGAGAAGATGCGCAGACGATCGAGGATGTATATGAACCATATCTACTGCAACAAGGATTTTTACAACGTACCCCGCGCGGACGTGTCTTAACACCGTTTGCCCGCCAACATTTAGGACTGAAAGAAGGAAATTGAACCAATGGATGTAAACTTATTTGATTTTCATTTACCAGAAGAACAAATTGCCCAAGTGCCATTGCTCGACCGGACGAGTTCGAAATTGATGGTTCTCGATCGGGAGACAGGTGCGATTCAGCATCAGCATTTCCATGATATCGTCGACCACTTCCGGGAAGGCGATACACTCGTCATCAATGATACGAAAGTCTTACCGGCACGTCTCTTTGGTGTGAAGGAAGAGACGGGTGGGAAGATCGAATTGTTACTCTTGAAGCAGACGAGTGACGATGTCTGGGAAACACTGGCGAAACCGGCAAAACGCGTTAAACCAGGAACGATTTTGTCGTTTGGTGACGGGTTACTCCGTGCTGAGTGTGTCGAAGCACTTGAAGACGGGGGACGAATCCTGAAGTTTTTCTATGACGGCATTTTCTATGAAGTGCTCGACCAACTCGGAACGATGCCACTGCCACCGTACATTCATGAACAACTCGAGGATCAAGATCGTTACCAGACGGTGTATGCTCGGGAACGCGGAAGTGCGGCAGCACCGACGGCCGGTCTTCACTTCACACCGGAATTGCTTGAAGCGCTTCAAGCGAAAGGCGTCCGAATCGCACCGTTGACGCTACACGTAGGACTTGGCACATTCCGTCCTGTCTCGGTCGACGACGTCGATAGTCACAAGATGCACAGTGAGTACTACGAACTGCCGGAAAGTTCAGCTGCTTTGCTACGCGAAACACGGAAACAAGGCGGACGAATCATCGCGGTCGGAACGACATCGACACGGACGCTTGAAACGGTCATCCGTGACCATGGCGACTTCGTCGAAGCAACGGGCTGGACGGACATCTTCATCTTCCCGGGTCAGGAAGTCAAAGGGATTGATGGTCTGATCACGAACTTCCACTTACCGAAATCAACATTGATCATGCTCGTGTCCGCATTATCGACACGGGAACACATTCTGCATGCCTATGAAGAAGCAGTCGCGAACGGCTATCGCTTCTTTAGCTTCGGTGATGCGATGTTCTTAACGAGAGAGGAACGAAACTAATGACAAAACACGCGGTAACATACGAACATATCAAGACATGTAAACAATCCGGAGCGCGGTTAGGAATCGTCCACACGCCGCACGGTAGTTTCGAGACACCGGTCTTCATGCCGGTCGGAACGCAAGCGACGGTCAAGACGATGGCACCGGAACAAATCAAGGACATGAACGCGAACATTATCCTCGCGAACACGTACCACCTCTGGGTGCGTCCAGGACATGATGTCATCAAGGAAGCGGGCGGTCTGCATAAATTCATGAACTGGGATGGCGCGATTCTGACGGACTCAGGTGGTTTCCAAGTCTTCTCACTTGCTGACCTCCGGAACATTTCTGAGGAGGGTGTTCATTTCCGTAACCACTTGAACGGGGACAAATTGTTCTTGTCACCGGAAAAAGCGATGGAAATTCAAAATGCACTCGGTTCAGATATCATGATGGCGTTTGACGAGTGCCCGCCGTACCCAGCTTCTCACGAGTACATGAAAGCATCTGTCGAACGGACGAGCCGCTGGGCGGAACGTTGTCTTGCTGCGCATGAACGTCCACACGATCAAGCGCTGTTCGGTATCATCCAAGGTGGAGAATACGAAGACTTACGTCGTCAAAGTGCAAAAGACCTCGTTGCCCTTGATTTCCCGGGTTATGCGGTCGGTGGTCTATCAGTCGGAGAGCCAAAAGACGTCATGTACCGTGCGCTCGAATTCACGACACCACTCATGCCGGAAGACAAACCACGTTATTTGATGGGCGTCGGTTCACCGGACGCATTGATCGAGGGTGCGATCCGCGGAATCGATATGTTCGACTGTGTCTTGCCGACACGGATCGCACGAAACGGCACATTGATGACATCACAAGGACGTCTCGTCGTCCGGAACGCGAAATATGCACGTGATTTCCGTCCGCTAGATGAGAAATGTGATTGCTACGCGTGTAAGAATTACTCGCGTTCGTACATCCATCACTTGATCCGGGCGCAAGAAACGTTCGGTCTGCATCTGTGTTCGACACACAATCTTCACTTCCTCGTCAAGTTGATGGAAGGCGTTCGCCAAGCGATTCGTGAGGATCGTCTGCTCGATTTCAAGGAAGAATTCTTCGAAGAATACGGTTACAATTTACCGAACGCAAAGAATTTCTAACAAATCGTCTGACAAATCAATTCTTTCACGGTATAATGAACGTGATTTGAATGATAAAAGGAGCTGAATCAGATGGAAGGCTTAATCACATTCCTCCCGATGATCTTGATCTTCGTGGTGTTCTATTTCTTGTTGATCCGTCCACAGAACAAACGCCAGAAGCAAGTGCGTCAGATGCAAAATGAACTCTCACGCGGCGACTCGATCGTTACGATCGGTGGTCTTCACGGGGTTGTCCAAAAAGTTGACGACATGACGGTGACATTGAAGTCAGGTAATGCACAATTGACATTCAACCGAAGTGCTGTCGCAGAAGTGACGAAAAAATCAACGACTGTCATGGACGACGAAACTGTCGAATAAGGCATTGAAAAGGCGCTTTCCGGATTCCGGAGCGTCTTTTCTATTTATATATGAGAAAAACGTTTGCTAAGATTACCATTTCTTTTGTAAGCTAGGGTAGGAGAACAAAGTTGTCTGAAAATATACTGGGAACTAGAGAAAGGACAATGTAGCATGATCAAGAAAGGGAAACTTGCCACATTCTTCATCGTCGTCATCGCGTTGCTCGTACTGATTGGTACGACATCGTCATGGTTGTTGAAGGATACGAAGCTCGGCCTTGACCTTAAGGGTGGCTTCGAAGTCTTGTATGAAGTACAACCGCTGAAAGAAGGAGACGTCATCGATCAAAATGCGATGAGTGCGACGCTGACGGCAATCGAGAACCGTGTCAACGTCCTCGGTGTCTCTGAACCAGATATCCGGATCGAAGGCGATAACCGGATTCGCGTTCAGCTTGCTGGCGTCAAGGATCAGACGGAAGCGCGTCAAATCCTATCTTCGACAGCACAATTGTCATTCCGTGACATCAACGATAAGTTGTTGCTTGATGGATCAGACTTAAAAGCCAAAGGGGCAAAAGTCGGGTATGATCCGAACACGAATGAACCACTCGTCGAGTTGACGATGAAATCAAAAGAGAAATTCTATGAAGTGACACAAAAAGTCTCACAAATGCAACCACCTGCGAATCGTCTCGTCATCTGGCTCGATTACGAGAAAGGCGATTCGTATGAAAAAGAAATTCAAAAAGCAAACTCGAAGATCGTCTCGGATGCATCGGTCACACAACCGATCAATTCGGATAAAGCGATCATTTCTGGTGGCGATATCGATGCCGAGTACGGGAAACAATTATCATCGATCCTAAACGCCGGCGCATTACCGGTCAAACTCGAGGAGATTTACTCGACGTCGGTCTCTGCTGCTTTTGGACAGGATGCACTTGATCAAACATTGTTCGCGTCAGCGATTGGTGTAGCTGCGGTCTTCTTGTTCATGCTCTTGTTCTACCGGATCTCTGGATTCGTTTCGATCATTACATTACTGTTCTACATCTATCTCGTCATGATCTTCTTTAACGGGATCAATGCCGTCCTCACGTTACCGGGGATTGCGGCACTCGTTCTTGGAGTCGGGATGGCGGTCGATGCGAACATCATCACTGCTGAGCGGATCAAGGATGAATTACGAAGTGGTAAATCCGTCTTGTCCGCATTTAAAGCCGGTAACCGTCGTTCGTTCGGTACGATTCTTGATGCCAACTTGACGACGTTGATCTCTGCTGGCGTGTTGTACTACTTTGGTACAAGTACGGTCAAAGGGTTCGCCATCATGTTGATGGTTTCGATCGCCGTCACGTTCGTCACGAACGTCTTTGTCTCACGTTACCTGATGCAACTCCTTGTCAGTAGCCGATGGTTCGATAAGAAGAAATCATGGTTCGGTGTAAAGGAGAGTGAAATCCGTGAGCTTTAATCCTACGAAATTCGATTACGTCAAACATCGTAAAATCTATTTCGCAATCACGATCGCGCTTGTCATCGTGTCGGTCCTCTTGTTGTCGTTCCGTGGTCTGAACCTCGGGATCGACTTCACGCAAGGAACGCGCGTCGAGATTTCTTCTGAGAATCAAATCAAGGAAGCGGACGTCCGCTCTGTCATTGAAGATGCCGGGATTGATGCGGAAGAAATCGATGGTATTCAATTCGCGCAAGGCGGAAAGTTAGCGAACGTCACGTTCGTTGGTGAATTCAGCCAAGAACAAATTTCTGAAATCAAACAAACGGTTGAAGCGGAATACAAGAAAGAACCAAGTATCTCGACAGTTTCGGCACAAGTCGGTCGGGAAATCGCGCGTAACGCGATTTATGCGGTTTTACTTGCGTCACTCGGGATCGTCATCTACGTCTCGTTCCGATTCCAACCGCTCTACGGGATTGCGACAGTACTCGCATTGCTACATGATGCGTTGATGATCATCGCTTTCTTCTCGCTATTCCAGATCGAAGTCAATCTGTACTTCATCGCAGCCGTCTTGACGATCATCGGTTACTCGGTCAACGATACGATCGTTACCTTCGACAGGGTACGAGAAAATCTCGGACTTGCTGAAAAAGGTGGACGGAAAGTCTCTTTTGATGAATTGGCACACATCGTCAATGAATCGATCCAACAAACGATCATTCGCTCGATCAATACGGTCGTCACGGTCATCATGACGGCAGCGGCACTCTACATCTTCGGTAGCGAAGCAATCCGTGGATTCAGTCTCGCCCTGCTCGTCGGGTTGATCATGGGAATGTATTCTTCGATCTTCATCGCCGCGCAACTCTGGCTCGTCATGAAAGGTCGGACACTGGGTCGGACAAAACGTGCTTCTTAAAAGAGTATCCGCATCAGCTATCGCTGGTGCGGATTTTCTATTATAATGGGGAAGTTGATTGGAGGGTTTGAGATGTACCATGCTAAAAAAATATGGCTTGATAAAGTCATCGATTCAGAACAAATCGAACAATTGACGGCGGATGGCACGATCTCACCGCACGTCGCACAACTACTTGTCCAACGGGGATTCACGACTCGTGAAGCCGCCCGTGATTTTTTAGAGACGGATCAAATGACATTCCATGATCCATTTGCTTTTAAAGACATGCCAAAAGTCGTCGAACGGATTCAACGTGCCGTCAACGAAGGCGAAATGATTTTGATTTATGGTGATTATGACGTCGACGGCGTGAGTTCCGCTGCGATTCTCTGGCACGCCTTGATTGAAATCGGAGGAATGGCAGAGTGTTATATCCCGAACCGATTCACGGAAGGCTATGGACCAAACGAAGCCGCGTTTCGCTGGGCTGCAGAAGAAGGGTTCAGCCTCGTCATCACCGTCGACTGTGGGATTTCCGGAATCCACGAAGCAGATGTCCTCAAGGAACTCGGTGTCGACTTAATCATTACCGATCACCATGAAGCAAAAGAAACGTTACCCGATGCCTTTGCCTTAATTCATCCGGGTGTCGACTCAGATTATCCATTCTCAAAACTTGCTGGGGCAGGCGTTGCTTTTAAAGTCGCACATGCACTGCTTGACCGGGAACCGGTCGAATTACTCGATCTTGCCGTGCTCGGAACGATTGCCGATCTCGTACCGCTCGTCGGCGAGAACAGGTTGCTTGCGATTCGCGGTATCGAGGCGCTGAATGCAAGTGAACGTCCGGGTATTCTTGCGTTACGTGACGTCTGTAGTTTGACGGAAGACGAACTGACGGAAGAATCGGTCGGATTTGCATTCGGTCCGCGGATCAATGCGGCAGGTCGTCTGGATTCGGCGATGCCAGCGCTTGAGATGTTACTAGCGGAAAGCAAGGACGAGGCACTTCATCTCGCGAAACAACTCGACCAACAAAATAAACAACGTCAAGATATCGTCAAGCAGATTGCGGAAGAAGCAACGGCGCTTGTCGAAGAACGTTTTAAAGAGGACCGCGTGCTCGTCGTCGATGCGGCAGACTGGAATCCAGGTGTCGTCGGGATCGTCGCCTCGCGACTTGTTGAAAAATATCATCGTCCCGTCATCATGCTGTGTCACGATGCTGAAAAAGGAACAGCGAAAGGATCTGGACGTTCAATCCCTGCCTTCGATCTCTTCGCTGAACTGACGAAATGTGAAGATATCTTGCCGCACTTCGGAGGACATCCGGCTGCTGCCGGTATGACGCTCTCTTCCGATGACGTCGAGACGTTACGTCAACGCTTGAATGAACAGGCTAGTACGTTGCCGGACGATGCCTTCATCGCGACAATTGATGTCGATTTACGTCTACAGGTCAGCGATGTCTCGATTCAGTTGATTGAGGATATTCAGCGACTCGCGCCGTTCGGGATGGGAAATCCTGCGCCACGAATCGTCATCGAGCAAGCGAAGATCCGTGACATGAAACGGATCGGTCGTGATTTGACGCATGTCAAAGCACTATTATCAGGCGACGGGAAGGAACTCGATGCAATCGGCTTCGGCTTCGGCGACCTTGTCGATGAAGTCTCGACATTATCCGATATTCACTTGATGGGCAGTCTGAACATCAATGAGTGGAATGGGTTCCGTAAACCACAATTGATGATTCAAGATGTCGCTGTCGAAGATGTCCAAGTATTTGATTACCGTGGTGGTAAGCGCCCGCTGAGCGAACTATTCGCCTTACCGCATGAGACGACGACGTTCGTCGCCTTCACTGATGAGGTGAAAGAGAAGTACGCGGAACGTCCGTTGAACGGCCCGATCCGTCAAAATATCGTCTTTCTCGATCTACCGGAAGAAGAAGACGCATTTCATCCATATGTCCAACAGGCAGAGCGGATTTATTGTGCCTTTAAGGATGAGGGCTATTATTTTGAGACGATTCCGTCGCGGGAGGACTTCAAGCATTACTTCCAGTATTTTGCGAAATGTCCACGTGACGAGCTCCGGATTGGTCTCGTACGTTTGTCGAAATCGCGAAAATGGACGAAACGATCGATTAACTTTATGCATTCGGTATTCTCGGAACTTGATTTTCTTGTTACAATGGAGGACGGGCTGCCGGGTGTGAACCCAAATGCTGCAAAACGAGATCTGACGGAAGCTCCGACGTATCAGCGTCATGAAGCGCGTCAAGAGCTCGAGCAACAATACATTTATTCGTCACTCGCTCAGTTGAAAGAGCGTTTTGATACTTTGGTAGAAGCGGCGAAGCAGGAGGAAAAGACATGGAGTTCAAACAGCATATAAAAGAGGTCGAAAACTGGCCGAAAGAAGGAATCAGCTTCAAAGACATCACATCACTCATGCAAAACGGACCAGTGTACAAACAATCAGTTGATGCACTTGTCGAATATGCGCGCAGTAAAGGTGCTGATGTCATCGCGGGTCCGGAAGCACGTGGATTCGTCGTTGGTTGCCCAGCCGCTTACGCGATGGAGATCGGATTCGTACCTGTCCGTAAAGAAGGAAAATTACCACGTGAGACAGTCCGTGTCGAGTATGGTCTTGAGTACGGAAAAGACGTCTTGACGATGCATGAAGATGCGATTCAACCAGGACAACGCGTCGTCATCCTTGACGACTTGCTTGCAACAGGTGGTACGATCGAAGCGACGATCCAAATGATTGAAAAATTAGGCGGAACGGTTGCCGGAATCGGATTCTTGATTGAACTCGATGGTCTTGGTGGACGTGAGAAACTCGAAGGATACGACGTTCTCTCATTGATTCGCTACGAAGACTAAAGCATATATACTCTCTTGGTAGATGGTGACCAAGGGGGTATTTCTTTTTATTTTGACATCTTCTCAAGATTTCACGATAATAAGAACTATATATTAGGGATTCCGTTGCAGACGATCCCGGGGACTGGGTGAGGAAAAGGGATGACAAACAAACAAATCGTAAATGTAGAAGACCTTCTCGCTCGATGTGCGGAATACATGACGCAAGCTGAAGTCAAAGACATCGAACGGGCTTACCAATTCGCGAAAGACGAACATGATGGGCAATTCCGCCGTTCTGGTGAACCCTACATCATTCATCCGGTACAAGTTGCCGGTATCTTAGTCGATATTGGTTTGGATGCAACGACGATTGTCGCTGCGCTTCTTCATGATGTCGTCGAAGATACGGACATTACACTCGAAGAATTAACGGAACGATTCGGACCCGACGTCGCGATGCTCGTTGACGGCGTCACGAAACTCGGGAAAATCAAATATAAATCGAAACGCGAAGAATTGGCTGAGAACCACCGGAAGATGTTCATCGCGATGGCAGAAGACATTCGCGTCATCTTGATCAAACTGGCTGACCGTTTGCATAACATGCGAACGTTGCAGCATATGGTCAAGGAAAAACAGGTCCAAAAGGCAGAAGAGACGCTCGAAATCTTTGCACCGCTTGCGCATCGTCTCGGGATCTCGACGATCAAGTGGGAACTCGAAGACATCAGTTTGCGTTATATCAATCCACAACAGTACTACCGGATTGTCTCAATGATGAAACAAAAACGGACGGAACGCGAAGCGCTCGTCAGTTCGGTCATTGAAGAGGTCAACGAAGTACTCGATGATGTACAAATCGCAGCGGAAGTCGATGGACGTCCGAAGCATATTTATTCCATTTATAACAAGATGCAAAACTCGAAAAAAGAGTTCAGCGAAATTTATGACTTGATGGCTGTACGCATCATCGTCGATTCAATCAAGGACTGTTACGCTGTTCTCGGAATCATTCATACGCAATATAAACCGATGCCGGGACGTTTCAAGGATTATATCGCGATGCCGAAGCCGAACATGTATCAATCGCTGCATACGACGGTCATCGGACCGAAAGGCGAGCCGCTCGAGGTCCAAATTCGGACACGAGACATGCATTTCATTGCCGAGTACGGTATTGCCGCTCACTGGGCGTATAAAGAAGGTAAGGAACAGGAAGCGAAATCAGGCTTTGAGGATAAGATTGCCCACTTCCGTGAAATCCTTGAATTGCAGAAGGATACAGCGGATGCTGAAGAATTCATGGAATCGGTCAAAGTCGACTTCTTTAGTGACATGTTGTACGTCTTTACACCAAAAGGCGACGTCATCGAATTGCCGAAAGGCTCTGTTCCGATTGATTATGCGTACCGGATCCATACGGAGATCGGTCACCGGACGATCGGGGCGAAAGTCAACGGACGGATGGTCCCGATTGATTATAAGCTGAAGACAGGCGACATCATTGAAATCGTCACTTCAAAACACAGTTATGGTCCAAGTAAGGACTGGCTCAAGATTTGTGTGTCGAGTCAGGCGAAGAACAAGATCCGTCAATGGTTCAAACGTCAGCAACGCGAAGAGAACGTCTCTAAGGGACGGGAACTGATCGAAGCAGAAGTCAAGAAACTCGGATTCGAGCCGAAGGAAGTCATCAATGAGAAGACGCTCGAAGACGTGACGCGGAAGTTCAACTTCGCGCAAGAAGAAGACATGTATGCTGCCGTTGGGTATCATGGTCTGACAGCTGCCCAAGTCGCTCATAAATTGACGGAAAAGTTACGCAAAGACAAAGAATCCAAAAATCTTGAACTGAACGAAGCGATCAGTGAGATGAAGACGTTTGATCGTCCGAAGAAGGAAAATCCAGAAGGTGTTCGTGTCAAAGGAATCGATAACATGCTCGTTCGCATGAGTCGTTGTTGTAATCCAGTACCAGGGGACGATATCGTCGGGTACATCACACGTGGACGGGGTGTCTCGATTCACCGGACGGATTGTTTGAACGTCATTCATGAACAAAATCCAGAACGCTTGCTCGAAGTTGAGTGGGAACACGAAGGCAAAGCCGTTAAGAGTTATAACGTCGAAATCGAAATTTCTGGATTCGACCGGGCTGGATTATTGAACGATGTCTTGCAGTCGGTATCTGCGACGAATACGAACATCGTTGCCGTCAGCGGGAAAGGCGACGACAGTAAACAAGCCAAAATCACGATGACGATCGCGATCAACAACGTCAACCATTTACAAAAAGTCGTCGATCGGATCAAACAAATCTCTGACGTGTATGCTGTGCATCGCGTCATGATGACGTAAGGAGCGGATGAGTCATGCGAGTCGTATTACAACGAGTCAAAGAAGCAAGTGTCACAGTCGATCAGGAGGTCATCGGTCAAATCAAGCAAGGTTTTCTCTTGCTTGTCGGTGTTACGCACGAAGACACGATCGATCAGGTGAACTGGTTAGCTGATAAAATCGCAGGACTCCGCGTGTTTGAAGATGAAGAAGAACGGATGAACCGCTCGTTGCAAGATGTCGATGGTCAGATTCTATCCGTCTCGCAGTTCACGCTGTATGGTGATGTCAAAAAAGGACGTCGCCCAGCGTTCACGGAAGCGGCGAAACCGGATCTTGCCAACGAATTGTATGAAGCGTTCAATGAACGTCTTCGTGCGCAAGGACTGACGGTCGAGACAGGTCAGTTCGGTGCGATGATGGATATCGCGCTCGTCAATGATGGACCGGTGACATTGATTCTTGAAAAAGAAGCAAACGCTTGACAGGAACCGAGAGACGAGGCAATATTAGACGTAACCAAATGATTCATACGACCGAAGACGAAGAGGAGTAATCAAGACCTTGTCTGCTTAGAGAGTCGCCCCTTGGCTGGAAGGGCGAACAGACGAACTCGATGAAAGACCCTTCCGAGGTATCTTCCTGAACTGATAGTAGGGAAGGTCGTACGCAGGCGTTAACTGCACCGAGTGGTCAAATGTGATTTGACAACCAGGGTGGTACCACGGGATCTTCAAGTTCTCGTCCCTTTGCGGACGAGGACTTTTTTGTATTCAAAAAAGGAGGAATTTGAGATGAAATTACCACGCGGTACGTTTGATGTCCTTCCAGGAACAGTCGAACGCTGGCAGTACATCGAGCAACAATTACGTGATATCAGTAAGCGTTACAACTATAAGGAAATCCGGACGCCGATTTTTGAGGAGACAGAACTCTTCAAACGTGGCGTCGGTGAGACGACGGATATCGTTCAAAAAGAAATGTTCATGCTTGAGAAACGCGGAAAAGACCAGTTGACGTTACGTCCAGAAGGAACGGCTGCTGTCGTTCGTTCATTCGTGACGAACAAGCTGTTCGGTTCACCGAACCAACCGACGAAATTGTTCTACATTGGACCGATGTTCCGTTATGAACGTCCGCAAGCAGGTCGTTTCCGTCAGCTCCACCAATATGGAGTCGAGGCACTTGGTAGTGAACAACCAGCGATCGATGCGGAAGTCATCAGTCTCGCGATGAGCATCTACCGTTCATTCGGATTGAAGCACCTCAAGCTCGTCATCAATACACTCGGGGATAACGAAAGTCGCGCCGCACACCGGGCAGCACTCGTCGATCACTTCAAACCGGTCGTTCACGAGTTGTGTCAGGACTGTCAGAACCGTCTCGAAACGAATCCACTTCGTGTCCTTGACTGTAAGGTCGACCGCGATCACCCGAGTATGGCAACGGCACCATCGATTCTCGATTACTTAAACCCGGCATCAAAAGCCTACTTCGATGAAGTACTGCTTCACTTAGATGCACTCGGCATCGAGTATGTCGTTGATCCAACGCTCGTCCGTGGAATCGATTATTACAATCACACGGCATTCGAGATCATGTCAGAAGCAGAAGGCTTCGGAGCGATCACGACATTATGTGGTGGTGGACGATACAACGGTCTCGTCGAACAGATCGGTGGACCGGCAACACCGGGAATCGGATTCGGAATCGGCATCGAGCGTTTATTAATGGCGCTTGAGAATGAGAACGTCTTACCGCCAGTCGACGATCAAATCGATGTCTTCATCGTCGCGCAAGGCAGTGACGAAGTCGAAAAGACAGCAACACGTCTCCTACAATTGATGCGTCTCGAAGGACTTGTCGCGGATCGGGATTATCTCGGTCGAAAGTTCAAAGGACAATTCAAGGCAGCCGATCGCTTGAAAGCACGTTATACGGTTATCCTCGGGGATGAAGAAGTTGAGCGTGGTGCAGCAGCGCTGAAGAACATGGCTACAGGGGAACAGACGGACGTTCCGTTATCAGCAGTCGCTGATACGATCGTCGCGAAATTAAAGGAGGAAGCACAATGATCGGACGCACGCATATGAACGGTCAGGTGACAGAAGAAGTCATCGGACAACACGTTCAACTTAAAGGATGGGTTCAAAAACGACGTGACTTAGGAGGATTGATCTTCCTTGATCTCCGCGACCGTAGTGGCATCGTCCAAATCGTCTTCCAACCGGAAAACGAGCAGGCACACCGCCTTGCGGAATCGATTCGTTCAGAGTATGTCCTCGACATCAAAGGACACGTCATCGCCCGTGAGAATCCGAACCCGAACATCCCGACTGGGCAAGTCGAGGTCGTCGCGGATGAAGTCGTCATCTTGAACGCAGCGAAGATGACACCATTCCCGATCAGTGAAGAAGCAGAGCAGACGTCAGAAGATTTACGTCTTAAATATCGTTATCTTGACTTGCGTCGTCCGTCGCTTCAAGAGACATTCCGTCTCCGTTCGAAAGCATCGAACATCATGCGGAACTTCCTCGATGAGCAAGACTTCTTGGAAGTCGAGACACCAATCTTAACGAAATCAACACCAGAAGGCGCACGTGACTATCTCGTTCCGAGTCGTGTTCACCCAGGTGAGTTCTATGCCTTGCCACAATCACCGCAATTGTTCAAACAATTGCTGATGGTGTCTGGTTTTGAACGGTACTTCCAAATTGCACGTTGTTTCCGTGACGAAGACTTACGGGCAGACCGTCAACCTGAATTCACGCAAGTCGACATCGAGACGAGCTTCATGGACATCGAAGACTTATATGCGATGATGGAATCGATGATGACGCGTGTCATGAAGGAAACGCTTGGTAAAGATATCGTGACACCATTCCCACGGATGCCATATGCGGAAGCGATGAGCCGGTATGGTTCGGATAAACCGGATACACGCTTCGGTCTCGAATTGATCGATGTCGCGGAAGCCGTCAAAGGGGCAGGATTCAAAGTATTCGACATGGCACTAGAAGCAGGTGGCGAAGTCAAAGCCTTGAACGTTAAAGGTGCAGCTGAGCGCTTCTCGCGGAAAGACATCGATAAGTTACAAGAATTTACGGCGATCTACGGTGCAAAAGGTCTCGCGTGGGTCAAAGTGACAGCGGACGGACTGAACGGTCCGATCGCGAAGTTCTTCGACGAAGAAGCAACTGCTCGCCTGACAGCGGCGACAGATGCGGAAGCAGGCGACTTATTGTTGTTCGTCGCAGCAAAAGCATCGATCGTAGCAGACAGCTTGGGTGCGCTCCGTCAGAAGTTAGCGAAGGAACTCGACTTGATCGATGAGTCGGTCTTCAACTTCCTTTGGGTGACGGACTTCCCACTCGTCACGTTCGAAGAAGAAGATGGTCGTTTCTACGCGAACCACCACCCGTTCACGATGCCACGTCGTGAAGATCTCGAATTGCTCGAGACGGATCCTGGAAAAGTCCTCGCCGTCGCGTATGACCTCGTCTTGAACGGATATGAGCTCGGCGGTGGATCACAACGAATCTACGAACGGGATATCCAAGAGCGGATGTTCAAGTTGCTTGGCTTCACAGAAGAAGAAGCAAACGAGCAGTTCGGCTTCTTGATGGAAGCATTCGAATACGGAACACCACCACATGCGGGTATCGCACTTGGTCTAGACCGTCTCGTTATGTTACTCGCAGGACGTTCGAACTTGCGTGATACGATTGCCTTCCCGAAAACAGCATCAGCAAGTGATCTGTTGACGGCAGCACCAAGCCCAGTCTCGGATGCGCAATTAAACGATCTCTCGATTCGAACAGCAGTCAAACAATCTTAAGATACGACAAGCGAATCTTCCGATATGGGAGGTTCGCTTGTTTCATGAAGGAGGGTGAACGGATGGAACGACACTTTTTTGAACGGTCTCCGGTTGAAGTCGGTCCAGATTTCTTAGGAACACAGATCACAGTCGATGAGGTGACGATGCGGATCGTCGAGGTCGAAGCCTATCTCGGTCCTCACGATCAAGCAGCGCATTCGTTTTCCGGAAAACCAACGAAACGGACGGCACCGATGTTCGGTCCGCCGGGGCATCTCTATGTGTACTTCACATATGGTATGCATCACTGCATGAATATCGTTTGTGGACACGAAGGGGAAGGATACGGACTGTTGCTACGAGGTGCGGAAATCATTAGTGGGCACGACCTCGTCGCGGAACGTCGTTTTGGTTGTTCCTACGCAGAGTTGACAGCGGTGCAACGACGTAATCTCGTCAATGGACCAGCGAAACTGTGCCAAGGATTCGGTCTCACGACAGCGGATTCAGGTCAGGATCTCTATCAAACCCGTTTCCGACTTGTTGCTGACCCGGTCGATGCGATCGTCCAGACGACACGGATCGGTATTCCGAACGCAGGAGAAGCGACAGCCTATCCATGGCGGTTTTATGTAGAGGCGAGTGAAGGTGTCAGTAAACGTTAAAAAATGGACGCTCCGATAAGGAGACGTCCATTTTTTATTTAGGGTTGTTGATTGATTTTTTCGACTGCTGTTTTTTATAGAATTTATAGACGATTGGACCAACCGTCGTTACGAGCGTCATTAGTGTTCTGAGTTTACCGCGTTTTGCTGCCATTGATTCATTCACTCCTCTGATTTGTTGTACTAATCATATTCCACGAAAACAACGTCTTAAAACCTCATCGGCACATCAAGTGGTTTTCTATCTACCTTGGTCGGGTCATAGTATAAGGAGAAGGGAGTCGATCAATATGGGAGCAGTCGTTTGGTATCGTCATGATTTACGTGTCGATGATCATGAGGCACTTCGGAGTGCGTGTGAAGAACAGGACGTCATTCGTGCCGTATACGTCAAAGACCAAAAGAAACGCGATTTTAAAAGAGGTACACAACAAACACGGTTCGAACAAGAGACACTAGAGAACCTAGCGGGTCATCTGTCTCAAATCGGGATTACGTTAGATATAGTAGAAGGGGAGACAATTGAGACACTCGATTCTTACCTGCAAGCGGATGATACCGTCTATTTCCATAAGATGACCGGCACAGAAGAAGCGGCAAGTGAACAGTATATCGAAGACAAGTATGCCGTCCGTTCTTTTGAGACACAGACATTACATCGACGGGAAGATATCGGAAGTGATGAATTAAAGCGTGTCTTTACGGCATTTCGAAAACGTGTCGAGGCGAAAGGGACCTTCTACGATCCACTCGATCCACCAACCGGTATTCAGTTAGTAAAAGAAGAATCGGTCGAAGCGAATCCCGAAATCGCGTTCCCGTTCCGTGGTGGAGAGTCAGCAGGGAGAGCGCGCCTTCAGGAATACCTTGCTGAGCCTGTATTCACCTATAAAGAAACACGGAATGGGTTCTTACGAAATGATTCTTCGAAGCTGTCTGCCTGGCTAGCGAACGGATCACTCTCGCCGCGTCGCGTCATGGCTGAATTGCAGGAAGCCGAGCGAAAAAAGGGAGCGAATGAATCGACGTACTGGTTGTATTTCGAACTGTTATGGCGTGACTTCTTCCATTTGACGATGCGTGAGACAGGAAGCCGTCTGTTCCGTGCGAGCGGATTACAAGAAGGTCAATACACGTGGAAGGCGGACCAGCTAGCTGTCGAACGTTGGATAGAAGGAAAGACCGGTGTGCCATTCGTCGACGCCTTCATGAACGAGATTCGCGAGACGGGATGGATGTCGAACCGCGGCAGGCAGATCGTTGCCAGTTATCTGATTCATGAATTAAAGCAGGACTGGCGCATCGGAGCGCGATATTTCGAACAGCAGTTGATTGACTATGATGTCGCTTCGAACTATGGGAACTGGGCGTTCATCGCGGGTGTCGGGAATGCAACACGCACACCACGATTCGATCCTGCATTCCAACAACAACGATATGATCCGAATCAACACTTCATGAAACGTTGGACCTGAAAAAAGCATCTTTTTCTGGAGTGGGAAGTAGTTGCATTTCAGAGGGGAGGATGCTATATTAAATGCATCAGATGGGGTTCCTGAATTGTACGAGAGCCGCCTTTTATCTTTGAGCCACTCTTTTTTGATAGGGAGTTTGACGTTCCAACTAGTAGTACATGCCTCGTAACACAGCAGGAGGACGTACGAATAGGAATCGGATAAGACACCCACCTGCACAGCAGGTTCAAAAATAAGGTATCGACACGGCACTTCGGGTCCCATCGTCTTATTATTTTGTTGTTCGACACGTCGCATGACGTTTTTTTTTATGATATAATTCCGAGTAAAACAGTATGAGTATTGTGAGGTTATGAGATGTTACATCAATTTTCGCGTAATGAATTAGCAATCGGTAAAACTGGACTTGACGCATTGGCATCCAAGTCCGTCGCTATTCTGGGTATCGGTGGTGTTGGATCGTTCTCAGCAGAAGCGCTTGCCCGCAGTGGTGTAGGTCGTTTGATTCTTGTCGATAAGGACGATATCGACATCACGAACGTCAACCGACAAATCCATGCTTTGCTTCCGACGGTTGGTCAACCGAAGGTCGATGCGATGGCAGAACGTCTTGCGTTAATCAATCCGGATCTTGAAATCGTTCGCTTGAAGATGTTCTACAATGAAGAGACATTCGAGTCGTTCTTCGAACAGCAACCGGATTATGTCATCGATGCATCGGACACGGTCTCGTTCAAGATTCACTTGATTCAGGAATGTAAGAAACGTAACATTCCAATCATCTCAAGCATGGGGATGGCGAACAAGATGGATCCGACACGCATCAAGATCGTTGACATCAAAGATACAAGTTATGATCCACTAGCGAAGGTCATTCGGACGAAACTTCGGAAAGCCGGTATTCATAAAGGTGTTCCTGTCGTCTTCTCTGATGAGCCGCCCGTTAAGATCATCGAAGAAGTCCGTCAAGTCGTCGGAAACGATGCGGCTGCAATTCGTAAGGCAAAGATGCCGCCAAGTTCGAATGCGTTCGTTCCATCAGTTGGTGGATTGATCGCAGCGAGCTACGTCATCAACGAGATCGTCCGTGAAGCCGGCGTGACGATCGAACGCGTTCGTTAAAAAAAGCGACCTTATGGTCGCTTTTTCTGATGTGTGGCTGTTTGTTTGTTCCAAAAATCAAGTCGAGCTTGCAGTTGTTTCTCAAAACCGCGTGGGCTTGGACGATAAAAGACCGGTTTTGTCCGGGCAAGGTTCTCGGGCCAGTAATTCTGTGGCACATAGGCATGTTCGAAGTCATGCGGATACTGATAGGTGACGCCATTCCCAAGTGCTGCTGCCCCTGGATGATGGGCATCGCGCAAGTGCGGCGGTACCGGACCGCCGTCTGAACGGCGAACGAGTGTCAATGCTTGATCGATTGCTGAGATGACAGCATTCGATTTCGGTGCCGTCGCGAGATATAAGACAGTTTCAGCGAGCGGAATCCTTGCTTCAGGGAAACCGACGTACTCGCACGCGCGTGCACAGGCATCGACCATCAATAACGCTTGCGGATCAGACAGACCGATGTCTTCTGCCGCATGGACGTAGAGACGCCGTACGATGAAGCGCGGACTTTCGCCCGCTTCAATCATGACAGCGAGCCAGTAGAGCGCAGCGTCGGGATCGGAACCCCGAATCGATTTGATGAAGGCGGAGATGACATCATAATGCCGATCGCCGTCCTTATCGTACTTCAATGCTTTTTGTTGAATCGATTCCTCGGCGACAGCGAGATCGATCGTGATCTGACCATCGATTTCCGGTGTCGTTAAGACGGCGAGTTCAAGCGCATTCAATAATGCCCGGTAATCGCCATCCGACAACTTGACGTAATGATCGATCGCGTCATCCGTGATCGTGATCGGATATTTGCCAAGACCACGCTCTTCGTCTTTTAGGGTCCGGTCGAGGACGATCCGTAAGTCATCTGCCGTCGGGGGTTCGAAACGAAAGACCGTTGCCCGCGATAACAGAGCGGCGTTGACCTCAAAACTCGGATTTTCAGTCGTCGCCCCGATCAACGTGATCGTACCTGCTTCAAGCGCCGGCAGTAAGGCGTCTTGTTGCATCTTATTGAATCGATGGATCTCATCAAGAAAGAGAATCGTTTTTTGATCCTCGAACTGAAGACGGGCTTCGGCCGCTTTTAGAATTTCCCGTAATTGTTCCAGTTTCGCTGTGACCGCGTTCAATTGCTCGAACGCTGATTTCGTATAACTGGAGATGACACGCGCGAGCGTCGTCTTACCGGTTCCGGGTGGACCGTAAAAAATGACGGTTCCGAGACGATCGGCTAAGATGGCACGCCGCAGGAGCGTCGTCTCTCCGATCAGATGGCGTTGTCCGACGATTTCATCCAGATTCTGAGGACGCATTCGATTTGCGAGCGGTCCGGCAGGTGACTGGGATTCAAATAAATGTGCCATACACATACGCTCCTTCCACTTTTAGCTACTACTATACTAGAAAGGATGATTCTTCGCATGATGAAAATCTCGACGAAAGGGCGATATGGTCTGACGATCATGATCGCACTCGCGAAAGAAGCTGAATCTAAACCATTATCCCTAAAAAAAATCGCGCAGATGTATGACCTATCTGAGCATTATCTTGAACAGTTGATTGCACCCCTTCGTAATGGAGGTCTCGTCAAAAGTGTCCGTGGTGCTTACGGCGGGTATAAGCTCGGTCGTGAAGCGCAAAACATCACAGCGGGTGAAATCATCCGTCTGCTTGAAGGACCACTCGTCGTCGTCGAAGGCGATGCGTGTGACGAGGTCACGAAACGAAAACTGTGGGATAAAATCCAGCAAGCAGTCGATCAAGTACTCGATTCAACGACGCTACAAGACTTAGCGGAAGAAGAAGATACAGGATACATGTTCTATATTTGAGAGGTGAAAACGAATGAATTACTTTGACCATTCGGCGACGACGCCGATGCGTCCGGAAGTCCTTGAGGCGATGACGCCTTATTTGCTCGAACAGTATGGCAACCCATCGAGTGTCCACGCGGCTGGTCGATCTGCTCGTGCAGCAATTGACAAAGCACGCCGGCAGATCGCACAAGAATTGAATGCGAAACCAACCGAACTGATTTTTACGAGTGGTGGAACGGAATCGGATAATTATGCGATTTTCGGTGCGGCTGAGGCGGCGCGTGAAAAAGGGCGTCATCTCATTACGACACGGTTTGAGCACCATGCTGTATTACATGCGTTCGAAGAGCTCGAAAAACAAGGCTATGACGTCACGTATCTCGATGTTCCAGATACAGGTGTCGTCTCAATGGCTGCTTTGCAAGAAGCGGTACGGGAAGATACGACACTCGTCTCGATCATGTTCGGCAACAATGAAGTTGGAACGATTCAACCGATTGAGGCATTCGGTCAATTTTTACGAGAACGCGGTATTTTGTTCCATACGGACGCGGTGCAAGTGTTCGGAAAACGAGCAATCGATGTCGAAGCGTTACAGGTCGATCTCTTATCCGCGTCTGGTCATAAAATCAATGGTCCAAAAGGAATCGGATTGTTGTATGTGCGGACTGGTGTGAAGTTAGCGCCTCAAACGTTCGGAGGAGAACAGGAACGCAAGCGTCGCGCTGGTACAGAGAACGTACCGGGAATCGTCGGTTTAGCGAAAGCGCTTGAACTGATGATCGCAGAGCGTGATCAACAACAGGACCACATCAAACAGCTGCGCAGCGTTTTGCTGACGCGATTGGATGAAAGTGGCGTCACTTACGAAGTTAACGGTGTTGAAGGATTACCGAATGTCCTCAATCTTTACTTCCCACAGATTGAGATCGAACCGTTCTTGATCATGCTTGATATGCGCCAGATGGCCGTATCGAGCGGGAGTGCATGTACGGCAGGATCCGTCGAACCTTCGCATGTCTTATCGGCGATGTATGGCGAAGATGAACGGACACGAGCATCGGTCCGAATCAGTTTTGGTCACGGAAATGAGCTCGCGCAAGTCGAACTACTCGCACAAGCCTTGCAAGATGTCGTAAAATCGTTTCAGAATTAACTAAGAGGTGAAATAAATGAATACACGAGCGAAAGCCCCGAGTGAAACGACAGTCGTCGTTGGGATGTCGGGCGGTGTCGATTCTTCTGTGACTGCTCATTTATTAAAAAAGCAAGGCTATAACGTCATCGGAATCTTCATGAAAAACTGGGATGACACGGATGAGAACGGCTTTTGTACGGCGACGGAAGATTATGAAGACGTCATCGCGGTAGCCAATCAAATCGGCATTCCGTACTATGCGGTCAATTTCGAGAAAGAGTACTGGGATAAAGTCTTCACGTACTTCCTCGATGAATATAAACTCGGTCGGACACCGAATCCGGACGTCATGTGTAACAAGGAAATCAAGTTCAAAGCCTTCCTCGATCACGCGATGCGTCTTGGTGCCGATTTCGTCGCGACAGGGCACTATGCGCGTGCCGTCTATGAGGATGGAGAACATAAATTGCTTCGAGGCGTTGATGCAAACAAGGATCAAACATATTTCTTGAATCAATTGTCGCAAGAGCAAATCGCGAAGGCGATGTTCCCGATCGGGCACATGGAAAAATCAGAAGTGCGCCGGATCGCAGAAGAAGCGAACCTCGCAACGGCGAAGAAAAAAGACTCGACAGGCATTTGCTTCATTGGCGAGCGGAACTTCAAACAGTTCCTCGGTCAATATCTGCCGGCGCAACCCGGTGAGATGCGGACACTTGACGGCAACGTCATGGGACGTCACGATGGATTGATGTACTATACGATGGGGCAACGTCATGGACTCGGTATCGGTGGCGACGGAGAGCCTTGGTTCGTCGTCGGGAAAAATTTAGAGGAGAACATCCTCTATGTCGATCAAGGATTCCATAACGAATTGTTGTATTCGGAAGGATTACTTGCTTCAGATGTCAGCTGGACATCTGAGCGTCCGGTCGGTGAGACATTCCGTTGTACGGCGAAATTCCGTTACCGTCAACAAGATACAGCCGTCACGGTTCGTGTCCTCGAAGATGGACTCGATGTTTTATTTGACGAGCGTCAACGAGCAATCACACCAGGACAAGCAGTCGTATTCTATGATGGGGACATCTGCCTCGGTGGTGCGACGATCGATGCAGCCTATAAAGCAGGCGAACGCCTCGCGTATCTAGCGTAAGGAGCAAAAGAAGATGAACTATAATGAAGTAGGATTCCGGCATCTAGAAGCTGGAAATTATGAATTAGCAGCGCAAGCGTTTAACGACGCGATCGAAGAAAATCCAAAAGATCCGACAGCGTACGTCAATCTTGGAACATTACTCCAATCGATGAACGATGCTGATCGTGCCCTTCGTTTTTATGACCGGGCACTGATGATCGATAATACGTTTGCGAGTGCCTATTATGCAAAAGGGGCGCTGTTCTTTGCTGCCGACAAACTCGTCGAAGCAGAGGAATCATTGCGGGCAGCGTTATTATATGGACTTGACGACGCGGATCTCCATTTCATGCTGGGGATGACGTATCAAAAACTTGGTGATCCAGTCCGCGGGTTGCCCCGTTTACAGCGTGCGTCAGAACTAAACGGTGTCGATATCGAGATCGCATTCCAATACGGACTTGCCTTAGCGCAAAACGAGAAGTTGGAAGAAGCGGTCGAGATGTTCGAGCACGTCTTGATGCTTGACGAAACGCATACGGATGCACGATACAATTATGCGATTGCCCTTGCTTTCCTTGGTCAACAGGAAGCCTGTTATGCAGAACTCGAAGCCGTTCTTGCCTACCAGCCGGAACACGCCCTTGCGCGGGACGCGAAAGCGAAGATGGATGCGTTATTAAAACAAGCAGACTGATATAAAAAAGACGATTCCGCCTGGAGTCGTCTTTTTTATGCTATTTAATTCCCAACTTCACGGATGACACGAAGTGGTGGACCGGAAAAGTCTTCATAGGCTTCATCCATGTTTTTCGTGTACAGTTCGATGACGTTATTTTCCGTATCCTTGAAATAAGCAGAATGCTCTTTTTGATTCGAGGTCTCCTGTTCGTCCCATTCTCTGAGCTTCACGGTGATCGATGCTTCCCGCAATTGATTCAAGGCTTGCTGGAACTCGTCCTTCTCAACGTAGAAAGCACAGTGGACATGAACACCACCTTCATCGTACAACGTGTCCCATTCGGACACTGGTAAGTGTTTGACGGTCCGTTCTTCCATCGTAAAGTCCCGTTTCAGCCACAGACCGAGTCGAGTGTTACCGCCAATGTAGAGCCACGTGGCCCAAACCCCGTCTTGCTTAGATTGTTCTTTGCTCGGTTCAGCGTCCTCAGGAGCCCATTGCTCGACGACTGGAATGCCTAGTGTCCCATTCCAAAAGCCGACCGCACGATCCATATCCTCGACTTCAAGTACTAATTCACACAATCCTGCAATCGGTAAACGTGCCATCCTTAAACTCCTCCTCTTAACGAAATGTTTCACGGTATCTTTCCCTGATTTAAAATCCGGTAAACGAATGCTATGATGAAAGCAGCGAATGAAAAAGAGAGAAAGAAGGTGGAGTGATGGAGCACCCCCATCAAGTCGTCGGGCGCGTCAAACGTGTGCTCTTTTCTTCTGAAGAAGAAGCACACTCCATTGTATTGGTCGCCGTCAAAGAAAAGAACTTTGAACTGAAAGAAACCGAGCTCGTCATCACGGGTACTGGGGTTGGGATCGAACTCGGAGGAACGTATCAAGCATTCGGACGTCTCGTCGATCATCCCCGGTTCGGAAAACAACTGAAGGCGGAGCTGATTCGACGATCGGTTCCGATGACAAAACATGCGACGATCCGCTTCTTGACGAATGGTTCGTTCACCGGCATTGGTCCGAAGACAGCGAAAAATATCGTCGATGCTCTCGGAGAAGAGGCAGTGGATCTCATTTTGAAGGATGAACGGGTACTGAATCAGGTGCCTGGGTTAAAACAAAAACAAGCTGACATCATCTTGAGTCGACTCGCCACGTTATACGGTGTCGATCAGTTGATGCTGTTCTTAGCACCGTTTGATGTCACACCGAAGCTAGCGGCAAAGATTTATGCTGCTTACGAAGGGGACGCCATGGCGCGAATACGAGAGAATCCATATTCCTTGATGTATGAAGTGAATGGGATCGGTTTTAAGACAGCCGATCATATCGCATCACATCTTGGACTCGTCGGATTACACCCGGAGCGCGTCGCTGCTTCGATCATGCACATATTAGAACAAGAAGCAGGAGAGGGACATGCCTTTGCGACAGTCGACTCGCTATTGCAACGGGCGCCCCGGTTGCTTGGTGAAGACCCAGGGGAACGGCTGGAACAAGCGATTGAACTGTTGCTCGCTGAAGATAAGGTCAAGCTCGAAGAAGGCTGTCTGTATTTACCGACGATCTTTTATGCCGAAGTTCGGGCGGCGAAGGAACTGGCGCGGGTCATGGCGAACGGTGCCGAACAGGAAGTCGATGTCGCGACGATCCTTGAAGCAATCGGGCACCTCGAAGAACAGTTTGGCATGGAATATGCGGCGCAACAGCGGGAAGCGATCGAGTTAGCGGTCAAAGCACCGTTAATGGTTCTGACAGGTGGACCCGGTACCGGTAAGACGACCGTCATCAAGGGAATTTTACATGCCCTGCAAGAAATTCATGATTGGCCGCTTGAGAAAAGTCGCGTCAAGACGGGGGATGTCTATCCGTACGTTCTGGTCGCACCGACCGGACGCGCCGCTAAACGTCTATCGGAAGCAACGGAAGTCCCAGCGATGACGATTCATCGTCTGTTGAAGTATGACGGAACGAATTTCCAATTAAATGAAGATCAGCCGATCACGGGGAAAGTACTGATCATCGATGAGTCGTCGATGATTGATATCTACTTGTTATCGAGTCTGCTCCGTGCTGTGCCGAACGGTATGAAAATCTTGTTCGTCGGTGACCGCGATCAATTACCATCCGTTGGTCCAGGGCAAGTGCTGGCAGACTTGATGGATACGGAAGGGATTCCCGTCGTTCGTTTGAACGTCGTCCATCGCCAAGCGGAAGATTCTTCGATTTTACGGCTCGCGCACGATTTGAAGAACCGGACGACGTCAGCTGATTTGTTATCACCACTTGCGGATCGTCGCTTTTACACCGCGTCTCCGCAAGAGACGTTACGCGGCATCTCAGCCTTCGCGGAAAAAGCACTTGCAAAAGGGTATTCGAAATTCGATGTTCAGGTTTTGGCACCGACTTACCGTGGTCAGGTCGGAATCGACGAACTGAATGTCGCCTTGCAACGCGTCTACAATCCGGAGGAACCGAAAAAACGCGAAGTCAAACAAGGCACCCGGATTTACCGGACCGGGGACAAGATTCTTCAGCTCGTCAACAATGCGGAAGAGAACGTCTATAACGGAGATATCGGCGAAATCGTCAATATCTTCTTCGCCAAAGAAAACGTCGACAAGGTGGATAAGATCATCGCCCGCTTCGACCAGACGGAAGTCGAGTACAACCGGAGTGACTGGGATCAATTCACGCATGCCTACGCGATTACGATTCACAAGGCACAAGGGTCCGAGTTTCCGATCGTCTTGATGCCGGTCTATTTCACGGGAGCATTCAAGCATTCCCGAAACTTGATTTATACGGCGGTCACCCGTGCGAAGTCGAGTTTATTATTGTTCGGCGATCCACGAGCGTTTCATAAAGCGTCGCAAGAAGAGGAGCCACGGCGCCGAACACGATTGATTGAACGACTCGGTGGGGTGACAAAGACTTGACGGATGCTGTACGATAGGTAATAATCACGATAGATGAATGGACGTAACACGTTGATGGAAGATAAGTAAAAGGAAAACTCGAGTCCAGAGAGAAGTGAGTCTGCTGCAATCACTTTCTCGAGTTCCTTTGAAGCTCCTTCCGGAGTCGGGTGTAAACACCTGCGGGTCATCCCCGTTATCAGATGTTCGAGGTAGGCAATGGATTGCTTACGAACGAGGGTGGTACCACGGAAGCGATGCTTTCGTCCCTTTTCAGGGATGAAGACATCGCTTTTTTGCGTCCAAATAAAACCAATGGGGGTAACTGTTCATGAAAGCTCTAAAACCATTAACGGGTGCACAAATCCGTCAGATGTATCTTGATTTCTTCCAAAGCAAAGGGCATGCGATCGAACCGAGTGCTTCACTCGTACCGGTCGAGGATCCATCGCTCTTGTGGATCAACTCAGGGGTTGCGACACTCAAGAAGTATTTCGATGGTCGTGTCATTCCTGATAATCCACGTATCGTCAACGCACAAAAATCAATCCGGACGAATGATATCGAAAACGTCGGGAAAACAGCACGTCACCATACGTTCTTCGAGATGCTCGGAAACTTCTCTGTCGGTGATTACTTCCGTGAAGATGCAATCAAATGGGGCTGGGAACTCTTGACGAGTGATGACTGGTACGGTCTTGACCCGGAACGTCTCTCGGTCACGATTCACCCGGAAGATGACGCAGCGCGTCAAATCTGGCTTGAACTCGGTGTACCGGCTGAGCGGATCATTCCACTTGAAGATAACTTCTGGGAAATCGGTGAAGGTCCATCTGGTCCGAACACGGAAATCTTCTTCGACCGTGGACCTGCTTTTGGAGACGATCCGAACGATTCAGAACTCTACCCAGGTGGCGAAAACGAACGCTATCTCGAGATCTGGAATATCGTTTTCAGTCAGTATAACCACGATGGACACGGAAACTACACGGAACTTCCGCGTAAAAACATCGATACAGGAATGGGACTTGAGCGGATGGCATGTGTCATGCAGGACGTGCCGACGAACTTCGATACGGATCTGTTCATGCCGATCATTCACAAAACAGAAGAGATCAGCGGTAAAATCTACCGTGACGATTCAAAACTCGATGTAGCGTTCAAAGTCATCGCAGACCACATCCGTACCGTATCATTCGCGATCGGTGATGGTGCGCTTCCTTCGAATGAAGGTCGTGGATATGTCCTTCGTCGTTTACTACGCCGTGCGGTTCGTTATGCGAAGATGCTTGGGATCGAACGTCCGTTCATGTATGAACTCGTCGATACGGTCGGAAACGTCATGGTCGACTTCTACCCACAAGTGCCAGAAAAAGCAGACTTCATCAAACGCGTCATCAAAAACGAAGAAGAACGTTTCCACGAGACACTTCATGACGGTCTTGCAATCTTGAACACAGTCGCTCAGACGTCTAAGGCGAACGGTGAGCATGTTATCAGTGGCGAAGATGCGTTCCGCCTGTATGACACGTATGGTTTCCCACTCGAATTGACAGTCGAGTATGCGGAAGATCATCAGATGTCTGTTGATGAAGAAGGCTTCAAACTAGCGATGGATGCACAACGTCAGCGTGCACGTGCAGCGCGTGAAGAGAGTGGTTCGATGCAACAGCAATCGGAAGTCCTCTCGACGCTAAAAGATAAAAGTACGTTCGTCGGCTATACCGACCTTAAGGCGGATGCGAAAATCATCGCTTTAGTGCATGATGGAGAACGAGTCACAGAAGTCGCTGCTGGTGAAGAAGCACAAGTCATTCTCGACATCACACCGTTCTACGCTGAAAGTGGTGGTGAAGTCGCGGATACAGGAACAATCGAAGGCAAAGACTTCGTTCTTGATGTCAAAGATGTTCAAAAAGCACCAAACGGTCAAAACTTGCATACGGTCATCGTTCGTACAGGGATCGCAACGGAAGCTGCAGACGTCGTTGCAACAGTCGAAGCAGCAGAGCGTAAAGCCGTCACGAAAAACCATACGGCAACACACTTGCTTCATAAAGCATTGAAAGATACGCTCGGAACACACGTCAACCAAGCGGGATCACTCGTTTCTCCAGATCGTCTTCGTTTCGACTTCTCACACTTCGGTGCAGTGACACAAGAAGAGTTGACGAAGATTGAACAAGACGTCAACCAAGCAATCTGGGCATCACTACCGGTTGATATCGAAGAGATGAACATCGCTGATGCAAAAGCAAAAGGCGCAATGGCATTGTTCGGTGAGAAATACGGTGAAACGGTCCGTGTCGTCTCAGCAGGCACATACTCGATCGAGTTATGTGGCGGTATCCACGTCGGGAACACAGCAGAAATCGGCTTGTTCAAGATCGTTTCAGAGTCGGGTATCGGTGCAGGTACACGCCGAATCGAAGCGGTAACGGGTGCAGGCGCATATCGTGTCATGAATCAACACTTGGAAACACTCGAACAAGCAGCAGCTGTCTTGAAGACGAAGACGACAGAAGTTCCTGTTCGCATCGAAGCACTGCAACAACAGCTCCGTGAGACGGAACGGGCAAACGAATCGTTGCAAGCAAAACTCGCGAACATCGAAGCTGCTTCGCTCAAGGACGATGTTGAGGAAATCAACGGTGTGCGTGTGCTTGCGAAACGTGTCGACGTCTCAGATATGGACGCTCTTCGCGGTATGATGGACGAGTTGAAGAGCTCACTCGGATCAGCAATCATCGTACTCGGTAGTGCGCAAGGTGAGAAAGTCAATCTCGTCGCAAGCGTCTCAAAAGATTTAATCGACCAAGGCTATCATGCTGGTAAATTGATCAAGGAAGTCGCAACACGCTGCGGTGGTGGCGGTGGCGGTCGCCCTGACATGGCTCAAGCTGGCGGAAAAGATGCGTCGAAATTAGAAGAAGCACTCGCGTACGCTTCACAATACGTGCAATCACTGGCATAATAGAAACGTAGTGTATATGAAAGAGGTGATGAACGTGAGTCAGATGGATCAAACGATGAAATTCAACTTTCCGGAAGACGATAACAAAGCAGCGACACGTGATGTGTTGTTGACGGTCTATCATGCTTTAGAAGAAAAAGGATATCATCCGATCAACCAAATCGTCGGCTATCTCCTTTCAGGAGATCCTGCTTACATTCCTCGTCATAATGACGCACGTAATTTAATTCGTAAGATTGAACGCGACGAATTGCTCGAAGAACTCGTGAAATCTTATTTGGCGGAGAGTGGAAATTCAAAATGAAACGTGCAATGGGACTAGATGTCGGTTCGAAGACGATCGGGGTAGCGGTCAGTGACTTGATGGGCTGGACGGCGCAAGGCGTCGAGACGGTCAAGTGGACGGAACCGGATTACCCAGAAGCCTTCAAACGGCTCGATGTCATCATGAAGACATACAATGTCGAAATCCTAGTCATTGGTCTTCCGAAAAACATGAACGGTTCCATCGGTCCCCGCGCAGAAGCAAGTGAAGCTTTTGCGAAGGAAATCGAACAGCATACCGGGCTTGAAGTCGTCTTCATGGATGAACGGTTGACGACGATGCAAGCAGAACGGATGCTGATCGATGCCGATGTCAGCCGTAAAAAGCGTAAACAAGTCATCGATAAGATGGCTGCCGTCATGATCCTGCAATCGTACTTGGATCGGACGAACCGATGAAGGGGGAGAAACCGATGGCTGAAGAAAAACGTCAGTATCTCTTTCCAGATGAAGAGGGCGGCGAACATCTTTTCGAAGAATGGTACCGTTACTCGAGTGAACGTACAGGAAAAACCTATCTGTTTCTTGAAATGATCGGTAACCCTGACGAAGGAGCAGATGATCTGATCATCTGTGAGATCGATGAATATGGAGAAGGCGAAGATGATTTCGAATTGAGCCTGATCGATGAAAATGATGAGCAAACTTGGGATGAACTCGAGCTTGCGTTAAAGGAGCGGATCACTGATGCAACAGAATGAACCAACACGTTACGTAATTCCGGACGGCGAAGGAAATGATTTCGAATTCGTAGAACGTCTGCGTTATGAAAGCCCACGTTCGAGCAAGACATACATCTTCCTCGAGCCAATCGGAGCAGACTATGACGAAGCAGAAGAAGTCGACATCTTCGTTTACGAACTCGACGAATACGGTGATGGAGATAACGACTTCAACCTCGTACCAATCGATGAAGACGATACAGCGACTTGGGATGAAATCGAAGAAGTCTTTAACACGCTCGAAGACCAGTTAGACTAACCCGACTCATGACAGGTGACGTCGTAAGAGACTTTCTCTTACGATGTCACCTTGTTTTAAGAGAAGAAGGAGGAACCGATGGAGAACGAATGGAAGCAAAATGCTGAAATCGAAAAAAGGCGACGCCGGACATCACGCCGGATTACGCTAATCATCCTTTCTGTATTGTTGACGATTTTTCTAGTTGCCAGTGCGGTCGTCTATGTCTTTTTGAAAAATGCGCTTGAACCAGTCGATGAAACAGCGACGAAATCCGTCAAAGTCGAAATTCCTTTAGGAGCAGGGACGAGTTCGATTGCTTCTTTACTAAAGGAAAAAGACTTGATCGCAAACGAGACGATTTTCCGTTACTACGTCCGTTACAAGAATGAATCGTCATTCCAGGCGGGTACGTATACACTGTCACAAGCCATGTCCCCGGATGAAATCATCAATGAATTAAAGACGGGAACGGTCATGAAGGCAGCGGATGTGAAAATCACGTTACCTGAAGGCATCACGATGGATCGTCAAATTGCTTTGATCGCGAAAGCAACGAACTTCAAGGAAGAGACGGTCCGTAAAGAATTGACGGATGCGACATTCATCGACAGCATGATTGAAAAATATCCGATGTTGACGGATGAAGTGAAGAAGAATGGTGTCCTGTATGCACTTGAAGGGTACCTCTTCCCAGCAACGTATGAGTTTGATAAAGGAAAAAGCATTGATCAAATCGTCGAGACGATGCTCGATGAAACAGAAAAAGTCTACGATGAGAATGAGGATGCCATTCAAAAGTCTGGCATGACCTTCCATGAAGTACTCAGTCTCGGTTCCATGGTCGAGCGTGAAGCGGCGACAGCAGATGATCGTCGTGAAATCGCTGGTGTCTTCAAAAATCGATTGGATGACGGTATGAAGTTACAGTCGGATCCAACGGTTTGGTATGGCACAGGTGAAAATACGGCCTTAACGACGCTAAAGGATCTCGAGAACAATTCGAAGTACAATACGTACAAGTACGAAGGGATTCCGATTGGTCCGATTTCAACGGTCAGTAAGGATTCGGTACTTGCCGTGTTAAATCCGAATAAAACGAAATATGTCTATTTCTTCGCCCGTCCACCAAGTGATAAACATCCACGAGGACAGATTCTATACGAAGAGACATATGAAGAACATCAACGAAACGTCGTTAAGTATAAGCCGGAATGGGTGGAATACGAAGCGAGTAAAGAGCAATGAGCAACGGGTTGGGTTGAAGCGGGAAGTTCGCTTCAAGTCAACCTGTTTATGCGGAAGAGGGAGTGAATGGCGTGAATGATTTCACGACCTATGTCGAATCAATGATTCATCCTCGAGATGCTCTGTTAGAAGAAATGGAGCGTTATGCGGAAGAAAATCATATACCAATCATCGAACTGACAGGTTCCGAAGTCTTGTTATCGCTCCTGCGGTTACAACAACCGAAGCGCATTCTAGAAGTCGGAACCGCAATCGGATATAGTGCGATTCGGATGGCGCGTGCGCTACCGGATGCGCGGATTACGACGATTGAACGAAATGCGAAGCGGTATGAAGAAGCAAAAACCTTCATCGCCCGGTCAGATGTGGCGGACCGGATTGACATCATTTTCGGTGATGCAGTAGAATTAGCCGAAACGCTTGAAGACCAGTTCGATGCGGTCTTCATTGATGCCGCTAAAGGACAGTATAAAAAATTCTTTGCAGGATATGGGCGACTCATTCCTGAGGGCGGCGTGCTCTATACGGATAATCTCTTCTTACACGGAGATGTCCTCGAGTCTGATCCGAAGACATTCGATCGAAGAAGACGTCGACTCGTGCGTCTCGTCAAGGAATTCACGGTCTGGATGATGGAACAAGAACAATACGATACGACGATTTTTCCGCTCGGTGACGGTGTATCCGTCAGTAGGAAAAAGTCGAAATGATGGAGGAACGAATGACATGCAAAAACCGGTAGTAATTGGTGTGGCGGGCGGAACGGGTTCAGGGAAGACGACGGTGGCACGTTCACTCGTCGATGCGTTCCCAAGTGAATCAATCGTCATGATTGAGCAGGACGCGTATTATAAAGATCAAAGCGATTTATCAATGGAGGAGCGGTATCAGACAAACTATGATCACCCGTTCGCTTTTGATAATGGTCTGTTGATCGAGCACATTCAGTCGCTCCGTGAAAACATTGCCGTTGAAAAACCGGTATATGATTATGTCGCCCACACACGGGCACAAGAAACGATTCGTCTCGAACCACGCGATGTCATCATCGTAGAAGGAATTTTAGCGCTTGAAGACGAACGGTTACGGGAACTAATGGATATCAAGGTGTTCGTCGATACGGATGCGGACGTTCGCATTCTGCGTCGGATGCAACGCGATATCAACGAACGTGGACGTTCAATCGACTCAGTCGTTGAGCAGTACACGAACGTCGTTCGTCCGATGCATCTGCAGTTCTGTGAACCAACAAAACGGTATGCGGACATCATCGTACCGGAAGGCGGCGAGAATCATGTCGCTATCGATTTACTCGTGACGAAGATTCGAGCGATTCTTGATTATCGTTCAGCACTCGATCAAAGAGGATATTGATTCCAAAAAAGATGTGAATATACTATACTAGTGGAATAAAAAGGAGCGTGACAAAAATGGCAGAAAAGCAATACTACATGACGCTTGAAGGTAAAGCGAACATTGAAAATGAATTGAATGAATTGAAGTCAGTCCGCCGGAAAGAAGTCGTCGAGAACATCAAGATCGCCCGTTCGTTCGGTGACCTTTCAGAGAACGCAGAATACGATTCAGCAAAAGAAGAGCAAGCGATGGTCGAAGGCCGAATCGCTCAACTTGAAGAGATGCTTCGTAATGTTGCCATCATCTCAGAAGAAGAGAAAGATATCTCGGTTGTCGGTATCGGAACGACGGTCACTTTCTTAAGTGTTGAAGATAACGAAGAAGATACGTACACGATCGTCGGTAGTGCCGAAGCAGATCCGTTCACTGGTAAAATCTCGAACGAATCACCAATCGCGAAAAGTTTAATGGGGCACCAAGTCGGAGATCAAGTCTCTGTACCAGCACCAGGCGGCGAATACGCAGTAAAAATTACATCGATCAAATAAAGAACACAGGAGCCGGAGCAATCCGGCTTTCTGTTTGATGGAGGAATGAATTATGCCAATCGCAATCATCGGCGCAATGGAAGAGGAAGTTAACTTATTGCGTAATGAGTTATCAGAACGTAAAGATACAGTCATCGCAAACTATCATTTTTACGAAGGGCTTTTAAATAGCGTTCCTGTCGTCATCTTGAAGTCAGGAATCGGGAAAGTGAACGCTGCGATCGGGACGACATTATTGCTAGACCACTACAAACCAAGTGCTGTCATCAATACGGGCTCAGCAGGTGGATTCAAGGAAGGCTTAACGGTCGGGGATGTCGTCGTCTCAACAGAAGTACGTCACCACGACGTCGACGTGACGGCATTTGGATACGAATATGGTCAGGTACCTGGAATGCCAGCTGCCTATCAAGCAGATCCGAAGCTTGTTGCGACGGCAGAAGCCGTCATCGAGCGGATGGATGCGATTCGCGTCGTTCATGGATTGATTGCGACAGGCGATTCATTCATCCACGATTCAGAGCGCTCTGCTCAAATCAAGGCGCACTTCCCAGAAGTCGCAGCCGTCGAGATGGAAGCAGCACCAATCGCACAGGTCTGTCATCAGTTCGGTGTTCCGTTTGTCGTAACGCGTTCGATTTCAGATAGCGCCAATGAAGAAGCGTCACTCTCGTTTGATGAATTCCTCGAGATTGCGTCAATCAATTCCGCTAAAATGGTCATGGAAGTCGTACGGACGTTAGCAGAATGAGGTATGGGGGAAGGGCACGGGAGACCATGCTCTTCCTTTTTTCTTTGACAAAAGCATATTAACGCTTTATATTAGTACCAGATACTAATAACAAAAGGGGATGCCTTATGAAGATCGGGATTGTAGGATTAGGAACGTCTTTGCCGTCACGGCGCGTGACGAACGATGAATTAGCAACGACGCTCGATACGAGCGATGAATGGATTCGGACACGGACAGGAATCGGGGCACGACGGATTGCAGCCGATGATGTGGATGTCACTGACTTAGCGACAGAAGCTGCTCAGAAAGCGCTTGATGATGCTGGATTGACAGTAGAGGACATCGGGTTGATTGTCGTCGGAACGGCAACAGGACGGGCGTTTCCATCTACTGCCTGTATCGTTCAAGAGCGTCTTGGAGCACGAGGAGCGACTGCATTCGATATTAGTGCGGCATGTAGTGGTTTCATCTTTGCATTACAAACAGCTGCTAGCATGTTAGCAACAGTCGAAGGAAAACATGCGCTCGTCATCGGTGCTGAAAAAATGTCGAGTATCGTCGACTGGTCAGACCGGTCAACTGCCATCTTATTTGGAGACGGTGCAGGGGCAGTCGTCATCGGACCAACTGAGCAAGCGGGGCTTAATGCTTTTGAACTCGGGACAGACGGACGTGGCGCTCATCTGTTGTTTAAGGACATCGATGGACCAATCGAGATGAATGGTCGTGAAGTCTTTAAGTTCGCCGTTCGTAAATTACCGGAAATCGTTGAAAAAGTCATTCAAAAAGCGGATAGTACGCTCGAAGACATCGATATCTTGATTCCGCATCAAGCAAACCTGCGAATTATCGATGCAGCGTGCGAACGACTGCATATACCACAAGAGAAAGTCATCGTCACCATCGATGAGCATGCGAATACATCGGCTGCTTCGATCCCACTTGCACTCGAAGAAGCACGTCAACAAGGACGCCTGACACCAGGTACGAAACTTGTACTTGCTGGATTCGGTGCCGGATTGACTTGGGGAGCAGCATACATTACTTGGACTAAAGGAGAGAACACATAAGATGATGAGAAAACGCGTTGTAGTCACAGGAATCGGAGCACTGACACCAATCGGGAATGATGCCAATACATTCTGGGAAGCATTAAAAGAAGGAACGAACGGAATTCGACCGATGGAGCGTCTCGATATCGATGAGTATCCGACGAAGGTCACTGGCGAATTGCAGAACTTCGATGTGACAGAATTCATCGAGGCAAAAGAAGCACGTAAGATGGACCGCTTCGTTCATTACTCACTCGTTGCAAGTATGGAAGCTGTAAAAGATGCTGAAATTGATATCAAGTCGATTGCTGAACGTGCAGGTGTCTGGATTGGATCAGGGATCGGTGGCGTGGAGACAATCGAGAAACAAGCAAAAATTTACTTCGAGCGTGGACACCGTCGTGTCAGCCCGTTCTTCATTCCGATGATGATTCCGAACATGGCAAGCGGTCAGGTATCGATCTATACCGGAGCCAAGGGGCCGAATAATTGTTCTGTCACAGCATGTGCTTCAGGAACGAATGCCATCGGGGAAGCACTTCGTGTCATCGAACGAGGCGATGCAGATGTCATGATCGCTGGTGGAGCGGAAGCGCCAATCACGAACTTAGCGTTTGCTGGTTTTTGTTCCAACAAAGCGATGTCAACGAATCACGATCCTGAGACAGCAAGCCGTCCGTTTGACGAAGGACGTGATGGATTCGTCATGGGAGAAGGGGCAGGCATCTTGATTCTTGAAGAGTACGAGCATGCGGTAGCACGTGGCGCAAAAATCTATGCTGAAGTCAGTGGGTATGGATTAACAGCTGACGCCTACCACATCACAGCTCCAGATCCAGATGGAGACGGTGGAGCGCGTGCGATGGCAATGGCAATCCAAGATGCAGGTATCGCACCAGAAGCAGTCGGATACATCAATGCACACGGAACGAGCACACCGATGAACGACATTCTTGAAACAAAAGCAATCCATAGTGTCTTCGGTGAACAGGCAAAACAACTTGTCGTCAACTCGACGAAATCGATGATTGGTCACTTACTTGGTGGCGCTGGTGGCGTCGAGGCGATTGCGACGATCAAATCGTTACAAGAACAAACCGTTCACCCAACGATTCATCTCAAACAGCCGAGTGAAGGCTGTGATCTTGATTACGTGACGGAAGGTGCACGGAGCGTTAAATTGAATTACGCCCTGAGCAATTCGCTTGGGTTCGGTGGACACAACGCATCACTCGTCTTCAAACGTTACGAAGCTTAAGCTTAAGCGATTCCCTTGGAAAAACGAGGGGGTCGCTTTTTTACTGATTTTCTGATTCAATAAAGAAATGCGTGTTTGACGCAGAAAGGAGTCGTTTATGACTAACATCACAAGAAAAACATCAATCATGATACTGATCCTATTTTTATTGATTGGTCTCAGTGGTACGCTCATATACCGTCTATCATCATCTCAAAAGACGAAAACAGATCAGGAGTCACAAGCAGTGAAGGTTGAATTAATTGAATCATCACTTCCGAAGACATCCGATATTGCGTTAGCGACGGATAGCCGTTCTCAGACGCTATTGGCACAACTTTATGAAGGATTATATGTTTTTACTTCTGGGACATCCGTCCGTAGAGGATTGGCTCAGGATATGTCAGTCTCAAAAGATCGTCTGACGTATACGATTCAACTCAAACAAACGAAAAATGCGCAGGGGCAGCCGATCACGGCACAAGACTTTGTCGATAGTTTCCGACGTGTCGCAGCTAATAAAACAAATTCTCCTTATGGTTTTTTATTTGAAGTGTTTGAAAATGGACGTGCCGTCAATGACGGAAAAATGAAGCCAGAGCGTTTAGGTGTAAAGGCGAAAGGACGCGATCAACTTGTCATCACGCTGAATCAGCCGGTTTCGAATCTAAAAGAATTACTCGCGATGTCCGTCTTTTATCCACAACCCGAATCCAAGAAGTGGCAAGACCTCACGGGTAATGGTGCGTTTACACTAGAACAGATGTCTAAAAACGGATATACGCTTAAGAAAAACAACCAGTATCATCAACAAAATGTTGTCACAGTCGAGGAAGTGAAAAGCCGCATCATCTCTGATCATCAGACGCAATGGAGTACGTATGAGAACAGTAAAGCAGCGATTCTTCCGTTACAAGAGAGTGTCGAGACACAAGAAGATCAAGTCTCTCGACCAACCTATCAAAAAAAGCGGAGCGGTGTCTTTTATATCGCATTTAATCAAAAAAATGAAGCCTTCCGCGAAAAGACACTCCGAAAACGAATTGCTTACGCCTTGATGGAAAAAGAGTCCGTTCAACTTCCTTTAGGATATGCAGGCATTCCGACGAATCGATTCGTCGTCACAGATACGAATGTATTAATGACAGAACCGGTACAAGTAAAAAAAGAAAATGGTAAACAACAGAAGAAACAACGAATCGAGATGCTGAACTTCGAGGACCCACAGGCGAAGCGGATTGGCCAACAACTTGAGACGTATCTTGAGAGACAGTTGCCTGATATTGATATCGTTCTTAAACCCGTTGGGATTGAAGAGAAGATCGATAAAGAACAGTCGGCTCAGTATGCGATGACGTTAACGGGATGGATGCCGGATTATCCAGGTCCACTTGCATATTTGAACCAGTTCGTCTCAGATAATCCGTTGAATTCCGTAAACTATCAATCCGACACGTACGATCAACTGATCGAAAAAGCACGGCAGGTACGAGATATGAAGAAAAAACAAGCATTGTATCATCAAGCTGAAAGGCAGTTGATCAATCAAGATGCCGTCATCGTTCCTTTGTATCAGACGACAGAGAAATTATATGTTTCTGATACGATTCAAGGAATCGAAGTACCGATTTATGGACCGGAATACCTACTTCGTGCAATGAAAATTCTAAAATAATCACTGAGCTGGGACCATTTTTTCATGAGGTCCCAGTCTTTTTTGAAAAAATATTTAGAAAAATCGGATAAAAGGTTTGCAAAATTATCAGAACATTGTAAACTATTTGTAACGAAGGGTTTGATTCGAATATAGTAATTCTTTTTTTTTCGGTCAAAAACCTGACAGTATCATTTTTAGAAACCTAGGGGGGTCATCGTAACATGAAGAAGAAAAGTTTTGCTTTAGCTACTTCAGTAGCTCTCGTATCAAGTGCGTTCCTCGCAGCTTGTTCGACAACGGATTCAGGCGACAAATCGGGCGACACTGGTTCAGACAAAAAATCTAGTGATCAAACACTTAACTTGATCGAAGGTTCGGATATCCCGACACTTAACCCGACGACTTCTACAGATGCAGTTTCATTCAACGTGCTGAACAACACGATGGAAGGTCTTTACCGTCTTGATGACAAGCAGCAGCCAACACCAGGTATCGCTGAGAGTCATGAAGTATCAGAAGACAAAAAGACATACACGTTCAAATTACGTGATGCGAAGTGGTCTGACGGTACTCCAATCACAGCTAAAGACTTCGAATATGCATGGAAAGAAGTTCTTAATCCAGAGAACGCTTCACAGTATGCATACGTCTTCTACAACATCGAAGGTGCAGAAGAGTACAATACGAAAAAAGGCGAGCGTGATGCTGTCGGCGTCAAAGCAATCGACGACAAAACGTTCGAAGTTAAGTTAAAAGCACCTGCAGATTACTTCCTCGGACTCACTGGATTCGGACCATTCATGCCGAAATCAGAAGAACTCTCGAAGAAAATCGGAAAAGACTTCGGTTCGACTGCAGACAAAGCGCTCTATAACGGACCATTCAAATTAACAGAGTGGACACGTGAGCAAGGCTGGAAAATGGTCAAAAACGATAACTACTGGGATAAAGATGCCGTTAAACTTAAAACGATCAACGTTAAGGTCGTTAAAGAAGTTGCAACTGGTGTTAACCTTTACGAAAAAGGTGACATCGATCGCACAGGTTTAACATCTGAGTTCGTTGCCCAGTTCAAAGATAATAAAGAATTCAAAACAAAAGGCGAATCAACAATCTTCTACCTCTACCTCAACACGAAGGTAAAAGCGCTTGATAACGAAAAAATCCGTCGCGCAATCGACATGGGTTACGATAAAAAAGGGATCACAGATGTCATCCTCGCAAACGGATCACTTCCAGCGAACTATCTCGTACCAAAAGATTTCGCGAAAGATGCTGACGGAAAAGACTTCCGTGATAAGTATCCAGCATTCAACGAATACAATGCAGACGAAGCGAAAAAACTCTGGGAAGAGGGACTTAAGGAAATCGGTCAAAAATCGGTTGATCTTGAACTCTTGAACTACGATAGCGACGATGCTAAGAAAATCGGTGAGTTCTTGAAAGGTGAACTTGAGAAAAACCTTCCAGGTATGAAGGTCACAATCAAACAACAACCATTCAAAAACAAACTTGATCTTGAAAACAAAGGGGACTTCCAGTTTTCATTCGCGGGCTGGGGACCTGACTACCAAGATCCAATGACGTTCCTCGATCTCTTCTTGACAGACGGACCATACAACCGTGGTAAGTGGTCAAATGAAGAGTTTGATAAACTCATCAAAGATGCTCAAACACAAACAGATGCAGCAAAACGCTGGTCTGAATTGCAAGAAGCTGAGAAAATCCTTCTCGACTCTGCAGCGATCTCACCTGTTTATCAGCGTGGACGTGCATTCCTCGTTAAACCATACGTCAAAGGTGTCGTCGAGCATAACTTCGGCGCAGACTTCTCGTACAAATGGGCTTCGATCGAAGGAAAATAAGCAAAATAAAAACTGCTTCCGATTTAATTCGGAAGCAGTTTTTTGTTTGAAAATATCAAAAAAGATCGGAGCATTCCGATCTCTTTTGGAAGAAGACTTATTTTTTTACCTTAGCACGTTTCCGTTGTAAACCCATTGCCTTCTCGATTTTCGCGATCTTTTTAGCAGCAACGGCTTCAGCACGGTCACGCCCAGCGTCAAGAATCTGATCGAGTTCTTCAGAATCAATCAATTCATAGTAGCGTTGTTGAATCGGTTCAAGTTCCGAAATGATAGCTTCCGCGACATCTGCTTTAAATGTTCCGTAGTTTGAACCTTCGTATTTGGTTTCGAGATCAGGAATCGAGATGCCAGCGAGTAAAGAGTAGATCTCAAGCAAATTCGATACACCTGGTTTATTTTCCCGATCGAATTTGACGATACCTTCCGAGTCCGTGACGGCTGACTTCACTTTTTTACGAATGACATCTGGTGCGTCAAGCATCGAGATGAAGCCCTTCGGATTCTGATCAGATTTTGACATCTTTTTGTCTGGCGTCGTCAGGCTCATGATTCGTGCTCCTGACTCAGCGATGATTGGTTCTGGTAATGTGAACGTCTCATAGTAACGACTATTAAAACGTTGAGCCAAGTCACGCGTTAACTCAATATGTTGTTTTTGATCATCACCGACTGGAACGAGTTCCGCATCATAGAGTAGGATATCAGCTGCCATGAGTGTTGGATAGACAAACAATCCTGCACCAATTCGGTCTTTTCCTTGTGATTTATCTTTATACTGTGTCATACGCTCGAGCTCACCCATCCCGGAGAGACACGTCAACATCCAGCCGAGTTGTGCATGCGCTTTGACTTCTGATTGAACAAAGATTGTTGATTTTTCTGGATTCAGACCACTTGCGATATAAAGTGCAGCAAGGGCGCGTGTATTGTTCATCAGTTCGACACGATCGATATCGACCGTGATCGAGTGCAAGTCAACGACACAATAATACGCATCATGACCATCCTGTAAATTCACGAAGTGTTTCATCGCACCTAAGTAATTTCCGAGTGTTACTGTTCCCGTTGGTTTGATACCTGAGAAAATCGTTTTCATAATGAAATCCCTCCAAATAATAAAATCAAAATAAAAAACGCCCCTTGAAAATCAAGGGACGATTCATCGCGTTGCCACCCAAGTTGCTATTCGCATAGCCGCTCAATTTGCTGTAATGGGCAAACCCATCTGACTCTACTTGATTCGAATCAGCCACTCGAAAGTCCATTCACGTAGGCATCACCTGTCCATTTCCAGCACCATGGACTCTCTGAAAGGGATGTACCTAAGTTACTACTCTTTGTCGTCGTGTTTTCTTGTTTAATTCACTTAAGTTTACCATACGATAGAAGGTACGTCACGGTGATTTCGATTAAAAGTAAGAGATGATCAGCGATACGATGATGAAGATAATACCACTAGAAACATAGGGTTTCGTTCGGGCAGAAGCCCGGTTTTGCTTTTTACGGAGGACTTCTTCCTCTTCGTCATCATCTTCGTAGTAATCGCCATCAATTTCTCGAAGCTTCGCTTCCCGTTGTTTTTTAAATCCGGCTGTCATGCCACGGAAGAAGCCGTTAGCCGACATGTTGGAAAAGAATCCGATTGCCATAAGCAAAAAGCCTCCAATGAATAATCCACCAGATAGATGGTACAAAATACCGTGCGTCGAATCGGTGATAGTCGCCCATATCGTATAAAGTAAGACTAGAATGACCGCAATGATGACCGGTCGGAAATAGGTCGATCGCATGAAAATCCCCCTTAAATGCATTGATAACCTTAGTATACGAAATTTTTAATCCTGTTACGAATCGGTAACAAACGAATGATGCAAAATAGCAAATAGTGTGACTATTTACTTGACGTTAATGCTATTCTCACATAAAATCAATTTATCACTTCGTTTAAGTTTTTGAAACTAGGTCAATGCATTTTGGGGAATACATTGCAGTTTCGACGGGACGTTATTGATGTCATAGGCATTATGGCAACTTGGAAATTGAAAAGGAGATGACTTACCGATGAAGAAAAAAACAGTCGGTCTCGCATTATCAGTCATGCTTGCAGGAAGCGCAGTGCTTGCTGGATGTTCGACAGGTGGCGGAGACAGTGATTCAGGTTCTACAGACGGAAAGAAAAATCTACGCTTAACAGACTCTTCGGATATCACGACAGTGGATCCAGCGAAAGCTACGGATTCTGTTGCTTTCAACATGATCGGGAATACGATGGAAGGTCTTTACCGTCTCGATAAAGACGGCAAAGCGATTCCAGCACTTGCAGAAAAAACAGATATCTCAAGTGATAACTTGACGTATACGTTCACACTTCGTGATTCAAAATGGTCTGATGGTTCACCCGTCAAAGCACAAGATTTCGAATTCGCTTGGAAACGTGCTGCTGATCCGAAAACAGCATCTAGTTACTCGTACATCTTTGACACGTTAAAAAACGGCGCTGATGTTACACAGGGTAAAAAAGCTGTCGACGAACTCGGTGTTAAAGCACTTGACGACAAAACGTTAGAAGTAAAACTTGAGCGTCCAGCGCCGTATTTCCTTTCACTGACATCGTTTGGTACGTACTCACCGATCAGTGAAGACTTCTACAAAAAGAATGAAAAAGACTTCTCGCTCAAACCAGATAAATTACTCTATAACGGTCCTTTCGTTTGGGAATCTTGGAAAACGGATTCAAAACGAGTGCTGAAGAAAAACGATAACTACTGGGATAAAGACGCTGTCAAACTCGACGAAGTTACGGTCAGTGTCGTCAAGGATACGTCAACAGTAGTAAACCTCTATGATTCAAATGATATCGATTACGCTGGTTTGACTTCAGAGCAAGTTGAAGCTTACAAATCGAAGCCTGAATTCAAGACAGCTCTTCGTTCTTCAATCGCTTATTTGAAGTTCAATAACGAAGATGCAACGATGAAAAATGTTGATGCACGTAAAGCAATTGCTCGTGCCATCAATCCAAAAGGAATCACAGATACGCTTCTTGCGAACGGTTCGATTCCAACAACAAGCTTCATTCCAAAAGAATTCATCAAAGATGCGTCTGGTAAAGACTATACGAGCGACATCAACTGGTTTGACCGTGATGGAAAAGAAGCAGCAGATCTTTGGAAAAAAGCAAACGGCGATAAGAAAACGACGATTGAACTTCTTTCATTCGACAATGAAGATGCGAAGAAGATCAGTGAGTACATGAAAGGTCAAATCGAGAAAAATCTTCCGAACGTCACTGTTTCAATCAAACAACAACCGTTCAAGAATAAACTCGACCTTGAAACAAAAGGCGACTACCAGGTTTCATACTCACTTTGGGGCCCGGATTATCAGGATCCAATGTCTAACCTTTCTATCTTCGAATCAACGAATAGCCAAAACGACGTCAAGTACAAGTCTGCAGCTTATGATAAATTGTTGAACGCAGCGAATGAAGAGTCTGACTTAAACAAACGTCTCGATCTCTTCAAACAAGCGGAAGCACAATTGATTGAGAAAGATCAAGCCATCGCGCCAATCTATCAAGCTGGTTCTGCATACTTGAGCCGTCCGACGGTTAAAGATTTCAACCGTCAAGTGTTCGGAGCAGATTTCCAATACAAATACGTTGATATTAAGTAATCGAGAATGGGAGCGTCCCCTGATCAGTTCGGGTACGCTCCTGTTTTATACTACTTTTTATGAATGGAAACTCATTTTTATCGAAAATGTGAAAGTTTCGTAAAAAAGTAGTTCTAATTACTTTGTTAGCAAAGTATAATGGAATCAAACGAAAAATTCTGACTATTGGATGAAATTAGAAAAACATCCAAGCGAACATCAAATCAAAGCACAATAAAAAAAGAATTTTTAAATTTTTATGACAAAATTCTTGAATGTTCCGACAATTGTGGGTCATACTGATTTTATTGATGTTTCGAAAAAAACAGAAAATCTTTATAGGGGGTGCCATCTTATGGGCCGTTATTTAGCTCAACGCCTGGTTTACGGCGTACTGACGTTTTTACTCATCGCTTCGTTCACTTTCTTCCTGATGGATCTGCTACCAGGTTCACCGTTCCAAAACCAGGAGAAACTTTCTCCTGAACAGTTGAACATCCTTCGGGATAAGTACAACTTGAATGATCCACTGCCACAACGCTATGCAGCGTATATGGTTAACTTGTTCCAAGGAGATCTCGGTATTTCATTCAAATATGATAGCCGTCCGGTAACGGATTTAATCTCTGAACGAATTGGACCATCGGCTCAATTAGGAGTTCAAGCATTAGTACTCGGAGTACTGTTAGGACTCGTCTTAGGTGTTGTCGCGGCACTTCGTCACAACACAGTGATCGATTACGGTGCGATGTTCGTATCGGTTATCGGAATCTCGGTACCGTCCTTCGTATTCGCCTCACTCCTTCAATACTATGTTGGCGTGAAATGGGGCGTTTTGCCAGTCGCGTTCTGGGAAAGCCCGGCGCATACCATCTTGCCGACCATATCGTTATCACTTGGGGTTACAGCCTCAATTGCTCGATTCGTCCGAACAGAGATGCTAGAAGTTACGAACCAGGATTATGTCACGTTAGCTAAAGCAAAAGGCCTAGATGGTCAGTCGATTACTTGGAAACACATGGTTCGGAACGCCTTGATTCCTGCGATCACGATTCTTGGACCAATGACTGCCGCGTTAATTACAGGAACACTCGTCATTGAGCGGATTTTCTCTGTTCCTGGTCTTGGTGAACTCTTCGTATCATCAATCACACAAAATGACTACACAGTCATCATGGGTACGACGTTGTTCTTCTCAGCAGTCTTCATTCTCATGATTTTGATCGTCGATTTGCTGTACGGTGTCGTTGATCCACGGATCCGTTTGGGGGGTAACAAATAATGGCTGAACAAAATTCAAATGCAAAAGCAGAACAGTTTGATTCATCGCTGTTCCAACACGTTGAGTTCAATGAACAAGCAGGGGAACGTCTTGCTGGTAAAAGTTTAAACTTCTGGCAAGATGCTTGGATGCGTCTACGCAAGAACAAAGCGGCAATTCTCTCACTTGCTGTCATCATCATCATCGCAATCATGTCATTGGTCGGACCTGTGTTGTCTGGTAATGACCCTTATACCCAAACAATCACACAAGCTAAACTTCCACCTAAAGTTACTGGTTTAGAGTGGGCTGGTTTTGACGGTATGGCGACACTTGGTGATACGCCGATTGATTTTTATAAACAAAAACAAGTGACGGAGAACTTCTGGTTCGGAACGGACCACCTTGGTCGTGATCTTTGGTCACGTGTCTGGGAAGGAACGAAGATCTCGTTGTTCATCGGTTTGATGGCAGCACTCATCGATGTTCTCGTTGGTGTCACATACGGCGGAATTTCTGCTTATTACGGTGGGCGTGTCGATAACATCATGCAACGGATTGCTGAAATTTTAACAGGTGTACCAAACTTAATCTTGATCATCTTGTTCATCTTGATTCTTGAACCAGGGATCACGACGATCATCCTTGCGATGACGATTACCGGCTGGATCGGGATGAGCCGACTTGTTCGTGGTCAAATCCTGAAACTAAAGAACCAAGAATTCGTTCTTGCAGCACGGACACTTGGTGCTTCTAGCGCACGATTGATCTTTAAACACTTGATTCCAAATACCTTGGGAACGATCATCATCTCACTTATGTTCACGATTCCAAGTGCGATCTTCTTCGAAGCGTTCTTAAGCTTCATCGGTTTAGGACTTGCACCACCACAACCGTCACTCGGTACATTGATCAACGAAGGGTACAAAGAACTCAAAACGTTCCCATTCTTGCTCGTTGTTCCATCGACGGTCATCGTACTCCTCATGGTCAGCTTCAATATGTTGGCAGATGGACTGCGTGATGCGTTCGACCCACGTTTACGACGCTAACGGAAACTAGAGAGGAGCTCATTCACAATGGAAACTATTTTATCTGTTCGCGACCTGAATGTCGCTTTCCATACGTATGCCGGGACGGTACAAGCCGTCCGCGGTGTATCGTTTGATTTGAAAAAAGGCGAGACACTCGCAATCGTTGGTGAGTCTGGTTCTGGTAAATCGGTTACTTCAAAAGCGATCATGCGTTTGATTCCAAACCCACCAGGTGAAATCACACAAGGTGAAATCTTATTTGAAGGTCGTGACCTCGTTAAGCTTTCGGATAAAGAAATGCAAAAAGTCCGCGGTCGTGATATCGCAATGATTTTCCAAGATCCGATGACATCACTTAACCCGACGATGACGATTTATAAACAAATCGCTGAAGGATTAAAACGTCACCAAGGCTTAACAGGCGACGCAGCGAAAAAGCGTACACTCGAACTTTTGACACTCGTAGGAATTCCGAATCCAGAAGCGCGTCTGAAACAATATCCGCACCAATTATCGGGTGGGATGCGTCAACGGATCGTCATCGCAATCGCGCTTGCATGTAATCCGAAAGTGTTGATTGCCGATGAGCCGACGACTGCACTCGATGTTACGATTCAAGCTCAGATCCTTGAGTTATTGAAAGACATTCAGCAAAAAACGGGTACAGCAATCATCTTCATTACGCACGACTTAGGTGTCGTAGCGAACATGGCTGACCGTGTAGCCGTCATGTATGCTGGTAAATTGATTGAAAAAGGTACAGTAGATGAGATCTTCTATGAGCCGCGTCATCCATATACTTGGGGACTACTAGGTTCAATGCCACGTCCATCTGATGACCGTTCACAAGATCTTCCTGCGATTCCAGGAACTCCACCGAACTTGATGCATCCACCAGTCGGTGATGCGTTTGCACCGCGTAACAAATATGCGATGAAGATTGATTTCGAGAAAGAACCACCTTTCTTCAAAATCTCAGATACACACGAAGCGGCGACGTGGTTGCTACATCCACAAGCTCCATACGTCGAACCACCTGCTGCAATCCGTGACTTGGCGTTAAAATACCGTCCGGACAGCGTGTTCTCAAAATCGCTTCTGAAAGGCGGTCTGAAATAATGGAAAACCGTAATAAATTACTTGAAGTAAAAAACTTGAAGCAACATTTCAATATTGGACGTGGACGCGTCGTTAAAGCGGTTGATGGACTTTCATTTGATATCTACGAAGGCGAAGTACTTGGCCTCGTTGGAGAGTCAGGCTGTGGTAAGTCTACGACTGGTCGCTCGATCATTGGTTTATACGAAGCGACAGACGGCGAAGTCATCTTCAAAGGTGAAAACGTTCATGGTAAGAAATCACGTAAAGACAAATTGAAATTCAACCGTGCAATGCAAATGATCTTCCAAGATCCGTATGCATCGTTAAATCCACGGATGACGGTTGGTGATATCATCGCTGAAGGAATCGATATTCATGGTTTAGCAAACTCAAAAGAAGAGCGCAATAACCGTGTATATGATTTGCTTGAGACTGTTGGTTTGACGAAAGAACACGCGAGTCGTTACCCGCACGAGTTCTCAGGTGGTCAGCGTCAACGGATTGGTATCGCACGCGCACTTGCTGTAGAGCCGGACTTCATCATTGCGGATGAGCCGATTTCAGCACTCGACGTATCGATTCAAGCCCAAGTCGTCAACTTGATGAAAAAACTGCAACGTGATCGCAGTTTGACATACTTGTTCATCGCCCATGATTTATCGATGGTTAAGTATATCTCAGACCGGATTGGTGTTATGTATCAGGGTCACCTCGTTGAATTGTGTGATGCGGATCGTCTGTATGAGAATCCTGTTCATGCTTATACGAAGTCACTTTTATCTGCGATTCCGCTTCCGGATCCAGAGCACGAGCGGACACGTAAACGGATTATCTTTGATCGTCCGACGAGTGGACCGGTTGGGAAATCGGATGAAGATTCGAGCATTCCACCACTTCGTGAAATCGAGCCAGGTCACTTCGTTTCGATGACGGATGCAGAACTTGAAGCGTACCAAGCGCAACTCGTATAATCGTTAAAGCAAAAAGGCATTTCCACGTTGATCGTGGAAATGCCTTTTAATTTTCTGATGCGATACGCGGTAGATGAGCAAATCGATGGACGACTGCATCGATTGCATCAAGACGACGCATGGCTTCTTCAAAGTCAATTTTTTCGTAATGATGGAGTCCGCCCGGCTGTTCTTCCAGCGTATCCGCATCATGGACAAGTTGTTGAAGAGGTGTTCGATTGATCGCACCTGGTGGAAGATAAGAATCCGTATGCAAAAGAACAGCGAGAGCAATTTCTTTTGCACGTGCTGGTTCTTCACCAAGGCGAATCAATAGTTTGTGAGCACGTTCAGCTCCTTTAATGGCATGAATATCATTTTGGCGATATAAATCATAGTTCCAAGTGCCATCGGTATACCATTCGTAATGACCGATATCATGTAAGAGTGCTGCCTTCGTAGCAGTGTCAGCATCTAAGCCGCGTTTCGTAGCAAGCGTCAGTGCGCGTTCCGCTACTGAAATCGCATGATTCAAGCCAGAACGAGATAAATATTTTTGAGCGATCGGATGATCGAGAATCGTGACAAGTGTTAATGCCATGAATGAAAAACTCCTTTCTGAGCGTTGATATTTCTATACACTCTACAGAAATTTGAAAGAAATTGCAACTGTTTTTCATTCCTCAATCGACAATCTCACATATTTAATTGCTTAAAGTAGGAATAGATTTTTGAGATACGTGGTATACTTACTAATGTAGAAGATGATTATTTTGCTTTCGTATGGTTGTTAGTTCTGTTTCGGGCCGATTGGGGTGTCGGAATATGAAAGAACGTGACAAGAAGAAAAAGCTGAAGAAGCGCCTTTTGCGGGATATTTTAGAGAAAAAACTGAAAGAAATGAAACTTCCTAAAGCAAAAGAGACGATTTCTCAGCCATTTGATCACACGCCAGCTTGTTAAAGCCACGTGGTGGCTTTAACAAGCTTTTTTACGAAAAGTTCTTTCATCTTTATAAAAAAGCTAGGTTTTCTGCTTTATTAGATGTAAACTGTCAAGTAATAGAACCATCATCAATATCTGCTTATTCACATAGGTATTGAATGATGTTAAATCAGGGGGAGGATGTTTTTCAATGGTAACACTCTATACTTCACCAAGTTGTACTTCTTGTCGGAAAGCACGCGCGTGGCTTGAAGAACATGAAATCCCGTTCGTTGAACGTAATATCTTTTCAGAACCATTATCGCTCGATGAAATCAAACAGATTCTTCGTATGACGGAAGATGGAACGGACGAGATTATCTCAACACGTTCAAAAGTCTTCTCGAAACTCGATGTTTCCGTTGAAAACTTATCGTTGCAGCATCTATACGATTTGATTCAAGAATATCCGGGATTATTGCGTCGCCCAATCTTGATTGATGAAAAACGCCTTCAAGTGGGATACAACGAGGATGAAATCCGTCGATTCTTACCGCGCAAGGTGCGTACATTCCAACTTTTGGAAGCGCAGCGTCTCGTAAACGAGTAATTTTAAAAAGCACGCTGCTTCGTGAGCAGTGTGCTTTTTGTTACCGATAAAAAAGGTTAAAATAAAGATAACAAAGGAATAGAAATATATCCTTCGGATTCAAAACTATGAATCCAAGTCATGTCCTCGTTCGTATTCTAGATAAGGAACGAGAAGAAAGGAGTGGACAGTTTGAAAATCGAACGCGTCAATGACAATACGGTCAAGTTCTTCATCACGTACACCGACATCGAACGCCGTGGTTTTGCCCGAGATGAGATTTGGTATAACCGGGAACGGGGAGAACAGTTATTCTGGCAGATGATGGACGAAGCGAATGAAAAAGAGTCCATCTCCTTCGAAGGTCCACTATGGATACAAGTGCAAGCATTTGAAAAAGGTCTTGAAGTCACTGTAACGATCGCGAAAAATGCAGTTGATGGTGAGCAAGTCGATGAAGACGAACTCGATTCACTTTTACGATCAGCGATGTCTGAGACAGAAGATAAAGATACAGAGTTAAGCCAAGATGTTTTATTTGAAACTCGCGATTTCGAACATATCATCGCGCTCAGCCAATATGCGAATGCTCCTGTATTCGCAGAACTTGAAACAGCGCTTTATCAAAAAGATGGACTCTATTTACTGCATGTTCATTTCGAAGATGATGTGAACGTAGAAGCGCAAGAAAACGTCATGAGTTTAATCGCAGAGTATCTCCAGTTCAGCGAACAAACGATACATCCTGTAGCTGAATACGGGAAACAGATCATTGCTTCAGATGTCTTTCCGTTCATTCGGAAACATTTTCCGAACTAAGGTCAGAAAAAGTGCGAGGAAAAGGAGGATCACATATCGTGATACCTCCTTTTGTTCTGGTATTAAGTGAGGGTATAGCCTCCATCTACGATGAGCGCTTGACCGTTGATGTAACTCGCTTTGTTTGATAGTAAGAAACAAACGACCTCAGCGATTTCAGAAGGTTGTGCAGGCTCGCCTCGAAGATGATGTTTCATTGCGAGGTCAAATTTATCTTTCCCGCCATATAAGGCATGACTGAGCGCTGTATCGACTGGTCCCGGGCAAATAGCATTAAATCGGTACTTACCATGGAAGCGGGCGGCGTATGTCTTTGTTAGCGTCAGTAAAGCACTTTTAGACGAAGCGTAAGGCAGTAGCATTGCTGGAAACTTAACATGACCTACGATTGCGCTATTATTGACGATGGAAGCACCTTTTGAAAAGCGTTTCGTCGCGAGCTGGATGATTCGTTCGGGTGCGTGATAGTTCACTTGGAATACTTCTTTTTGTTGATCGGAAACACGTTCAGGTGCAACGGGTTTACCGAAAGTACCTGCATTGTTGAAAATACCATCGATTTCTGGGAAATCTTCTTGTGTTTCTTCAAAGAACGCATCGATTGCAGAGGAATCAGTTAAGTCGACAGGGAAGAAATATAAACGTCCTTCTCCATTTGCTTCAAGCGAGGATCCTTTTTCTTCATTACGACCAATCGCAAGGACAGTATGTCCCTCCCGGATGAGTTGAAGGGCAGTTGCCTCACCAATTCCACTTGTTGCACCAGTAATGATATACGTACCCATTTAAACGCTTCCTTTCTGTCATCAGTTTAAATACAATTAGTACTACTTACATAAAAGGAGGGGGATTCATGCTACGACGTGTACAACTTCTCATGACCCTCATCTTGACCATCGGCTTGATTGCCTTTTTATCCTACTATTGGAGTGTCTATATGGTAGGTTGGCTGTCCATCGTCATCATCTTGGTCGTCATGAGCGTGTTTGTCATCATTCTACTCGAAAATCGAAACCCAGAACGAACGCTCGTCTGGGCACTCGTCATGATGGCATTGCCTGTCGTTGGCGTGTTCGTGTATTTCACATTTGGTCAGAACTACCGCCGAAAACGAATGTTTCGACTGAAGGCAATGCTTGATGAAGAGTCTTACATTAAGTATCGTACCCAGTTTAAGGCAGGGGTACACCAATCAGTGTTCCAAGAAGGGCGTTATGGAAAAGTTGTGACACTTATCGATTCAATCAGCCGCCTTCCGATTTCGTATAATACACATACAAGAATCTTGACGAATGGTCAGGAAAAGTTTCCGATTCTTTTAGAAGAGATTCGTCAAGCACAGCATCATATTCATTTGGAGTACTATATCGTACGCGATGATCAACTTGCGCTTCAACTACAGGAAGCGTTGATTGAAAAGGCTAAGCAAGGAATCGAGGTCCGCTTTCTTTATGATGCCGTCGGTTGTTTTTCGACGGATAAACATTATTTCAAGAAGATGCAGGCAGCTGGTGTTGAGGTTCGTGCGTTTTTCCCCGTCGTCTTACCGTTTATTTCGAGTAAATCAAACTACCGGAATCATCGGAAAATCGTCGTCATCGATGGAACGGTTGCATTTACGGGTGGAATAAACATTGGCGACGAGTATATCGGTCGTGATCAACATTTTGGTTTTTGGCGTGATACCCATCTTCTCGTAAGGGGAGAGGCTGTCTCTGAACTCCAACTGATTTTTTTGCAAGACTGGTATTACATGACGGGTGAACGGCTGTTTACACCGTTTTACATGGAGCCACTTGAGTACGTTGAAGAAGCAACAGGAGGTGTTCAAATCATTGCGAGCGGTCCTGATGAGCCATATGAGGCAATGAAATCACTTTACTTCGGGCTCATCACGGAAGCGCGTGAATCGGTCTATATTGCTTCCCCGTATTTGATACCGGACGAAGATCTCATGACAGCGCTGAAGACAGCTGCAATGGCAGGGATTGACGTCCGTATTCTACTACCGAGCTTCCCGGACCATAAAATCGTATTTTATGCGAGCCGTTCTTATTTTGATGATTTGCTACAAGCTGGTGTAAAAATTTACGAGTACAATAAAGGGTTCATGCACTCGAAAGTTATCGTCGTTGATGACGCCATCGCAACGATTGGGACAGCGAACATGGATTTACGTAGTTTTCATTTGAATTTCGAAGTGAATGCTTTCTTATATGGAACGAACTCTGTCCATGAACTGACACGTGATTTTTATGAAGATTTTAGCCATTCGACACAAGTTGATGCTGATATGTTCCATCGGCGTCCATTACGCCGTCGATTAATTGAATCGATTTCACGTTTATTCTCACCGTTACTTTAGTAAAAGGGGACGATTCAGATGTTTGAAGCCATTGATGCTTCTGGTAAACGCATCATGATTCACAGATTTCCCAACCATGAATTAAAAACGATGTCCTTACGTTGTCCGTATTGCCTGAAGCCATTGCGCGTCAGGCAAGGACGACGACCACACTTTTCACATATCTCAGCTTGTTCAGGAGAAAGCAACGTGCATATGTCTTGGAAAAAGCGCATTGCCGATTCTTTAATAAACGCAGGTGTCCAAGTCGAAATTGAATGGATGACTGGGGAGAGACGTTTTGATTTGTGGATACCAGAAAAGAAAATCGGGATTGAAATTCAACGTTCTCCGATGTCAGCAGAGGAATGGATCAGACGAGCCAGGCTTGATGCGAAACAAGAACAAACGGTTCGGTGGATCGGATTTCATCCTTCACATGGTGTCACGTTGCGATTGCAAGGTTGGATGCGACAAGCATTTTTACAACATGATTACTTGGATCTGATCGTCGAGAATCAAATCCGGAGATTTCGACATCCGGTTCCTTTTGCAAAACATCATGTCTATTGTACGGTTCAACCGCTCTCATTATCTGATTTTCTTTCGAAAGAACCTTCATCATTTCCTCGGAAATTTTCAATCGCTCGATGGCAAGGAATCGTTCATCGCTATCGTCGACGTCCTTTTTATCCTTCATTACCTCCACGCATCCTCAAGATCCCACTGTATCAATCAGGTTTCCATCTACAAAATCTTCCCTTTTTTGCCTTTCTCCCCATCACACGTCTATTATTTCTACCCGTCCATCCCTTTGAATTTCAAATCGTCGTCTTTTTAGAGATAAAAGGGCGGTACACTTTGAGCCGTCTGGAATATGTCATAAATCAACTGCTTCACAAATTGAATCTATCGATTGAAAGAGATTTGATTGGTGCTCTCGTCAGGGAATGGATGGAGCGGATTGAGGAGGCGAATAAGCTGTTTTAGCAGGAGCACTTCGATTGTTTGTCGAAAAGAAAACAGGTATAACTGAATTAAAGGAGTGAGGGAAATGGCAGAAGTATTAACACGTCAAGATGTTGACGTTACAGAAACATGGAATCTAGAGTCGATTTACGCAACGAACGAAGCGTGGGAAGAAGAATTCGAATCGGTGAAAGCGATGCTTCCATTACTCGTCGAGTATAAGGGTCGTCTTGGACAGAGTGCAGAAACACTCTATGAAGGGTTACAGTTACGCGACGAAGTCTCAAGACGCCTTTATAAGCTTTATACATACGCGCACATGCGTTATGACGAAAATACAGCAGACAGCTTCTACCAAGCCATGAACGACCGTGCTCGAACGCTCGCGTCGCAAATCGGGGCAACGCTTGCTTTCATGACACCAGAATTGTTAGCTGTACCTGAGTCAACGATTGAGACGTATCTTAATGAGAATCCAGATCTTGCAATGTATCGTCATGCATTTGATGAATTGAATCAAGAGCGTGAACACGTCCTGACGGAAGCGGAAGAAGCGATTCTTGCAAAGGCAGGAGAAGTACTCGGTCAATCCGGTACGACGTTCGGTATGTTGAACAATGCAGATCTGACATTCCCGAAAATCAAAGGGGAAGACGGAGAAGAGACAGAGTTGACACATGGTCGCTTCATCACATTCCTGGAATCATCTGATCGTTCGGTCCGTGAAGCCGCATTTAAAGCGATGTATGGAACATATGCAAAATACACGAATACGCTCGCTTCGACACTTGCTGGGTCAGTTAAGAAAGACAACTTCTATGCGGATGTCCGGAAGTTCCCATCGGCACGCGCAGCAGCTTTACACGGTAATGCGATTCCTGAGTCCGTATATGATGGATTAGTTGAAGCGGTACATGAGCATTTACCATTGCTCCATCGTTACGTCGCCCTACGTAAGCGAGTGCTCGGACTCGATGAACTACACGTGTATGATATGTACACACCGCTCGTTTCTGAGGTGGAGATGAAAGTCTCTTACGAGGAAGCGAAACAATTGATGGTCGAAGGGCTCGCGCCGCTCGGAGCAGAGTATAAGCACATCCTCGAAGAAGGATTGTCTGAACGTTGGGTTGATGTCCGGGAGACGCGTGGTAAACGGAGTGGAGCCTACTCTTCTGGTGCTTATGATACACAGCCGTTCATTTTGATGAACTGGCAAGACAACATCAACAACCTCTTTACACTCGCACATGAATTCGGACATTCCGTCCATAGTTATTACACGCGGAAATCTCAACCGTATCCATATGGTGATTATTCAATCTTCGTCGCAGAAGTCGCCTCAACGACGAATGAAGCATTGTTGAACGACTATTTATTGAAGAAAGTAACGGATCGTAAAGAAAAACTCTATCTATTAAACAATCAACTCGAAACCTTCCGCGGAACATTGTTCCGACAAACGATGTTCGCCGAGTTCGAACATGCAATTCATGATGCGGCTCGTCTTGGACAATCGCTGACACCGGAATTCCTAACGTCAACGTATTATGCGTTGAATCAAAAATACTTCGGAGAAGAAATTGTCTTAGATGAAGAAATCGGTCTAGAATGGGCTCGGATTCCACACTTCTATTACAATTATTATGTCTATCAGTATGCAACGGGCATTTCTGCTGCTGCTGCCTTGACGGATCAGATTCTAGAAGAAGGACAACCTGCTGTGGAGCGATACATCAACAATTTCTTAAAAGCGGGATCAAGTGATTATCCAATCGAAGTACTAAAAGCTGCGGGTGTCGATATGACAACAAAAGCACCAGTTGAAGCAGCACTGCGTCAATTTGAACGTGTCCTAGATGAATTTGAAGCTTTGTTAGCAGAGTGACATCTTTGTGACAAAGTGAACAAAGAGTGGAAAAGAGGCGAAGTCCACGATATACTTATATTGTGAAGAGGGTCACATTCCCCAGTCGATTCTCTTTTTCCCCCATCCAGTGGTCAAAAGAAAAAGTCCTTCTCGTCAGGAGGGACTTTTTCTTTTGTCTATGATTGAACACAAAAAGGACAGTTCAGAACGCTGAACTGTCCTTTTTATTGTTTTTATCATGCGTGTGCCGAATCTTTTAAATGACGCCATACTTTTCCATCACAGTACGATAGAGAAGCACATTTTTGTTGCAAGACCAGTTTTTTTAATTCGTGTTCAATCTGGGATTCAGGAGCGTCATAAATAAAGGCGATTTCAGCCGTTGTTGCTGTTTCATACCGTCTCAAGAATTGTTCGAGTGGTGGCTTCGGTTGTTTTTCGATCGTATGATCTAGTAATTCACTTAAGATCGAGACATACACCAAATACTCATAAGGTCCTTCTGCTTTGATCGCTTCTTCGTCTCCGACAAAAGCGAGTGTTGGAAGAATCCGAACATCCCATTCGGTGACTAGCTCGGTTTCTTTCTCGAGCATTTGCTGAATCGTATCCGACGAGACATCACGATGAAACTCTTCTAAATCCAAACCATACTCCGTTAAAGCCTCTGCTAGCCGCATCAATGATGGCCGACTATAAGCACTTTCTCCTTCGACGTTATGAAGCATTCGAAGGCGTCGCATGAATCGCATACCAAACGTCTTTCCTTGAAGCTCAATTGCTTTTAGAATGACGAGTGGTGACATATCGCATGCAGATCGTGATGGAGCACATGGAATCGTTGCAATCGTCCGAAGACGGAACAGATGACCATATTCTAGCTCTAGCTTCTTGAGGACGGGTATCAACCGTAAACCATCCGTTTGTGTCACATCTAGAAAATGATAGATTTCCAGAGGTTTCGTCGGTTGTTGAATCGATGGTTCGTCCAATGAACAATAAGATCCGTTACATTGTGCGTGTTCCATCCGTTCACCCCTTCCTGTTGTTATCGTTACCCTATTTTAGCAACGAAAAAAAAGAAAGAGCAAAGGTTTTGCTTGTTCATTCTTACACGAAAAATCAAGAAAGCGCTTTACGTTCCATGAAGCGAACGATTTTATTTTTTGTTTTGCGCTGTGGAATGTCGTGTTCTGAAAGAATTCGCTCGAAATCCTTTTGCCCTTGTTCGAAGTTGCTGACCTCAAACTCTAACTCATAATCGGTATGTCCGAGATAGCGACTTTTATCAAGGACAAGCAATCCTTCCGGGAGCACGGTTTCGATTCGTTCTGTCTCTAATCGACCTAAATGCTCCAAAGATCCCTGTAAATCAAATGACTTTAGCTGTTCGTTCATCTCTTCGGAATGAATTAGACCGTATTTGAATAGATCTTCTGCTTCAGTTGATGATAACGTGACATGCGTTTCAAGCAACCCCTCCTCATGGGGTTGTTTTAAAGTCAGTACGAGCCCTTGTTTTTTCTCACGAATCCGTAAAGCAGCACCTTTTTTTCGAAGTTCAAAATCAGGCGTATCAAAATAATCATTTGCTTGCCAAATGGGTTGTTTAGCTGACGCATAATGGGTAAATAACGATAGATATTCTTGTTCAGACAATAAGTTCTTGAATTCGATTTCCAATTCTTGTCTAATCGGAATCACGCCTTTCTAGTTGAATGTCTGAAAATATGATAACATGAATGAGGTAGGAACAGGCAGTGAACCAATACTATTCGATTAAAAGTGGTGACAAATCAGATGACAAAAGAAAATTGGGATTTATTTCTTGCACCGTATCAAATCGCGGTCGATGAGTTGAAAGTTAAGCTAAAAGCGATTCGTAAACAATTTCAGCAACGGGGAGAACATTCACCGATTGAATTTGTCACAGGACGGGTCAAACCTGTAAAGAGCATTCTTCAAAAAGCGGAACGAAAAGCAATTGCGCGTGAGTCATTAGAACAAGACATGCAGGATATCGCCGGATTACGTATCATGTGTCAATTCGTCGATGATATCATTCATGTCCTTGAGCTGCTGCGCTCGCGCGGAGATTTTAAAATCGTTGAAGAACGGAACTACATTACGCAAAAAAAGGATAGTGGCTATCGATCGTATCACGTCATCATTGCCTATCCGGTACAGACGATCGAAGGTGAAGTTCCGACGTTAGTCGAGATCCAAATTCGAACGCTTGCGATGAACTTCTGGGCAACGATTGAACACTCGTTGAATTATAAGTACCAAGGAAATATTCCGGAAGAGACGCGTGAGCGTCTGCGTCGTGCAGCAGAGGCAGCATTTTTGCTTGATGCGGAGATGAGCCAGCTGAAAGTAGAAATCCAAGACGCACAACTCGTCTTTCAACGCGACGCTAAGGCGTCTGAACGATTAAAAGAGTAGGGGGATGACCATGCGTTTTGCAATCACGGCTCGTGATGATGAGCGATCTCATGCGCTGAAACAGCAACTCGAGCAGGCATTGACGGATCGGGGATGTATTCTTGATGTCAGCCAACCGGAAATCGTCGTCTCGATCGGTGGAGACGGAACGATGTTACAGGCGTTTCATTCGTATCTCGATCAAGTAGAGACGATCACGCTTGTTGGGATTCATACGGGGCATCTTGGTTTTTATGCGGATTGGCGCCCTGAAGAAATGGATGAACTGATTGATCATATCGCGAAGCAGGATTTAGCGACGGTTCAATACCCGTTGCTTGAACTCTCGATTGATTATGCGGACGGTTCACACAACCAACTGCTTGCCTTGAATGAATGTACGATTAAAAGTTTTAATCAGACGCTCGTTTGCGATTTATCGATTCGAGGCGACTACTTCGAAACATTCCGAGGTGATGGATTGTGTGTATCAACACCGTCTGGTTCGACAGCTTACAATAAGGCACTCGGCGGAGCGATCGTTCACCCGGCGCTCGAAGCAATTCAAATTACAGAGATGGCTTCCATCAACAATCGTGTTTACCGGACGATCGGCTCACCGATGTTGTTACCGAAACATCATGATGTCGAAATTCGTCCCGTCAATCCGATTGATTTTCAGATGACCTATGACCACTATGCTTCAATTATTCATCAAAACGTGACATCGATTCGATGCCGGGTCTCTGATAAAAAAGTGAAATTTGCTCGTTTTCGTTCTTTCCCGTTCTGGCAACGGGTGCGGGAATCTTTCCTGGCAGACGAAAGACGTTAAAGTAAAGGAAATGGAAACATGAATGGATTTCAGCTACAACAGATGGTGACTGACATCGAGGATGGCTGGCGTGTCAGTCATTTTTGTACGACCCGCTTAGGGATTTCGCGAAAAATGTTAGTATCAATTAAGAATCATGGGGATATCACGCGTAATGGTCAGCATGTTAACGTCCACGACGTCTTACACGCGGGTGATCATGTCCATGTCTTCTTCCCGGAAGAGACACCAGCACCGGATATGGTGGCGACAGAAGGGGAACTTGATATTTTGTTTGAAGATGATTGGTTTCTCGTCGTCAATAAACCGCCGGGCATGGCATCGATTCCGTCTCGACTGCATCCGGAACGCTCATTATCGAACTATGTGCTTGGTTATTACCGAAAACAAGGAATTCCGTATGCAATCCATATCGTTAATCGGCTCGATCGTGATACGAGTGGTCTTGTCTTGTTCGCGAAACACGGGCTTGCCCATCACCGGATGAGTCTCATGCAACGATCCAATGAATTAGAACGACATTATTTAGCGTATGCACCGGGAAACGTACCGGTACAAACAATTGATCAACCGATTGGTCAAACCGATCATTCCTTCATGGAACGGATGGTACGACCAGATGGTCAACGAGCCATTACGCATATCTTAAATAGCCGTCTAGTTCGAGCCTTTGACCAAGAAATCTCATTACTCGATATCCGACTAGAGACAGGTCGGACACACCAAATTCGTGTCCATCTTGCTTTTCTTGGGCATCCTTTGATTGGCGATACGATGTATCAAGGGAACCCGTTACTTCCGCGTCAGGCGCTTCATAGTGCGTCAGCAACGTTCCTTCATCCTGCGACGGGAGAACAGGTTCGTTTTGAAGCACCACTTCCTGAGGATCTCCGACTGGAATGATAAAGTACACAAATAAAAGGCAATGGACTTGGTCCACTGCCTTTTATTTGTGTTTAGTCTTCATCAAACATGGAAATCCGAGATTGAGAGGCGATTGCCATGATCAATCCTAGACCGACGAGGTTTACGATCATCGTTGATCCACCATAACTGATGAACGGTAGGGGAAGACCTGTGATCGGTAAGACACCAATCGTCATCCCGATATTTTGGAAAATTTGGAACGTAAACATCGCGACGTATCCTGTCACGATATAGGTACCAAATGGATCAGCTGTCTCGAGAGCAATCTGAATCAAGCGATAGACGAACAGGAACAAGACGATCAAGACGATGGCAGCCCCGATGAAACCGTAGTGAGAGGCAATCGTCGTAAAGATGAAGTCTGTATGCAATTCCGGAACGAACACTTGCAGTTTCCCGTATCCAACGCCGAACATTTGCCCTGAACCTGTCGCGTTGATTGCTTGGACGAGCTGGTACGACAGATCATCCGCATATTCGAACGGTTGCAACCAAGCCATGATCCGGTTCATCGCGTGACCTGGGAAAAAGGTTGCGAGTAAATCATTTTGGAAAAAGAACAGGTAAAAGAAGATGATGACGGCTCCTGCGAACAGACCGAACATCGTCAAAAGCCATTTCCAGTTTAGTCCGGATAACAACATCGCACATGCTAAGATGACGCATAGAATCAAACCGATCCCTAAATCGGGCTGAATGATGATAAGACCGAGCGGCAAGGCTGTAACCGCGACTAACTTGATAAGTAACAAGAGATCTCTTTCATGTTGAACATAACGCGCATTGTGCTCGGTAATGACGGCAGCGAGCGTAACGATCAAAAAGAACTTCATGAACTCAGCCGGTTGAACCGTACCGATAACGGGGAATTGATACCAACCGTATGCCCCTTTGATTTCAGTGACGATTGGTGTACCACGGAAAATGACAAGACCGATCAATGATACGATACCTGCTCCATATAAAAACCAGTGGAATCGCTTCAACTGTTCATAATCGATGAAAATGACGACCGATAACGCCATGAAGCCGATGACGTACCATTGAATTTGTTTGGCAGAGAAGTTGATGGCACTGATCGCACCTTTAAGCGAAGGTTGTGCTGTATAGATGGCGATAATACTGATGACCATCAGACAGGCGAGTAAAAAAAGCAACGTATGATCATAACGTTGTGTAAATGATTTGAATCGATTCATTTCATCCCTACTTTCTATCATTCTCTATATTACCGTAATTTATCAAATCCGCAATATCAAGAGCGATGGTTGACAGAAGCGTTACGTTTTTGTAACCTGAAGATAGGTTTTATTACCAGGTACTAATTTAAGGGGGACTTTATCATGAATATTTATCCTTCACTCGAAGGTAAGACGTACGTCGTCATGGGCGTCATCAACCAACGTTCGATTGCATGGGGCATCGCACGTGCGCTCGACGCTGCTGGAGCAAGCCTGGCATTTACATATGTCGGGGAGCGTTTTAAGGCACCACTTGAAAAATTAGGACAAGAATTATCACGTCCAGCTTCTTATTATACGTGTGATGTTACAAGTGATGAAGAAATCGAACAGGTCTTCCAAACGATTCATGCGGACCACGGGAAGATTTCAGGGATTGCTCACTCGATCGCATTCGCGGATAAAGAAGCGCTTCGTGGTGAATTTTCTGGGGTAACGCGTGAACAGTTTGCGCAAGCACTTGATATTTCAGCTTACAGCTTAACAGCAGTCGTCAAAGCGGCGAAAGATTTCTTTACGGAAGATGCATCCGTCATCACGTTGACGTACCTCGGTGGTGAGAAGATGGTTCCGAACTACAACGTCATGGGTGTTGCGAAAGCCGCATTAGATGCAAGCGTTCGTTATCTCGCTGCTGAATACGGTCAGCAAGGCGTTCGTGTCAATGCGATCTCAGCTGGTCCAATTCGGACAGTATCCGCAAAAGGTGTCGGCGATTTCAATTCGATTCTTGATAGCATCGAAGAACGTGCGCCACTTCATCGTAACGTGACGACAGAACAAATTGGTCAAAGTGGACTGTTCTTGCTTTCACAAATGTCGAGTGGGGTGACAGGAGAAATCCTTCACGTCGATAGTGGATTCCACATTCTTTAAAAGATAACAGATTGAACCAAGCTTTCCTGAGAAGGGGGCTTGGTTTTTTTTGTGCTGGATCGGGGAAGTGTCAAATATGAACATGTTGAAGGAGAGAGGAAGTGCAGAGGATGAACGCAATCGATTTTACAGTCGTACAATATGTCAATCGTCAAGTACGTGTCGATCCACAGCTAAAGACTGAACCAGTCGCTCGAGTTCAACCGATACGCCCAACTGACCCTTACCGCGAACACGAAGCGGACGACTTTTTAGAAGAACAGGCAAATGCATACGGTGTATTACCAGAACTAAAACTTCCCGGTCGAAGCTTCGACCGGGAAGTTTAATCATTCATTGACCTGTGAAGCGGAATGTCTCATAGACACTCCAAGCACCGTTCTCCAGTTCATACAATAAAGCCATTTTCGTGACGTCCTCTTGGAAACGGATATCTTCCATCTTGAGACGTTCTAGTACATCGAACAGTTCGACATCCGACAGTTCTTGACCGATTGTGATGTGTGGCAAGAAATCGTATTTCGGCTTATGTTCGAGTGGTCCTGTATGCAAAGCGCGATGTAATTGTTCTAACTCATCCGTCGGCATTACTTTAAGGAACAAGACATTGTTCGTCGGATGGAACGAACGAGCTCCTTGGATGTGCAAATTGACAGGCTTCGTTTCGGACGCGATTCGATTCAACTCCGTCACGATGTGGTCTAATTCTGTCTCATCGACTTCCATCCGCTCCCGTAGCGTGATATGAGGTGTGATCAGTGCATACTTCGAGTCATATCTCTTTCGGTATGAATTTGCAAAATCTTGAACGCGTTTCGATGGAAACAATACAACCCCGATGTTCATCGAAAATCCCCTACTTTCCCCTGAAATGATAACGCTTTACAAAATAATCATGACGGATTCTGGCGTCGATGTCAAAGAAGTTTGAGAGGAGGTTCAGAATACGTGTATACTAATGAAGTACTTTGTTGGAGAGGTGGATATAGTCATGAAGAAAACACATTCAAAAGAGGTCAAACAGGCAGCTATCGATAAGTTACATGAACGAGGGGTGACGATTCATGCAATCGCTGAGATCGTTTACCAAATGCAGGCCCCCTACACGGTGGATTTGACAATTGAAACATGTGTCAGTTCAGTAGAACGTGTTCTTGAAAAACGTGAATTACAACATGCGATTCTCGTCGGAGCAGAACTAGACATCTTGGCGGAAAAAGGGTTATTATCAGAACCCCTCCTGTCCATCATCCAAAGCGATGAAGGGCTATTTGGCGTAGATGAGACGATTGCGATTGGTGCCGTCAACACGTATGGTTCGATTGCGGTTACGACGTTCGGCTATTTGGATAAAGCAAAGGTCGGTATTATCAAAGAACTCGATACGAAGCTTGGGGACGGAAAAGTCAACACGTTCATGGATGATATCGTCGCGGCCATCGCAGCAAATGCATCCGGACGACTAGCGCATCGTTTGCGAGATAAGGAAGACTATTCAGCAGAAGAATTAGAAGAACGTAAGGGAACATACTGATGCGGGGTGCAAGAGCGGCGTGGATAGGTGCATCCATTGCTGTCGTCTTATTCGTGATCATCGCTGTCTCCATTCGGACAACAGGCTATTTTTTATTTGATGCTCAATTATCGTCATATATGTCGCAACACGTCCCAGGGGATTACGTTTCTTGGTTCACTCAACTCGGATCAGGTCCAGGGGCGATGACGATGACGGTCTTACTTGGAATACTGAGTTATGTTTTGTGGCGAGATCGCATTGCAAGTATTTGGTATGTGTTCATGGCAGTATCAGTAGGTGGATTGAATCAAGTCGTTAAATTCGCCTTTGTCCGAGAGCGCCCCTCATTAAATGAACTGGTTGGTGGTGTAGGATACAGTTTTCCGAGTGGTCACTCAGCGATGGCTTTTGCCGTCTATGCCGGATTTCTCGTCGTTGCGTTTCGTCATTTGAAAACAGGTGGGAAGGTACTTGTATCGATCGTGACGATTGGATTATTCCTCGCCATGGGAGCTTCTCGAATCATTTTAAACGTTCACTATTTCTCAGATGTCATCGGTGGATATTGTTTTGCCGCGATTCTTTTATGTAGCTCCTATGCATTCATCGTCTCCCGTAGAAAAAAAGGAGTGGCTTGATGTTACTGTTAGATGTTGATCATAGTTTATTATTTGATGAAGAGACGATGCGCTCCATCGACAAGCCGACGTTGCTTGTCGAGCGAGTCGCTGGGCGACCTCGTTTCATGACGATGCGAGCGCATCTTAGATTAAAACGGTTAGTGTCAATTAACGGTGTTGTTCCGGTGACGAAACGAACGATGGAAGAGTACCAGCAGTTGGAACTCTTTCAAATCGATGCGCCACCGAAGTGGGCGATCATTGACGGTGGAAAGATTTTGCTTAAAGAAGGAAAAGTGGATCGTCGATATGAAAATTGGCTTCGTCAATTCAATAAGGAGACATCACTTGATTCCATCCTTGAGTATCTCATCGAAATGGAACAAGTTTCGATTGATGTATATCCTTCTGAGACGTTATCCAGAGTAATCACACTTCCACATGAGCCGATTCAACGGACGACGGACGAAGCCGTATTATTAGAAGAACTATTTCGTAAGTATGAAACGACATGAAAAAACCGGACGGTCTCAAGCAGACCGTCCGGTTTTCATCGTTTCGTGCAAGATATCAAGTTGTTGGTAAAGGAATCTCATCGAACCAGTACACACCGACCGTCTCAGCACCAGCATGTGCCAAGATGGAAGGACCAAATTGGGTAATGCGTACTTGAAGCTCCGGATGTTCTGTAGAAATCAAGCGCCGTAATTCTTCAGCAGCGGCATGAGCGAGCGTGTGACTGACATAAAGCGTCCGATCATATACACCATGAGCACTGACTTTTGATGAAATTTCACTGACCATTTCTTTAAAAGCTTTTTTGATGGAACGGACCTTTTTAAATGGGACAAGCCGTCCTTCCTCATTAAATTGAGCGATTGGTTTAATATTGAGCATGTTTGCTAATAAAAACTGACTTCCAGAGACACGTCCGCTCCGTCGCATCGTCTCCATATTTCCGATGATCAGATAAAAATGCGATTTGTGCTTGAATGTCTCAAGCGTAGACATGACTTCATCGGGACCTTTACCAGCAGCAACGAGTCGTTGTGCGATCCGGACAAGTTCTTGCTGATTCGCAGCACCTGTATACGAATCAATCGCGTATAAAGGGAAACCGACAGCTTCAGCTGCAGCGACGGAACTCGAATACGTTCCGCTCAATCCACTCGTGATATGAATCGCATACCCGTAATCATAGCCATCTTCAAGTAATTGTTCATACAAGGTCACGAAGTCACCGAATGACGGTTGAGAAGTCGTCGGTGAAGCGTGAGCATCTTCTCGCATTTTTTGATCAAGCTGTTCAATCGAGATATCGACATACTCCCGGTAAGACTCTCCGTTTAAGATGAGTAAAGTCGGTATCACATGGACTCCGATTTTTTCAGCCTCTCCTGGCTCAAAAAAAGCCATGCTGTCGGTAATCCAAGCAATCTTATCCATGTATATGACGCCTCCATTAATAGAACCATTTTGTTCATCATACCATAGCGATGAAAGCGGAATCACTAGCTAGCGCGTTTTTGTGTAATAGAAGCACTGGAAACGTGTCCAAACCATGAACTGATACCGAAGGCGATGAGTGCTGGGAATAACCATTCTAAACTTTGATCCACTAAAGGTAAAGATTGATAGAACGTTTTAAGATTTCCCGGGAAAAGCGAAAGTTGATTCAACGCACTACAGAATGAAAAGAAAATCGTTACACCAAGAGTTGATTGATAAACAACCGACTTACGACGGAACAGGTGACGCATGAATGTCAATGCGATCAAGACGATGACTATTGGATAAAGGAACATCAATACCGGAACAGCGATGGATAACAATGTCTGCAATCCGACGATGGATACCGTAAGACCAAGAGCAGTCGTGAAGATACTTGCCGCTTTTAAAGATACACGGTTGGAAATCGTCATCATATATTCTGCAAATGCGGTGACGAGACCAACTGATGTCGTCAAACATGCAAGCAAGATCGCAAGACCAAGTACAGCTAAACCGATTGAGCCGAAGGCAGTATTTGCATAATGCTGAAGAAGTGCTGGACCATCAACTTTTCCGATGGCGGCAAATGTGTTACGTCCGATCATTCCAAGTCCGACATAGACGAGAGTCAAAGCAGTGGCAGCGATGATTCCGGCACGAGTGACGACTTTAAATTGTGCTTTTCGTTCATGAACGCCTCGGCTTTTCAATGTATGCAGTACGACGACACCAAATACCAAGGCACCGAGTGCATCAAGTGTTAAGTATCCTTGAAGGAAACCTTGAATGAATGCCTGTCCAGTCGTCTCATACGCTTCGTTTGGTGAAGAGACACTCGAAAGTGGCGAAATGATGCTACTGATGCTTAATGCTGCAAGAGCAATCAGTAATAATGGTGTGATGAAACGCCCGATGATCTCAAGTAATCTTCCTGGTCGTAGTACAAGATAAAGTGTGGCAAGGAAAAAGAGACTCGATGAGATGATCAACGTCATTTGTGAGGGAGCACCAAGGAATGGTACGACTCCGAGCTCATACGTGACAACCGATGTTCGCGGAATCCCGAAAAAGGGACCGATCGCAACATAGAGTGCGAACGTCAAGGCAGCACCTACAAAACGAGGGAGTGGTGCAGCAAGTGTTTTGATGCCACCTCCGATAGAGGCAACTGCAAGTAAGCCGAGCAAAGGAAGACCGACACCCGTTACGATAAAACCAAGGATGGCAGGAAGGAACTGTGAACCCGCAAGCGCACCGAGTTCCGGTGGGAAGATCAGGTTACCCGCACCGAAAAATAAAGCAAAAATCATAAATCCTAGAGCAAATGTATCTTTTGTCTTAAACATGTGTTGTCCTCCATTCATCCTAATTTCATAAAAAAAGCCTCATCCACTAAATTTGTGGATAGGCGTCGTTTGCTCAGACGCCTTGTCGAAATGACGAAAAGGGCCTGGATCTTCATTTTCTCAAACGAGAAATGAATCTTCAGTCCCTACTCTTAATCACAATCAGTCGTTCTTGGATGAGCGTTGCGTGTGTCATGTTTAAAACCTCCTGTTTGAATTTTTCTAAGGATAACATGAAGAAATTAATAAAACAATATTTTCTGAAAATTCACCGCCGAATTTTTGAAAACAAATAACGTCTTGAGGAGAGATAAGGGTCTCTACTCAAGACGTTTTACGTTACACATCAGCTCGTTGCAATCGAGCGCGTTTTTTTGTGGCGTTTCAATTTATGGAGGAGCCAAGCGTGAACGACCTCACAGGATTGACGTGGTAACGTCAGTTCAACAAGCGATTCCTGCTGTTGCCCTTTAATGATGAAAAGTCCATTTTCTTCATCGACAGGGGCGATGGTCATTGAACTCGCTTCATTCAGCGACAATTTTACTTCACCGAGTGTCGCATCCTTTAATTTCAGGATGTTTCCATTTGTCGCAAATTTCGTGAATGAGCCAATTCCGTTCACTTTTAACTGATCCATATTGAATTCCTCCTTCTGTTGATTCCAGTACTGTCCCTATAAAAAACCGGGTCTAACTTCTATCTTGAAAAGGTTATCCTCATTATAGCGAAGTCTTCACCAGATGCTAGTCTTATTTTGTGTGAAAATTCGAAAAATTTTTTAACAATATTGTCATATGGATAGGAATATCTGTTAAGAGGGAATCATCATGTGAAATTCAAATAGAACAAAAGCATCCTTCTCTAAAAGAAAAAGATGCTAAAGGTCAATCTAACTCAAAACTCCATTTTTTCTTGCGACAAACAAGCGTTCCTCGTCGAAGGATCGATTCTTTCTCCGCTTCAAAATCTTCATGTAATACGCTCATATCTTCGTAGCGTCCTGCTACATATACAGGAATCGTGATATTTCTTGAGAAAACAGACCGTTTTGCACTTTCAAAATCAATCAATACTCCTTCTTTGAGGAGATGACGGATATGAATCATGATTTCAGCCGTTAAGGCGATCGAAGCAACGGATCGTGCGTGCTGACGAAATTTCCGTTGTACGAGATCGGAGATAAGTTGTTCTACCCTTGACCAATCCTTCAAGTAAACAGAAGCATGAAGCCCATCGTGTTCGCTAAAATAGACCAGTTCATTCTCGATCGAGTCAAGGAAAGGAAGCGGTGTCCCTCGTTTCATATGCATTAAAAATAATAATTCCGCGATTTCGACATCCGTCAATACATCGAGCGAATGGGAAGATCGAATATCAATAGCAGTCAAAGGATGACGCTGGACATCCGTTGATTGTGAAAACTGTTCGATCTCATGCGCTTCGATGTAATGAAGCATCGTTCGAAACGATTGTTTCGTCTGTTTGAAATCACTTCCTGAAATGAGTAAAGGACGTTTCAAATCGACGGCTGCAGCGAAATCAGAGAAGTGTACTCCTGACATCGTTAATCGTTGATTTTCCTCGTCCTCATATAAGTAAAGTAACGCACTCGACATACCACTTCGCTTCCTTTCCATGACTAACTACTTCATAATTTAATAGTAGCAAAACTTCGAATTGCCTGAAAGGATATTTACTTCTGAAAACGGGCATACTACATAGAGAAGCATAAAGAGAGGTGATGGAGCATGTGGGGCTTGCGAAAGCCTTTCCCGGAATTGCGGACCGAGCGCTTCATATTACGTGAGCTCGAAAACCGTGACGCACGCGAATTGTTTAAAATCCTATCGGACGATAAAGTCATGTACTATTACGGATCAGATCCACTCGTGACGGTCTATGAAGCTAAAAATGTCATCAGTTACTTTAAAGAACAGTTCACGCAAGGTAAAGCGATTCGCTGGGCAATTGCTGATGCACAAACGAATCAATTGATCGGGACGATCGGTTTTCATAACTGGCTGTCTCAATACCATCGTGCTGAAATTGGTTTTGAAGTTAGTCAAGATTATTGGCAACGTGGTGTCGCTTCGGAAGCGGCAAGAGCTGTTCTGACATATGGCTTTGAAGAATTTGCTCTCCATCGAATCAGCGCCCTCGTCGCACCTGAAAACCTCGCTTCTAACGCATTGGTTCAAAAATTAGGATTCAAAGCAGAAGGATTACTAGAAGATTATGCATACAGTCATGGTCGTTTCATGGATTTGACGATGTACCGTATGCTCGCATCTGAATGGAAGGGATGAGGTAGTCAATGGAAAAACAAACACTCGTACTCCTGCATGGATTTACAGGAGGAACAGATTATTTTAATCGGGTAGAGGCAAATTTACGACATTCCTTTGATGTATTACCACTAAGTTTACCGGGGCATGAGGGACTTGATGTTGGTCCGGATACGATTGAAGGCTTTGCCGAATGGGTCATGCATGAACTTGATCGACGTGGTATCGAAAAGCCGATCATCATCGGGCATTCATTTGGTGGATATATCACAGCTGCAATCGTAGAAGGGTATGCGGATCAAATCAGTGGATACGGTCTGGTGTACTCGACAGCTAAAGCAGATGATGAACAAGCGAAACAAAAACGAAATCAAAACATCACGCGCGTTGAAGAAATCGGTGTTAGAGAATTCGTCAATGGTCTTGTTCCATCCTTATTCGCTGAAGGGGCAGATGAGTTCGCTGTCGCTGAAGCACTTGAGATCGGGTACATGATGACGGTCGAAGGAGCTATCCGTGCGCTCTCTGCGATGCGAGATCGGCGAGATATGACGAAGGTCTTGACGAAAGCAAGCGTGAAGGGTGTCATCATTCACGGCACGAAAGATCAACTGATTTCAGAGGAAAGCGCATTTGCACCAAAGAATGATCATCTCATACATCGGTCAACAGACAGTGGACACATGGGGATGCTTGAGACACCGGATGCTTTCGTTGCAATCATCGAAGAAGCATTCAAGTAAGTTTTTGCCCTACGGTCACGTCTGTAGGGCATTTGCTTTGCATTTCAGATGAGATATCTGAAATGATAGAAGTGGAGGGGATACACATGAAAATCGTAGCGATTGAACCAACACCAAGTCCAAATAACATGAAAGTCATCGTTGATGAGGTCTTTTCGGAAAAGGGGCAGACATTTGAGCATGCCTTTGGCGCACCGGAACACATTCAGCGATTACTTGAAATACCTGGCGTTAAGTTCGTTTATCAGGTCAGTGACTTTTTATCGATCGAGCGTTATCCAAAATATGATTGGCGCTCGCTTGTCATCGATATACGACGTGCGTTCGGTGAAACGTTAAATGAAGTTGAACAACACGAGACAGATGCTGAGTATGAGCCTGTCCATTTATTCGTGCAATTCATTTTAGGCGTACCGATGCAAATCAAAGGTGTGAAAGGATTAGAAGAAAAACGAGAAGGGCTGTCGGAACGTTTCCGAGAAGCAGCGCTATTCGTCCAACCATTCGTTCAAAATGTCATTAGCGATCGACGCTGGGTAGAACAAGCACCTCGATACGGTGACCTTGACGAAAGCTTGCGTGAAGTAGCGAATGAGATTGAGATTGCCTATCCAGTCGAACGTCTCGAACGTCTCAAGTCGCTCGCAGCAGGAGAAGATATTACGTTTAGAGGTCAAGCAATTCAATCATCCGATTGGAAAGAACGATTCGCGGCGCTCGATGAACTACCTGTTGAGATGGAATGGGTTCCAGCTTATGCTCGCCTGTTACAGGATGAGAAGATGCAAATTCGACGTCAAGCGATCGTAAAGCTTGGGATGTTCGAAGATCACCGTGAAGAACTGTTAGAGTATTTGACGAGTGCACTGCATGATCCGTCAGGGATCGTTCGCCGGACAGCAGGCGATACGATTTCAGATTGGGCGATGCCGGAAGCTGAACCAATGATGATGGAAGCGCTAGCGGATAAAAATAAATTAGTACGCTGGCGAGCTGCTCGCTTCCTGTTTGATGTTGGAACGGAACAATCAATTCCAAGACTGCGTGAAGCCATTCGAGACCGGGAATATGAAGTGGCTCTACAAGCCGAACTCGCATTAACTCGGATCGAAAGTGGGGAAGAAGCCCTAGGAACGGTTTGGCAGCAAATGAATCGAATGATAGATGAAAGTTCATAAGAACTTAAAAAATAATTGCTTAAGAGAATCATTCGACAAAATGAGTCACCAATTGTCTAGGTATATTTTCCCTGTTGTCTAAAAAAGCTGGTAAAATAATCAAAATTATGTTGTCATCTTTTTGAAATCGAAATGAAATGTGTTGGAAATGCTTATTAAAACGCTTGCATCTAACAACTAAATCAAGCATTCCAAAATATCCCTGATGAAATTGAAATATTGTTTTGAAATGAAATGTCGAATGACAATTTTCTTCTTTTTCCTGCCCTTTGGTACAGTTAATCTACAATAACGAATTCGAATCATGTAGGTCATCTCTTGGCTGGGCATTATGAATGAGAAAAGGGGAGAATCGGGGATATGTTACTTTTCGCTGAAACAGATTTAGCAGTAGGATACAAGGAACGGACAAAAACAGGGGTATATGTAACGATCGAAACAATCGACAGTCGTACGATTACATTAGTCGCGCCAGCAAACGCGGCAGAGGATATTTGTGACGAACTGTTTGCGACAGGATTAGAGCAATTGTTTTCATTCAAGATGAATCCATCGACTTTACCTGTGGCATAAGTGGATAAACATGCGAGAGAGGAGAATCCTCTCTCGCTTTTTTTTGTGATAAAATTATTAGAGATAAAAGGAGGGATGAGATGAAACGTCTCGTTTTCATTCTGCTACTGCTTACTGTTTGTTTAGCAGGTTGCCAAGAAAAGAAACAACAGGCAACAACCACGAACGAACCGATTCAAATCGCAGTCAAAACGACAAAGCAGGACGACATGATGCAATTAGACATTTCTTTAACGAATCCAAATGATCACAGTGTGAACGTGACGTATCCTTCCTCACAACGTTTTCAGGCTCAATTGATTGATGCGAAACAACACGTAACGTATGATTTTGAGAAAGAGCAAGTATTCACGCAAGCGATTGAAAAGGATACGTTCACGAAACGTGAAACGAAACAGTATACGGTTGAATTACCGATCTCCTCTTTAGGTGATAGCACGGAAGTTCGCGTATCGACAATCCGTCAATTCAAGGGAGCAAGTGCAAAACAAACGACGGATCAACAAATGATTGATTCAAAATGACGATCAACACAATGTGAAGGAGTGAAGCGAATCATGCAAAAAGAAATCATCCAAGTAACAGGAGTAAAGCCTGTCATTGACTCAGCACAAGAAGTAAACGAGCGGGTAGCCTTCTTGAAAGCGTATCTCAAGCATACAGGAGCAAAAGGATTCGTATTGGGCATCTCAGGGGGACAAGATTCTTCGCTCGCAGGTCGTCTGTGCCAACTGGCAGTTGAAGAGTTGAGAAAAGAAGAGGGGAAAGATGTCGCATTTTATGCGGTCCGCTTGCCTTACGGGGAACAACAAGATGAAGCAGACGCACAGACAGCCTTGACGTTCATTCAACCGGATCATTCGCTTCGTGTGAACATTAAACCAGCGGTCGAAGCATCGATGCAGGCGTTCAAAGAAGCGACAGGTGCAGAACTTTCCGACTTTAGTAAAGGAAATACGAAAGCGCGAGAGCGAATGAAAAGCCAGTATGATTTAGCCGCTCATTATGGCTGTTTAGTCGTTGGAACGGATCATGCAGCTGAATTCGTGACGGGATTCTACACGAAACATGGTGATGGTGCATGTGATTTGACGCCATTGACAGGACTGAATAAACGGCAAGGGAAACAACTCTTACGTTACTTGAACGCACCAGAAGTCTTGATTGAAAAAGTTCCGACAGCAGATCTTGAAGAAAATCGTCCGGCATTACCAGACGAAGTGGCACTTGGTATGACATATGAAGAAATCGATGACTACTTGGAAGGAAAGACGATTTCAGAAGCAAGTCAAGAAAAGTTAGAGACACAGTATAAACGTGTTGGGCATAAGCATCATATGCCGGTCTCACCACTCGATGAATGGTGGAAAGCCTAATCCAAAATAAGGAGACGTGATTTCAATCGTGAAATCACGTCTTTTTTCATGTTCTTCGATTCTTCTTCAATTGTTATGGGAAAAGAAGAGAAACGATGATTAAGGAGGCGAGAGTATGGCGATTGGGATTATAGGTGGAGGGTTATCCGGCTTGACGGCAGCTGCATTATTCGCAAAACAAGGAACGCCGGTCATGCTTTGGGATGCGGGATTACTTGGAGGACGTGCCACCTCTCAAACCGTAAAAGGATTTACGTTTAATTACGGTGCTCATGCGATTTATGGACGCGATCAATCGATTCTTCGCAAACTAACGAAACAGCTCGGTATCGAAGTGACGTGGCTGGATTTCTCAGCGAGTCGTGCGAAATATGAGTTTTCAGGTCATTTGACGGCAGTTCCTGCGAATGCCTGGGGATTATTGAAAACAGAAGTCATCGAAGGAACGAACAAAGTACGTTTCACATGGGAAATCATTAAAACGATTTTACGAGTCGAACGAGGGGATCCGCAACAATCGATCGGGCAATGGTTAAAAACAGAACGAGTCGATGAACAAGTGGCACAGTTGATGCTTGATTTGGCATCAACGAACTTTTTTACGGCAGAACCCGAAAAAATTCCGTCAGACGTCTATTTCGAGTATTATCAAAAACTTTTTCGGACGCGAAAGCCTGTCTCATACATCGAAGGAGGATGGCAAGGGTTAGTACAGGAGTTGGAACGGATCATTCTAGAGAACCGCGGAGAGATCCTGAAAAAAACAAAAATAACAGCAGTCGAATCGACTACGACAGGATTCTTAGTACGTGATCGAAAGAAACAAGAATGGAACGTCGAACGGATCATCTTTGCTGTACCACCGCGTGAAATCTTAAAAATGGCGACTCCCACTGCCATTCAACGATTTGTTACACCGTATGCAAGTCATGAACCGGTAGAAGTATTCGTGTATGATCTTGGACTTCATCCGTATATCCAAACACCGTATTCATACATCTACGACCGTTCGCATCGAGCGTTCATCACGGATTTATCACATTATGATGTAAGTCTCGCACCGAAGGATGGTCAAGTCCTTCAAGCAATCGCCTACCTTGAACACGATCGACTTGAGGATCCTGATTATATTGAACATGTCCGAACAGGAATTGAACAGATGCTTGACGTTCATTTTGCAGATTGGCGACAACGTATCGTCGCAGAACGAACGATCAAACGAGCAGTCGTACAAGAAATCAAATGGAAAATGGGGCAAACGCCGCTTGCGACTCATATTCCGGATCATGCAGGTGTCGCTTTCGTCGGGGACTGGTGTGAAGGTACGGGACAACTCTCGGAGCTTGCGTTCTCAAGTGCCGTGAGCGTCTTCAATCGCTGGACGTGATGTCAAACGGGGGCTGACTCAAAAAAAGAATGACNNACGCCCTTTCCTCAGGCGAGACACAAGACCCGCTTTCCTGCTTCGTTGAAGCAGGAAAGCGGGTCTTGTTCGTCTCTGACAGCGCATAAATGCGCTTGTTCCTGTAGGAGTGGCGTGTGACGCGTCATTCTTTTTGTTACGAGATAAGGATGGCAGATCATCATTCTGCCACACTTATCTTTGTAGAGACTGACTTTTGAGTCAGCCCCATCTTATGCTTCATTGTTCGAACGTGCTGGATAGAATGCTAGAACCAAGAGTAATGTAAAGGCAATGAGACTCATCATCGGAATCGTCAAGAAACCAAAATAGTTGACCCACTTGATGAGACAGCCGCTTGTACATAACGCTTCGCCATCGGGTAAGCGCTCAAGGATGACGTGGTACAAGGCGACACCAAAGCCGGCAAGCACATACAGGCGGACGAAGAGCGGATCAATCGTTTTCGACCGGAATAGCGAGATGAGCAAATAAAAGGCAGTCGTATACATGAATAGTCGTTGCCACCAACAGAGAGGGCAGGGGATGAATCCGCGAATTTCACTGAAATAGAGACTGCCAAGCGTTGCAATCGTTGAGATGATGAACATAAAATGATAGCGTGTCATATGTATCGTCCTTTCTAACGTGTTAAACTAATGCCATCTTATATCATGAGGAGTCGAATCTCACATTGCAAGTGTCGGAAATGGAAATGTTGATCACCTTATCGGAAGAATTGAATATGAGGCGCGCTGCTGAACGATTATTCGTCTCGCAACCTGCGCTTAGTCAACGTCTCGTTGCGATTGAAAGACGCTGGGGAACAAAATTATTCATTCGTTCATCGCGTGGGTTAAGCATCACACCACAAGGAGAAAAAGTAATCGGTCTCGCAAAAGAGATGAATCGGAAGGAACTTGAGTTAAAAAGTGAATTGACAGCAGAAGAGGGTGCCGTTTATGGAACGCTTCGGATTGCCGTCGCTTCCATCATGGGGCAATATTGGCTCCCGCGTGTCTTAAAACGATTCGTTGAGCGTTATCCGCATGTCCGTGTTCAGCTTGTCACGGGATGGTCCAGTGAGATGATGCGTCATATGTTAGAGGAACATTTTCATATCGGGATCATTCGTGGAAACCCGGACTGGAAAGGTGTCAAAGAACGTCTTTTCTCGGATCCGCTCTATTTAGTCGATAGTGAGTTGACGTCAATCGAACAGTTACGCGTGACGGATCGACCATTCATCCAGTTCAAGAGTGACTCAACGTACTATCAGGAAATTTTAGAATGGTGGCAAGATCGGTTCGCAAGTCCACCATCTCGGACGTTGGTCGTCGATCAAATCGAGACATGTAAGCAGATGGCTCTACATGGAATTGGATTTGCGATTTTACCCGAGTCGACGATTCAGCAATCAAATGAAGTCATGCAGCTTCCTTTAAAAACATCGTCTGGAAAAATATTAAAGCGAGATACATGGATTTTGTCTACGGAATCGATGCTTGAACTAAAACAAGTTCAAGCGTTTTGGGATATCGTAAAAGAAGAAGGAGGAAGTCAGTCAGATGGAATACGCCATTGAAATGCGGCGCGCGCTTCATAAAATACCAGAACCAGGGTTCAAGGAATTTAAGACGCAAGCTTTTATATTGGAACAAATTCGTGCTTATCCACCAGATCGTGTCACGTATGACACGTTTGAAACGGGTGTTTTCGTTCGAGTGAAAGGATTGACTGGAAATCGGACGATTGGATACCGGGCAGACATTGATGGGTTACCAATCGAAGAAGCGACAGGTCTTCCATTTTGTTCGGAACATCCAGGCTTCATGCATGCCTGTGGTCACGATATGCACACGTCGATTGCGTTGGGATTGATGAAACGAATCATTGAATTGCCGGTCATGGATGATGTCGTCTTTTTATTCCAACCAGCGGAAGAAGGTCCGGGCGGGGCAGAACCGATGATTAAAAGTCCGTTGTTTGAAAAATATCGTCCAAGTGAGATGTATGGTCTTCACGTCGCACCGGAATATCCAGTCGGTACGATTGCGAGCCGTCCCGGCGTCTTGTTCGCGAGTGCTCGAGAAGTCCATATCACGATCTATGGTCAAAGTGGTCATGCGGCCTTTCCTCATTTGACGATTGATACGGTCGTTGCGCAAGCAGCCTTAATCATGCAATTGCAAACAATCGTCAGTCGATCCATCAATCCGATGAACTGTAGCGTCATTACGATCGGAAAGGTCGATGCCGGGATTCGGGAAAACGTCATCGCCGGTAGAGCTGTTCTTGACGGTACGATGCGCGCACTCAATGGAGAAGACATGGAAAAACTGGAACGACGCGTTCGTGACATCATTCGAGGAATCGAAGCTTCCTTTGGCGTCAAGATTGATCTACAATTCGGAAATCGTTATTACGAGGTCGTCAATGACCGACACATCGTTGATAAATTTTCATCATTCGTCAAGATGAATGCGAACTACATTGAATGTGATGCAGCAATGACAGGAGAAGACTTCGGATTCATGTTGAAGGAAATTCCAGGGATGATGTTTTGGCTCGGAGTCGACAATCCGACATCTGGACTTCACCAACCAACCTTGAATCCGGATGAATCCGCGATTCCATTTGTGATTGATTTACTCGATCATTATTTCCGAGAATATGTTTAAAAAGTTTTATGAAATAATGAAGGACATTAAGCTTTCCCTTTCGAAATCAAGAATGGGAGAGCTTTTTATATATGTAAGAATAGGAGTTTTCGAACATTTTGTGAAAAAAATCACGTGCACATGTGAACAATTTGTTACATCAAACATTATAAACAGACATAAAGGGTTATGTTCTCTATGATACGGTTATAGACCATATAGAGAAGTATGTTTTAGGAAGAGGGGGCTATATACATGTTCAATGATCCCGTATTGCTCAGTCGATTGTTGACAGGGCTCACATTAGCGTTTCATATTATATTCGCGACGATTGGCGTCGGGGTACCACTCATGGTACTCGCTGCTGAATTCATCGGTCTGAAACGCAAAGATCCGGATTATATTTTATTAGCAAGACGGTGGACGCGTGGATACGTCGTTACCGTCGCAGTCGGTGTCGTGACAGGGACGGCCATCGGATTGCAATTATCACTACTTTGGCCGTCACTCATGCAAGTGGCTGGTCAAACGATCGCATTACCACTGTTCATGGAAACATTCGCATTCTTCTTTGAAGCGATTTTCCTCGGTATTTACCTGTATACATGGGATCGATTCAAAAACCCATGGTTACACTGGTTGATCGGGATTCCAGTCGTCATCGGTGCGACAGCATCAGCATTCTTCATTACGACGGTCAACTCCTTCATGAACTCACCAGAAGGATTTAAGATCGTCAACGGAACGCTAACGCAAATTGAACCATTAAAAGCAATGTTCAATACAGCAACACCTACAAAAGCAACACACGTCATCGTATCGGCTTATTTGACAGTCGCCTTCATCTTGGCGGCAATCGCGGCGTTCCACTTACTCCGCAAAAAAACACTCTCAGCAGCGGAAACAGCGTATCACAAAAAAGCACTTCGCTTAACGGTTATGGCTGGATTGATTTTTGCCTTCTCGACTGCACTTGTCGGGGACTTCTCAGGGAAATACTTGGCGAAATATCAGCCAGAGAAACTCGCGGCTGCTGAATGGCATTTTGAAACGACAAGTGAAGCAGAATTGATTTTTGGTGGGATACTTGATCAGCAAGAAGACGGCAGTTATGAAATCAAGGGAGCCGTCAAAATCCCATATGCACTCTCGATTCTTGCGGGTGGAGCCCCAGATACAGAAGTCATTGGTCTAAATGAGTTCGCAAAAGAAGATCAAGCACCGCTGATCGTTCACTATTTCTTCGATATCATGGTTTCGATTGGTATGTATTTGGCTGCCATCTCTGCCTTGTTCATCTTGGCATTCCGTTTGAAAAAATTAAATCCTTATAACAAATGGATTTTAAGAGGTGTCTTCATCGGTGGACCTCTGGCGATGATTTCCATTGAAGCAGGTTGGATGTATGCTGAAATTGGTCGCCAACCTTGGACACTTTACGGCATCATGCGGACAGCAGATGCGGCGACGACATCAACTGCCGTCGGTCCGATGTTGATTCTATTCAGTGCCTTGTACTTGATGCTCGGTACGATTTGTACAGTCGTATTATTACGGATGTTCAAGAAAAACCCGGTTGGAAAAGAACTTCAAGAACTTGCTGAAAACCACCACGCACGTGGGGAAGCTATGTTCGTGGATGATAACAAGTAAGGAGGGAACGATTTGGACGTTCAAACACTAGGAATTACGGTCCTCTGGACTTTCCTGTACGGATATCTCATCGTTGCCTCAATTGACTTCGGTGCTGGATTTTACGCCTTTTATTCAAAATATACGAAGCGGGATCATTTAACGAATCGATTGATTCTTCGTTATCTCTCACCAGTGTGGGAGGTAACGAATGTCTTCTTCGTATTCTTCTTCGTCGGACTAGTCGGGTTCTTCCCGGATACCGCTTACTATTTCGGTACGGCACTGCTCGTGCCAGCCTCGATCGTTCTCGTATTGATTGCGATTCGTGGTAGCTTCTATGCATTTGCCAATTATGGATCAAACGACAGCATGTTCTATACGTTCTTATATGGAGCAACTGGTCTATTGATTCCGGCGGCGATGTCAACGACATTGACGATCAGTCAAGGTGGTTTCATTCGTAAAACGAATGAAACAGTCGAGTTTTTAGGAACAAAATTATTTACGAACTTTTACTCTTGGTCGGTCGTAGCACTCGCTATCGTATCCGTCCTCTATATCAGTGCGATGTTCCTCTTGTTCTACGCAGATAAAGCGAAGGATGAAGGGGCTACTCCGCTAATTCGTAAATGGGCACTCTTCTGGAGTGGTCCGACGATTATTGTCTGTGCACTCGTCTTCTTTGGATTGAAAAATCAAGCGGCATGGCACTATGAGAACATCTTAAACGGGAACTGGTGGTGGTTCGCTGCTAGTTTCATCTTCTTCCTCGTTGCGGTGACACTCGTCTACATGAAGAAGAATTACGGAATTGCTTTCGTCGCGGTCATGCTACAGTATGGAGTGGCATGGTTTGGTTACGGTTATACGCACTTACCATACATCTTGTATCCATATATCGATATCAACAAAGCGGTCGTTAACGAAACAATGGCTTCCGCACTCGTCGTTGTCTTCATCTTCGGACTCTTACTCTTGATTCCGGCGTTGTACTTGATTTTACGACTCTTCCTGTTCGATAACGATTATGTACGTGGGAAATCCTCAAAATAATGGATGAATAAACGCCTCTGCGAATCGCAGGGGCGTTTATAGTATTTTTAAATTGAATCGGGTACACTACTAAGGAAGAGCGATTGTGAAGGAGAGTTGTGAAAATGAATGGAGAGTTTGCAGTAATTGGACTAGGGCGCTTTGGTGGCTCGATTGTCCGTGAATTATCGAAAAATGGCTATGATGTCTTAGCGATTGACTCCGACGAGGAGCGCGTCAACGAATTCATGGGAATTGCGACGCATTCCGTCATCGCGGACACGACGGATGAGAATGTCTTAAAAAGTCTAGGAATCCGAAACTTCGATCATGTCATCGTTGCCATCGGTGAAAATATTCAAGCATCCATCTTGACGACATTGATCTTAAAAGAGCTTGGGGTACAATCGATCACCGTTAAAGCGACGAACGATTACCACGAAAAGGTATTACGAAAAATCGGAGCAGATTTCATCGTTCACCCCGAACGGGATATGGGAGTCCGGATTGCGAATGGTTTAATGAGTTCCAATATTCTTGACTATCTCGATTTATCTCAAGAATTTTCGATCGTTGAAATTAAAGTCAGTGACCGGATGGCAAAACAAACATTGATTGACCTGGATCTACGGAGCAAATACGGAGCGAACGTCGTCGCCATTAAACGTGGGGAAAACGTTCTGATTTCTTTACAAGCGGATGAAATGATTGAAAAAGGGGACTATCTCGTCGTCATTGGTGAAAATGAGGACCTCGACCGTCTAGAGCGTGCGATTCATAAAGTGAAGAACTAAAAAAAGCTGAGGCGCGCCTCAGCTTTACATTTACTTATACCTAATTAAATGAGTTGGAATTCTTTTAATCCGTGTGCGATACCGTCCTCAAGGATTGGTTTCGTGACATAGTCAGCAGCAGCTTTCGTTTCCGGAAGTCCGTTGCCCATCGCAATACCGGTTCCAACGTAGCGGAGCATCTCTAAATCGTTTAAAGCATCACCGAATGCAAAGGTATCTTCGCGGCGAATATTCGTCAATTTCAGGAATTGTTTGATCCCTTCTGCTTTCGAGGAACCGACATTGATGACATCCATTGCGTGTGGGTGCCAACGAATGAAATCGAAGGCATCATACCGTTTAACATAATCCGCTTCTTCTTCGGCCGTACAGTAGACGAGCGTTTGGAAAACATCATGCAATAAGAACGCTTCTTCATCGTGAATTGGTAGCGGCATGTCGAGATCGCCGAGCGAATCAACGACATGAAAATCATTTGATTTCGTCGTGAAGCCTTTTGTTTCACCGAGATAAACGAGTGTATGTCCGTTTTCTTTTGCTTGTTGCGTCAGGTGTGTCAAATCGGCTTTAGGTTGTGGACGTTTGTAGATGATTTCATTTTGATGAACGACGATTTGCCCGTTATAGCCGATAATCGTATCGATGTTGAGTAGTTCACGGATTCCAGACAACATCGCAGGTCCGCGTCCAGTTGCAAGGGCTACATAGACACCATTTTCTTGAAGCTTACGAATTGCCTGTTTTGTTGATTCCGGAACAAAATGACCATCATGCAATAAGGTTCCGTCGATATCGAAAAAGACGACTTTCTGATTTGCCATGGTTTCACCTTCTCTTTTTAATTGGTCGAAATGACCTGTTCATGTGAAAGTATAGCATAACCAAAAGCGTGTTGCCGGAAGGGAACATGCCGAATAAGGATGAAAAATAGTCCATGTATCGTGTATACTGTACTAAGGACAAAAAACAATGTACTGATAAGGAGTTGCTAGGCATGATTTTTAAAGTATTTTACCAACCGCTTCGTTCGGAAGCACCTGTTCGTGAACGGACAGAAACAATGTATGTAGAAGGGGAAAGCATTCGTGACGTGCGATCAACGATTGACCACCTCAAAGATATCAACATCGAGTTCATCCGCGAAGTCAGCGGAGAATTTTTGACATACGAACAACAACATCCTGATTTCAAGGTTGCGACGTTCGAATGAAGTTCGTCAAAAACCATCAGGCCGCCGTTTTCGCACTCGGTGGACTCGGGGAAATCGGGAAGAACACGTATGTCGTTCAATTCCAAGATGAGATCATCGTCATTGACGCGGGTGTCATGTTCCCAGAAGATGAATTACTTGGAATCGACTATGTCATTCCAGATTACACGTACTTGATCAAGAACAAGGATAAGGTCAAAGGCGTCTTCATCACACACGGTCATGAAGATCACATTGGTGGTCTGCCTTTCTTGCTTAAACAAGTGAACTTACCGATTTACGCTGGGAAGATTGCGATGGGTCTCATCAAGGTGAAGTTAGAAGAGCATGGTTTGCTTCGCAACGCGGAACTGCATGAGATCGATGAAGATTCGGTCATCAAGTTCCGGAAGACAAGCATCTCGTTCTTCCGTACGACACACTCGATTCCGAATTCGTTCGGTGTCGTCGTCAAAACACCACAAGGGAACATCGTGCATACAGGAGACTTCAAGTTCGATTTCACGCCAGTCGGAGAGCCGGCTGATTTAGCGAAAATGGCTGAACTCGGTAAAGAAGGCGTATTGTGTCTTCTATCGGACTCAACGAACGCAGAAGTGGAAGGGTTTACGATGAGTGAACGTGTCGTTGGGGAAACGATCTCAGACATCTTCCGTAAAGCGGAAGGACGGATCATCTTCGCGACGTTTGCGTCGAATATCTATCGTCTGCAACAAGTCGTCAATGCTTCTGTAGAAGCAGGACGGAAAATCGTCGTCTTCGGACGTAGCATGGACAAGGTCATGATGATTGGTCAAGAACTTGATTTCATCAAAGCGCCGAAGGGTACGATCATTGAGCCGAACGAGATGAAACGTTATAAATCAAATGAGTTGACGATCCTTTGTACTGGTTCACAAGGAGAACCGATGGCTGCACTTAGCCGCATCGCAAACGGAACACATCGTCAAATCTCGATCATTCCGGATGATCTCGTCATCTTCTCTTCGTCACCAATCCCAGGAAACGTCGTTTCTGTCGGAAAGACGATCAATCAGCTATATAAAGCTGGTGCAGATGTCATGTACGGTAAACTGAATGATATCCATACATCAGGTCATGGTAGTCAACAAGAGCAGTTGCTCATGTTACGTCTATTGAATCCAAAATACTTCATGCCGATTCACGGGGAATACCGGATGCTGAAGAAGCATATGTCGCTTGCGATGGATGCTGGTGTACCGGAAGAGAACTGTTTCGTCATGGATAACGGTGAAGTACTCGCATTAGATGCGAATGCAGCCGCTATCACTGGGAAGATTCAAGCGAATGCCGTTTATGTCGACGGAAAAGGAATCGGAGACATCGGAAACATCGTTTTACGCGATCGACGTATTCTCTCAGAAGAGGGACTCGTCGTCGTCGTCGTGACGCTTGACTCGAAGACGAATCGTCTCGTCTCTGGACCGGACATCATCTCGCGTGGTTTCGTCTACATGCGTGAGTCGGGTAATTTGATTAAAGATGCTGAACGTCTACTCAAGCGTTCGCTTGATCAATCGCTTGCGAACCGTAATACGAAATGGACGGACATCAAACAAGTCATCAATGATACGCTCACACCGTATTTAACAGAAAAAACACAACGTCATCCAATGGTCATGCCGATCATCATGGAAGTCTGATTCAAAAAAATCCTCGTCTCCGAAACGGAAACGAGGATTTTTGCATTACGTGGCAGGACCGTATTCCTTGAACGGTTCTTTTTTATCAATCCGATCATAGAACATGACACCATCTAGATGATCATATTCATGCTGGCAGACGATTGCTTTCATCCCTTTTAAACGTAATTTTACAGGATTTCCGTTATGATCGATGCCAGTTAGGGTAATACGCATATAGCGCGGTACATGTCCTTCGACTTCACGATCGACGGACAGACATCCTTCGCCGCCTGTTAAATATGTCTGCTCGACGGAATGACTGATGATTTTTGGATTATAGATACCAAATTCCAATAAATCATCACCATCCGGTAAGCGGATCGCGAACATGCGCTTGTTGACACCGATTTGTGGTGCTGCAAGTCCAATGCCGCTTCGTAAATCGTATTTCTTCGCAATTTCATCATCTTGACTGTTGGCGAGGAACTCGCGCATGAGTCGCATCGTTTCCTTATCCTCATCGCTGAGAGGGAAGGTCACTTCTACTGACCGTTCGTGAAGAGCAGGAACGTCTTCGCGTACGATTTCATTCATGGTGATCATGAACAACACTCCTTTCGTCTACAAAAAGTATAGCATAGGAAAGTGGGGAATGATGACAACTAACACAGTAGGAAAATATCGAATGATACAGAAGATGGAATATTCTAGTTTTGTGATTGAATTCACAATGTGAAACGCGAAAAAAATAAAACATTTCCTTTGATTTTAAGGTGTTACAGATTTATACTTGTAACGTAATGAACAAGACACTATAACGTGTCGATTCATGATAATACAGTTTACTCAACTGAATAGGTACACAGACACATGTTCAAAGGATAGTCACACGGGACTTCGTTTTTTGGACACTATTGTCATGTGGGCAAATCAGTCAGAGGAATATTTCGCTGAACGCAGTGAAAGGATGAGGTGAAAAGATGAACGTAAACATGTTTAAAAACGTGGAAGAAAACTTTGAAACGTTCCGCATTCTTGACGAGAAAGGTGAAGTCGTCAATAAAGACGCTATGCCAGACCTCTCGGATGAAGAGCTTACGGAATTAATGCGCCGTCTCGTATACACACGTATCTGGGACCAACGTGCAATCTCACTTAACCGTCAAGGACGTCTTGGTTTCTACGCTCCAGTAGCTGGACAAGAAGCGTCAATGATCGGTACACAATTCGCTTTGGATAAAGATGACTGGATTCTTCCTGGATACCGTGATATTCCACAAATGGTCTTCCATGGCTTCCCACTTTACAAAGCATTCTTGTTCTCACGCGGTCACATCACAGGTGGTAAGATCCCTGAGGGTGTTAACGTCTTAATGCCACAAATCATCATCGGTGCGCAGATCGTTCAAGCGGCTGGTGTTGCTCTCGGTCTTAAGAAAAGCGGTAAAGAACAAGTCGCAATCACTTACACAGGTGATGGTGGTTCTTCACAAGGTGACTTCTATGAAGGTATGAACTTCGCTGGAGCTTTCAAAGCACCTGCAATCTTCGTCGTTCAAAACAACCGTTTCGCAATCTCGACACCTGTTGAAAAACAATCTATGGCGAAAACAATCGCTCAAAAAGCTGTCGCTGCTGGGATCAATGGTATCCAAGTCGACGGTATGGACGTTCTTGCTGTATACGCAGCTACGAAACAAGCGCGTGTTGAAGCACTCAACGGTGTTCCGACATTGATCGAAACATTGACTTACCGTTATGGACCACACACACTCGCTGGTGATGATCCAACACGTTACCGTACAAAAGACATGGATGATGAGTATCAAGCACAAGATCCACTCGTCCGTTTCCGTGCTTTCATGGAAGCAAAAGGTCTTTGGAACGAAGATAAAGAGAATGAAGTCATCGAGCAAGCAAAAGCTGACGTTAAGGAAGCACTTGCACAAGCTGACAAAGAACCAAAACAAAAAGTTACAGATTTCATCAACGTGATGGCTGAAAAGCTTCCACAAAACCTGCAAGAGCAGCTTGATGAGTATACAGCAAAGGAGTCGAAATAACCCATGGCACAAATGACGATGATCCAAGCGATCACTGACGCAATGCGCGTCGAGATGAAACGCGACGAACAAGTTCTCTTGTTCGGTGAAGACGTCGGTAAAAACGGTGGGGTATTCCGTGCGACAGAAGGTCTTCAAGATGAGCTCGGCGAAGACCGCGTCTTCGATACACCACTTGCGGAATCAGGTATTGGTGGTCTTGCTGTCGGATTCAGTCTGACAGGATTCCGTCCAATCATGGAAATCCAATTCTTCGGATTCGTATTCGAAGTATTCGATTCAGTCGCAGCACAACTTGCGCGTCTACGTTACCGTTCAGGCGGCACATACAATGCACCTGTTACAATCCGTTCACCATTCGGTGGCGGTGTTAAAACACCGGAACTTCACGCAGATAACCTCGAAGGACTCATGGCTCAGTCACCAGGACTTAAAGTTGTCATTCCTTCAACACCTTACGATGCAAAAGGTCTTTTGATCGCGTCAATCCGCGACAACGACCCAGTCGTATTCCTCGAGCACATGAAACTCTACCGTTCATTCCGCGGTGAAGTGCCAGAGGGCGATTACACGATCGAACTCGGAAAAGCTGATGTTAAACGTGAAGGTACAGACGTAACAATCGTCACTTACGGTGCGATGGTACACGCTTCACTTAAAGCAGCTGAAGAGCTCGAAAAAGAAAACATCAGCGTCGAAATCATCGACTTGATGACAATCAGCCCAATCGACATCGATACGATTCTTGCTTCTGTCAAGAAAACAAACCGTGTCGTCGTCGTTCAAGAAGCACAAAAACAAGCGGGTATCGCTGCAATGGTTGCAACTGAAATCCAAGAACGTGCAATCCTTGACCTCGAAGCGCCAATTCTTCGTGTTGCTGCTCCAGATACAATCTTCCCATTCGCACAAGGTGAAGACGTCTGGATCCCAGATCACAAAGATATCGTTGAGAAAGTCAAAACTGTCTACAATTTCTAAGAGCATTTCGGAAAATAAGGAGAGGGGTCCATTCTCTCCTTGCTTCCGTTTTTACAGATAACAATCGACTAGAAGAGTGAACTAAAAGGAGGCATATTCAAATGGGTTTATTTGAATTCAAATTGCCGGATATCGGTGAGGGTATTCATGAAGGTGAAATCGTAAAGTGGTTCGTAAAAGCGGGCGACACTGTCAAGGAAGACGACGTTCTTCTTGAAGTACAAAACGATAAAGCAGTCGTTGAAATCCCATCACCAGTTGATGGTACTGTTAAAGAAGTTAAAGTTGACGAAGGTGTCGTAGCTGTTGTTGGCGACGTCCTCATCACTTTCGAAGTCGAAGGCGAAGGTTCTGCTCCTTCTGAAGAAGCAGAGCAACCAAAAGCTGAAGACAACGCGAAAGACGTTCAAGATACGGATCAAAAAGTGGAAGACAAACCAAACGAGGTTCAAATCCATAAATCAGAACGCGTCATCGCGATGCCATCTGTCCGTAAATATGCACGTGAAAAAGGTGTCGACATCCGTGAAGTCCAAGGTTCTGGAGACAACGGTCGTGTCGTCAAAGAAGACATTGATGCATTCGCAAACGGTGGTCAAACTTCTGAAGCACCAGCAACAGAAGAAAAAGCACCAGCTGCAGCTGCTTCTGCACCAAAAACAGAAGTTAAGCCATACGTTGCTGCTCAACCTGAACTTGAAACACGCGAGAAAATCAAAGGAATCCGTAAAGCGATTTCGAAAGCAATGGTTAACTCGAAACATACAGCTCCACACGTAACACTCATGGACGAAGTCGATGTTACGAACCTCGTAGCACTCCGTAAAAACTTCAAAGAAGTTGCGGCTGCTCAAGGTACGAAATTGACTTACCTTCCGTTCGTCGTAAAAGCATTGACTGCTGCTGCTAAAAAATACCCAGCAATCAACGCATCAATCGACGATGTAAACGAAGAAATCGTCTACAAAAACTACTTCAACATCGGTATCGCTGCAGATACAGACAACGGTCTTGTCGTACCAGTCGTTAAAGATGCAGATCGTAAATCGATCTTCTCACTCGCTGACGACATCAACGATCTTGCTGGTAAAGCACGCGAAGGTAAACTTTCTGGCGAAGAGATGAAAGGTGGATCAATCACGATCACTAACATCGGTTCTGCTGGCGGTCAGTGGTTCACACCAGTCATCAACCACCCAGAAGTTGCAATCCTCGGTATCGGCCGTATTGCTGAAAAAGCAGTCGTCAAAAACGGCGAAATCGTTGCTGCACCAGTTCTTGCACTTTCATTCAGCTTCGACCACCGTCTCATCGATGGTGCAACTGCACAAAACGCGCTTAACTTAGTTAAACGCCTATTGAACGACCCACAACTTCTCATCATGGAGGGATAAGCAATGGTAGTAGGTGAATTCGCACAAGAAACAGATTTACTCGTAATCGGGGCTGGCCCTGGTGGTTACGTTGCTGCAATCCGCGGCGCGCAACTCGGTATGAAAGTAACAATCGTTGAACGTGAAAACGTCGGCGGTGTTTGCTTAAACGTTGGATGTATCCCATCAAAAGCCTTGATCACTGCAGGACATAACTTCCAGCATGCTAAAGGTGCAAGCGATATGGGGATCACTTCAGAGAATGCAACTGTCGATTTCTCGAAAGTTCAATCTTGGAAACAATCTGTCGTCAACAAATTGACTGGCGGCGTTAGTGGTCTTCTTAAAGGGAACAAAGTCGAGACTGTCGTTGGGGAAGCTTACTTCCAATCAGAAGATACAGTCCGTATCATCAACGAAGATTCTTCGACTCCTTACAAATTCAAGAAATGTATCATCGCGACAGGTTCGACTCCAATCGAACTTCCAGCTTTCAAATGGTCAAAACGCGTCCTTTCTTCAACAGGCGCATTGAACCTTCCTGAAATCCCGAAAAAACTCATCGTCATCGGTGGCGGATACATCGGGATGGAGCTTGGTACAGCGTATGCGAACTTCGATACAGAAGTCGTCATTCTTGAAGGAACAAAAGACATCCTTTCTGGTTTCGAGCCTGCTATGACGCAAGTCGTTAAGAAAAAGCTCAAACAAAAAGGTAACATCACAATCCACAACGAAGCACTTGCTCAAAGTGTAGAAGAGTCGGAAGATGGCGTTAAAGTAACATTCGAAGTCAACGGTGAAGCACAAACAGTTGAAGCGGACTACGTCCTCGTTACTGTCGGTCGCCGTCCGAACACTGGTGATCTTGGTCTTGAAATGGCAGAAGTCAAAGTCAGCGACCGTGGTCTTGTCGAAATCGACGATCAGTGCCGTACTTCAAACGAAAACATCTACGCAATCGGTGATATCGTTCCAGGACCACCACTTGCACACAAAGCTTCATTCGAAGCTAAAATTGCTGCTGAAGCAGCTGCAGGACACCCTGCATACCTCGACTACAGCGCGATTCCAGCGGTCGTCTTCACAGATCCAGAACTCGCTACAGTCGGTTACACGGAAGCACAAGCGAAAGAAGAAGGGCTCGATTACATCGCGTCTAAATTCCCTTACGCTGCGAATGGTCGTGCACTTGCACTCAACGAGCCAGACGGCTTCTTGAAAATGATCACTCGTAAATCAGATGGTCTCTTGATCGGCGCGCAAATCGCTGGTACAGGCGCATCTGATATGATCGCTGAAATGGGACTCGCAATCGAGTCTGGTATGACAGCTGAAGATATCGCACTCACAATCCATGCACACCCATCACTCGGTGAAATCGCAATGGAAACTGCTGAAGTTGCAATCGGTAGCCCAATCCACATCATTAAATAATATCGAAACACCTCATACACGGGGAGCCGACCGTGTATGAGGTGTTTTTTTGTTTGGTCTTGATACAAAAAAGGAAAAGAAAAAGTAAAAATCGGAGAGGGTGGACGCACATGGAATCCGTGACTACCTTAGAGGAGCTGTATTACGTATCGGAAATGGATAAGGTTCGTTTTGTCGGCTGGACGACTGCACTCGCCCGCTATGATTTTGCTGTCGTCTGTACGGGACAATTCTTCGGGAAAGTACTTGTCGTCAGTTTAACCGGTGGTCAGTCAGCGTTACTCGATCAACAGGATGTGTTGAATGGAGAGGTCTTAATTCGTACATTTGCGATTGAACGAGAGGATGTCGCAGTAATCGGTGAAGCACTTGCAGCATTCATTCCTTGTTCACCAAACGATGAATACGCCGAATGAAAGGTTCAAAAAAGCAGCCATCCTGAGTAATGAGGATGGCTGCTTTTGCATTTTTAACGAATCGCATTCGATTGTTGAATGACTTTGATTGTCTCGAGCGAATGATCCTCGAGACCTTGAACCGGAAGACCGGCTTCGATGTTTTCTTTAATATAGGCAAGGTTGTCTGCCGTGATCATCTCCCCTGGGATGAAGATAGGAATACCAGGTGGATATACCATCATGAATTCAGCTGAAATCCGTCCGACCGCATCGACTAACGGAATTGTCTCTGTTTCTTCATAGAAAGCATCACGTGGGCTGAGAGCGAGCGCTGGAATGTCTGGAAGGACGATTGAGTGATCAGTCGTTTCAGCGCCATTATTCTGATAGCGTGCAACAAGTAAAGACATCGCATGTAGGAATGCATCGATTGTCTCTTCCGAGTCACCAGACGTGATGATGACGAGAATATTATTCAAATCAGAAAGTTCAACTTCGATCCGATGTTCTTCGCGTAAGAACTCTTCGACGAGGTGACCAGAAATACCAAGTCCTTTGACGGAAACAAGCACTTTCGTTGGATCAAAAGCGAACGTAGCACTCGAATGCAGATCAGATTCACCGAAAACGGCGAGATAAGGAAGCTTCGCTAATCCAAAGCGCATCCGTGTCGCAAGTTCAAGGGCCCGACGATTCATCGCTTCACCGTTGATCGCAAGATGACGCCGAGCGCAGTCAAGAGAAGCGAGTAACAGGTAAGATGTTGATGTCGTCGTCAACATCGAGAGCACTGCTTGAACTTTATCTGGAGAGACAAGTCCGCGACGAACGTTCAGGACAGAGCTTCCTGTAAGTGAGCCACCGAGTTTATGCACGCTGGTTGCGGCAAGATCAGCTCCTGCTTGCATCGCTGACAACGGCATATCTTCGTGGAATGCGATATGGACGCCGTGTGCTTCGTCGACGAGTACCGGAATACCTTTACTATGGGAAAGCTTGACGATGCTCTCTAAGTCACCAGCAACGCCGAAATAGGTCGGGTTGATGACGAGAACTGCTTTTGTATCGGGATGAAGTGCAAGGGCACGTTCTACCGCGCTTGGTGTGATACCGTGCGCGATTCCGAATGTCTCATCGAATTCAGGGTGAATGAAAATCGGATGCGCACCAGAAAGAACGATAGCTGACATCACCGATTTATGCACGTTCCGAGGAACGAGAATTTTATCATCAGGTCCGACGACACTCATGATCATCGCCATGATGGCCGTTGAAGTTCCTTGTACGGAAAAAAACGTTTCGTCGGCATGGAAGGCTTGAGCTGCCAATTGATGAGCCTCTTTAATGATTGCCTTTGGATGATGGAGATCATCAAGGGGAGCGATATTGATTAAATCGATATCGAGCGCATTCTGACCGATGAACGATCGAAAGGCTGGATCCATTCCTTGACCATTTTTATGACCGGGAATATGAAATTGAATTGGTTGACGTTTCGCATGCGCAAGTAGCGCATCGAATAAAGGTGTATCGAGCTGTGTTAAGCTTTTTGTTTGCACCAGATTTCCCCCCTTAAAACCGAATAAAAATACAATCAAACAAGCTAACTATAACAAGTTTTCGTACGGTTGCAACTGTTTTATGCTTCTTTTCCGTGTAAAATAGAAAAGTGCAGAAAGGAAGTGGGAATGATGGCATTGAATTATCCGCTCAATTCCGATTGGTCGACTGAAGAAATCGTGAAAGTCATCGACTTCTTTAATTTAGTCGAGCAAGCGTATGAGACAGGTGTTGAACGACAACGGTTGCTCGAAGCGTATCGTGAATTCAAGCAAATCGTCACCTCGAAATCCGAGGAAAAACAGTGGGATCAGTTTTATATGGAAGAGACCGGCTGCTCGAGTTATCGGACGATGCAACAAGCGAAACGTCAGGAAGAACCGATTGTTCGTATGAAGAAATAATTGGATCATGAAGATAAGACTCCTATGCGATCGTATAGGAGTCTTATCTTTTAATCCGACTGGAAATGTGCGGGAAATGATCAACATTTGTTTAAAGTGGAAAGGAAGCGGCTATATACTACATACAAGACGTTGGTCTTACAAATATGTGAAACTGTATTTTTTAAAATTAGATGCTTTACATCTAAGTTGAATCGTACTATTATAGATTCAATCCACTAATAAGTCGCAATTGTCTGACAAATTAAACCTCTGTTTATCCCGCGAAGGAGTGTGGTTACTGTGAAACAAGTGATAGAAGCATACAAGAGAAAAGATGCAGAAAAACGCATTCCTGTATTGCGTCTCGAAATCGATTATGAGCTTGCTACATTACACGATGCGATGGTGGCAAGTGACGCAGAAGCTGTTGGCGCAAGTAAAGAGCGCCTCGAAAAATATCGTCAAGAGATGGTACGTCTTGAAGCTTGATTTCAACGTTCCGATCTCTACCTTATAATAAAATATCAACTCTTCAACCAGCGAACTGTTCGCTGGTTTTCTTTTTTTGTTACTATAGAAGAAGCTGGAAACAACGATGAAGGAGTGAACTTAAATGCAGATTGAGTTGGATGCGATAGATTTGATCAAACGAGCGGGAAAGTACATTCGCGAAAAAATTGATGGTTCGTATCACGTCGAACAAAAAACCGGAAAAAGCGATTTAGTGACAGAGATTGATCAAGCCGTCGAGGATTTATTGATTCAAGGTATTTTAGATCGCTATCCGAATCATCATATTTATGGGGAAGAAGGGCGAATCGCTCGACCCGATACACTCGAAGGCACGATCTGGTTCGTTGATCCGATTGATGGAACGATGAACTTTATCCGTCAAAAACGAATGTTTGCCATCTCGATTGCGATCATGATAGATGGTGAGTTACGTTATGGATTCGTCTACGATGTCATGGCGGACGAGTTGTTCCATGTCATCAAAGGGCATGGTGCTTATCAAAACGGCATACGATTACCACAAATCGAGGAGCGGAGTGTTAAAGAAGCAATCATCTGTATGAACGCGACCTGGGTGACACCAAATCGTCGAATCAATACGGATCGTCTTGCGCCACTCGTACGACACGCAGTAGGTGTACGAGCAATCGGTGCAGCATCACTTGAACTCGCATGGACAGCTGCAGGGCGTGTTGACGGGTATATCACGATGCGTAATATGCCTTGGGATTACGCAGCCGGTCAGTTATTGATTGAAGAGGTCGGTGGGCGTGTCGGAACGATCACAGGTGAATCGATGTCATTTCTCGAACAAACGAGTGTGCTAGCAGGGAGCCGGACGTTCGTTGAAGATGTTTTGACATTCGTACAAACACAAGAGGATTGAAAAAAGGTTTCTTTCGTCTTGAACGAAAGGAACCTTTTTGCTCATGCTTGTTTTCGTAAACGTGCCTTTAAGACGAACCCAGCACCCATCGCAACAATCATCAAGATGACAGAGGCGATCGTCATCGGGACGTTTTGTTCCGCGATGAAGATGCCGATGGCTGCCATGGATCCTACGGCAAGCATGGCGAGTAATAAAAATAGCAGGCGCATGTTCTTTTCCCCCTCTACCCGTGAGTACGTTAACAGTGTAGCGTGAATGAAGGATAATGAAAAGGCTTTCGGACTGATGTCGAATCTTAGTCATTGCCAATTAGGACTCTACCTGTGCTATACTCTTAAAGTTGACCGAAAGTATGATAAGATTTATTTAAATGAATAGAAAGAGGTACACACCTATGACAACATTAGTACGAAATGATTTACGCAACGTTGCGATCATCGCCCACGTTGACCATGGTAAAACAACATTAGTCGATGAGCTTTTAAAACAGTCTGGTACGTTCCGTACGAACGAACAAGTCGAAGAACGCGCAATGGACTCAAATGACATCGAGCGGGAACGTGGAATCACGATTCTTGCGAAAAACACTGCAATTGATTACAAGAACACACGCATCAACATCGTTGATACGCCAGGACACGCCGATTTCGGTGGAGAAGTTGAGCGGATCATGCGTATGGTTGATGGCGTTATCCTCGTCGTCGATGCACGTGAAGGCTGTATGCCACAAACACGTTTCGTTTTGAAAAAAGCACTCGAGCAAGGACTTCAACCAATCGTCGTCGTCAACAAAATTGACAAACCGATGGTCCGTCCTCTTGAAGTCGTCGACGAAGTCGTTGATCTCTTGATCGACCTCGGAGCTGACGAAGATCAACTCGAATTCCCAGTCGTTTATGCATCGGCAGTCAACGGCTCAAGTTCATTTGAACCTGAATTAGAGAAACAAGAAGATACAATCACAAACGTTCTTGATTTAATTCTTGAGCACACACCAGCGCCTGTCGATAACACAATGGAGCCGCTTCAGTTCCAAGTTACGATGCTTGACTATGATAACTACCTCGGACGGATCGGTGTCGGTCGTGTCTTCCGTGGAGAAATCAAAGTTGGTGATAGCGTTTCGCTTTCAAAACTTGATGGTTCAACGAAGAACTTCCGTGTTACAAAGTTGTTCGGTTACTTCGGTCTAAAACGTGTCGAAATCGAAACAGCAAAAGCTGGAGATTTGATCGCGATCGCCGGTATGGAAGATATCAACGTCGGTGAGACGGTTTGCCCAACTTCACACGTTGATCCACTCCCATTATTACGTATCGATGAGCCAACGCTTCAAATGACATTCATCGTCAACAACTCGCCATTCGCTGGTCGTGAAGGGGATCTCGTTACTTCACGTAAAATCGAAGAGCGTCTTGAAAAAGAACTCGAAACAGACGTTTCACTTCGCATCGAAAACACAGACTCACCGGACCGCTGGATCGTTTCTGGTCGTGGGGAACTTCACCTCGGGATCTTGATCGAAAACATGCGCCGTGAAGGATACGAAATTCAAGTATCGAAACCGCAAGTAATCATCAAAGAAGAAGAAGGCGTCAAAGTCGAGCCATTCGAACGCGTCGTCATCGATACACCAGAAGAGTACACAGGTTCTGTCATGGAATCGATCGGTCTCCGTAAAGGTGAATTGACGAACATGCAAACAATGGACAACGGTCAAACGAAGATGGAATTCATCGTTCCTTCACGTGGTTTGATCGGTTATCGTAACGAATTCCTTTCTGCTACACGCGGATACGGAATCATGAACCACACATTCGAAGAATACCGTCCGTTCATCCAAGCGGATATCGGTGGACGTCGTAGTGGTGTTATGGTCTCAATCGAAACAGGTAAAGCAACTGCTTACGCGATCTCAGCTCTTGAAGACCGCGGAACGATCTTCATCGAGCCTGGTATTGAAGTATACGAAGGTATGATCATCGGCGAATGTAACCGTGATGTCGATCTCGCTGTCAACGTCGTTAAAGCAAAACAATTAACGAACATGCGTGCATCTGCAAAAGATTCAACGAACGTTCTTAAACGTCCACGTGTCTTCTCACTTGAAGAGTCGTTGACATTCTTGAACGAAGATGAGTACTGTGAAATCACACCACAATCGGTTCGTCTCCGTAAACAAGTCTTGAACAAGAACGAACGTGAAAAGCAAGAAAAACGTCGTCGTCTAGGTAAAGATTAAGTCTTGAACGAATAGGGGGACTGGCAATGAATGCACAAGCTGCCGTTGCTTCTGATTTCTCGAAATACGATATTCCGTTCATCGCGAAACTTCTCGGTATCGGAAGTGATCCGAATAACATCGAAGCGGGATTTTATCCTTTAATGATTACCGTCGTCATCTTGACACTTGTCGTCTTTAAGTTAGGATTTGCTAAGGAACTAGCATGGTGGAAATCACTGATCGTCTATCTCTTGCTCGCCGTCTTCTCGGCAGCATTGACGCTTGTCTTCTGGACATGGCCGATTCCTGAAGTACTCCTTGCGATGGTCTTCGTACTTGGTATTTATCGCTTCCGGATGTGGATGGTCAAGCGTGAACGTGAACGGACAGCTTCTTGACGGAAGCGTGTCATGAATCAAAAGAACGAATCTCCTCGGAGGTTCGTTCTTTTTTTTGAGCCAATTCAGATGCATGATTTAAAGCGTAGCGGGAACAAGAATACTAAAAGGGGAGAAAACAGTGAAAATAAGGTATGTCATACCCCTATTGTTAGCGGGTATTCTGATGGGCTGTACACAAACGTCAGAAGAATCGTCAACAGAGGAAACGAATCAGACGACACAAGAAAACAATCAACAGGATTCAGGTGATCAAAAAGCAACGCAATCATCTCAAGCGCAAGAAGGAGTCGTATTTAAAGAGCTAAACGCTCCGTGGAATATTGTCCGAGAAGGAGAGGTATTTTACATCACGGAACGAGAAGGAACGATTGTCAAAGGAGAAAAAGGTGATTATGAACGGATGCGCCTTCAGCTGAAAGAGGATGTCCTTGCTGAAGGAGAAGGTGGATTGCTTGGAATGGTACTTGATCCTGATTTTAAGGACAATCAGACGGCATACGTCTACCATACGTACGCCAAACAAGGACAAGCGACGAATCGCGTCATCGCGATAAAAGAAGAGGGTGACCAGTGGACGGAAGAACGTGTCTTACTCGATGATATTCCCGGAGCGACGATTCATAACGGTGGACGGCTAGAATGGGGACCTGAAGGCGCGCTCTACGTCACAGCAGGAGACGCAGCGAATCCTGAACTGGCGCAAGACATTGATTCATTGGCAGGAAAGATTTTACGCATCACATCTGAAGGAGAACCGTTCGAGGGGAATCAAAAAGGATACGTCTACAGTCTCGGTCACCGGAATCCACAAGGACTTGTTTTCGTCGATGATCAACTGTATGCAAGCGAACATGGGCAAAGTGGGCACGATGAAATCAATCGAATCGAACAAAAGAATTATGGATGGCCGACGATTGAAGGGAAAGAACAAGCAGATGGACTGGTGACGCCGTGGTATGAAGTAGGAGAACAATCTGTTGCACCAAGTGGAGTTGCAACGGCAGAGAATACACTTTATTTTGCAACACTTGTCGGACAACGATTACAAACCATCGATCTAGAGACGAAGCAAGTCAAGACGATCGTCGAAAACCAAGGTCGGATTCGAGATGTCTGGATTGACGAGACATCAATTTACTATATTACAAATAATACGGACGGAAGAGGGAATCCATCGGCAGATGATGATCGACTCGTTCGAATCAATCGATGAACAACAAAAGGTCTGTCAGGGAATTTCCCCGCAGACCTTTTGTTTACCAGTGTTTTCGTTTCGTTTCCCAAGTCGGGTATAAATGAAATTGTCCAGAAGCGTGGCGTTCAAGTGTCCGTTCTTCTACGCGTGATCGACACTCATCACAAATGTGGACACGAACAGGTTTATTGCGTAATCGCTTCGCCGTGAAGGACCAATCATCAATCGTTTCACGCTTATCGCAAATCGTACATTTCACTCGCATGCCAGGTCCTCCCTTTTTTTCTTAGTATATCATATTAGAAGATTATTCAGATGTAAAAAAGGGAAACGAGAGGTATATATCGAAATATCATCACTAAGTCGTAGAGGGGGTGATGTCATGGCAAATAAAGTTGAACAACAGCTCAACTCAGGTCAACTAGAAGCACTATCGCAATTACCACTCGTTTTTTTGATTACGCATGATCAATCCAAACATTGGCCCATCACACATGCAATCAGTTGGGTACATGCGACGGATTCGCAAACGGTTCGATTTACAATCGAAGCAGATTCTCATCTCGTTAAAACATTACGAGAACATCCGGTCTTCACATTGATCTTTTTTGCAGATCAGTCGACGTACAGCTTAACGTGTACGGACGTCAAGGCGTTTACGCCGCAAGAAGACCTTCCGTTGCCACTCGCTTTTTATGAGGGACGCGTTGAGGAGGTGCGTGACATCTTGTTTTACGGAGCAGCTGTCACACAACGACCAACTATCGAAAAAACATACGATGAACAGGCAGCCGAACGGTTGGATCAACTCGTTCATCGCATCCTAAAAGCGTAACATTCATCACAAACTCGACTCTAAAGGGGCGAACGATGGAATGAAAAAAATATACGTACTTGATACTAATGTCATGCTTCACGATCCACTTTCTCTTTTCCAATTCCAGGAGCACGACGTCGTTATACCAGCGATCGTACTAGAAGAACTAGATGGAAAAAAACGCAACATGGATGAGGTTGGGCGTAATGCACGAGAAACAGCTCGCATCTTAGACCAATTACGGGAAACTGGTCAGCTTCATGCGGGAGTGCCACTCGGAAACGGCGGTATTCTTCGCGTCGATATTGGGGACTCCATTCATGAAGGTTCGCCGTTTACGCATGAATCAAACGATAATAAGATCATTGAACTGGCGTGGTCGATTCATCGGGAACAACAAATCGAAGCGACCCCACGAGATGTCATTCTCGTCTCAAAAGATATCTTAGTCCGCGTCAAAGCGGATGCGTATGGATTAGTCGCTGAAGATTATATGACAGATCATATCGCTGATTTGACCGGTCTTTATACAGGATTCATCGAAGTAACCGTCGATCAGGAGTATATTGATGCCTTCTATCAGGACAAACGGCTTTCGGTGGATGTCTTGCCAGAAAAAGTGCAACCGAATGAGTTCGTCATCTTAAAAAGTAACATGTCGAAAGCTTCAGCCATCGCCGTCGTTGATCAGAACTTGCCGATCATTCGGGCACTTTCGATCGATGTCGACCAAGTCTGGGGCGTCATTCCACGAAACGTTCAACAACGGATGGCATTTGAGTTATTATTACGTGACGATGTACCACTTGTGACACTCGTTGGTAAGGCAGGTACCGGGAAAACGCTACTCGCACTCGCTGCGGGTCTCCTGCAAGTGGAAGACGAGCACAAATATAAAAAACTGGTCGTTGCTCGTCCTGTCGTACCGATGGGAAACGATATCGGCTACTTGCCGGGTGAAATGGAAGAGAAGCTTCGTCCGTGGATGCAACCTATCTACGATAACCTCGAACACCTTTTCAATACGGGATCGGGAGACGAACTAGGTAACATTCTCGCCGGAATGAAGACGATTCAACTGGAAGCATTAACGTACATCCGGGGACGTAGTATGCCGGGGCAGTTCATCATCATCGATGAAGCGCAGAATTTGACGAAACATGAAGTCAAGACGATTTTGACACGTGTCGGTGAAAACTCGAAAATCGTGTTAGTCGGAGATCCACAGCAGATTGATCATCCGTATCTAGATGAGTATTCCAATGGTCTATCCTACGCCGTAGAACGACTCAAAAATGAGAAGATGACGGGACACGTCAAACTCGTCAAAGGGGAGCGCTCGAACTTGGCACGCCTCGCAGCCGATTTACTATGAAAAAACGTGGTGCGTCTATTCAGGCGCACCACGTTTTCCTTATATGACGGTAACCGTATGAACGGATTTGACGATCTGTTGTCCGTGTAACAGATGAACGGGTCCATCTGCTAACACTTTGCCGTCTTGTGAGAACTGCAGATACACTTCGTCGAGTTGCTCAAGTGGAAGTTCGACCGTTTCTTCGCCTTCGAAACGAATGGCGATCGCATCCGGTAAAAGCTCGGCATTCCGGATGAACGGTGCAAGAGCCATTGCGAATGACCCTTGAAGCGCGGCTTCTTTTTCAGCACGTGTCATCGGACGATTGTGATCCGTACGACTGCCTTCCATGATGCCTTTATCCCACGCAGCCCCCATTTTCGCGTAGTACGCTTCTTGTTCACTTGTGTCGGCTGGTTGCCCGATTTTCTCGATTGCTACCTTTCGTTCATCAAAGATCCAGACTGTCGGATCAATCGTTAACTGATGCCGTACTTTACCGTTAATCGGAAAAATCATTTGTTCTACCCCCTAAATGTGTAAGTCCAACAAATCCATTATACCGAAACGTTGAATTGTTGGCGAAAGTAAGGTAAAGTTTAGCTATAACAGGAACGCGTCATTTGATGAGGAGGGATTGGATTGTCAACTGAAATCGAGACAGTTCATCGCCAGCGCGCTCTTGAGCTACTAGAAGCGGATGCACAAAAAATCCGCCGGTTGATCGAGGTCCAGCTTGCGAATTTAACGATGCCACAATGTCCTCTTTACGAGGAAGTATTGGATACACAAATGTTCGGATTATCCCGTCAAATTGATTTTGCGGTACGTCTTGAACTGATTGATGCGGGTGAGGGGAAACAATTACTCGAATCACTTGAACAGCAATTATCTGATTTACATGATGCGGAGACGTGCTGATTTTCTACTCAAACGTGAAATGCGGCGTTTGGGTATTTTTTTTTAGAAAATGAAAAAAGGACGTGTACATATGTTAGCGAAGTTTAAAGAAAAACGAGCATTTTTTGACTATGGTCTCTTCTTTACGATGCTCATCCTCATGGCGATCAGTACGGTCATGGTCTATAGTGCGAGCGTGTGGAACGGTGGAGATTATGCGAATACGTCCTTCTTTGAGAAGCAGTTGATGTTTGATGCGATGGCGATCGTGCTGTTCCTTTTCGTTTCACAAATCAATCATGAGGTGTTCCGTGGACCAGTGATTCGTTTACTCTTGTACGCGATTACATGGTTGATGTTGATGGCGACGCTGTTTTCGGCACCACTAAACGGGGCTCGCGCATGGTTGAACTTCGGTATCTTCTTGATTCAACCAATCGAGCTTTGTAAATTCGTGCTCGTCGTCGGACTTGCGAGTTATTTTGATCAAAAGCACAAAGGGAAAATGGACGGCGTGATTGGGATCGTCCATCACTTCATCCATCGTCAAATTCCAGCGACGTCTCCAGGAAGACGGATTTTACTTAGTTTCTCGGACTGGATCTTGATTCCGATGGTTGTATTACTTGCACCTTACGCGATCATCATTCGCATGCAACCGGATGACGGTGGATTGTTCATTCTGTTACTCATCTCGGCGATGATTTTATTCGCAGTTGGATTACCTAGTGGTTACATCATGTTATGTGTCGTCACCGTACCAATCATCTTCTTGTACGCATGGAATAATTTTTCGGATAATCAGATGCAACGGATTCAAGCAAGTTTAAATCCCTTCCTTGACGCAGAAGGTAAGGGATATCAGCTCATCAACTCCGTCATATCAATTGCCCATGGGGGATTATTCGGAGTAGGTCTCGGGAATAGTTTTCAAAAGTATGGTTATCTGCCAGAGCCTGAAACCGACTACATCATGTCGATCATCTCGGAGGAACTCGGATTCATCGGGGTTCTTGTCGTACTCGGTCTATTGTTCTATCTGATGATTCAAGGGGCGATCATCGCTAATCGGTGTGTCTCGCTTTATTCGAGTATGCTCGCTCTCGGGATATCCGGTATCATCTTCATCCAGACATGTATCAATATCGCGGCCATGTCTGGTCTATTTCCAGGTACAGGTGTCACCTTGCCATTCATCAGTTACGGTGGGTCGTCGTTACTTGTCATGAGTACGATGCTTGGTGTGATGGCAAACATTTCCATGCAAAACAAATATCGGATGGCGTATCATAAAGAAGTGCAGACTGCACGTTCGATGAGTGCCACGAGCTCATTAACTAAAGGGGGAGCATCAGTTGACTAAAATCCAGAAGATTCTCGTAGCAAACCGCGGGGAGATCGCGATTCGCGTTTTCCGTGCAGCGACAGAACTCGGTATTCGTACCGTTGCCATTTATTCGCGAGAGGACATGGGTTCTCTTCATCGCTATAAAGCCGATGAAGCGTACCGGATCGGAGAAGGTAAAAAACCGATCGAAGCCTATCTCGACATTGAAGATATCATCGCAACAGCGAAAAAAGCCGATTGTGATGCGATCCATCCTGGTTATGGTTTCCTCTCTGAGAATATTGAGCTAGCCAAACGTTGCCGTGAAGAAGGAATCATCTTCATCGGACCGCAAGAAGAGCACCTGTATAAGTTCGGGGATAAAGTACGTGCACGGACGACTGCGATTGAAGCCGGTCTTCCTGTCATTCCGGGAACGGATGGTCCGATCTCATCCATTGATGAAGCGTATGCGTTCGCAAAGGAAGCAGGCTATCCACTCATGGTCAAAGCATCGCTTGGTGGTGGTGGACGCGGAATGCGTGTCGTCCGGACAGAAGAAGAACTTCCAGACATGATCGAACGTGCGAAATCTGAAGCCTTGAAAGCGTTCGGTTCGGATGAGATTTACGTCGAAAAACTAATCGAACGACCAAAACATATTGAAGTTCAAATCATCGGTGACGCCCATGGGAACATCATTCATTTGTTTGAACGTGATTGTTCCGTACAGCGTCGTCACCAAAAAGTCGTCGAAGTGGCGCCATGTGTTACGCTATCAGACGAAGGGCGTAAAAAGATTTGTGACGCTGCCGTCACACTGATGAAACATGTCGGATACGAAAATGCGGGTACGGTCGAATTTCTCGTGACACAAGATGAATCGTTTTACTTCATCGAAGTGAATCCACGTGTCCAAGTCGAGCATACGATCACGGAGATGATTACGGGCGTAGATATCGTTCAGACGCAAATTCGTGTCGCTGAAGGCGAATCGTTACATAGTGACCTCGTCGGTATTCCGCAACAAGAAGACATCAAGATGCTTGGTTTTGCGATTCAAAGCCGGATCACGTCAGAAGATCCGGAAAACGGCTTCTTGCCGGATACAGGGAAGATCAAGGCCTATCGTTCACCAGGCGGTTTTGGAGTACGTCTTGATGGTGGGAATGCCTATGTCGGAGCAGAAATTTCACCATATTATGATTCGTTGCTCGTTAAAATCTCGACACACGGTTTGACGTATGACCAAGCGGTCGCGAAGATGCGTCGAAACTTAAGTGAATTCCGAATCCGTGGGATTAAGACGAATATCCCATTCTTGAGCAACGTCTTGAAACACCATGCGTTCGTTAGTGGCGATTACAACACTTCGTTCATCGATGATACACAGGAATTATTCATCTTCCCGAAACGCCAAGACCGGGGAACGAAGCTCTTGACGTACATCGGAGAGGTTTCTGTCAATGGATTCCCGGGAATCGGGAAATTGGACAAGCCGCTTGCGCGTGACGTCCGGATTCCAAAAAATCTTCCGGCAGACTATACACCGGGTGCGAAAGCGATCCTCGATGCAGAAGGTCCGGAAGCTGTTGCGAAGTGGTTGGCAGCACAAGAGAATGTGTTGTTGACGGATACGACATTCCGTGATGCCCATCAATCGCTCCTTGCGACTCGGATGCGGACGAAGGACCTCGTTGCGATCGCCGAAGCGGAGGCGAAACTGCTCCCTGAACTGTTTTCGGTCGAAGCATGGGGAGGCGCGACGTTTGATGTCGCGTATCGATTCTTGTCGGAGGATCCATGGGTTCGTCTGATGAAATTACGTGAAAAGATGCCGAACGTCCTCATTCAAATGTTGCTTCGTGGTGCGAACGGCGTTGGTTACAAAAACTATCCGGACAATGTCATTCACACGTTCGTCAAGGAAGCGGCGCAGGCAGGAGTCGACGTCTTCCGAATCTTCGATAGCTTGAATAACCCGGAGTCGATTCAACTTGCCATCGATGCGGTCTTGCCGACAGGTAAAATCGCGGAAGCAGCTGTCTGTTATACAGGGGATTTATTCGATGCGAATCGACCGAAATATCACCTGCCGTATTACGTCAATCTGGCGAAACAACTGGAAGAAAGCGGCGCTCATATCATTGCCATCAAGGATATGGCGGGTCTCTTGAAACCGGAGGCAGCCTACGCACTCGTATCAGCACTTAAAGATGCGGTATCGCTACCAATCCATCTCCACACACACGATGCGAGTGGGAACGGGATTTATACGTATGCGCGTGCGATTGATGCAGGTGTCGACGTCGTAGACGTCGCGGCATCAAGCATGTCGGGACTGACGAGTCAGCCAGCGGGTGGTAGCTTGATTCATGCCTTAAGTGGTCATCCACGTCAACCGCTCGTATCAGCACAGAAGTTTGAACAGATTTCGGATTATTGGCAGGACGTGCGTCATCTGTATCAAGCATTCGAACTCGATATGATTGCACCGAATCCAACGGTCTACGACCATGAGATGCCGGGTGGACAGTATTCGAACTTACAGCAACAAGCAAAAGCGGTTGGACTTGCGGATCGTTGGTCTGAAGTCAAAGAGATGTATGCGCGTGTCAATATGCTGTTTGGCGATATCGTCAAAGTCACACCATCGTCAAAAGTCGTTGGAGACATGGCACTCTTCATGGTTCAACATCATCTGACAGAAGAGGATGTCTTGCACCGTGCAAGTGGACTTGATTTCCCGGATTCAGTCGTCGAACTGATGAAAGGGGAGCTCGGAACACCACCAGATGGTTTCCCGCAAGACGTTCAACAGGCTATTCTCAAGGGAGCTGCTCCGCTGACAGAACGTCCAGGTAAGATGATGGATCCACTTAATTTTGACGCAATCAAACATGAGTTGTTCGAAAAACTTGAACGTCCCGTTACAGAATTTGATGCACTCGCTTACGCGCTCTATCCAAAAGTCTTCATGGACTACAGTTCGTATGTCGCGCGATATGGCGATATCTCTGTTCTTGATACGAATACGTTCTTCCATGGAATGCGTCTAGGTGAGACGATCGAGGTTGAAATCGAACGAGGCAAGACACTCTACCTCAAGTTGATTCAAATCGGTCAGCCAGACGATCATGGTATGCGGACGATCTATTATGAGATGAACGGTGTTCCTCGTGAAGTCGAAGTCAAAGACATCAGTATTAAGGAAAGTTCATCAAGTCGTCCAAAAGCAGATCGAAGCAATGCGAAACAAATCGGTGCCTCAATGCCGGGTAGCGTGCTGAAGGTACTCGTCGAAACGGGTACACGTGTCCGTAAAGGAGAGCAACTCCTCGTCACGGAAGCGATGAAGATGGAAACGACGATCCAAGCACCGGAAGACGGTGAAATCAAAGCCGTCCACGTCAAGGAAGGCGAAGCTATCGCGAGTCAAGACTTACTGATTGAATTCGTATAAGGTCACAACGAAAAACAGGCGCACGCTCGGCGGGCTGCCTGTTTTTCATTCAATACGTAGTGGGAGAGGATACGATTGAACATTATTTGTTGGGTACGAAGTGATTTTCGATTACAAGATAACCACATGTTGGCACGTGCTGTTGAATTACTAAATGAAAATCCGAAGGCGACGGTCGAGTTCGTCTTTTGGCTCAATCCGGATTACATCGGAGAATATGAAGCACGGCAACAATATTTCTTCCAAGCGCTCGAAATGTTTTCTGATGCCTGCAAAGAGAAAGAGATGCCGATCCGTTTCATCGAAGGGGATGAACAGGCTTTCTTAGACGCAACTGATGATGCGGACATCTTGTTATTTAATGCGGAATATGTCGAACCATTCAAGACGCGAGATGAAAAAATCATTAAAAAGCGTAAAGATCGTCAGACGGAGCGGCTACTAGACCGGCATCTTCTTCACCCGCATGACATTAAAAAGCAAGATGGAAAGTTCTATAAAGTGTTCACGCCATATAAGAATGCATTCATGAAAAAAGACATTCCTGCACCATATGAAGTCAAGTGGCAAACGCTGCGGGATCATTATCAAAAGCGTCAGCACGATAATAGTTTCATCAACGCTTATTTTAAAAAGGCAGAGTCGGAAGCCGTCTTCCATCCTGGTGAAAAGCAGGCGAAACAACGCTTGAAGAAATTCGTCGAACAATCGCTTGCAGGCTACGAAGAGAACCGTGATCTTCCTGCTGTCGACGGTACGAGTTTACTTTCTCGCTATTTACGGACTGGAGAAATCGGCATTCGGACCGTCTATGCGGCTGTTCAGGAGGCAAAAGAATCAAAAGGGAAACAGACTTTCATCACCGAACTCATCTGGCGTGAATTCTATTACATGATTTTAATGCATTTCCCGGAATCAAAACGACAAGCCGTCAATACGCAATATCGGGAAATCGAATGGGAGAACGATGAAGAGGGCTTCAAGGCGTGGTGTGAAGGCAAAACGGGCTATCCGATCGTTGATGCAGCGATGCGGCAATTGAATCAAACGGGGTGGATGCATAATCGTCTACGGATGATCGTCGCTTCTTTCCTGACAAAAGACTTGTTGGTCGATTGGCAGAAAGGCGAACAATATTTCCAGCAGAAACTCGTTGATTATGAAGCAGCATCAAACATCGGGGGTTGGCAATGGGCAGCATCGGTCGGAACGGATGCCGTCCCGTACTTCCGCGTCTTCAATCCGACGACTCAATCGAAGAAGTTCGATAAGGATGGAGCGTTCATTCGAAAGTATGTCACGGAAATCAAGGATTTATCAAAGCAGTATATTCATGAACCGACTGCTGAGCAACGCAAGGATTATGGCTATCCAGAACCAATCGTCGCACATGACGAAGCGCGAAAGCGTGCGATTGCTCGATTCAAATAATGAAAAAAGGATGTTCCTCGCTTGAGGAACATCCTTTTTTTACGACCTTATTGAAGACGACTATTTGCCTTACGCGTTCGGAATGCATGGTACGTCAAGTAAGATAAGACCCCGAAGTAACATGTGATCAAGAAGGCGTGGAGTAACGGCACATACGTTGCATGTCCACCAAGAACAATCCAAGCCCCAGTGGCGACTTGGCACGAGATGAAGAACGTCGCGAACGCCATACCAATCGTTGTCGTCCGATGCTTTAAGCGAATCGCAACGACATGGACGAATAAGGTGAACAGGAACAGTAATCCTGCCATGATCCGGTGAATCATCTGCACCCACGCTTCGAACGTCATGGAAGGTTGAGAACAGACAGGCCAACCAACGCAAGCATATGTAGCGCCGACATGGCGTACGTAAGCACCCGTATAAACGACGATCAGCGTATAAATGAGTAGACCGTACAAGAGCTTCCGTAAGAATGCTGGGACAGATTCCCTGAATTCCTGACCCGGACGCTCCATGATCAACAATGTCAAAATCAATAGCGAAGCAAAGGAGATCAATGAAATCCCGAAATGTAACGCCATGACGAGGTCTGATTGTTGCCAAACGACTGCTCCAGCACCGACGATCGATTGAATCAACATGAAGATGAAAGCAAGAAACGCAAAGATCTTCGTATCTAATCGATCCTTGAAGGCAACGAGCGTCCAGAGACATAAGGCGATGATTAAGAGTCCAACGACTCCAGTCACAGCGCGGTGACTATATTCAATCATCGTTTCAACACTTGGGTTCGTCGGAATGAGTTCCCCGTGACAGAGTGGCCAATCCGTTCCGCAACCATCTCCCGAATCCGTTTTTGTGACTGTCCCACCCATCAGTAAGACGATCATCATCGTAAACGTGACGAAGGCTGAAAACATCGAAAGTTTTCGATTCAAGATTTGGACACCACCTTTCTAAAAAAATACGAAATACATGGATTTCCATAGGTCTAGTATCGCATAAAAAGTACTGAAAGGGTTGCAATCTTTTAGAACAACGCTATTCTAGTATTAGGTAAATATGGTGAACTGTGATGAAAATCACATAGATTTCACATTTTGTTCATTATGTCGAAAGTATTTTCATACGTCACGGTCCTCGATATGTGGTATCTTTTATAGAGAAAAGGACGTTTCGTGGCATGTCTGTGTTATTTCTGTGAAGAAATTACGTGAAGCCTAGGTGCTAAACGGAAGCAGACGGTGAAAAGGAGGGAACAGCATGGCGAAAGTTACTGGAGAGGCACTGGATATGGCGATCGAGCAAGCGGATCAGCCGACATTCAAGGACTATATTACCCTAGCAAAAATGGGGATTGTCCGTGCCAATCTGATTACGGTCTTCGCGGGGTATGTCGTAGCAGCATCATACATAACGGATGATGTCCTGTTGTATCTGTGGCAAACCAAGTGGATGTTACTGTGGACGCTTCTCGGGAGTGGATTGGTCATTGCCGGAAGTTGCTACCTCAATAACTACATTGACCGGGACATCGATTACAAGATGGAACGGACGATGGGAAGACCAAGCGTTACTGGGAAGATGGATGGACAGCGGATACTCGCACTAGGACTCGGTATTCTTGCGACCGGTACGGTATTGTTGTTGATCGTCAACCATGTGGCGGCAGTGTTCGGATTGATCGGATCATTCGTTTACGTCGTGATTTATACGATGTGGTTAAAGCGGACGCACACGATCAATACAGTCGTAGGTGGTATATCAGGAGCTGTGCCACCAATCATTGGATTTGCGGCAGTCACTCCGACGCTTCACATTGATGCGTGGATTTTATTCCTCATCATGTTCGTGTGGCAACCACCACATTTCCTTGCACTCGCGATGCGACGGACAGAGGAGTATCGGGCAGCAGGTATCCCGATGTTACCTGTCGTAAACGGATTCGCGATCACGAAACGACAAATTGTATGGTGGATTGCAGTACTCATTCCATCATCACTCCTCTTAGCACACTATGGCATCATCTACATGATCGTCATGGCATTGCTCGGTGGATATTGGCTCTATATGGGACTGAAAGGTCTGAAGATCCAAGATGAACAAGCCGAAATCAAATGGGCGTCGAAGATGTTCTTCTTCTCACTGTTTTATTTCACGGCTTGGATCGTGACGGTCGTACTCGTTTCTCTCTAAAACGATTTGACATAATTCACGTACACCATTACGAAAGACAAAATTGGGGACAAAGAAAGTGGGGATGGTTGTGAAAAAATCAGTAAAAATGCTCTTCCGGCTTCTTCCAATCGGCTTGATGGCACTCATGTTATCAGGTTGTGGAATTCCGGAATTGTCTGCGCTACAGCCTCGCGGAGAAGGCGCTGAGATGCAACTTGAGATCATCAAGCTTAGCTTGTGGGTCATGTTGTTCGTCCTTGCGATCGTAGCCGTCATTTATATTTACGTACTTATGAAATTCCGTCGTAAATCAGGTGATAACACGGTTCCGAAGCAAGTCGAAGGGAACCATACGCTTGAAATCATCTGGACAGTCATTCCGATTCTTCTTTTGATCGTGCTTGCAATTCCTACGATCAAAACAACGGTTGAACTCGCAGATGCAAAAGAAGCGAAGAAAAACGAACAAATCAACGTTACAGCAAACCTCTACTGGTGGGAGTTCGAATACCCAGACAAAGGTGTTTCGACAGGACAAGAACTTGTCATTCCAGTCGGTAAACGTGTTGCTGTTAACTTGACGTCTAAAGACGTCATTCACTCATTCTGGGTACCAGCTCTTTCTGGTAAAACAGATACGAACCCAGGTCTTGAGAACGAAATGTGGTTACAAGCAAAAGAAGCAGGCACTTACTACGGTAAATGTGCCGAGTTGTGTGGTCCTTCTCACGCATTGATGGACTTCAAAGTCGTCGCACTTGAACAAGACGACTATGACAACTGGTTAAAAGATATGAAAGCTGCGAAAGAAGCAGAGACGAAGCAGCTTGATAAAAAGAATGAAAAGAACTGGACGACTGGCGAGAAAGTCTATGCCCAGAACTGTCTCAGCTGTCATGGTGGCGGGAAAGTCGCACCTAGCTTGACGAACTTCGGTGATCGTCAGCGTATCGCGGGTTACCTCGATCATGATAAAGAAAACCTCGAAAAATGGATTCGCGATCCACAAAAAGAGAAACAAGGTACGAAAATGCCTGGATTCTCTGAAGATCAGATCAGCGATGAAGAATTGAGCGAATTGGCAGATTATCTATTGGACAAAAAGCTCCAATAATTTTTTAAGGGGGAATCATAGTGGGGACACATACTATGGGTATGCCGCAGAAAAAAAGCGGCATCATGGACTGGCTAACGACAGTCGACCATAAGAAAATCGGGATTCTCTACATCATGTCTGGATTGTTCTTCCTTCTAGTCGGTGGCGTAGAAGCCCTAATGATTCGTTTTCAATTGATTAAACCGATGAACGATTTCGTCAGCGGTGAACTCTTTAACCAATTGATCACGATGCACGGTACGACGATGATCTTCTTGGCAGCGATGCCGATGTTGATCGGATACATGAACGCAGCAGTACCGCTTCAAATCGGGGCACGTGACGTTGCGTTCCCATTCTTGAATGCACTTGGTTTCTGGTTGTTCTTCTTCGGTGGAGTCTTGTTGAACCTTTCTTGGTTCTTCGGCGCTGCACCGAACGCAGGGTGGACTGCATACGCACCACTCTCGACGGTACCTGAGTCTCTCGGTGTAGACTTCTACGCTCTAGGTCTTCAGATTTCTGGTTTCGGTACACTTATGGGGGGGATTAACTTCCTCGTTACGATTTTGAACATGCGTGCACCAGGTATGAAACTGATGCGGATGCCGCTCTTCACATGGACAGCATTCGTTGCTTCTGCCTTGATCGTTTTCGCATTCCCACCACTTACGGTTGGATTGTTCCTCTTGACGTTCGAGCGACTCTTCGGAGCGCACTTCTTCGACCCGGCAGCGGGCGGGAATATCGTCATCTGGGAACACCTCTTCTGGATCTTCGGTCACCCGGAAGTTTATATCTTGATCTTACCGGCATTCGGTATTTTCTCTGAAATCATTCCTACATTTGCTCGTAAGCGTCTCTTCGGTTACACGACGATGGTCTTTGCGACGATGTTGATCGGTTTCCTTGGATTCATGGTTTGGGTCCACCACATGTTCACAGTTGGTCTCGGTCCGGTCGCAAACGCGATCTTCGCCGTAGCAACGATGGCGATTGCTGTACCGACAGGGGTCAAGATCTTTAACTGGCTCTTTACGCTATGGGGCGGTAAGTTGACGTTCCCAGTCGCAATGCTTTATTCGGTCGCGTTCATTCCATCATTCCTTGTTGGTGGTATGACAGGGGTCATGCTTTCTGTTGCACCTGCCGATTACCAGTACCATGACAGTTACTTCGTAGTAGCTCACTTCCACTACGTTATCGTTGGTGGGGTTGTCTTCGGTCTCTTCGCAGGTCTTTACTACTGGTTCCCACTCATGTTCGGGAAACAGCTCAACGAATTCTGGGGAAAAATTCAATTCTGGTTGTTCTTCATCGGCTTCCACTTGACGTTCTTCCCGCAACATATTCTTGGTCTTACAGGTATGCCACGTCGTGTCTTCACGTACTTGCCAAACCAAGGCTGGGAAACAATGAACTTACTTTCATCAATCGGTGCAGCCTTCATGGGTGTGTCGACGATCGTTCTCGTCATTTCGATTGCAGCAGCATTGATGTCAAAAGAATATGTAAAACGCGACGTCTGGGGAGATGGACGTACACTTGAGTGGACACTTCCAGTTCCAACTCCAGAGTATAACTTCGCTCAAATCCCACTCGTCAAAGGTTTGGATACGTATTGGCTCGAAAAAATGGCAGGAAACAAAACAGTTTCTGTATCGGAAGAAGTCGGCGATATCCACATGCCGAACAACACGATCTTGCCATTCGTCATGTCAGTCGGTCTATTCCTCGCAGGTCTCGGATTCATTCTTCGCCTAGACTATGGAACTGTTGGTCTTGTTGTTGCCTTGATTGGTCTTGCGATGACATTGATCGCGATGTTCTTCCGTTCTTGGATCGATGATGAAGGATACTACATCCCGAAATCAGTCGTCGAAGAAGATCTACGCCTTGAAGCAGAAAAGGAGGCGAAGTAAGATGGGTCATCATTCAGTACCGAATAACCCGATCACGGGTATTCCGGATCATGTTGAAAAAGCAACACTTGAGGGTAAGAATAAATATGTAGCCTTCTGGTTCTTCCTTGGAGGAGAGACGACTTTGTTCGCCTCTCTCTTCGGAACATACATCGGACTTCATAACTCCGGTGCAAAAGAAGGTCTACGCAGTTATGACATCTTCGAAATGGGTCTCGTCTTCATCATGACGATGCTTCTCTTGACGAGTTCATTAACAAGCGTTCTTGCCATGATGGCAATGAAACGTAATGATGTGAAAAAGATGAAGCTTTGGCTCATCATCACATTACTTCTCGGTCTTGGATTCTTAAGTGGTGAGATTTATGAGTTCAATCACTACTACCACATTGGTCACACGTTCACATCGAGTGCATTTGGTTCTGCCTTCTATACACTCGTCGGATTCCACGGTGCGCACGTCTTGTTCGGTCTTCTCTGGATCTCGACGCTTCTCATCCGGAACTGGAACCGTGGCATCACGGTCGTGAACGCGCCGAAGTACTATGTTTCAAGTCTTTACTGGCACTTCATTGACGTCGTCTGGGTCTTTATCTTCTCAGTCGTCTACCTCATGGGGATGGTGAAATAAGATGGAAAAACACGAACCACAACTTACGCGTAATCAAATCGAACTCGAGATGAAAGCGGAACGTAGTCGCGAGACACAACTGCAACTCATCAGTTTCGCGCTCATGATCGTCTTGACACTCATCGCGTTCGGTGCTGTCATGGCTGAGCTCATGCCGCACTGGGCAGCTGGTGGTTTCTTGATCATCATGGCCATCGTTCAAGTTTATCTTCAACTTTATATGTTCATGCACATGAACAATAAAGGCAACACATGGATCAAAGTCATGATGGGTCTCGGTGTATTCGTCGCCTTGACGATTGTTGCGACGCTTCGTCTATTGATCTGGTAAGAAATGTGACCATTCTGCTAACGTTTAGCAGGATGGTCTTTTATTTTGGAATCGTTTTATGAGAAACCTTTACAATGAAATAGGGGAACGGTAATCTTAGTTTGTAAGAGAAAGGAACGGGGTGAAAAAATATGTTAGGCAATTTAAGAGGAGCACTTTCGCAATTCGAATGGACTGTCTTATGGAGTCCGTATTATGCGTTGATACTCGTTGGATTGTATATCCTATATGCTGTCGTGACAGAAAAGTTGCGTCGTCCGGATGAGCCGGAAACAACGCTTGGGCAAAAGTTTTCGATGCTCGCAGCATTGATCGTTTTTTATATCGGTTTTGGAAGTCCGTTAGACCTGCTAGCACATATCACGTTCTCAGCACACATGCTGCAGATGGTATTCGTCTATATGGTCGCACCGCCGCTCTTGTTGATTGCGATACCAGAGTGGCTTTATAAGCGCTTGTTCGATACACCGTATCTTGGGAGGATTCTTCGCTTCTTCATCAAGCCGCTGATTGCACTTGTCGTCTTTAATGCCTTGTTTACGTTCTATCACATGCCATTTATTTTTGATTATGTCTTGACGAACTATACCGTTCACCGTCTGTTCCACGGAACATTGATTTTCTTGAGTATGACGATGTGGTATCCGATCATTGCACCGGTCAATGAGGCGGACAGTCTTTCTGACCTGAAGAAGATGGTCTATATCGTGGCAAATGGTGTGTTGTTGACACCAGCCTGTGCCTTCATGATCTTCAGTCAAAGTTTTCAGTATCAAGCGTATCAGGATCCGGCGACGTTCGCGAAAGTACTCGCTTACTGTATGCCGAACAATGATTTAAGCGGATTGAACCTGGAACGATTGCTCGGAACGACAGATGACTTATTAGAGGACCAACGCTTTGGTGGTGTCCTCATGAAGCTCGGTCAAGAACTCGTGTATGGTCTATTCTTCGGACTGACCTTCTTTACATGGGTGCGCCGTTCAAAAAGTACTGCCGTGGATGAAGGCATGTCCTTCACACCAAAAGCGGATTAAATTGGAGGAAGTTGGAACATGAGTTATTTGCCGTTGATTTGTGTGTCGCTGATTGTCATCAGTGCGATTTTCGTAGCGATTGGCTGGTTTTTGATCGCCCAAACGCGTCGTAACATGAAAGCTCACCAAACCGTGATGACGATTGCAGCTGCACTCGCTTTATTATTCTTCATCATGTATGCCTTGCGGACGATTCTGCTCGGTAACACAGCCTTTGGCGGTCCAGAGTCCGTCAAAGCCTACTACACAGGATTCTTGATCTTCCACATCCTTCTTGCGACATCTGGTGGGGTGCTCGGTTTGATGGCACTCTATCACGCGTATAAGAAGAACTTTGCACGTCACCGTAAAATCGGACCGGTTGCCTCAATCGTTTGGTTTTTGACAGCCATTACCGGTGTGATCGTGTATTGCTTACTATATGTCGTCTACGATCCGGGTGAGACGACGAACGTATTCCGGGCGATCTGGAGTCATTAAGGGGGAGCCAACTTGAAAAAGAATAGTTACTTGACGGTCGCTGCCGTCGTCCTTATCTTAGTTGCGGCAGCCGGGGGATATTATTATTTCTTCATGAAAGAAAAGTTACCTGTCATCGCTGAACCGACACCATTTGAATTAACGAATGCCGTAGATGGAAAATCATTCAATTCGGAAGACGGAAAAGTCAAAGTGTTGACGTTCTTCTACTCGAACTGTCCTGATATTTGTCCGTTGACGTTAAATGATTACCGTAAGCTTGAGAAAAAGCTTCGGAGCGAAGAATTGTACGGAAGTGACGTCGAACTCGTCGCAGTGACGGTTGATCCAAAAGTGGATACACCGAAAGTCTTGAAAAAGTATGCTTCGAACTTTGAAGCAGATGCCAAAGGATGGAGAGTATTGACGGGAGATCCAGTCGTCATCGATCGTTTGACACGTCAGTTGAATTTCTATTACTCGAAGGCTGAGAGCGGCTTAGTGACACACGGAACACAAATGTTCATTTTGGACCGTGAGAATAAAGTACGGGCGATTTCGTCTATGGCGAAGACGCCGGATGAACCGGTCGACTTAGAAGAGGTCATGTCTTCGGTCACACAATTAGCAAAGGAGTGAAGGTAGATGACTTATGAAGAGTACATGCAAGGAGATGTTACCGTCTCTATTCAAGCCATCGAGGAATTACTTGCTTGTGCGATCGAGGATTATGGAATCCATCACTCCCGGATCAAACGGATGGACCGGGAAGAGATTGCATTTAGCGTAAAGGTCAATGCACCGGCAACGTCACTTCACGCACTTTATCTTCATGTACGCGAGCAGCTTGGGATTCAGCTCGGAGACGATGTCGTATCTTATGTACAATTCGTCGCGCGTTAAAAGCTATTTCGTGTGTATTAAAGAATAACAATCAGGTGGACAGAACAGCTAATGACTTCGTAGATGATGCGAGGTCGTTAGCTTTTTTGTTTGGAATGAAAAACAAAAAATAGAGGCTCCTTAATTGGAACCTCTACGTGTGGATCTTATTTTTCGAGTGTTTCGAGCAATGCTGCTAAACGACGTTCGCAGTCTTTGACGATTTCCGGAGGGAACGTCTCATCATACTCGACACCGTGTGGATAGTAGTGTTTACCGAGAAGTGGTGTCATCATACGAACGACAGCATGGCGGTCTTCAATCTCACCTTGGATCGCATAGACAGGAACACGCAGGTAGAATACTTCACCTGTTGATTGTTTTTCATACTTCATGTCGTACATCGCGCGTTCGTAATCCCATTGTCCTTCACGAACGAAGCGGTGATGTTCCATGATTGTTTCGAGAAGACCGAACTTCAGTTCCTTGCCTTCAATACCATATTGTTCAAACTTCATGTTTGAATCCCCCTATACCCCAGTTTGCTAGTAGATACTAGTCTTTCCAAACTATCATACCATAATGAATGAAACGATGACGTAAAAGATGTGAAGTCATTTTGAAGAATTCATGAACTTCCATATTTTCGTTCGACATATTCAAGAATCGTATCCGGTGCGTGGATACCAAGGTGATTCAGTCCTTCTCCACCGAAGAAGACATTGAACTCAAGAACGTACCACTGTCCGTCACGGATGATGAGATCAAAACCGGCGTGATCGATATCGAGCTGTTTCGCAAGAGCGAGTACGAAGTCGATTGCCCCTTGTGGCACATCATTAAAATCAAGGACACCACCTTGAGCGACGTTATTTAAGAACTGAGCACCACCGACGCGCCAGTACGCAGCAAGGACTTGATCACCGACGACGACGACACGTAAGTCCTTCTCATTCGGAATGTACTCTTGAATGTAGAACGTCTCGTGTGTATCCGTGTATTTCTTCCAGTCTGTTTCATTTTTGATGAGATGGACACCTTGTCCCATGGAGCTACGGACTGTCTTCGCAACGAACGGAAACGAGAATTCACGTAAGACACGTTCGACGGTGAATTCATTTTTTCCATAGATGCCGGTCCGAGGGATGTTATCCGGAATGACGGTTTGAAAAATCCGCGTCATCTCGATCTTGTCATGACCTAAGTGGAACGTAGCAGCCGACGGGAAAATCGGTTTTTTCATTCCGTAGATGATTGAGTGGATTTGCCAGTATTCCGGGAACAGGACGACATCCGCCTGTTCGATTTTTTTTAAGGAATCAAAGTGATAATCTGATTTGGCATGTTCCGTCTTGATTCCAATCGTCCGGAACATATTAAAAGAGAGCAGTTGCATAAAGTTCATTCCTTCCTTCTGAACAAATTATACACAATTCAACAGGCTAGGAGGGAGAGAAATGTTATGATAAGATGGTAAAGTTAAGGAGGAGATTCGTTGTGATATATACCGATAAGACGATTGACCTCATCAACGCAGCGGAAGACCTCATTCGATCTCTCGCTCAAAGTGAAACGGGGCAAGCATATAGATGTGCGAAACAAGCACAGCAAGAGTCAGTAGAGGCACAGGCTGTCATTCGCGATTTTCATCAAGTCAAGGAGGACTACGAACTCGTACAGCGATTCGGACGGTATCATCCTGACTATCAGACGATCACGAAAAAGGTCCATGAAGTCAAACGGCGACTTGATTTACAAGAGGAAGTCGCGCAGTTTAAAAAGGCGGAAAAACAACTCGAGACGTTACTCGGACAAATCAGTCTGAAGCTCGCTGGGGAAGTATCACCGCAAATTAAAGTACCGACGGGAAATCCTTTCTTCGATCAAGGATGCGCTGGAGGTTGTTCGACCGGTGGCAGCTGTAGCTGTAGCGGATAACGAAGGTGAAGGGGGTAGGCTGGCGTGATCAAGGAACGAGTGGGACTCATCGTCTATGTCAATGCGATGAAAGCATCCCGTCAATTACGCCGTTACGGGAACGTCTACTTTACGTCTAAACGTGAACGATACGTTCATCTGTATGTCGATTTAGATCAGCATGAACAGGTGATGGAAGTCATTTCGACTCTCCCGTTCGTCGAATCGATCAAACGTTCAGAACGACCGTTCATCACGGAGACGTTCGCGAACAAAAAAGGTAAAATGCCAGAAGAAGCATAATCCATGGAGCGATGAGGACATCCTCGTCGCTTCTTTGTTGAAAGGAATGAAGGAAATGCGAGTCATTTCAGGGGAACGGAAAGGTACACGATTAAAAGCAGTACCAGGGGATCAAACACGACCGACGACGGATAAGGTAAAAGAATCCTTATTCAACGTCATCGGTCCTTATTTCAACGGAGGACGAGCACTGGATCTGTTTGCGGGGAGCGGTGGTCTTGGGATTGAATCTCTTTCAAGAGGATGCGATGAAGCAGTGTTCGTCGACCAACACCATAAAGCGGTCCAAACGATCCAAGATAACTTACGAACGACGCACTATACGGACCAAGCACGTGTTTTGAAAAAAGATGTAGCGATCGCTTTAGCGGAACTAGCATCTGAAGAGCCGTTTAAGTTGATTTATTTAGACCCTCCCTATGCAAAAGAGCGATTGACGGAACATGTCACGTACATAGAGCAACACGACATGTTGACGGACAATGGTGTCATCGTCTGTGAACATGACTCAGCGGTTGAATTGCCGGACCAGATCGGACGACTAGAAGTCGTGCGTCGACTTCGTTATTCCGCTGTCATCTCGATCACGTTGTACGAATTCATGGAAGCGGAGGAAGACCACGAATGAAACGAATCGCCATTTGCCCAGGTAGCTTTGATCCGATCACGAACGGACATTTAGACATCATCGAGCGTGCTGTTCCGATTTTTGACGAGATCATCGTTGCCGTACTGAATAATTCTTCGAAGCAACCACTATTTTCTGTCCAGGAACGGATGGAGTTAATTGCCGATGTGACATCGCACCTACCTCAAATCAAGGTGGATTCCTTTAATGGTCTACTTGTCGATTATGCGGCGGAAGTCGGAGCAACCGCGATCGTACGCGGTTTACGAGCAGTTTCGGATTTTGAATACGAAATGCAAGTCGCTTCTATCAACAAGAAGATGAACGATCAAATCGAGACACTATTCATGATGACGAATAATCAGTATTCCTTCTTGAGCTCTTCGATCGTCAAGGAAGCTGCCAAATATGGTGCTTCCGTTGCCGATCTCGTACCGCCTTCCGTCGAAGAGGCGCTACGTCAGAAATATGCGAAAGGAGAACTGTGATGAAAGCTTGGAAACCTGCCTTAGCAGCGATCATCGCTGCCTTGATCGTATTTTTCTTACCACTTCCTTATTTCATCTCCTATCCGGGTGACGCGACGTCGACGGAAGATTTGATCGAAGTATCTGGAGGTGACAAGGAACCGGGAGATTTGATGATGCTGACGATCGCACAACGTCGGGCAACGCCTTACTTTCTTATTGAAAGCTTATTTCTACCGTTCTCCGAAACATCGAGTGTAAGTGATTATCTGTACGACGGCGAGTCGGACGCGCAGTATGAAACGCGTCAGAAGCTGTATATGGAAGAAGCACAACATAACGCAACAATCGAAGCGTATGAATTAGCGGATCAAAAGGTCGATGTCGATTTCGAAGGGGTCTACGTCTCCGGCGTCATTCCCGGTGGTCCAGCCGAAGGGAAACTGAAGGCAGGGGATCGGATTACAAGTGTTGACGGAAAACCGATTACGTCATTTGAAGGTTTCATGAAGACGATTCAAGCAAAAAAAGCCAAAACAGCTGTTCCGATTCAGTTCACGCGTAAATCGGAAGACAAGAAGACGACGATTCGAGTGGATCAGTTATCTAAAGAGGTCAAGCGAGTTGGGCTCGGCATTTACGAACCGCTCCCGATCTCGAACGTGAAGACGGATCCTGAGATCGAGTTTCAGGTCGAAGACGTCGGGGGACCTTCTGCAGGAATGATGTTCACCCTTGAAATCTATGATCAATTGACGCCGGGAGATTTGGCGAAAGGGCATAAAATCGCCGGCACGGGAACCATTGAAGAAGGTGGCAAGGTGGGACCAATCGGTGGAGCGTGGCAAAAGGTGGTCGCTGCAGACGAGGCAGAAGCAGAAATCATGTTCGTACCAGCAGGAGAGAACTACAAAGAAGCAAAACCATCCATCAAAAAACTCGGAACGAACATGAAGCTCGTTCCGATCAAGACAGTCAAAGATGCGATTGATTATTTAGATGAACTTCCAGCAAAATAAGGAAAGCGACGGTGTTCAAGCAACGCATCGTAGCGAGCCAAGGGCAGTGCATATGCAGCTGTCACTTGGCTTTCTTTCGTTAGCCAAGGATGACTCGTGAAGGTGCTGAATACGGCAGTCCGCGTTTTGATGGTTTTGAGTGCCTGTCGTCCTCGTTCTGAAAAGGCGAGGGGACGAACGAAATCAACATGGTCGTAATCGATCCGTGCGACCTCCTCTGCCGTCGTTGAGGTCAATAGATAGATCAAGGCACGCTGCAGGCTCGTCCGCGTATAACGGCGTGTTTTGACGTAATTCAGAAAGGTGTCGAACGTCGTTGCTTGTTTCGCCCCTTCCATGAGTCGTGGTGCTAACGAAGCGTCGATCCCAGCGATTCGTATCAACTCGGGTACTGGAGTCGTCAGTAGACGTTGTCGAATCCACGGATAATAGTGCGAGAAGTTGGCGAAAGAGGCGTTTGCTAAGACGTTTTCGGTCTGTTCAGGAAGTGCGAGCAGCTGACCGTGCGTCTGATGATGGGCGCGTATCGCGGTGGCGCTCATGATGTCCCCGGTTGATAAGTCGTGGTAGCCACTTCCAATCCGTTTCGTCGTGTGGAGCGATAGTGTATTTGCGGCGCGAGCGTAATAATAGCCAAGCGTATTGTTCGGTTGTGTCAAATCAAGCGTCTGTGAGACGCTCCTGAATGCTTGACTGGCGGCGTGAGCAGAAGAGAGGCCCGCTGATAATCCATCGTGTAACGCTTGCTTGTATGCAGGTGTCTCTTCGATCTGTTCCGCTGCTGCATGGAGAAAAGGTTCGATATCTCCGCACTCGCTTCCAAACGAAAGCGACTGACAGCCGATTGTCTCGGCAATCGTTACACCACCGAGTGCAAAACGATCAGCACGCTGGACAGCAAAATAGAAAGGAAGTTCAAGAACGAGATCGATGGCACCGCTCGCGACCGCTGCCTGAGCACGTGTCCATTTATCCGTAAAGGCGGGTTCACCACGCTGCATGAACGTCCCGCTCATGATGGCGACGATGACGTCGGCATCCGTTTCCCGTCGTGCTGTCGTCGCTTGATAATAGTGTCCGTTATGAAACGGATTGTACTCTGAAATGATAGCTGTCATCCTCATGAAAACTTTCTCCTTTGCAAACCGAATTAAGTGCGGTAATATGGATAAAGACGTCCAAAAGTGTTCGTTCTCTAGCGATTTCAGTGTAAAGAAAAAACATTGACAAAACAAGATGTCCTCTCTATAATTCATATTGTTGCAATTGAGGTGATTCGGATGAAATGGTCCCTGATGCAATTGAATAAATTGCGCAATCTGGGTCAACTTCAGGTTAACGAGACGATCGAGCTCAATGAGCTAGTCGCCCTCCATCCGGATATCCGGGCGGTGCAACCTGTGCACGTTCGTGCAAATGCATCGTTTACATCGAATCAATTAATATTCAATCTTCGGATTACCGGCGAAATGACGCTTCCGGATGCCCGGACGCTAAATGACGTCGCTTATCCATTCGAGATTGAATCCATCGAGCCATTCCTGCTCGAGGTCGATGCTGTTTCGAACGAAGCAGATGACATCAACGTGCCGATCGGGAATACGGTCGATCTTCGACCGCTCGTGCAAGAATTGATTTTACTTCATGTGCCAGTGCAAGTGCATGGGGATGATGAAGAGAATCAGTTGGTTGAGGGGGAAGGCTGGACGATTCTTTCTGAAGAAGATCCAGAGGAAACCGAACCAAAAATCGATCCGCGACTCGCGGGTCTCGCTCAGTTCTTTAAAAAAGATCAGGATTCCTGATTTCTGAAGTAAAGGCGAGTGTATTTTTTCAAGGAGGTGGACAACGATGGCAGTACCATTCCGCAGAACGTCGAAAACACGCAAACGTCTTCGCCGTACTCATTTCAAACTCCGTGTACCAGGTATGGTCGAGTGCCCAAACTGTGGTGAAATGAAACTTTCACACCGCGTTTGTAAAGCATGTGGCTCGTACAAAGGTAAAGAAATCGTCAGCAAATAAGCTGATTGATCGGTATAAAAGCGACCTTCGAATCGAGAAATCGGTTTTAAGGTCGCTTTTTTCATGAAAGGGGACATGAATAGATGAATGTTGGAATCATTGGCGCGGGTGCCATCGGATTGTTGCTTGCCTCTTATTTATCGGAAGAGCATGCAGTCACGCTTTATGTGCGACAAGAACAAGAAGAGGAACGACCAATCATTCGCGATGGACAAGCGAGTCGTCTCGTACGGATCCGGAAGATTGATCGGCTCGAGTCAGAAGACTTGGTGTTTGTCGCGACAAAGTCGTATGATATAAAAAGTGTGATTCCATTCCTTAAACGGCTGACGTGTCCCGTCATGTTCCTGCAAAATGGAATGGATCATTTGAAATGGAAAGAGCAATTGCCGCATGTCTTATTTGGTGTCGTCGAACATGGTGCCATGCGTACTGCACCGTTTGAAGTCCAGCATACTGGAAAAGGACGCATCCGCTACGGGAATCAAGAGGTAGCGAACTTGTCGTCAAAGCAGCTATGCTTTGAATTCGAGTCAGATATGGAAACTGTCTTATTGACGAAGCTGTTCATCAACGTCGTCATCAATCCAGTGACGGCTTATTACGGTGTTGAGAATGGATCCTTATTAGAGATGCCTTATCGAGAAGAAGCCCGTCAATTATTTGACGAAATGCGGACGATCTTCCCGCACCATGACATTACTTATTCCGAGATCGAGCGGATCATGAAGAATACGAGCAAAAACCGTTCTTCCATGTTACGAGATCTTGAGTACGGACGACGAACGGAAGTAGAGCCGATACTTGGATACGCATTACGTCAGGCGACGACTGCGACGCCACGTTTATCTTTTTATTATGAACAGATCAAACAGAGGGAGGGTACGCAGTGACAGTCTTCATCATTTTTCCTTTATTCAGCCTGATTGCGTTGTATCTCGTCTTTCTACTTCTATTTCGGAAACATGGGAAGGCCGTTCGATTTGCACTCGACTTTGGAACATTCATCGTGCTGTATGCGATTCATGTTGCATTGATTGCCTTGACCGGAACAAATTACTTAGGGTGGATCGTCATCGTCGTGTTGTTGGTGTTTGCGTTGAATGCGCTCTGGCAACGAATTCGTCAACTTGATGTTGATTTGAGACAAATGATTCGCCACAGTTGGCGGATCATCATCTTGCTGGCATTACCCGTCCATTTCATACTGTTCGTACTCGGTATTCGTCAACTGTTCATCAGCTGACCAGTTAGGTAAGAAAGAAGGGATTTTGTTTGAAGGTACAACCATTTGAAGCCTTATACGATGAAAACTCGTTGATGCATCGTGCTTCACGAGAAGAATTCTTAACATATGTCGACCACCTTGGAGAGAGTGGTTTAGCGTCGAGGAGCCGTTTGCTTGAAGAACGTCACTATCCGCATCTTGATGCACTGACAGACGAACTCGAACGTCAAAATCCGAAGATGACGGAGCGTTTGCGGGAACGTGTCGCGAAGCTTCGTACGGGTGAAGCTCAAGTTGTCATTACAGGGCAACAAACGGGTATCTTTGGTGGACCATTATATGCCATCTATAAATTGTTGACCTGTCTGAAGGTCGCGCAGCAGGCGGAGACGACACTTGGGAGACCTGTCGTTCCGATTTTTTGGCTCGCGACCGAAGATCACGATTTTGATGAGATTAACCATGTTTACGTTCCGACAGCGGATTATCAAACGCGTAAAATCGCTGTCACACCTTCAGAATCGATTGCCCGCTCGGTCAGTCGAATCTCTTTTGATCAAGCAGCACTTCTTGAAATCATCGAAGAGGCATTCCGAGCAATGCCAGAAACGGTTCATACGAAACGATTAGTTACGCGTCTGAAGCAACTCGTTGAAGAGTGTACATCGTATGGGATGTTTTTCTCGCAATTGATCGGTGAATTGATCGATTTTGATGTCGTCTTCTTTGATGCGGATACACAATCTGTCCGTGAACTCGAGATTCCGTTCTTTGAACGGTTGATTCAAGACAATGCGGAATTTAGACGAGCATTGAAGGATGGTATTTCGCAGACGCAAGAGTTACCGGATACATTCTTGAACGAGGAAGCGGCGCATCTTTTCGTCGATGATCACGGTCGTCAGTTGCTTTATCCGACAGCAGACGGATTCGAGACGAAACAAGGAAAGCAGTATACGGAGCTTGAATTGATCGCGTTGCTGTACGCCAGTCCGGAACGCTTCTCCAACAGTGTCGTCACGCGTCCATTAATGCAGGATTACCTGTTCCCGACGCTTGCCTATATCGGTGGTCCGGGAGAGTTAGCATACTGGACACGCTTACGACCGCTCTTTCATCATCTGAATTGGACGATGCCGTTATTGATTCCCCGCATGGGTGGGTTACTCGTGCGTCGTAGCGATGAAAAACGTCTTGCTAAACTCGAGGTGTCGCTCGAAGAAATCGTCCGGTCAGGCGTTCCGATTCCGGTTTATTCAGAAGAGAAGGTGACAGGACATATGCAGGCGGCAGCGATGCTAAAAGACAGTTTCGTCTCCGAATTTCTCTCGCTCGAACAGGGTTTACTGCGGACATCGAGTAAGAGTGAGAAGATCAAGAAACAGCTCGAACAAGCAATGGTTAGTTTGCTGGTAGAAGATCGACGTCAGTTTGACCGACAGACACGGCAATATAAAGAGACGGCTTACCATCTCTTTCCTGATGGAGCGCCGCAAGAGCGGATTCATTCTGTCCTCCCGTGGTTAAATCATCATGGTCTTGATTTTGTGCGGGACTTAAGAACAGCCTATGAAGCGAATACGAGTGATCAACTGAAGATTTTCCTCTAAACCTGCTGAAACTAGCAGGTTTTTTCGTTTTTTTAGCGAAAATTACACAAAAGTTAAATAAATCAAGGAAACTGTCTCATTTTCGTAACGTTTTCACGAGAGAATGTGATACATTGAAAAAGAGTAACGTCCTTCAAGGACAGTGAAAGGTGAGGCAGGACATGTTTGAGCATGAAACAGTATTGAAATGGGAGTCGATCGAAGGACTCGCGATTAAACCCGACGGTATTTACGTCGATTGTACATTAGGTGGAGCAGGACACAGCGAAGAAATCGTCAAGCAATTGACGACAGGTCATCTATACGCATTTGATCAGGATGATGTCGCTCTCGCTCATGCAGCAGAACGTCTCGCGGCGTATGAAGGTCGCTTTACTTTAATAAAGAGTAATTTTGCTTATCTGAAAGAGCAGTTGGCAGCACATGGCGTCGAGAAAGTGGACGGCATCTTATTCGATCTCGGTGTCTCTTCACCACAATTAGACGAAGGGGAACGGGGATTTAGTTATAATCACGACGCACGTCTCGACATGCGCATGGATCAATCTTCTCCACTTTCTGCTTACGAAGTCGTCAATGAGTGGTCGTACAATGATCTCGTACGTATCTTCTTTACATACGGGGAAGAGAAATTCTCGAAACAGATTGCGCGCAAAATCGAAAAAGCGCGGGAAGAGCGACCGATTGAGACGACGTTCGAACTCGTCGAATTGATCAAGGATGCGATTCCAGCACCAGCACGACGTAAAGGTGGTCACCCTGCGAAACGGACTTTCCAAGCAATCCGGATCGCCGTCAATGATGAACTGAATGTCTTTGACCGTGCGGTACACCAAGCCATTGATGTATTACGTGTCGGTGGACGTCTATGTGTCATTACGTTCCATTCACTTGAAGATCGCATGTGTAAACAAGCAATCAAAGAAAAATCATCACTACCCGAGCTTCCGCCGGGGTTACCGATGATTCCCGTCGAAATGGAGCCGGAACTCCGACTCGTCACACGTAAACCGATTACGGCTGGTGTTGAAGAGCTCGATGATAACCGTCGCGCCCGATCGGCAAAATTACGAGTTGCTGAAAAAATGAAAGAAACTTGAGAGGAGCATTCCAATGGCAGAACCACTTCGTAAATCGGTCCAAACGGTTCAACCCGTTCGTCAACAACCTGTTCAGGAACCACGAAAGACGGAAGATATCGCGCGTCGCGTCGCCGTCCGTCCGAAGTATCGCTTGTATCCATTTGAAAAATTCTTATACAGCGCGATGATTGGTGGTCTTGTGTTATTTGGGAGTTTGACGATCAGTACGCATAACGAAGCGTATAATGTGAGCCGTGATTTAGCAAAAGAGAACCAAGTCACACAATCACTCAAAAAAGAGAACGAACGTTTACAACTAGAGGTCACGAACTTAAGCTCTCCGGAACGGATTTATAAGATTGCAAAAGAACAGGGTCTTGATATGCGTAAAGGGAACATCAAGGTGATTCCTAAATGAATCCACTGAAAAAATCCCGTTGGAGAGTAGCCTTTATCATGGTGATATTTGCTACTCTCTTTTTTGTGTTCATTGGCCGATTTTTGTATTTAGCAACAACAAAACAGTTCCACGGTGAAGATATGATTGCATACGCGGAAAAGAAACGATGGGAGTCTCAAGAAACGCTTGGAGCAGAACGTGGCGAGATTTTCGACCGTCTCGGTTCCCCGATTGCGATCAATATTCCATCCTATCATCTGATTGGCGTTTATCGACTTGGTGGTGTCAAAGATCCAGATGAGACGATCGTCGACTTTAAAAAGACGGCTGAAGGTCTTGCGCCGATTCTTGGGATGACGACGAAGGAACTGGAGACCTATCTGATTGAAAACAAAGACCGTTCTCAAATTGAGTTCGGAAAAAAAGGAAATGATTTGACGCTCGATCAAAAAGAGAAGATCGACAAGTTGAAACTTCCCGGAATCCGGATGATTGAAGAGCCGAAACGATACTATCCGAACGGCATCTTCCTGTCCGATACACTTGGATTCGTTCAAAAGATAACCGAGGAAAATGGTCGAGTCGCTTTACAAGGTCAGATGGGAATCGAGAAGCAGTATGATAATGCTTTAAGTGAATCCTACGGAGCCCGTGTCTTTGAAAAGGATCGTAGCGGTAATCCGTTGATTCAAGGTGCGTCGCGTGTTTCGAACGAACCGAAGGATGGATCGAATCTCTATTTGACGATCGATCATCGAATCCAACAATCGCTTGAAAAAGAAATGCAAAAAATGTACAACACGTACAAACCGAAAAATGCGACGGGGATCGTCATGGATGCGAAGACCGGTGAAATCCTCGCCATGGCGGATCGCCCATCGTTCAACCCGAATTTACGTGATATGAAAGATTTCACGAATTTCGCTGTCTCGTCACGATTCGAACCAGGTTCGACGATGAAAATCTTTACGCTCGCAGCGGCGATTGATGCGGGAGTCTTCCGTCCGAATGAGATGTATAAATCGGGTAGTTATAACTATAAAGGGACGGTCATCAAGGATTATAACGATGTCGGTTGGGGAACCATTCCGATGATTGAAGGGGTCTATCACTCTTCAAACGTCATGTTCTCGAAGTTGACAGCAGAAAAACTTGGGATCGAACGGTATAAAGATTACTTTAAGAAGTTTCATTTTGACCAACGAACGGGTATAGACATCTCGGGAGAAGTAAATAGTCAATCCGACTTGTCTAAACCGTTGAATGCGCTCATCACCTCATGGGGGCAATCGACTGCGGTCACGCCGATGCAATTGCTTCAAGGAGCGACAGCAATCGCTGGAGACGGCGAGATGGTCAAACCGCATATCATCCAAAAAGCGGATCATACGGATAAGGCACCCTACCGAGCGAAAACAGAAGTCGTCGGTAAACCGATTTCTGCTGAAGCGGCAAAAGCAACACGCGAAGCACTCGACGGTGTCGTCAACAGTAAGCTTGGTACAGGTCAAATGTATAAGTTGAAAGATTACCGTGTCATTGGGAAGACCGGTACGGCTCAGATTTCTGAGAATGGAAAGTATATTCAAGGACAATTCATTCACTCGTTCATCGGTATGGCCCCAAAAGATGATCCGGAATTGATCATGTACATCGCGGTCGATCGTCCATCGAAAAACGAATCATCCGTCTCTGGTCCACTCATCATGAGTCCTGTGTTCAAGAGTGTCATGAATACGGCACTACAGTATCGTAGCATCCAACCGGAAACGCAAAAGGATTCGGTGGATGTCAAAGCGAAGATTACGCCGAGTTATATCAAGAAGAGTGCTCGACAAGCGACTGATCTAGCAAAAGAACAAGAGGCAGTTGCGATCATCCTAGGCGATGGTGCTGAAGTCGTTTCGCAGATTCCATCCCGTGGACAGGAATTCGTCAGCGGAGAACGTGTCTTGCTGAAAACATCAAATACGTTCAAGATGCCAGATTTGACCGGTTGGTCGCAACGAGACGTCAAAAAGCTTGTCAGCTTATATGATTTGAAGCTCGACGTCATCGGTAAAGGTTTTGTAACCAAACAATCAGCTCGAACTGGTACACTAGTGAAGGAAAATGGAAAGTTGACGGTCGAACTAGCTGAACCTAAAGAGTAACGGTAGAGCAAGTTTCCTGATTTCTACAGGAAGACGAGGACGAACAGGAGTCATTCGTTGACTTTTGCATTCGTCCTCTTTTGCTGTCATCGAATGGAGGTATATATCATGTTAACAATTACGCAACTCGCTGAATGGTTGCATCTCGATGTGAAAGATGATCGTATCGTTCGTCATTTTGCAACGGATTCACGCGCACAACTAGAAGACGGTCTCTATGTTCCGATTCAGGGAGCACGCGTCGATGGTCATCGATTCCTTGAAGGTGCAAAAAACCAAGGATCGATCGTCACCTTATGGAAGAAAGACATTGATCGACCAGACATCGATATCGTTTTCTTGGAAGTCGATGAACCATTGGTTGCCCTGCAACAAATCGCAAAACGATACTTAATGCAGATTGCGCCAAAAGTCGTCGCCATCACTGGATCAAATGGGAAGACGTCGACGAAGGACATGATCGAAAGCGTACTCAAGACGACGTTCAAGACACATAAGACTCAAGGAAACTTCAATTCGGATATCGGAATGCCGTTAACGATTCTCATGATGCCGGCTGATACGGAAGTCGCTGTACTTGAGATGGGAATGAATGGATTTGGCGATATTGAATTCTTATCGAATCTAGCTGAGCCAGATATCGCGCTCGTCACGAACATCGGCGAATCGCATGCGGAGCAAGTCGGTGGACGCAGTGGCATCGCCAAAGCGAAGCTCGAGATTCAATCCGGACTCAAGCCAGGTGGTCATTTATTCGTTGATGGTGACGAACCACTTCTCGCAGAAGTTCAAGCAGAGAAGATCGGCTATCAGATCGGAAATACGTACCGGATCGAAACTAGGGAAGCAACGCTCTTTGGAACGGCCTTTACTTACGATGGCACCGCTTTTCACCTACCAGTGCTAGGGAAACACCAAGTCCGAAATGCAGCATACGCGATTGCGACAGCACGTGCACTTGGCGTGACGGACGCTCGGATTCAAGAAGGGTTCGATGCGGTTGAATTGACACCGATGCGGATGGAACGATTACTCTTTGAAGAGACTGCGGTCATCAATGATGCGTATAACGCGAGTCCGACATCGATGAATGCAGCGATTGAGACGGTTACTGCGCTGGAAGGGTATACGACACGAGTTCTCGTCCTCGGAGATATGTATGAATTAGGGGACCAAGAACGCTTATTACATGCCTCGGTCGGAAAGCGGATTGCGTTACCCGTCTCGCATGCTATCCTAGTAGGGGAGAAAGGCGCGTGGATTGCGGAAGGAATCAGCGATCCGTCTGTTCAAATCCAATTCGCAGCAACTGTCGAGGATGCTGCAAAACGATTGCGTCCGCTGCTCGGAGAACGAACAATCGTCTTATTGAAAGCGTCACGTGGGATGGCGCTTGAACGGATATTAACATATCTGAACGAAAACTAATTTTTGAAAAAAGGGTGTCTGCTATGATCACATTATTCATCAGTCTTATTCTTGCATTTCTTGTTGTACTACTCGTTATGCCAAAGGCGATTCCGTTTCTACACCAATTGAAATTCGGTCAGGAAATTCGGGAAGAAGGACCGCAATGGCATCAGGTCAAATCAGGAACACCGACGATGGGTGGAATCGTCATTCTTGTTGCGATGATCGTCAGCGTTCTCGGTGCAGTCGTCATGGGCGATCTATCGACGACACAATTATCGTTACTGTTTTTAACACTTGCTTATGGCGTTATCGGCTTCATTGATGATTACATCAAAGTCGTCAAGAAACGTAACCTTGGTCTGAATTCGAAACAAAAATTAATTGGACAAATCGTCGTCGGATTGTTATTCGTCTGGTTGAGCGGTGGATTCACGAGTGATGCGACGTATCTATCGATTCCATTTACAGATTTTGAGCTTGATTTCGGTATCGTCTATCCGTTTGTTGCCTTGTTCTGGTTAGTTGGCTTCTCAAATGCAGTCAACTTGACGGATGGTCTAGATGGTCTCGTGTCGTTCACAGCGATTCCAACATTCTTGTTCTTCGGATTATACAGTTGGTTTATCGCGGATGAAGTAGGCGCTGCTTGTTTTGCTTTCTCAGCGGTCGGTGCCTTGATCGGATTCCTATTATTCAATGCGCACCCAGCGAAGATCTTCATGGGAGATACAGGGTCACTTGCACTTGGAGCTGCACTAGCAGGTCTATCGATTGTCTTAAAACTGGAATTACTACTCGTCTTAATCGGTATCGTGTTCGTTGTCGAGACATTATCCGTCATTCTACAAGTCATCTCCTTTAAGACTACAGGAAAACGGATTTTCAAAATGAGCCCGATTCACCACCACTTCGAAATGGTCGGTTGGAGCGAATGGCGGATCGTCGGTACATTCGCAGGAATCAGCTGTTTGATGGCATTCATCGCCTATCTATTCGTGTAATAAAAAAGAAGAGAGAAAGTGAGCGATTCAACAATGGAACAACGACAATGGAATGATCAAAAAGTGCTCGTTCTCGGAACGGCGAAAAGTGGAATCGCAGCAGCTCGATATTTAGCGAGTGTTGGTGCAGAGGTAACGGTCAATGACGGGAAAACGCCGTCCGAGAGTGATCAAGCGACGCTTGCATCACTCGATGTTAAGACGGTCTATGGTGAGCACCCGCTCACACTACTCGACGATATCGATTTGATCGTCAAGAATCCAGGGATTCCGTATCACATCGATCTGCTACAAGAAGCTTTGCGACGCGACATTCCGGTTTGGACAGAAGTAGAACTGGCGTATCAAGCAACAGATGCGACGTGGATTGCCATCACGGGATCGAACGGGAAAACGACGACGACGACGCTTGTCCATGAATTGTTGAAAACCGGTACGCGGCGTGTACATTTGGCAGGAAACATTGGATTCCCGGCAATTGAAATCGCATGTCAGGCGAAACAGGACGATATCATCGTCATTGAATTATCAAGTTTTCAATTGATGGGGATCGAGCAATTCCGACCATACACGGCAGCGTTCTTGAATTTATCACCGGCACATCTGGATTATCATGGTGATTTTGAATCGTATGGCGAAGCGAAAGCCCGGATCTTTAAGAACATGAAAGAAACGGATCGCCTTGTCTTGAATGCCGATGATGCGTCCGTCAATGCGCTCGGAAAGACTGCTGAAGTAACGCCACTCTTGTTCTCTCGTCGTCAATCGGCATACGCAGAAGTCATGAACGATACGTTGACAATCAATGGGACGAGTATCTTACCTGTTGATGAACTGGCTCTCGGTGGTGGGCATAATGTCGAGAACGTTCTCGCAGCCTTAACACTCGTCGAACCGTTTAACTTAGCATTATCTGACGTTCAACACGTTCTACGGACGTTTGGTGGTGTGGAGCACCGGACACAGTTCGTCGGTGAAATTGCTGGTCGAAAAGTTTACAACGACTCAAAAGCAACGAATAATGTTGCAACAGAAGCGGCGTTGTCTGGATTTACGGCACCTATCATCTGGTTATGTGGCGGACTCGAGCGTGGAGCGGATTTGACACCGTTACTCGATTCAATGAAGCACGTCAAACACGTCATCGGACTTGGTGAGACAGGTCATCGATTCGGAACGCTTGCGTCAGAAAATGGCTATGCGTCGACCGTTGTTGAGGCGATGGATGAAGCGGTGAAAGTAGCGTTTGAAGTGTCACAACCCGGCGACATCATTCTTCTGTCACCAGCATCTGCAAGTTGGGATCAATACAAGACATATGAAGAGCGCGGCGATCATTTCGTTCGTGCCGTACATGAAGTAGGAGGAACAACAGTATGAAAATCGTCGTCTCTGGAGGCGGTACAGGCGGTCACATTTATCCGGCACTCGCTATGATACGGGAGCTCGAACAACGCATGCCGTGTGAGGTCCTCTATATCGGAACAGAAAATGGTCTCGAGGCGGATATCGTCCGTCGCGCGGGAATTCCATTTGAATCGATTGAGATTTCTGGTATCCGTCGTTCCTTGTCGTTCGAAAACGTCAAGACCGGTATCCGGTTCGTCAAGAGCGTCCGGCGTGTTCGTCGACTACTGCGTCAGTTCCAACCGGATATCGTCGTCGGTACAGGTGGATTCGTTTGTGGACCGGTATTGTATACGGCTGCAAAAATGGGTTTCAAGACACTCGTTCATGAACAAAACAGTTTACCTGGTATCACGAATAAATTCTTAGCTCGGTATGTGGATCGAGTGGCACTCTCGTTTAAAGGGTCTGGACATCACTTCGGTAAGAATGAAGCGAAGACGGTTTTAATCGGAAATCCGCGTGCTTCTGAAGTGGCAGAGCTTAACATCAATCCGCTTGAAGAGCGACAACGTTTTGGTTTTGAGGAAGGACGCCCTCTCATCGTCATCTATGGCGGTAGTCGTGGCGCACCTGCAATCAACGAAGCAGTCGTCGATATGATGCCAAAGGTCGAGCAAGCAGGCTGGTCGCTCCTCTTCGTTACGGGTCAAATTCATTACGATACGATTGTGTCACGCGTTGGTTCCGTGCCAGAACGCATTCAACTTCGCCCATTCGTATATGATTTACCGAACATCTTAAAAGCCAGTCAACTCGTCATTTCGCGTTCGGGAGCAAGTACGCTTGCAGAGCTGACGACACTCGGCTTACCGAGCGTGCTCATCCCGAGTCCTTACGTGACGGAAAATCATCAAGAGGTCAATGCCTCATCGCTCGTCGAGACAGGTGCGAGTCTATTGATTCGTGAACAGGAACTGACAGGTGATCGGTTGTTTGAGGCATGTGAAAAAGCGTTAGCACAACAACAAATGATGTCTGAAGCGGCGCTTGCGCTCGGTATGCCGAACGCTTCACGGGACTTAGTTGATGAATTGTTACGATTGACGGCACAAAAAAACTAAACTATTGCAGGAAAAGACCGATAGGGAAATGAACTGTTACGTATGGAGGGGGAATGAGACGTGAGGGAACGGAGAGCGGTCGGACGACCACAAGAGGACGAGAACGTCCGTAGTCTCGAGGATAAGATACCTTATATCCGTGAACAACGTCGCAAAAAAGCCAACCGAAGACTCATTTATGTCCTGATTCTGATTGGTCTATTGGTCGGTGTCGTCTTTTATCTACAATCGAGTTATTCTCGGGTTGCTCGATTTGATATCGAGGGTAACGTCAATGTGAAGTCTGCTGATATCTTGCAAGCGTCGGGGATTAAGGTGAAGGAAACACACGCCTTTAATGTATCGGAGGAAGACGTTCTTGAGCGAATCGAAAAGGTTCCGGGTATTCAAGAAGCGACGATGCAAAAACAGTTTTTGCATCAATATCGCGTGACGGTGACGGAAGAGAAAGAGATTGCTTACGCGAAGGATAAACCGGGAGACCGGATTGTGCTTGCGGACGGAACGATCATTCCTGGAAAGTCGAAGGAAGAACTATTCGATGCTCCAATCTTGACAGGATTCACGGATCAGTCATTAAATCGATTGACGAAGGAACTTGTTAAAATTGAGCCGAAAGTACGGAGCCGAATCTCAGAAATCGTCGCAAACGATAAGACGGACAAAGGCGGTCTGAAGTTATTCATGACGGATGGGAATACGGTATTACTCAGTACGTCTGCCTTTTCAAATTCCTTGAATGAATACGTGAAGGTCATTTCTGCCTTACCGAAAGGAAAGACGGGAACAATTACAATTGATGGCGGTATCTATTTCAAGCCATATAAAGGGAAAAAATAGAAGATTCGTAAAGGGTTGACGAACAAAAAAACAAACGTGTGTTTTCATTCGTTGACCGTTGTTCGAATCGTCATCAAATCGTAATCTATTCGAACGCTAAGACGGGCAATAACTTCTTTTCGTAAGTATTTATATAGTGTAGACTTAAACGAGAAGAAGCCTGTCCTGTTCCTAGAATATAATTAGGAATAAAAAGGATTAGTATTATGAAAGTGGAGGTGTCACTCCCATGGAAACGAAAGGTACGATTGCCGCACTCGACATAGGGACATCGGAGGTGAAACTCATCGTCGGTGAACTACTTGGTGGAACGCTGAACGTTCTTGCTGAAGGTTCTGCACCATCCGCGGGTGTTAAACGAGGTGTCATCGTTGACATCGATCAAACGGTACATGCCATTAAACAAGCGGTCACGGAAGTGGAACGTACACTTGGTGAACCAATTGGTGAAGTATATGTTGCTATCTCTGGCGAACACATTCAAGTGAAGGATTGCCAAGGGATGACATCAATCAAAGGTGAGGACAATGAAATCACGGATGATGACGTGAAAGATGTTCTGCATTCTGCGATGGTCATGCGAATTCCAAACGAACTCAGTGTTGTCGATGTTCTGCCAAAGACGTTTACGGTCGATCAGCAAACGGAGATCACTGATCCTAGAGGAATGATTGGTTATCGTCTCGAAGTAACAGGGAAGCTCATCATCGGAGCAAAGACGATCCTACATAGCATTAAACGTTCCATTGAACGGGCTGGTTTAGAGCTTGCTGGATATGTGCTGGAGAGTTTAGCGGTATCTAGAATCGCAGCATCGATTGATGAACTCGAACTCGGTGTCGGAATCATCGACATCGGACATGAGACGACGACACTTTCCATCTATGAAAAGAATGATCTCGTCTACTCGACGACGTTGCCATACGGTGGCGATCATCTGACACGTGATTTGACGTATAAGATGAATTGTAAATATCAAGATGCGAAGCTCGCAAAAGAAGAGTACGGTGTTGCACTTGAAGCACTCGGTGATCCGGAAGAGAAAGTTTCTTACGTCACGATCAACGGGGAACATCGTTTCGAGCCACAATCAGAAATCGGTTTCGTATTAGAAGCACGACTTGAGGAAATCTTCGAGATGATTCAAAAACGAATGACTCAAGCCGGATACGCTCATATGAACAGCGGTTTAATCTTGTGTGGCGGAAGTTCTTCACTGCCGGGAATCGACCAGCTTGGAAAACGAATCTTCAAGCAGAGCGTCAATGTCTATCAACCTGCTAGTCTTGGTATTCGTCATCCGAAGTATGCCGTCGCAGCTGGTATGTTACGTTATGTACTTTCACGAAGCGCCGTATCGAAATCAGGTTTCGACCGCGCGGAAGAGAAGGAAGTCGTAGCACACGGACGTGAACAGGATGCACTGCTCATGAACGAACAAGCGACACCTGTTCGAGAAGAACGGTCGACACGTGAACAGCCTCCAAAAGAGAAAAAGTCATTCAGCAGTTTCTTTGAGAAATTCTTTGGTTAATGCCTACAAAAAATCCAATGAGTAAAAAATATTAGGGGGCCCTTTTTATGTTGCATTTTGATGAAATGATGGACCAAGTAGCAAAAATCAAGGTCATCGGTGTAGGTGGTGGCGGTTCGAACGCCGTCAACCGAATGATTGAACACGGTGTCCAAGGCGTAGAATTCATCGCAGTAAACACGGATGCGCAGGCATTGAACATGTCACAAGCTGACGTAAAACTACAACTCGGTGCTAAATTGACACGCGGTCTCGGTGCGGGTGCCAATCCGGAAATCGGTAAAAAAGCGGCGGAAGAGAGCCGTGAGCAATTAACAGAAATCCTTTCTGGTGCTGACATGGTCTTCGTCACAGCGGGAATGGGTGGCGGAACGGGTACAGGAGCAGCTCCTGTCATCGCGGAGATTTCAAAAGAGATCGGCGCATTGACAGTCGGTGTCGTCACAAAACCATTCATGTTCGAAGGACGTAAACGGATGCAACATGCTGTTTCAGGTGTCCAGAACTTCAAAGAAAAAGTCGATACGTTAATCGTCATTCCGAACGACAAGTTACTTGAAATCGTCGATCGGAATACACCAATGCTTGAAGCGTTTAAAGAAGCGGATAACGTCTTGCGTCAAGGGGTACAGGGTATCACTGACTTGATCGCCGTACCTGGTCTGATCAACCTTGACTTCGCCGATGTGAAGACGATCATGACTGAGAAAGGTTCTGCTTTAATGGGTGTAGGTGTCGCGACAGGCGAGCACCGCGCGACGGAAGCAGCGAAAAAAGCGATTTCGAGTCCGTTGCTTGAGACATCGATCGAAGGCGCAAAAGGTGTTCTGATGAACATCACAGGTAGTGCGAACCTCAGCTTGTACGAAGTGACGGAAGCCGCACAAATCGTCCAGAGTGCAGCCGATGAGGAAGTCAACTTGATCTTCGGTTCTGTCATCAACGATAACCTAGAAGATGAAATCATCGTCACAGTCATCGCGACGGAATTCGAAAACGAACCACTCGATTTCGAAATCCCATCGGCACAAGAGATGATGAAAAACCTCTTGAAGAAAAAACAAGCGACTCCACCACCAACTGAGGAGTCTAAACCACAAGTCGAAGAGACACCTGTCAGCTCGAATCCTGAACCGGCTAAAGCGCCAGATGTCGAAGAAACGATGGACATCCCATCATTCCTTCGCCGGAATAATCGTTGATCGATGTTCCAGTGACACGACTGCTAAACGATGAGGTGTCGCGAAAGCGGCGCCTCTTTTTTTAAAATCAAAGGAGGCATGAACATGTTTGGACAATGGATCAAATGGGATACACCGACGGGTACCGTACGTGCCGCCTTTACGACGAAGTTCGCAGCCCCTCATGAGAACGGAAATTTAGGATTACATGTCAACGATGATCGCGACGGTGTCATCCAGAACCGACAAGTCATCGCACGTCAGCTTGATCTCTCCCTCGAGAACTCGATTTGGGCACAGCAAGTTCACGGAAATCACGTCGAACAGGTGACGACACTTGACTCTGGGCGCGGTGCTTTGGATTACGAAACAGCGATTCCGGGTACAGATGGATTGGTGACGACCGATTCAAATGTCTTATTGATGATGCTGTTCGCTGACTGTGTGCCGCTTGTCTTCTGTGATCCGACGACAGGAATCATCGCGAATACGCACGCCGGCTGGCGCGGAACTGTCGGCAATATCGTCGAGGAAACAGTCAAGCAAATGGAACGTGCGGGTGCGAGTCGTTCATCGATTCAAATGGTCATTGGTCCATCGATCCGTGATTGTTGTTACGAAGTCGATCAACCCGTCATCGATGCAATCGATGCGCTTGAACTCGATGAGTCTCCTTACATACGCAAGGAAGATGGAAAAGCGATGTTATCGCTACAAAAAACGAACGCTGCGCTAGCTGAGCGTTGTGGAGTCGGTGATGTCCTTGACACAGGTCTATGTACACACTGTCAGGCGGAAGATTACTTCTCTTATCGCCACGGCGACCACGGTGGTCGCTTTGCAAGTTTGATCGTAAAGGAGTCATTGGATGTCAATTCTTGATAATGTACAAGAGGTTACGAAACGAATGGAACAAGCAAGTGAAAAGAGTTCTTCTGAAAAGCAGGTACAGTTGATTGGCGTGACGAAATCAGTCTCAAGTCAAGTTGCTTCTGAATTATTAGCAGCAGGTGTGACCCATCTCGGTGAAAATCGCCCGGACGGATTGCTCGAAAAACAGGCAGAGCTCGGACGAACCGCCTGTACATGGCACTTCATCGGTACCCTACAAACGCGTAAAGTTCGTCAGATCATCGATGCCATTGACGTGCTGCATTCCCTTGACCGTCTTCATTTGGCGGAAGAGATCAATAAACGAACGGACCGAATCATTAATTGTTTCATTCAAGTCAACGTTTCGGGAGAAGAATCGAAGCAAGGCATCGCGCCTGAGGATGTACCGTCGTTCTTACATGAAATCGGTCAGTATCCAGCGATTCGTGTCATCGGACTGATGACGATGGCACCGTTAACGGAAGATACGACGCGTATCCGTGAGGTATTCCGGTCATTAAAAACATTGCAAGAAGAGGTCAAGGCGAAAAAATTGTCGTATGCTCCATGTACGGAGTTATCTATGGGAATGTCATCGGATTTTGAGATCGCCATCGAAGAAGGGGCGACGTTCGTCCGAATCGGGACAACGCTCGTTCATACCTAAACGAGAAGAAGGGAGAATGGATATGGGTTTTAAATCAAAAATGCAAAATCTATTTCTCGGCAACAGCGACGATTTAGATGAACTTGAATATGAAAATGATGCTACAATAAATAAAGGTAGAGGTGCTTCACAACAAGAGTACGAAGAGTATTACGAGGAATCTACCCCAAGTGTTACTCAAAAGGAGGACAGCGTGAGACAATCGAATATCGTGCCGCTTCATGCGACGAAAAAAACGAAATCGCAAGTCATCTTGAGTGAACCACGTGTCTTCAACGAAGCCCAGGAAATCGGGGAACATCTTCGTCAGAACCGTGCTGTCATCGTCAATATGCAGCGTATGTCAAAAGATCAATCACGACAGATGATCAATTTCTTATCTGGTGTCGTCTTCGCTCTCGATGGAACGATTACGACGATCAGTCAGAATACCCTCCTCTGTGTTCCGAACAACGTCGAGTTGGCTGGTAGCATCTCGAATCTTCTTGGAGAAGATGATATTAATCATAAGGGGTGGTAAGTATGGATTCTCAAGTGATGTACGCAATTGGTCGTACATTGAGTACGTTATTACAGTATTACAGTTACGTTATGATCGTTTATATCCTGCTTTCGTGGTTCCCGAATGCCCGTGATTCTAAATTCGGACAAGTGCTCGCGATGTTAGTCGAGCCATTCCTAGCGCCCTTCCGTCGTATCATCCCGCCTATCGGGGGCATGCTGGATATCTCGCCGATTGTAGCCTTCCTCGTCTTGAACTTGGCTCAATCGGGTATCCGAGCAATCTTTTTAGTATGAGCGTATACGATCATTATCGTGGAAGCGAGCGGGAATTCGTCGATTCAGTCTTGAACTGGATCGATCACGTGGAAGCGACCTATACGTTCAAATTAACGGATTTCCTAGATCCACGTGAACAACAAATTACACAAGAACTCGTCGGCTCGAAATGCGCCCTCTTTTTTGAGGGCGGTTTCGAAGGCGCTGAACGTAAACGCGCAATCCTCGCACCAGATTATTATGAATACAACGCGGATGACTTTGACATTTCCATCTATCGCATTCATTATCCTACTAAATTCGTTGAACTTTCTCATCGTCAAGTCACCGGTACATTATTGAACGTCGGATTGAAACGATCTAAATTCGGCGACGTCATCATTCAGGATCAAGTACAGTTTGCCGTCGCGGACGAAGTCGCGACCTATATCGAAGCAAACGTCGAACGTGCAGGGAAGACGAAGATTCGTCTTTCGCGTGTGGAGGCGGAAGACCGTTTGAAAGTGAAGGATCAAGAGTGGGAAGAGACACTTGGGTTCGTCAGTTCACTTCGGTTCGATACGGTCGTGAGTGAAATTCTCGGTTTCTCACGTCAAAAAGCACAGACGCTCATTAAACAAGGTGAAAGTAAGGTCAATTACAAAGTAGTGGATGATTCGAGCTTCATGCTAGAAGAAGGCGACTTGCTTTCCTTGCGTGGAACAGGACGCGTCAAGTTGATTGCAATCCTCGGATCAACGAAACGTGACCGGATCAAGCTACAATACGGTATTTTAAAAGGATAAGATAAATGCGGAGGAGGAATTCATCATGCCATTAACGCCACTCGATATTCATAATAAGGAGTTCACACGAAAGTTTCGCGGCTATGACGAAGATGAAGTGAACGAATTCCTAGATCAAGTCATCAAGGATTTTGAATTGTTGTTACGTGAGAATCGTCAACAACAGGAAGTCATCCAAAACATGCAAGCGCGCGTCGATTACTTCAGTTCGATGGAAGAAACATTGAATAAATCGATCATCGTCGCACAGGAAGCGGCTGAAGAAGTCAAAGCCAATGCTTCAAAAGAAGCGAGCTTGATCCTAAAGCAAGCAGAACGTGAAGCAGAGCAGTTGCAAGATGCGGCGCAACGCCGGGCACAACGGACAGACTTCGAAGTAGAGCAAATGCGCAAAAAAATCGAACTCTATCGTAATCGATTCAAAGTATTGATCGATGCGCAGATGGAATTATTGACGAGCCATGACTGGGATGCGTTTGATTTCTCTTCTCGTGGAGCGCTTGACGATGTTCCAGCAGTTGCGTATAATGACGACGATGTCGTATAAATAAAATCAATGACAAGGACACGTCGCATCTTGGACGGTTGACAGCGAATCGGGGGAATGGTGGAAGCCCGAGCAACGAAAAAGATGGGGTATCCCCTTGGAGTGCATGACTGAACGTTCGCTGAACAGTAAGTCATGCCGGCTCACTCCCGTTATCGAGTTCTTAAGCGGTCCTGCGTCGTCAAACTGGCGAGCGGGATTAGTAGGGTGGTACCGCGAGTTCAGCCAAGCTCGTCCCTATCTCAGGGATGAGCTTGGCTTTTTTTGTACTTTTAAAGCGAAAGGTGAGAGATAGTCAGATGGATTACAAAGAAACCTTATTGATGATGAAAACGGAGTTTTTAATGCGAGGCAACTTGCCAAAACGTGAACCAGATATGCAAGCACGATGGGAAGAGATGAATCTCTACGCTGCGGTCCAAGAAAAGAACGCTGGAAAGCCAACGTTCATCCTCCACGATGGTCCTCCGTATGCGAATGGTGACATCCACATGGGTCACGGATTAAACAAAGTCTTAAAAGACATCATCGTTCGTTATAAATCGATGAATGGCTTCCAGTCTCCGTACGTGCCTGGTTGGGACACACACGGATTACCGATCGAAACTGCACTTCAAAAAGCCGGTGTTGATCGTAAATCGATGACGGTCGCTGAATTCCGTGAATTATGTGCGAAATATGCGCTCGAACAAGTCGATCACCAACGCGAACAGTTCAAACGCCTCGGCGTTCTCGGTGACTATGACAACCCATATATCACCCTGCAACCAGAATTTGAAGCAGCTCAAATTCGTTTATTCGGGGATATGGCGAACAAAGGCTATATCTACAAAGGGAAGAAACCGGTCTATTGGTCACCGTCTTCTGAATCAGCACTCGCTGAAGCAGAAATCGAATATCAAGATAAACGGTCAGCTGCTATCTATGTCGCGTTCCAAGTCATGGACGGTAAAAACATCTTAGAGCCGACGGATCATTTCGTCATCTGGACGACGACACCATGGACGATTCCAGCGAACCTCGGAATCTCTGTCAGTGCGGAACTGACATATGCGCGGATCGAATATCAAGGAAAAGGCTATATCGTAGCGGAAACACTCGTTCCTGAAGTCATCGAAGCACTCGGATGGGAAGACGCAACAGTCGGACGTATCTTTAATGGTGCGGACTTCGAATACATGAAAGCAAAACATCCATTGTACGACCGTGAATCACTCGTCATGCTTGGCGATCACGTTACAGCGGAAGCGACAGGTGTCGTGCATACGGCTCCAGGTCACGGGGAAGATGACTTCCGTATCGGTCAAGCGTACGGTCTTGACGTTCTTTGCCCAGTCGACGATAAAGGGGTCATGACAGCAGAAGCTCCTGGATTCGAAGGCATGTTCTATGAGGATGCGAACAAAGAAATCGGTCTCGCACTCGAAGAAGCAGGCGCTCTCTTAAAACTGTCGTTCATCAAACACTCGTATCCACACGACTGGCGGACGAAAAAACCGGTCATCTTCCGGGCAACGCCACAGTGGTTCGCTTCAATCAAAGACTTCCGTGCGGAAATCCTTGATGAAATCAAAGGCGTCCAGTGGGTACCAGAGTGGGGCGAAACACGTCTCCACAACATGTTCAAAGACCGCGGCGACTGGGTCATCTCACGTCAACGTGCTTGGGGCGTTCCACTTCCAATCTTCTATGCTGAAGATGGAACGGAAATCGTCACACCAGAAACGATTGATCATATCGCGAATCTATTTGCAGCTCACGGATCAAATGTCTGGTATGAGCGCGAAGCAGTCGACTTGCTTCCTGAAGGATTCACACATCCAGCAAGCCCGAACGGTATCTTCAAAAAAGAAACGGACATCATGGATGTCTGGTTCGATTCTGGTTCATCACATGCCGGTGTCCTTGCGACACGTCCTGAATTGACACGTCCAGCGGATCTCTATCTTGAAGGATCTGACCAATATCGTGGTTGGTTCAACTCGTCGCTATCGACAGCCGTCGCAACGACAGGAAAAGCACCATACAAAGCGGTCGTCAGTCACGGATTCGTTCTGGATGGTCAAGGTCGCAAGATGTCGAAATCGATCGGTAACACGATTGCACCGATCCAAGTCATGCAACAATTCGGAGCAGAGATCCTTCGCTTGTGGGTCGCATCTGTCGATTATCAAGCTGATGTCCGGGCATCGATGGATAACTTCAAACAAGTCTCAGAATCCTATCGTAAAATCCGCAACACGGTTCGTTTCCTCCTCGGAAACTTGGATCAATTCGATCCTGCGACGCACCGCGTCGCATTTGAAGACTTACCAGAGTCAGACCGTTTCATGCGGACGAAACTGGACCAACTTGTTGGAAAAGTAAAAGCGGCTTATGATGCGTACGACTTCATGTCGGTCTATCAATTGCTCCACAACTTCTGTGTCCTTGATTTGTCGTCGTTCTACCTCGATTACACGAAAGATATCCTGTATATCGAAAAAGCAGACGCGACATCGCGTCGTGCGGTTCAGACGGTCATGTATGATACAGTCGTTGCCTTGTTGCAATTGATGGCACCGGTCTTGCCTCACACAGCAGACGAAGCATGGGAATTCGTACCAGCTGTTGAGACGAAGAGTATCTTCCTGACAGACCTTCCGGAAACGGTCGAAGTCTCAGAAGAAGGACTTGCCCTCATCGAGAAATGGAACGCGTTCCTGACGTTCCGCGATGATGTCTTAAAAGCACTCGAGGAAGCACGTGTTGAGAAACTCGTCGGTAAGACACTCGAAGCGAAACTCTTGCTTGCACCGAAGGAAGAGACGAAAGCCTTGCTCGGAACAATCGATCATCTTGAGCAGTTACTCCAAGTCTCACAACTCGAATTCGTGGAAACGGCGGATAAGATGTATGAGACGACCGGCATCACGGTTCAAAAAGCTGACGGTGAAAAATGTGAACGTTGTTGGACATATTCGACGGAACTCGGACAAGATCCGGCTCATCCGACGCTTTGCCCACGTTGTACTGAAGTCGTCAATTCTTTATAATGATACAAAGGGAGGGGCGACTGCGACTTCGCAGGACGTCCCTCATTATTTTTGGATGCGGAGGACAATAGGATGTGGCTTTACTTAGGGATTGCTGCTTTACTCGTTGGAATCGACCAGTTGACGAAATGGATCGTCGTTCAAAACATGACGATCGGTCAAGCGATCACGGTCATTCCGGATTTCTTTTATCTCAACTCGTATCGAAATCGAGGCGCTGCGTGGGGAATGCTCGAAGGTAAATTCGGCTTTTTCTTCGTCGTTACAGTCGTCGTCGTCATTGGATTGATTTACTTCCTCTACAAGGAAGGCACGAAAAATAAGGTATTTGCTTGGAGCATCGCGTTATTGCTCAGTGGTGCGATCGGAAATTTCATTGATCGAATGGCACGAGGAGAAGTCGTTGATTTCTTCCACTTCTTCCCGTTCGGCTATAATTTTCCGATCTTTAATGTCGCAGACGTCTGTTTGACGTTTGGTGTCATCACGATGCTGATTAGCGTCATGTTCGAAGAACGGTTGACTAAGAAAGGAACGATGGATAAATGAATGAAGTAGAAACATGGTCCGTGCAAGCGGATGGAGCGACAGGGCGCATTGATAAATGGCTCGCAGAACAAAACGATTGGTCGCGTTCGCAAGTACAGGAATGGTTGAAAGCGGGACGTGTCGAAGTCGACGGTCGTGTCGTCAAACCGAACTATAAATTATCGGGAACGGAATCGATTGTCGTTCATATCCCGGAAGCGGTGGAACTCGAGATCTTGCCGGAAGACATCCCACTTGAAGTCGTCTATGAGGACTCGGACGTCATCGTCGTCAACAAACCAAAAGGGATGGTCGTTCACCCGGCGGCAGGGCATGTCTCAGGAACGCTCGTCAACGCCTTATTACACCACTGTCAAGATCTCTCAGGCATCAATGGCGTCAAACGTCCAGGAATCGTTCACCGGATCGATAAGGATACGTCAGGTCTGTTGATGGTCGCTAAGAACGATTTAGCGCATGAGTCACTTGCGCATCAATTAAAAGAGAAGACGACGGAACGTCTCTACATCGCGCTCGTGCACGGTGAAATCCCGCACGAACTCGGAACGATCGAAGCCCCAATCGGACGCGATAAGAACGACCGTCAACGGATGACGGTAACGGATAAGAATTCAAAGTCTGCCGTGACCCATTTCCGTGTTCTTGATCGGTATGAAGGCTTTACGGTCGTTGAATGTAAACTTGAAACAGGACGGACGCACCAAATCCGTGTCCATATGCGTTATATCGGTTTCCCGCTTGCGGGTGACCCGAAATATGGTCCACGCAAGACGATGAAAATGAACGGTCAAGCCTTGCATGCTGCGGTTCTCGGTTTCGAACATCCACGCACAGGTGAGTGGATGCGCTTTGAAGCACCGCTCCCAGAAGAGATGACATTTGAAATCGGTCAATTGAAAAAACTTGAATTAGAGTCTTGACGTTTTTCTAATAAAACGGTAGAGTATCACCTAGAGAGCGATGCGAGACATCCTCTACTGACACTTCGGTCGTCCGAGTGACGATCCTACCTAACTAGTATCACCTTTAATCGAGTCCGGAGAGGCTGCGAAAGGGAGAACCTACCACGATCGTGTGTAGGCATGCATACAATACGTATGCCATGATTCTGTCTTCGATGACCTTCTGCGGATTTCCGCAGAAGGTCTTTTGTATGAAAGGAGAAAACATGAAACCAGCCGTCATCTTAGATGAAGCTGCGATCGGACGTGCACTGACACGGATCGCCCATGAAATCATCGAACGTAACAAAGGAATTCATGATTTGATGATCGTCGGAATCAAGACGCGAGGCGAGACACTCGCTCGCCGACTTGCGAAGCGGATCGAACAAATCGAAGGAAAACCGGTCTTACTCGGTGTCGTCGACATCTCGATGTACCGGGATGACTTGTCGAAACGAAGTTTAGAACCAGAAATCAAAGGTTCTGATCTACCGGAAGACATCACCGGGAAAATCGTCGTCCTCGTTGACGACGTCCTCTACACAGGACGCACCGTTCGCGCCGCGATGGACGCGCTCGTCGATCACGGAAGACCGAGTATGATTCAACTCGCTGTCCTCGTCGACCGCGGACATCGGGAGTTACCGATTCGACCAGATTTCATCGGTAAGAACGTCCCGACATCCCGTGAGGAACAAGTCGTCGTCGCGCTCGCCGAAGTCGATGAAGCCGATCAAGTATTCATTAAACGCTAAAATTCAAAACCTTTAAGGTGGTCCAGAGAGACCAGAAAGGGAGTCATCTATATGGCAAAACATGCCGCAGTACTTGATGTACAAGAAGTACCTACTCACCCTCTAAATTGGCTGATGCTCAGCCTACAACACGTCTTCGCGATGTTTGGTGCGACCGTGCTCGTCCCGCTCTTAACGGGACTCAACACATCGGTCGCGCTCGTCGCAAGCGGAGTCGGCACACTGATTTTCCTCGCCGTCACCCGCTTCAAAGTACCCACATATCTTGGTTCGAGTTTTGCCTACATCGCCCCGATCATCGCCGTCAGTGAACGGTGGGGTGTCGAGGATGCCTTAATCGGCGGAATGGTCGCTGGACTCGTCTACGGACTCGTCTCACTTCTCATCCGCTACACAGGAGCTGCTTGGTTGCTTCGCTTACTCCCACCGGTCGTCATCGGACCGGTCATCATGGTCATCGGTCTATCGCTCGCCCCGACTGCTGTCAACATGGCGATGAACGGAGCGGACGGTAAGTACAACGGACTGTACTTCCTCGTCGCGATGGTCACGCTCGGCGTCACACTCCTTGCGATGACGTACTTAAAAGGAATGTGGAGTACGATTCCGATTTTGTTCGGGATCACGGTTGGTTATCTCGTTGCGGCATCGGTCGGAATCATTGACTTCACACCACTCCAACAAGCCACGTTGTTCCACGTGCCGGACTTCACGATTCCGTTCTTGAATTACACACCATCGTGGAATACAGCCGCCTTGCTTCTGATCGTTCCCGTGACGCTCGTCACACTGACGGAGCACATCGGCGAACAAAAAGTGACATCACGGATCATCGGGCGCGAGACGCTCCTCGATCCAGGGATGCACCGGACCGTACTGGGTGACGGGATCGCGAAGACAGTCGCGTCGATGCTTGGCGGACCACCGGTTACGACGTATGGTGAGAACAACGGTGTCATGTCAATCACACGTGTCTACAGTGTCTATGTCCTCGGTGGCGCGGCGGTTCTTGCGATCAGCTTCGGATTCCTCGGATACGTCGAAGGGTTCATCAAGACGATTCCGACACCGGTCATGGGTGGAATAAGTATCCTCTTGTTCGGAGTCATCGCGTCGAATGGTCTCCGGACGCTGACGGAAAGTAAGATCGATCTTGCTGATAAACGGAACTTGACGATTACAGCCGTCATTCTCGTCACAGGTATCGGAGGCGCGGCGCTTAAAATCGGCAACTTCTCTCTCGAAGGAATGGCACTAGCGACGATTCTTGGAATCATCCTGAATCTAGTTCTTCCGAAAACGACAGAGCAGGTCGAAGAAACAACGGAAACCTCTACAACTCAATCGGTAGCTAACAACTTTTAAGACGTTCCGAGAGAACGATAAAGTGAAGGCCATGAAAAGATGCAGGGAATCACTCTGCCTTCTTTCGGCGCACCTTCACTTAGAAGGTGCGCCTTTTTCATGACCTGAAGAGGAGTGAATGATATGAAGACGATCCTAAAAACCCGGCATTTCGTCAACCTAGAAAGTTTATCCACGACAGAAATTAATTCTTTGATTGAACGCAGTCTCGCTTTTAAACGAGGCGAGCCAGCGCCAGATTATTCCGATAAGACGCTTGTCAATCTGTTCTTTGAAAACTCGACTCGGACACGCTCTTCCTTTGAGATGGCAGAGCATCGTCTGAACATGCATCTACTGCCGTTCGAAACGGCGACTTCCTCCGTGCAAAAAGGAGAAACGTTACGCGATACATGCAAGACACTCGAAGCAATCGGCGCAGATGCTTTGGTCATTCGCCACGGAGCAACCGGATATTACGAAGAACTGATGCAGACACTCGATATTCCGATCATCAATGCGGGAGACGGGAGCGGTCAACATCCGTCCCAGTCCTTACTCGATTTGATGACGATCGTCGAAACGTTCGGAACGGTCGAAGGAAAAATCGTCGTCATCTGTGGAGACTTACAACATAGTCGCGTCGCCCGGTCGAACGCGGACATCTTAAAGCGACTCGGTGCCATCGTTTATGGATCAGGACCTATTGAGTGGTACGACCCTGCGATGGGCATACCGTATCTTCCGATGGATGAAGCCGTCGAGCAGTGCGACATCTTGATGTTACTGCGTGTCCAGCACGAACGACATGACGGGACGACACGATTTGATCCAGCAGTTTACCACACAACGCACGGATTGACACATGAGCGGATGAACCGCCTGAAGCATTCCGCGATCGTGCTTCATCCGGCACCGGTCAATCGGGGAGTCGAGATTGCTGACGAACTGGTCGAACATCCGCGATCGCGGATTTTTGAACAGATGAAAAACGGTGTCTTTGCACGGATGGCAATTCTGGAATGGTGCTTTTCAACGAAATCAATCAAAGGAGACGATGCAGATGACAACACGAATTGAGAATGCGAGATGGTACGAGGCGGGACAAGTCCGAACTGGAGATATTCGGATTGAAGGCGGGAAAATCACGGATTTAGCAGCAACACCGCAAGCGAATGAAACAGTCATTGATGCGTCCGGCTTATTCGTTGCACCAGGATTCGTCGACATCCATGTCCACCTGCGGGAACCGGGTGGCGAACATAAGGAAACGATTGCGACCGGCACGGCAGCGGCGGCAGCGGGTGGATTCACGACGATTTGTCCGATGCCAAACACGCGCCCCGTACCAGACGATCGTCAAACACTTGATGCGTTGTTCCAAAAGATTGAAGAGACAGCGTCCGTTCGGGTTTTGCCTTACGCGGCGATTTCAAAAAATCAACTCGGACAAGAACTCGTCGCGTTCGACCAATTAACAGATGCTGTCGCCTTTACGGATGACGGTGTCGGCGTCCAGACGGCAGCAGTCATGCGGACAGCGATGCAACAAGCGGCACGCCTCGGGAAAACGGTCGTTGCCCACTGCGAAGATGATTCGCTAAAAGCAGGATGTGTGCACGAGGGAAACTACAGTCGACGAGAAGGACTACAAGGTATTCCGTCGCTTGCTGAGAGTATCCACATCGCACGTGATGTTCTGATCGCAGAAGAAACCGGCTGTCATTATCACGTCTGTCATGTCTCGACGAAAGAATCGGTCCGTGTCATCCGTGACGCGAAACGAGCAGGAATCCGGGTGACGGCAGAAGTCACACCGCACCATCTGGTGTTGATCGATGAAGACATACCGAATCAGGATCCGAACTTTAAAATGAATCCTCCCTTACGAAGTGAAGCAGATCGCCAAGCATTGCTCGAGGGGTTAGCGGACGGAACGATTGATTGCATCGCGACCGATCACGCTCCGCATGCGGCAGAAGAGAAGGCGCTCGGTATCGAACGCGCTCCGTTCGGCATCACAGGGTTCGAGACGGCCTTCCCACTCCTCTATACGAAGCTTGTTGCTGAAGGAGAGATGGCACTTGAGACACTGATTCGGAATTTGACGGACAAGGCAGCAGCCATCTTTGAACTTCCTTACGGGAAACTCGAAGTGGGGGCGGAAGCAGATCTAGTTTTGCTTGATCTAGAAACGGAGCGTACCGTATCACCGGAACGATTCCGCTCAAAAGGCAAGAACACACCGTTCGCAGGAGAACGGTTAAAAGGATTCCCGGTCATGACGCTCGTCAAGGGAGAAATCGTATTCAAGGAGGACACAGCACATGCGTAAACGGACACTGATACTAGAAGATGGGATGACGTTTGAAGGAACAGCATTTGGCTCAGATACGACAACAACAGGAGAAGTCGTCTTCCAGACCGGAATGACAGGGTATCAAGAAATGTTATCGGATCCATCTTACTGCGATCAGATGATCGTGTTGACGAACCCGTTGATCGGAAACTACGGGATTAACCGAGAAGATTATGAGACGACGCGTCCGCTCGCTAAAGCACTGATCGTACGTGAACATTGTCAGACGCCGTCGAATTTCCGGAGTGAGATGTCGCTCGATGCAGCACTTCAAGATCTTAATATTCCAGGATTAAGTGGAATCGATACGCGCCAATTGACACGGCATATCCGTTCGAAAGGTGTCATGCGTGGACGACTCGTTGACGGTGAGTTCGATTTAGCAGCAGAACTGGTTCATCTTCAAAACGCACCTATCGAGACGGATCAAGTCAAGCGAGCTTCAACGGAACGAGCGTACATCATTCCGGGTGCTGGACCGCGAATCGTTCTCGTCGATTTCGGTGCGAAGCTCGGAATCGTCCGCGAACTCGTCAAACGCGGCTGTGAAGTCGTCGTCGTGCCCTACGACGTCAGTGCAACGGAAGTCTTACGCTATCGTCCGGACGGTGTAATGCTATCGAACGGACCAGGGAATCCAAAGGATGTCCCAACGGCGATTCCGATGATTCAAGAATTGACGGGAAAAGTCGTCATCTTCGGCATCTGTCTCGGTCATCAGTTGATTGCACTAGCGCACGGGGCGGATACGTTCAAGCTCCCATTTGGTCACCGAGGGGCGAATCATCCAGTCCAAGATATCCGGACAGGTCGCGTCGATATCACGTCGCAAAACCACGGGTATGCCGTTGACGAACAGTCCTTACGCGATACCGTGCTTGAAGTGACGCATCTTGCGATCAACGACGGAACGGTCGAAGGAATCCGTCATACAACAGCAGCGGTCTTCTCCGTCCAGTACCATCCGGAAGCATCACCTGGTCCAATGGATGCGAACGGTCTATTCCAACAGTTTTTAGAAGAAATCACGAAACAACAGGAGGTCTCTCATGCCTAAACGTCAAGATATCCAGAAAATTCTCGTTATCGGGTCCGGTCCTATCGTGATCGGACAAGCAGCTGAATTCGACTACGCTGGAACACAAGCGTGTCAAGCCTTGAAGGAAGAAGGATATGAAGTCATCCTCGTCAACTCGAACCCAGCAACGATCATGACGGATCCAACGGTCGCTGATCGTGTCTACATCGAGCCCCTCCAAGCAGAGTTCGTCTCACGGATTATCCGCAAGGAACGTCCGGATGCCTTGCTTGCGACACTCGGAGGTCAAACGGGTCTGAACTTGGCTGTCGAACTGGATCGTCTCGGTGTCCTTGCTGAGTATGGTGTCGAGTTACTCGGTACGAAATTGTCAGCAATCGAAGAGGCAGAAGATCGTGATTTGTTCCGTCAACTGATGTTTAAACGCGGGCATGGTGTGCCGGACAGTGAAATCGTGCATACGCTCGAAGAGGCACAACAATTCCGGCAACAGATCGGTCTACCGATCATCATCCGTCCAGCGTATACGCTTGGAGGAACGGGCGGCGGAATCGCCCACACACCAGAAGAGTTCACGCGAATCGTCGAAGGGGGACTCAAGGCAAGTCCGGCAACACAAGTACTTCTAGAAAAATCAATTGCCGGGATGAAGGAAGTCGAGTTCGAAGTCATGCGCGATGCGACGAATCAGGCGATCATCGTCTGTGCGATGGAAAACTTCGATCCCGTCGGTGTTCATACTGGAGACTCGATCGTCTTCGCACCGACGCAAACGCTATCGGATCGCGATTATCAATTGCTACGAAACGTCTCGCTTGATATCATCCGTGCACTCGGGATCGAAGGTGGATGTAACATCCAGTTCGCACTGGATCCGACGAGCTTCGACTACTATGTCATCGAAGTCAATCCACGTGTCTCACGCTCGTCTGCACTCGCGTCAAAAGCAACTGGTTACCCAATCGCAAAACTGGCTGCGAAAATTGCCGTCGGGTATGCCTTATCCGAATTAAAGAACCCGATCACCGAGACAAGTTTTGCTTCCTTCGAACCGGCACTCGATTATGTCGTCGCCAAGATTCCGCGCTGGCCGTTCGATAAATTCGAAACGGCAGACCGGACACTCGGCACACAGATGAAAGCAACTGGTGAGGTCATGGCAATGGGACGGACGATGGAAGAGGCCTTACTAAAAGCCGTTCGTTCGCTCGAGATCGGTACAGCGGATCTGTATATGCCACGCTTCATCGAAATGGCAGACGATGCCTTACAACAAGCGATTCGCCAAGCGACCGACGATCGACTTTTCGCCTTGTACGCGGGCTTCGTCCGCGGTTACAGCGTCGAACAGATTCATGACTGGACGGCGATTGATCGTCTGTTCCTAGAGAAGTTGCACCATATTTGGCAGCTCGAGCAATCAGTCGCAGCTGGTTTGACACCTGAACTACTCCTGCATGTGAAGCGGTATGGATTCAGTGACCCGATGCTCGCCCGAATCACAGGACAAACGGAAACGGAAATTCGCCGGATGCGTGAAGCACAAGCGATTCATCCGGTTTATAAGATGGTCGATACGTGTGCGGCAGAGTTCGCGTCCGATACGCCGTACTACTACGGAACATACGAACGTGAAAATGAAGCCATCGCGACGAACCGTTCTTCGATTCTCGTCTTAGGATCAGGTCCGATTCGGATTGGTCAAGGCGTCGAGTTCGATTATGCGACAGTCCATTCGATTCAAGCGATTCGACAAGCCGGATATGAAGCAATCATCGTCAACAACAATCCGGAAACGGTGTCGACCGACTTCTCGATTTCCGATCGTCTTTACTTTGAACCACTGACAACGGAGGATGTACTGGAAGTCATCCGAAATGAACGTCCGCTCGGTGTCATCGTCCAGTTCGGTGGACAGACAGCGATCAACTTAGCCGAGTCATTAGCAGCAGAAGGTGTAAAAATCCTCGGGACATCGCTTGAGGATCTCGACCGGGCTGAGGACCGGAAACAGTTCGAAGCAGCATTGACGGCGCTCGACATTCCACAGCCACCAGGTAAAACGGCCGTGACAGTCGAAGAAGCGGTCACGGCAGCAGCGTCACTCGGTTACCCGGTTCTCGTTCGTCCATCGTACGTCCTCGGCGGTCGGGCAATGGAAATCGTCTATGCTCAAGAAGAACTGGAACATTACATGAAACACGCGGTCATCGCCTCACCGGAACGACCGGTCCTCGTTGACCGCTACCTGACAGGAATCGAACTCGAGGTCGACGCGATCTGCGACGGAACGGATGTCGTCATTCCAGGCATCATGGAGCACATCGAACGTGCCGGTGTTCACTCGGGTGACTCGATTGGTGTCTATCCGCCACAACGTGTCTCCCAAGACATCAAGAACCGGATCGTCGACTACACGACACGGATTGCGAAAGCATTCGGCATCAAAGGCTTACTCAACATCCAGTTCGTCTACGCGGACGGCGCTCTCTATGTCCTTGAAGTCAATCCGCGTGCTAGCCGGACGGTGCCATTCATCTCGAAAGTGACGGGACTTCCGGTCGCGCGTCTCGCAACGGACATCATTCTCGGTGAGACACTTGCTTCATATGGATTAACAAGTGGTGTTCTACCGGAAGAACCACTCGTCTCGGTCAAAGTACCAGTCTTCTCATTTGCGAAGCTTAAAGAAGTTGATCCGACACTCGGACCGGAAATGAAATCAACCGGTGAAGTCATTGGAACGGACCGGACGCTCGAAAAAGCGCTCTATAAAGGGTTGCTCGCATCAGGGATGGCGATTCCAGAGCACGGTCGTGTCCTCTTGACAGTCGCAGATCCAGATAAAGCAGAAATGACGGATCTCGCACGACGCTTTGCCTCACTTGGATTCACGTTACTTGCAACGGAAGGAACGGCAGCCTACTTGACGGAGCAAGGATTACCGGTCCAGACGGTCGGCAAAATCGACTCGTCTTCCGAATCGATGCTCGACGTGATTGAAAAAGGGGAGATTGAATACGTCATCAATACGATGAGTCGGGACTCGCAAGTCACGAAAGATGGCTTCATCATTCGTCGGGCAGCAGCCGAGAATCAAGTCGTCTGTCTGACATCACTCGATACGGCGGAAGCAATTCTTCGTGTCATCGAAAGTCGCTCGTTTGAAGCCAGTGCGATCCAAGCCTTCACACACGAAAAGAAAGTGGTGATCCAATGAAGCAACTCTTGACGGTCGTCTCTCGACGAACGGTAGCTCAAGGTGCGACAGAACTCGTCTGTCGCCTCGAGCAACCTCAGGACATCGCGCCAGGGCGATTCATGCATCTTCGCGTCGGTCCACTCTTACGCCGACCGATCTCGATTGCCCGGGTCGATCATGATCTGATCACGTTTCTCTTTAAAGAAATCGGACAAGGAACAGCAGAACTGGCTTCTTTGCGTCCGGATGATACGATCGATGCCCTCGGACCGCTTGGAAACGGGTTTCCGATTGCCGCTATCCATCCAACTCAACGCGTCGTCCTCGTTGGTGGGGGAATCGGTGTCCCACCGCTGTATGAGACGATGCGCCAACTTGTCGCCCGGGGTGTGACATGTGAAGCGATTCTAGGATTCGATACGGCAACAAGCGTTTTTTACGAAGCGGAATTTCAAGCACTCGGTAAGACGACGGTCACGACCGTCGATGGGACGCATGGTATTGCAGGATTCGTCACGGCAGCCTTACGTCCAGAAAGCTACGACGTCCTACTCGCCTGCGGACCGGAACCGATGTTGCGAACGTTACAGCAACAACCGATCGAACATAAGTATCTGTCGATCGAAAACCGAATGGGGTGCGGTATCGGAGCATGCTTTGCCTGTGTCTGTAAAACACCTACGGGCGGGTACGTTAAGACATGTTCCGATGGTCCAGTCTTTCGGGCAGAGGAGGTCGTATTATGACAGAACGATTGCGTGTCGAGTTGCCGGGACTCTCTTTAAAAAATCCGATCATGCCAGCATCCGGATGTTTTGGATTCGGTGAGGAATATGCGAAGTTATATGATTTATCAGAGCTTGGGGCGATCATGATTAAAGCAGCGACGGGTGAAGAACGCTACGGAAACCCGACGCCACGTGTCGCAGAGAGTGGGATGGGGATGTTGAATGCAATCGGTCTCCAAAATCCGGGTGTCGATGGCATCTTAATGAATAAATTGCCATTCCTCGAGACGTTCGATACGGCGATCATCGCCAATGTCGCAGGTTCGACACCGGAAGAATATGAGCTCGTCGCGGAGAAAATGAGTCAGCATCCAGGCATTCATGCACTGGAATTAAACATTTCCTGTCCGAACGTCAAATCGGGGGGGATTCAATTCGGAACGGATCCGTTGCTTGCCGCTGAGTTGACACGACGTGTGAAACGGGTCTCGACTAAACCGGTCTACGTCAAACTATCACCGAACGTCACTTCGATCGTCGAGATGGCGCGTGCCGTCGAAGCAGCTGGTGCAGACGGTCTGACGATGATCAATACACTCGTCGGGATGCGAATCGATGTCCGGACGGGGGAGCCAATCCTTGCGAACCGTATCGGTGGATTATCGGGTCCGTCGATCAAACCGGTCGCGATTCGGATGATTCATGATGTCGCGCAAGTCGTTTCGATCCCGATCATCGGTATGGGTGGCGTGATGGAGGTCGATGACGTCCTCGAAATGATTTACGCCGGGGCTTCGGCTGTTGCCGTCGGTACCGCAAACTTCGTCAATCCATACATCTGTCAAGAATTGATTCAGCAGTTACCAGAACGGATGGACGAACTTGGCATCGATCATATTTTAGACATCAGGGGGAAAGCATATGAATCAACTTTACATCGCGCTTGATTTTCCGACCGAAGCAGAAGTCTTTTCGTTTCTCGAACGGTTCGAAGAGACACGACCTGCCGTGAAAATCGGGATGGAATTGTTTTATGCAGCAGGCGGAACTTTCGTCCGAAAACTCGTCGAGCGTGGACACGCGGTATTCCTCGATGTCAAAGTCCACGACATTCCAGAAACGGCACGCCGGACGATGCGCATCATCGGACAATTAGGCGTCGAACTGACGAACGTCCATGTTGCTGGTGGAAAAGAGATGATGATCGCGGCGCGAGAAGGACTGCGTGAGACGAACGCCGAGACACAACTGATTGGCGTGACTCAGTTGACATCGACGGATGAAGCGATGTTACGCGATTTAAAGATTGAAGGAGCGATGCCGGCAGTCGTTCGTGAATATGCGCAACTCGCAGAAGCAGCAGGACTAGATGGTATCGTCTGTTCAGCACTCGATCTTCCGGAACTAGTTTCAGCTTGTCGGACAGATTTTCGGTTCGTCACACCCGGCATTCGTCCGACGAACAGTCAAGCGGATGATCAAAAGCGGGTCGCGACCGTTCTTGACGCTCGTCAAAATGGAGCGACGGATTTAGTGATCGGTCGTCCGATTACGCGTGCAGAACATCCAGAACAGATCTATCTGATGTTACTTGAACAATGGAAGGGGCAATTCTCATGGTAAATCCAATCGCTAGTGCGTTACTCCGTATTGAAGCCGTCACCTTATCGCCAAACGATCCATACACATGGGCAAGTGGACTTCGTTCACCGATTTATTGTGATAATCGTTTGACGCTCTCGTACCCAGAAGTTCGTTCCTTGATTGCAGATGCACTCGCTGAGAAAGTGAAGGGACTTGCAGTCGATGTGATTGCTGGAACTGCGACGGCAGGTATTCCACACGCAGCATTCGTCGCGGAACGACTAGGATTACCGATGGTCTACGTACGTAGTGGCAACAAGAAACACGGTAAAGGGAATCAAATCGAAGGTGTCATTCAACCTGGACAACGTGTCGTCGTCATCGAAGACTTATTATCGACGGGGATGTCAGCAATCGAAGCGGCGGAAGCTCTGCAAGCGAAGGGAGCAAATGTCATTCGCATTCAAGCGATCTTCTCGTACGGGATGGAGCGCTTGTCAAACAATCTCCGCGACGCAAAGATCGAAGCGGATGCATTACTGACGTTCGAAGCGTTACTCGAAACCGCACAACAACAAGGCGATATTACTATAGAAGAGCAAAAACAGTTGGCGGATTGGTCGAAAGATCCAGTCGCTTGGAGCGAACGTTTTACAGCGAACGTCTAAAATCGATAGATTCCGTCGGACGCCCTACGATTTCTAGTGAATGTTTTGGTACACTAGAAAAATAAAGGAGGTCGTCGACTATGGTGACGCATTATCGTGATTATGAACAGTTCAAAAAGGTCGTCCTCCCGTTTTTGCTTGAACGTCCGGATACCCATCAGTTGATTCTTGGCATATTAGAACGTGGGGATGAACCGCTCTTGATGGCAACGGCACAAGAAGGCGATCATCGTCTCGTCATATTGCAAACGATACCGGAGCAAGCCATCGTCGCAGGGGATGTGTTCTCGCAAGAAGGAATCCGAAAGCTTGCCAGAATTTTGGATAGTCCAGGATTCGTCGGAGAACAGGCTATCTTAGCGCCGCTGTTACTCCCACATTCCATGTATATGGTACATATGGAACAGGGGATGTATGCATTGACGAAGGTCGAGATGCCGCAGGTTCCGAAAAATGTCGTCTTCCGACCGATTTCGGACGATGAAAGACAACAAGCCTTAGCATTTGCGTCCGGATTTTTATATGAAGTTGAAACGCGACCTTCTGAGCGACAGCTTACGCAACTCCATCAGTCGATGACGCGACACATCCACCAAGGAAGCTTGTTCGGACTGTTTCGTGGAGATACGCTTGTCGCGATGGCAGCAGCGACGCGTCCGACGCAAACGGGGATTACGATTTCTTACGTCTATACGCCGAAAGAACTGCGTGGAAATGGGTATGCCTCTTATCTTGTCGCCAAACTATCTGAACATCTACTACAGTCTTATCCGGTCGTGACGCTCTACACTGATTGGTCGAATCAAACAGCGAATAAGATCTATCAGCATGTCGGTTTCGAGTTAGTCGGACGATCCTTACATATCAAGAAACAAGACCGCTACCGGTAAGTATCGAGTTTCTTGTTTCGATGTCTAGACATTGATATGCACAACAACAGCCGATCATCCTGTTATCTAAGGACGATCGGCTGTTTCATGTCAAACTGAGAAATCAATTGAATGTAGCGATGATTTTACCACGGACGTGGCGTTCAGATAAACGTTGCAATCCTTTGACGATGTCAGCTGCTGGAATCTCTTCTGTGACGAGTGGATCGAGTTCTTTCGCTGCGACGAGTTTTAATAACTCGCTTGCCATATGACCGAGGTTTCGGATCGCACGGTCATCTTCGCTGGCATAAGCAGCCGCGAGTGCCACTTCATGAATCGAAGGGGAGAGCGTGAACGGCTTGACGACCGACTGATCGGGACCACCGGCGATGAAGGAGAGTTGCCCCGAGAAGGCAAGACGTCCGAGATCCGCTGTTGCTTCATCTCGACCGACCGTATTGAAAATCAAGTCAGCACCGCGACCGTTCGTCCAATCGCGAATGACATCCGTGACATTTTCTTTTTTGTAGTCGATGGCAAGATCGGCACCGAGTCGCTTGACCCACTCATGGTTTTCTGTCGAAGCAGTCGTCGCGACCTTAAGACCAAGGCGTTTTGCGAGTTGAATGCCGATGCCACCGACACCACCTGCACCAGCATGGATAAGGATCGTTTCTTTCCCTGTCGTGTTCATCTTCTGAACGATGGCTTCATAGGCAGTCATTCCTGCGCAAAGAATCGCAGCGGCTTCAGCGAATGAGACGTCTTCCGGAATCAGGGCGAGGGCACGTGTATCGACGAGTGCATATTCAGCAAAAGCGCCATCGCGTTGCAGGTTCGTATGAATCGCTACACGATCGCCGATTTTTACTTCTGCGCCGGGACCGATTTGTTCGACGACACCAGCTAGATCGACGCCTGGAATATGCGGAAACGTCCAAGCTGGATTGTTGGTCGCCTTATAGTCGACGGGATTCAGCGCGACGGTCTTGACGCGAATCAAGGCTTGACCTTCTCCTGGCGTCGGCGTCTCGACCTCTTCGAATGTCCATTGATCAATGGCTGTACCTGAGTGATTTAACCATGCTTTCATGTTTAATACGCTCCTTCCGAATATGTGAGTTCATACGAGTGAGAGTAGATTTCAACGAGGTTACCGAATGGATCCTCACAGTAGACCATTCGATACGGCTTGTCTCCCGGATAGTATTCGCGGATTGGCATCCGTTGTTTGCCACCATGGGCAACGATTTTTTCGACGAGTCCTTCGACGTCTGGATCTTGAATCGCATAATGGAAGATGCCCGTTTTCCAGAATTCGAAGTTGTTTTCGGGTTGTTCATTGTTCGGGAACTCGAACAACTCGATTCCGATGCGGTCACCTGTCGCCATGTGAGCAATCCGGAACTTGTTCCACCCTGCACCAAAGACATCCGTACACATGACACCGATGGCAGAATCATCTTCGAGGACATCAGATGGTTCCATGATGATATACCAGCCCATCACCTCTTGATAAAAACGGACGGCTTCGTCGAGATTCGGCACGGAAAGACCGATGTGTGAAAAATTACGTGGATACGTCATGCTTAACACTCCTTTTGCAAAATGATTTACGCATACTCTATCTTACGCTACACTCGATTGCATAGTACGCACTTTGAAGTAACTACTCTGGAGGAGAGAACAACATGTCGACAGAACAATTTCCGGTCAATCGGGCGCTCGCTATCATCGGCGGAAAATGGCGTCCACAATTATATTGCACGTTAGAGAACGGTCCGAAACGTTTTTTAGAGTTACAACGTGCCATTCCCGGGATTTCTCGGAAAGTCTTGACCGATCAGTTAAAAGAACTTGAACGACTCGGAATGATCGAGCGGATTGAGTATGATGAAGCCGTCTTACACGTCGAATACAAATTGACAGAGGCGGCATTTACACTGCAACCGGCCATGAAAGGTTTATGCGCGTGGGGGGAAGGGAATCAATTATCCGAATCCTAAACGAGAGGCAGTGACACTCATGAAATTGACTTATCACGGACAATCGACAGTAACAATCGAGACGAACGGGCATCATCTCGTCATCGATCCATTCTTTAGCGGTAACGAAAAAGCGACGACGAATCCAGATGACGTCAAGGCAGATTTTATTTTGTTAACCCATGCCCATGCCGATCATATGCTTGATGCGGAACGTATCGCAAAAGCCACGGGGGCGACAATCATTGCTACTCATGAACTGGCGACGTATCTGAGTTTCAAAGGGCTCAACGTTCATCCGATGAATCTCGGCGGACAGTTTGAATTCCCGTTTGGTAAAGTGAAGATGACACAGGCATTCCACTCGTCGAGCATCATCGATGAGGAAAAACAGACGATTACGTATATGGGGATGCCGGCTGGATTCCTGCTGACGATCGAAGGCAAAGAAATCTATCATGCAGGTGATACGGCACTGTTCGGGGATTTGGCCCTTTATGGCGCCCATCACGAAATCGATTTAGCCTTCTTACCGATTGGTGATAACTTCACGATGGGTCCGGATGATGCGTTGATCGCTGCAGATATGTTGCAAGCGAAAGTCGTCGTACCAATCCACTACGATACATTTGATTTAATCAAACAAGATGCGAACGCATTCTGTGAAAAGATTGAAGCGCAAGGTCAAACTGGTCATCCACTTGCGATCGGCGAGTCACTCGAATTATAATCCGTTCTTAAGCAAAGGAGAGGAAACGTCAATGTTCCTCTCCTTTTTGTCGATTATTCTTCTGGAATGTCAGTGGTTCATCCGATGACGCTTCCTTCTTCCGCCCGATGGCGAAACGGTGAACTTCTTCTATGATAAGAAGGGGGCTGTTGACAGCCGATTCAGATATTCGGAATAATGGTAGACATGAGATGGAGGGGCTGACATGGAAGAGCATAACAGTAGGAGTGTGCGGAAACGAAAACAATCGTCGTTCACACGCTTAAAAAATAAACAAAAACAAAAGATGGATGCACGATTGAACCGGATTGGAGAAAAAGGACCAGTGAAGCGACCGCTTTATTTATACGGTGGTGTCATTCTCGGACTTGTCGTCATCTATTCGATCACATTGCTCGTCTCAACGGAATTGTTATCACGAGGCGAAACATTCAAAACGACGAATCGCTATAAATCTCTCGCCATCGAGGCGCCGCACGCAACGGTACAATTCGTTCGAAGCACAGATGGAAACGTCCAAATCAAGCTCGTCGATAGTGCGTCGAGTGGCAAACGACTGAAAATCAGTACATCGACGAATACGGTGACGGTGACAGGACGAGATGGTTGGCTGTCACGACTTGGCAATCGTCCGAGCGAAAAAACAGCAGACTATACGATTCAAGTGGGACTACCAAGTTATATGAACCGTGTCGATGTCGATGCTGGAACACTTAAAGGAATGGGCATCTACGCAAAAACGATCGAGATGGACGGAGAAGCGATGAGTCTCGATAAAGTAAAAGGTGATGAGATTACACTGAATGCTACACGTGCGATTTCCGTCAAGGAAATGGATGCCGTCCATGCGCAGGTGACAGGCGAGAGTGTCTCGCTGGCAGACTATATGGCGAAGTTGAGTCTTGAAGTCACGACGATTGACGGCGCGACGAAGCTAAAACCAAATAAAGCAGCCGGTACGATCACGATTGATACGGGAGGCGATATTAAAGCCTCTGACCGATATACGAAACAAAAGAATAAGGATGAGACGATTTATGAACTGTCGAAACAAGAAAAACCGGAAGTGACAGTCAATAGTGAAGTCGGGCAGGTGACGCTCGAGTGAAATTAAAGTTTCGGATTGGACTTCGGACGATCAAGACCGGCATCGCGGTAGCTCTTGCACTCAGTATCTCTTGGTATGTATTTGATATTTATTCAGGAATGGGGGCTGTCGCAGCCATCGTTGCGATGCAACCGACGATCCATCGTTCATTTAAAATCGTCTTCAATCGGATTTTCGGAACGGTACTCGGACTGATGTGTGGACTCGCGATCGTTGCGACGCTTGGTGCCAATCCACTGACGATCGGACTTGCCGTCGTCGTCTCGCTCGTCCTCAATTCGATGATTGGACGAACGGATATGTCGACGTTCGCTGCCTTTGCGATCGTCTTGATGTTCGAGAGCCCGACCGCCGACTATGTCCACTATGCCTTATCACGATCGTTGCTGACCGTCGTCGGTGTGTTATCTGCCGTCCTCGTCAATTACATCGTCTTCCCACCACATTATGAAGACCGCTTACTCTTGCTCGTCAAAAAAACGACGCAACAGTTGATGGAAGATTGGCGAAGCCTTGTGCAAGATGATGGACGCTTGCTTGCCGTCCGTAAACAAATCCTCAAACATGAGGAAATGATGTTGATGCTTCAAGAGGATCAAAAATATCCACTAGTGGCGAGCGGTCAAAGTGAAGCGTTCATTCGACTGAAGGAGCTTGTCGATCTTGAAGACAAGTTGCTCGTCTTGCTTGAAAGCATTGCCAGTCATCGGGATATCCCGATGACAGAAGAACAGGAAAAGACACTCGGTCAGGAAATTGATTTCTTACTCAGCCATCATTACGATGTCATCTTCTCCCACGAACGAAAACAGGCGATGTTCTCATTCGATCAAGAATTAAGCGAGGCGAAGGATATCATTCATGGGCATTTGCTCGATTACCGGGAACAGTTAGAAAAAATGAAGTGAAGATGAAAAAGCGCTGTTTTTCCTAAGTAACACTTAGGAAAAACAGCGCTTTTTTGTGTAGCGTCATTGACGTAAGGATTGGACGACATCTGGATCAGGTGTGACGTAAAGAGTCGTTTGATCCGTGTAGATGACGAATCCGGGCTTTGCACCACTCGGTTTTTTGACATAACGTAGTTCCGTGAAGTCGACCGGGACTTGGCTCGACTCACGTGCCTTCGAGAAATAAGCCGCGACGATCGCTGCTTCCTTCAACGTCGTCTCGTCCGGTGCATCACTTTGAATGATGACGTGCGATCCCGGGATATCCTTCGTGTGTAACCACGTATCGGACCTGCGTCCGAACTTGAACGTCGCGTAATCATTTTGTTTATTGTTCTTTCCGACGAAGAATGGAAGACCAGTCGAAGAACGGTATTCTTCGAGTTGTGGGAGCTGCGGTTTCTTTTTCTTCTTTTGTCGTTCGCGCAGATAACCTTCTTCGACGAGTTCCTCGCGCATTTCCCGGATGTCTTCCGGGGATGCGACATCGAGTTGCGCAAGTAAGCCTTCGAAGTACGCAATCTCAGCTTGGTTCTTCTCGAGCTGACGCGCGACTTCGACTTTGGCGGTTTTTAATTTGTTATACCGTTTGTAATAACGTTGTGCGTTCTCATTCGGCGAGAAACGAGGATCAAGCGTGATCGTGATTTCAGCACCATCTGGGTCATAGTAATCGACGACGGTCGCTTCCTTCATCCCGCGTTCGAGCTGATAAAGATAGGTCGTCAGCAGTTCCCCTTTATGTTTCCACTCATCCATCCGTAACGTCGCTTCTAAATCTGTTTCGAGTTTTGAGCGCTTTAAGATATTCTTATCGTACTCGCTCTTGATGAACCGTTCGAGATCGGCTGCTTGTTGTTTGACGCGATCGCGGTTTGCTTTTTGATGGAAGAAGGCGTCGAGGACTTGACCACTCGTCTCGAACGTCTTCTCGTCGATGATGGATCCTTCCGTTAGCCGGACCGGCGCGAAGCGTTCCTTACCACCTTCCATCCGTTGTAAGACATAAGGACCATCGAGTTCCTTCAGGACATCTTGAAAGGCAGATGCAAGATTCGTCCGGTTGGCGAGACCTGCCCGTGTGACGACTTCCTTTGCAATTTGCGGAGATAGACCACTGAAGAGACCAAGTAACTGTCGATCGAGTTTCCCAGCGTTCCAGTCGATTCGGTGAAGGGTCTTTTCGATATCTCCCGTAAGCGGATCCACTTTATCCTGTGCCGGCGGAAGCTGGTATGTCATCCCTGGCATGATCGTCCGGAAGGTATTTTGACTGAGTGGCAAGTGTTTGATCGCATCGAGGATCTTATCTTGTCCATCGGTCAAAATGATGTTCGAGTGACGTCCCATCAACTCGACATAGATTTTTTTCGCTTCCTCATCACCGAGTTCGTTCCGGGACCGGACGCGTAAGACGATGATTCGGTCACGTTCGAGTTGTTCGATTGATTCGATGAACCCACCTTCGACATGTTTGCGGAGCATCATACAGAAGAGTGGGGGTTCACTCGGGTTGCTGACCGCTTCCGACGTAATGTGCATCCGTGCATACATGGCATTCGCAGAGGCGAGAAACAATACGTTTTTTCGCTCAGCCCGGACCTGGAATACTAAATCCAATGTATACGGTTGGTATACCTTATTGATCCGTCCTCCGACGAGCGGTTGGAGTTCTTCGACGACGCGTGTCGTCATCAATCCGTCAAAAGCCATACGATTACCTTCTTTCTTGATTTCGTTCTCACTTTCTAAAGGTAACAGAAATGGCATCGTTATGGTATGATAAAGCAGTCGAGCTAAAAAAGATGACTTGCGAACTTCCCGTCTCTACTGCTAATATGAAACAATGTGAAGTTTGTGAGATGGAGGGGTTTTGAAGTGATTTTCAAAGAGCGTGGCTTATTACTCGTATTATCTGGTCCAAGTGGTGTCGGAAAGGGAACGGTCTGTCGTGCTTTGCGCGAAGATCAGGATAATGATCTGCATTACTCGGTATCCTGTACGACGCGCCAACCGCGCGAAGGAGAAATAGATGGTGTTCACTATTTCTTTAAATCGCGTGAAGAATTCGAAGAGATGATTGCGAACAATCAACTCTTGGAATATGCTGAATTCGTAGGGAATTATTATGGAACACCTGTCGAATGGGTGAACCAGATCCTAGATGAAGGAAAAGACGTCATTCTCGAAATCGAAGTTCAAGGGGCCATGCAGGTCAAAGAACATTTTCCAGAAGCTGTCTTCTTATTCCTTGCACCTCCAAGCCTCCAAGAATTACGGAACCGCCTCGTAGGGCGTGGAACGGAATCAGAGGAAGTCATCAAGCAACGTCTTCTCGTCGCTAAAGAAGAGATTGAGATGATGGATGCGTATGACTATGTCGTGACGAACGACGAAATTCATAAAGCCTGTGATCGAATTCAAGCAATCGTCACAGCGGAACATTGCAGTCGGGAACGTGTCGCGTCCCTATATAAAAAAGCCATGGAGGTTAAGTGATATGTTATATCCATCAGTTGATAAGCTTCAAAAGAAAGTGCCATCGAAATATACGATCGTTACAGTTGCCGCTAAGCGTGCGCGTCAAATCCAAGACGGGAAACGCGTGAGAGTCACGAACCCAAAATCGCATAAACCGGTCGGGAAAGCTTTAGAAGAGCTTTATTTCGAAGAAGTATCCGTCACGAACCAACCGCAAGACTAATTTTGAAGCAGCCACTTGTCATCGTGGCTGTTTTTTTCAATAAGGAGGACACCTACATGTTAACCAACCGAAACATTCTACTGTGTGTCGGCGGTGGAATCGCTTCCTATAAATCAGCAGCACTCGCTTCCAAACTCGTTCAAGCAGGCGCACACGTTCAAGTCGCGATGACGCGTAATGCGCAACAATTCGTCGGTAAGACGACGTTTGAAGCACTGACGCGAAAAGCGGTCTATGACAATGTCTTCATCGAGCATGATCCGTCAAAAATCGCCCATATCGATTTAGCGGACGAAGCGGACTTAATCGTCGTCGCACCAGCGACCGCGAACTTGATTGCAAAACTCGCGCACGGGATCGCAGATGACTTCATTACGACGACGATCCTTGCAGCAACGTGTCCCGTCATCGTCGCACCGGCGATGAATGTCAACATGCTCGAACATCCGGCGACAGTCCGCAATATCGAACAACTCAAGCAGGACGGTGTCCAGGTGATTGCACCGGGAGTCGGAAATCTCGCATGTGGTTGGGTCGGGAAAGGTCGTTTACCCGAACCGGAAGACTTAGTCGCAACACTCTCAACCTTCTTTGAAGATAAGTATCTAGCCGGGCGAAAAGTCTTGATCAGTGCAGGTCCGACCGTTGAACGGATTGATCCGGTCCGTTACTTGACGAATGACTCTTCAGGAAAGACAGGCATTGCACTTGCGGAAGCAGCAAGAGACGCAGGAGCAGATGTCACGCTCGTACACGGGCCCCTTCGGATCGGACTACCGGCTGGCATCGAAACGATTGCCGTCGAGTCGGGAGAAGAGATGCTCAAAGCCATGTTACGTGACTATGAGACGCAAGACATCGTCATCATGTCCGCTGCCGTAGCTGACTATCGACCGTCTGTCCAGTACGATCAGAAGCAGAAGAAAATTCACGGACCATTGCGGATTGAACTCGAGGAGACGACGGATATTCTGAAGACGCTCGGTGAGCAGAAAGAACATCAGGTATTAGTTGGATTTGCAGCGGAGACGACGGACGTCGAGACGTTCGCGAAACAGAAACTCGTCCGAAAGAAAGCGGATTTCATTGTCGCGAATGATGTCTCTCGTTCTGACATCGGATTTGTCAGCGACGAAAATGAGGTCGTCGTTTTTGGGAAGAATGATTCCGTCACGCGATACGATCAACAATTGAAATCGACGCTCGCTAAAGCGCTCATGCGCCAATTTGCGGAGGCATTGGCATGATAGCTGAAGTCATCGTCGATGTCGCAGCGGCCACCGTCGATCGTCCGTTTGATTATGCCGTGCCGGAACTCTGGCAGGAGCTGATTGTTCCCGGAATGCGCGTAGAGGTTCCGTTCGGTCCACGTGCGTTGCTTGGGATCGTCGTCGGAACGAAAGCAACCTCTGATTTGACGAACGTCAAATCGATTGTTCGTGTCTTAGATGAGACGCCGACCTATACGCAAGAATTACTCGAGCTGTCGGCTTATCTATCAGAAACGACCTTGTGTTTTCAGGCGACGGCGTTGCTTGCGATGCTGCCGGCTGCCTTAAAGGTGAGTTATGATAAACTGGTCATAGTCGAGTCGGGCCCACTTCGGGCATATCATGGCAAGAAAATGAGTCAATTACCAACGGAAGTCCAACAAATCATCTTAACAGCGGCGAAACAAGCTGACGTGACGCTTCAACCGGTCATTCGCGAGAAAAAGACGTCAAAGACGGATAAACGGATTCGTCTACTAGAGGAACAGGCAACTTTTACGAAACAAGCGAGTCAACAAGCGGCACTGTATGCGTATATCCAAGAATTTTCGAATGCGCTTTGGAGTGAAATCAAGCAGGCGACGGGCGCAACGAGCGCGACGTTGAACGCCCTCGAGAAAAAAAGCATCATTGAAGTCGAGACGATTGATGTACGGCGAAATCCTTACGAACATCTCGTCCAAGACATCTTTGTGCCGTCCTCTTTGACGGAAAAGCAACAGGAAGCTGTCTCGGCGATTACGGCTGAAGCTGAGACCGGAACGTTTTTGTTACATGGCGTAACAGGAAGCGGTAAGACGGAAGTCTATCTTGAATCGATTCATGCACAACTCGAACGCGGTAGACAAGCGATCTTGCTCGTCCCTGAAATCAGTCTGACACCGATGATGGTCAAACGGTTCAAACGTCGTTTCGGAGAACGGGTCGCTGTCCTGCATAGCGGTCTATCGCTCGGAGAAAAGTATGATGAGTGGCGCAAAATCGCTCAAGGCGAGGTCGATGTCGTCGTCGGTGCACGGTCCGCCGTGTTTGCGCCGCTGACGAATATCGGAATCATCATTCTCGATGAAGAACATGAAACAACCTATAAACAAGAAGAGAATCCGCGCTATCATACGCGTGATGTTGCAAAATGGCGAGCGGCCTATCATCGTTGTCCCGTCGTGCTCGGAAGTGCAACGCCATTACTTGAGACGTATGCGCGGGCACAAAAAGGGGTCTATCGTTACTTACCGCTTCGCGAACGATTCGGTGGGGAACTGCCTCCGGTCGACATCGTTGATATGCGTAAAGAACTTGAACGGGGCAATCGGACTCCGTTCAGCCTCGCGCTCGTCGAAGGTATCAAAGAACGAATCGAGCGTGGGGAACAGACGGTATTACTTTTGAACCGTCGTGGGTACACGACATTCGTCTTATGTCGGGATTGCGGGGAGACGCTTCAATGTCCGCATTGTGCCGTCAATTTAACGTATCATCAACATGAAGATCGCTTGAAGTGCCACTATTGTGGATTCGAGGCGGCGATGCCGAAAACTTGTCCGTCCTGTGAATCGACGAAGATTCGTCAGTTCGGAACGGGGACGCAAAAGATCGAGGAAGAGTTGGCGCATTTGATTCCGGAAGCACGGATTATTCGGATGGATCAAGATACGACGTCTCGTAAAGGCGCACACGAGAAGTTACTCGATGCCTTCGAGCGTAAGGAAGGGAACATTCTTCTCGGGACACAGATGATCGCAAAAGGTCTCGACTTTCCAAATGTCACGCTCGTAGGGGTGCTCGCTGCTGATGCGACGCTCGGCATTCCGGATTTTCGGGCAAGTGAGCGAACGTTCCAGTTGATCACGCAAGTGTCGGGTCGTGCCGGGCGGGGGCAACTCGCCGGACAGTCGATCATCCAGACCTATAATCCTGAGCACTACGTCATTCAGACGGCGAAACAGCATGATTACGAAACGTTCTATAAGCGGGAGATGCAGTTGCGCAAACTCGGGGGACACCCTCCATTCTGGTTCCTTGGCTTGGTCACGGTCTCGGCGACACATCCACTCGAAGCACAAGCAGAAGCGCAACAGATTGCTTCCGAGCTGCGGGCTTTCGAATCGGAGGACTTAGTCGTCAATGGACCGTTCGATGCGCCACTTGCTCGACTGAAGAATATGTACCGACAACAGGTCTTAATTAAACATAAAGGGCAGGAAGATGTCCGGACACATCTCCGTGATATCTTAGCCCGTCGTCAAAAATCAAAAACACAAGTCGCGATCGACTTGAATCCATTTGTATTCATGTGAGGTGTCTGTATGTATAAAGTAGTAGAAGTACCAAATGATGTATTACGACAGGTATGTGAACCTGTCACGAAGTTCGATAAAAAACTCGGTAAGATGATCGACCGGATGTTCGATACGATGTACGAATATGATGGTGTCGGCTTAGCGGCACCGCAAATCAATCAACCGATCCGTGTAGCTGTCGTCCATACGGATGATGAGACAGGACCGATCGAGCTGATCAATCCGGAAATCATCGAAGCCGATGGTTCACAAATCGATGACGAAGGATGCCTCAGCATGCCAGGCATTTTCGGACCGGTCGAACGGTTCGACCGCATCGTCGTCAAGTCGCAAGATCGTCTCGGACGGACGGTCAAAATCAAGGCAAACGGCTTTTTTGCACGTGCCATCCAGCACGAGATGGATCATTTAGACGGTGTCCTGTTCACGGATAAACTTGTCGAGCAAGAAAAACCGCGCGTCGTTTTCATGGGGACACCTGAGTTTGCGGCAGGGACACTGCGTGAAGTGATCGATGCTGGGTATGACGTCGTCGGTGTCGTATCGCAACCAGATAAGCCGGTCGGACGAAAACGGGAAGTCAAACCGACACCTGTGAAACTCGTCGCGATGGACCACGATATTCCTGTGTTGCAACCGAAACGGATTCGTGAAGACTATCAGGACGTCCTTGATTTAAAACCAGATCTCATTATCACGGCAGCTTACGGTCAGATTGTACCGACAGCGATTTTGGAAGCACCACGTTTTGGGGCGATCAACGTCCATGCGTCACTCCTACCGAAATATCGTGGCGGTGCACCGATTCATCAAGCAATCATCGATGGAGAAAAAGAGACAGGCGTGACGATCATGTATATGGTCGATCGACTGGATGCCGGTGATATGTTGTCAAAAATCATTGTTCCGATCGAAGAGAACGATACAGTCGGAACGATGTTTGAAAAGTTAGCGGACGCAGGAGCGCGACTATTGCTTGAGACCTTACCGCGTCTGTTCGCAGGTGAATTGACACCGGAAGCACAAGTCGAGGCAGAAGCGACGTTTGCGCCGAACATCTCACGCGAGCGGGAACGACTTGATTTTACGTTACCGGGTGAGACACTCTATGATCAAATCCGAGGAATGAATCCTTTCCCAAGTACGTATACGATGCTTGGTGATGACCGATTGAAAGTCTTTTTCGCGACGAAAGTCAAAGGAACGGGACGACCAGGCGAAATCATCGCTTTAGAAGCGGATGGTCCCGTCATCGCGACAGGTTCGGAGACAGCGTTGAAGCTGATCGACTTACAGCCGTCCGGAAAAAAACGGATGGACGGTGCTACGTTCATGCGCGGGATCGGTCAATCGCTTGAACTCGGACAACAAGTAGGTGAGAATGCATGAATGTACGTGACGCAGCAGTAACGACACTGATGAAAATTGGTCAAGGTGGTGCCTTCTCGACAATCACCGTCCACCAGATGCTTGAAAAGCGTGCTATCTCAGCAACAGATGTCGGCTTGTTCACGGAACTCGTCTACGGGACGCTCAGTCGTGAATTGACACTGGATTATATTTTGGAGCCGTATCTAGCGAAACAGAAAAAACTTGATCCGTTCATGCGTCCGTTGTTACGGATGAGTGTGTATCAATTGTTTTATCTTGATCGTGTACCGGATCATGCCGTCATCCATGAAGCTGTCGAGATTGCTAAAAAACGTGGAAAAGTCCACGTCTCGAAAGTCGTCAACGGAGTGCTCCGGAATGTATTACGGGCGGGAATGCCTCATTTCGCTGAAATCGAGCCTGTTGCAAAACGAATCAGCATCGAAACGAGTCACCCGCAGTGGCTCGTCGAACGTTGGATTGAACTGTTTGGTCCAGAAGAAACGCTTCAAATCTGTCAATTGAATAACACACCTGCACCGGTCACGGTTCGCATCAATCGGACGAAGACGACGCGAGAGGAAGCGATCGAGCTTCTACTCGACCAAGGTGTGACGGCAAAACCATCTACGGTCGCGCCAGACGGTCTCGAAATCGAACGAGGAAGCATTCAAAAAACGGATCTGATTGACCGAGGGTATCTTTCTCTGCAGGATGAGAGCTCAATGCTCGTCGCCCGTGCACTCGGTGTAGAAACATCTGATCATGTACTTGACAGCTGTGCCGCACCTGGTGGGAAAGCGATGCATATTGCTGAAGGTTTGACGACGGGAACACTACAGGCACTTGATCTTCATCCACATAAGATTAAATTGATTGAACAGCAAGCGACACGATTAGGTCTTACGACTGTTCAAGCAGAAGCGTTAGATGCTCGTAAAGCAGGAGACCGCTTTGAAGTAGAATCGTTTGATCGGATTCTTGTCGACGCACCTTGTTCAGGACTCGGTGTCATTCGAAGAAAACCAGATATCAAATGGACGAAACGCCCGGAACAACTCGAGCAACTCCCGAAAATTCAACGAGATATTCTGACATCTGTCTTACCACTCGTTAAAAAGGGTGGAACCTTCGTCTATTCGACTTGTACGATTGATCCGATCGAGAACGAGGATCAGACAGCGTTCATTCTCGATCAAGGATTTGAATTTGATACATCCTTCGCGGCACGGATGCCGGAATCCGTGCGACATCTGATCGGGGATCGAGCAGAACTCAAGTTGTTACCGACGACAGTCGGAACGGACGGCTTCTATATTGCCGCGTTTAAAAAACGAGAAGATTGACACGAACGGAGGACTGTCATGGAGTTAGCTCACCTTTCGACTACTGGGAAAGTCAGGACTAAAAATGAGGATACGGTATTACTCGTCGGGAACGCCGAACGTGGTCTTGCCGTCGTTGCGGACGGTATGGGAGGTCATGCTGCTGGCGATATCGCAAGTGCGATCGTTCGCGAGGTATTTGAAGCATCCTTTTCACTCATGCCAAATCGTCCGATGGAATTGTCTGAATGGATAGAACAACGTGTAGCCGAGGCAAATGCCCGGATTCTTCAGTTTTCAAAAGACGAGCAACTTGCAATCGTCGGAACGACCATTGCCTGCGTATGCTGGGTCGAAGATTTGCTCGTCATCGGTCATGTTGGAGATAGTAGGGTCTATGCCCTTGAAGGTACGGCGTTAAAACAATTGACGGATGATCATTCTTACGTCAACATGTTACGACAAATGGGGGAACTTTCGGATGAGGAAGTCGAAAATCATCCACGTAAGAATGTCATCACACGGTCGGTCGGCTCGAACGAAACAGTCGAAGTCGACATTCAAGTCAGAGATGCTCCAGACTATGACCTCGTCCTCGTCTGTAGTGACGGATTGACCGATGAAGTGCCAGATGATGTCATCGAACAGATCATCTTACAGGATGAGCCGCTTGATGAGATCGTTGGACGATTGGTGAAAGAAGCGAATGCTCGAGGAGGCGCGGATAATATTACGATTGCCGCCATCCGGTTCAAAGAAAGAAAGAGGGTCTGAATATGCGATACGGAGATCGATTAAATGACCGCTACCGCATAGAACGGCTAGTTGGAAGTGGCGGGATGGCGAATGTCTATCAAGCCTATGATGAGATTTTAAAGCGTCATGTTGCCATTAAGATTTTACGGACTGAATTTTCGCATGACGAACAGTTCATTCGTCGATTCGAACGTGAAGCGCATGCTGCTACCAGCTTGAATCATCCAAACATCGTTGCCGTCTATGATGTAGGCGAAGAAGATGCCATCTATTACATCGTCATGGAGTATATCGATGGTATGACATTAAAGACATTTTGTGAAAATCAAGCATTACCTGTGCCGCAGGCCGTCGATATCATCGCTCAAATTTGTGATGCGATCGATCACGCCCATGCACACCGGATCATCCATCGCGATATCAAACCGCAAAACATGTTGATTCGAGAAGATGGTACCGTCAAAGTAACGGATTTCGGAATCGCTGTGGCAATGTCGAATGCGACGCTGACGCATACGATGTCAGTCCTTGGATCCGTCCATTACTTTTCACCAGAACAAGCAAAAGGTAAATTTGCGGATGAGAAGTCGGATATCTATTCGCTTGGTGCTGTATTATACGAACTTGTTACAGGACAAGTCCCGTTCGAAGGTGATTCACCGGTTGTGATTGCTTTAAAGCATCTGCAAGATACACCGCGTCGCCCATCCGTCTTGAATCCGAAAGTGCCACAAGCGCTTGAGAACTGTATCATGCAGGCGCTCGCAAAAGCACCGCATGACCGCCAACAGTCCGTCGCAGCCTTTAAGACAGATATGGTGACGGCGTTGTCTGACGAACGAGCAAGTGAAGGCATCCGTGGTGCAGAAGAGGATGAGATGGAAAAGACGATGGTCTTATCGCCTGTACAAGTGCCAGAAGAATCAAAAGCGGAACCAGAATCACCCGCTGTCACGACCGTTCAACCGAAAACACCGGAAAAGAAAAAGAAAAAACGCTGGTGGATCGTCCTCTTATTGCTCATATTGCTAGGTGGTGCAGCTACGACGTTTGCGATGTGGCCAGATCCAACGGTCACCGTACCATCTGTCGTCAAGTCGGATGGAGACGAAGCGGAAACGAAGCTTGAGAAACTTGGATTCGTTGTTGAGACGACAGAACGAAATAGCGATACAGTCGAGGAAGGCGATGTCATCAGTCAGACACCGCGTGAAAACGCACAAGTCAAGAAGGGTTCGACAGTCAACTTGGTCGTCTCTACAGGTAGTGCTCCGGTCGAAGTACCGGATGTGACAGATGACGCTGAAAAAGAGGCGATCGCCACATTAAAAGAGGCTGGATTCGCAAAAGTCGAAGTCGAACGTGAAAAGTCGGATGAAATCGCGCGAGGTAATGTTATCCGACAATCGATCTCTGCTGGAACGGAAGTGATCGCAAAAGAACAGACGATTACGATCACTGTCTCAGAAGGAACTTCGTCCTTTGAATTGAAAGATTTGACGAACTTATCGAGTGATGAAGCAAAAGCGTATCTCGATGAAATGGGTCTCGACGGCACGTTTGAACAAGAATTTTCAAGTGACGTGAAGCTCGATCAAGTCATCCGTCAATTCCCGCAAGCAGGAGCACAAGTCGAACCGAACGACTCCGTGACTGTGTTCATCTCAAAAGGTGAGGAAGAAAAAACGGTGACGGCAACGTTCCCTGAAAAGGTCGTCTATGATGCGGTCAGCGAGAACGAGGACGAGGAACCACCGAAACAAGTCATCCGGATTGAGACGGAAGACGCGAAAGGGAAGCGGACCGTCATCGAGGAATCGATTGATCAAGATGAGACATTCGACGTGCCGGTGACGATTGATCCAGGAGAAGAAGGAAAAATTACGATCTATAAAGACGATACGGTGTATCGTTCAAAAACCATCACGTACAATCAAGCAAAAGACGCACAATGAATGTGATGAAAAAGGAGTGCATAGGATGACGGAACAACGCATCGAAGAGAATCGAGAAGGAACGATCATACGTCTGCAGGGTGGCTTTTATGATGTCATGACACCAGAAGGAGAGGTCCGTTCACGGGCAAGAGGGAATTTCCGAAAACGCGGCATCAGTCCAGTCGTCGGAGACGAGGTCGTTCTTCATATCGAAAGTGAGACAGGATATATTCTCGAAGTGAAGGAGCGGGACAACTTTTTAGTACGCCCTCCAGTCGCGAATATCGACCAGGCATTGCTCGTCGTCTCGGCGGCAGAACCTGATTTTTCAGCGCACTTGCTCGACCGATTTCTCGTTTTGATCGAAGCGAAGGAAATTCAACCCGTCATCCTATTGACGAAGATGGATTTGCTGGACGATGTTAAAGGACCGGCTGTCCGAGAGGCGATTGCCGCTTACCGGAAGATTGGGTATACGGTCATCGAGACATCAAGTGAGACGTTGGCAGGTATTGAGCAAGTCCGTCCGTTACTTGCTGGAAAAACGAGCGTTCTCGCCGGACAATCCGGTGTCGGGAAAAGTTCATTGCTCAATGCACTGGAACCCTCTCTTGATTTAGAAACAAGTGCGATCTCGAAATCACTCGGACGAGGACGTCATACGACGCGCCACGTCACATTGATGCCGCTTGCCGAAGGATTGATTGCCGATACGCCAGGTTTCTCGAACCTCGATTTTCCGTATGATATGGAAATCGAGGATGTACGGTGGAGTTTCCCTGAATTCGTGGCTGTACAAGATGATTGCAAATACCGAGGTTGCTTGCATTTGAATGAACCCGGTTGTGCCGTCAAGGAAGCCGTCGAAGCCCAAGAAATCATGTCCTCTCGTTATGAGAACTATGGTATGTTTATAGACGAAATCAAGAATCGAGCCCGGAGGTATTGAAGATGATTAAAATTGCACCATCTATCTTATCAGCAGATTTTGCGAATCTCGAACGCGATGTTAAAGCAGTCGAAGCAGCAGGCGCGGACTATATCCATTTTGATGTCATGGACGGTCAGTTCGTACCGAACATCTCATTTGGATTACCTGTGCTTAGCAGCTTACGTCAAAAGACGGATATGATTCTCGATGTCCATTTGATGATCGACCAGCCAGAACGTTTCGTCGAGGATTTCGTCAAAGCAGGGGCGGACATCGTGACGTTCCACGTCGAAGCGACGAATCATGTCCATCGTGTCTTGCAACAAATCAAAGCAGCGGGCGCAAAGGCAGGAGTCGTCTTGAATCCCCATACGCCATTATCAACGATTGAACACGTCCTTGAGGATGTCGATATGGTTTTATTGATGACGGTCAATCCGGGCTTTGGTGGACAAGCCTTCATCGAGCGTGTCATGCCGAAACTCGCAGCACTTGCGCAAATGAAAGCAGATCGTGGTCTGACATTTGAAATCGAGATTGACGGTGGCGTCAATCCGGAAACGGCAAAGCTTTGCATCGATAACGGTGCGAACGTTCTCGTCGCAGGATCAGCAATCTACAATGCACCAGATTATGCGGAAGCGATCACTAGCATTCGTCAAGGGGCTGCCGTATAATAAGAACGAGAAAACGAAATATGATGACCGCAAGGGGTGTCGCTTGAAAAGCGGCTGAGAGAAGTCTTTTAGACTTTAACCCTTCGAACCTGTTCCGTTCAAACGGACGTAGGGATGTGGCGCACGCAGGCAGTACGGCGTTCGTCGTACTGCCTTTTTGCGTCCTCTCGTACAATGAAGGAGGAAAATAGCATGAAACGGTTACAAATGATGATGGAAATTGCCATCTTCGCCAGTCTCGGAGTCGTCTTTGATTTACTGATTCCATTCAAAATGCCACAAGGAGGCTCAATCAGCTTAGCGATGTTACCGATCTTCGTCATGGCATTTCGCCACGGTGTCGTCGGAGGGGTCGTCACGGGAGCGCTTGTCGGTACGATTCAATTGATGTTCGCTCCACAAGTCTTGACGATCGTTCAACCGATGCTTGACTATACGATTGCGTATGGTGTCGTCGGATTAAGTGGTCTGTTCGCGCGTCAAGTCAGACTAGCCGCGCGCAATGGACAAAAGAAAAGCTTGATGGCGTTCGTTCTCCTGGCGACGTTATTAGGCGCAGGACTCCGTTATATCTGTCATGTCATCAGTGGAATCGTCTTTTTTGCCGAGTATGCCGAAGGTCCAGTCGTACCGTATTCATTGATTTATAACGCGACATACATGGTACCGTCTTACGTTCTTTGTGGTGTCGTTGCGGGTCTTTTATTCACGACTGCGCCACGCTTACTCCGTTATTCGGCACGAGGCGTCTGAGATGCGGGCGATTCTCGTCTGTGCCGGTCCGCGAGAAGAAGCGCCGGATTTACGGAAGTTTTGTCAGCCAGGTGACTTTATCGTCGGTGTCGACGGTGGTGTTCAGACGATTGAATCGTTTGGGCTGACATGCGACCTGACGATTGGTGATTTTGATTCTCTTGGTTATGTACCAGAAGGGGCAATCGTTCATCCGGCCGAGAAAGATGAAACGGATCTCGAACTGGCACTTCGTACAGTCTCAGAGAAGAAACAGTTTGAGGATACCTTCATCATCGGGGCGACAGGTGGGCGGCTCGACATGACCGTCCAAAATGTATATCTATTGAAGCGATACCCAGAGGCACGACTCGTGACGAAACGAGAAGAGGTACGATACTTGGCTGAGGGAACGTATGCAGTCGAAGCAGGGAGCTATCATTATCTTTCGTTCATTCCACTCGTACCATCGACTTTAAGCTTATCCGGAGTCAAATATCCACTTGATGCACATCCAGTACCGGTCGGAGGTTCCTTGACCGTCAGTAATGAATGGTGTGCGTCAGAAGCGAAGGTAGAGCTCCATCAAGGAGAACTATTGATGATGCGGACGCTTAAGGAATAGCACAATCATAGGAAAGAGGCCGTGGATGACTCCGCGGCCTCTTTTTAGATGAAATTATTCGTCGAGTTGAGAAGGGGCGACACGGATGTCGCTTTGAGCGGATAGATGTTTTCCTTTGACGAAGAGATGATAACTTCCCCACATGACAAGGAAGAAAGGAACACCGATGTATAGAGCGATTCGTTGATCCGCTTGAAACGCAAGACTGACGAGGACGACGACGTTAAGTGTCAACGAAATCAGTGGTAACACCGGATAGAGTGGTGTCTTGAATTTCAGTTCGGATACATCGTGTCCGTTTCGGACGAACTGACGACGAAATGCAAGCTGCGAAGCAGAGATTGAAATCCAGCCGACTTGAGCCCCGAGTCCGGCTAAGGACAAGAGCCAAATGAAGACGGTATCTTCTGCGAAAAATGCGGTCAGAAGCGATAACATCGCGAACATCATCGTAAAGAGCAACGCCCGCATCGGCACACCACGTGCATTGACGTAAGATAATTTCTTTGAAATCATCCCTTCTTGCGCCATTGCCCATAACATCCGAGTCGCCGCATATAATCCGGAGTTTCCGACGGACAACAACGCTGTCAAGACGACGATGTTCATCAAATCAGCAGCGTACGGAATACCGATCGCATCAAAGACCATGATGAACGGACTGCTGACTCCGCCAGCTGTTTCATACGGAATTAATGCACCAACGATCGTAATCGATAAGACGAAGAAGATGAACGTCCGCCAGACTGTGTTGCGGATGGCTTTTGGAATCGATTTTTCGGGCGTGTCGGACTCCCCAGCCGCAACACCGATCAATTCCGTTCCTTGGAAGGCGAAGTTGACGGCAATCATCGTCGTCAAGACACCGAGAATCCCGTTTGGAAACCAACCGCTTGCCGTAAAGTTCGCAAATAACGATGTCGGACGATCTGCTTCCATCGGTAACCAGCCGAACCAAGCAGCGCCACCTAGAATGATGAAGAACAGGATCGCGAGGACCTTCAAACTCGAGAACCAGAATTCAGCTTCACCGAATGCTTTGGCGGAGACGGCATTCAGACCGAACAGCAAGACCGTAAAGACGGTACACCAGACGACAACGGGTACGTTCGGAAACCAGCGGTCCATCAAACTGCCGGCAGCTGTAATTTCGAGTGCCACCGTCACGGCCCAGCCGAGCCAATAAATCCAACCGACGGCAAAGCCGACCCCTGGTCCGATGAATCGGGTCGTATAGGTCTGAAATGACCCCGAGACCGGCAGATAGACCGCTAATTCTCCTAGACATAACATCGTCAGATACATGATGGTCCCACCCACGATGTAACTGAGGACCGCCCCGAGAGGTCCTGCTTGTGAAATCGTTAATCCTGACCCTAAAAATAAGCCTGTTCCGATGATTCCGCCGAGTGAAATCATGAACAGGTGTCGACTCGTCATCTCTCGTTTGAGTTGCATGATGACTTCCCCCAATTCTGACAAAATAAAGTACGTTCCTATTGTAAGCGTTTTCAATAAAAGCGACAATTAGTTTATGAGAAAAATAAATGAGGGCATAAAAAAACCGGAAGGGAAGATTCCCATCCGGTGGTTGCGCCTTATACGCGTTCGACTTTACCTGATTTAAGAGCTCGAGCTGAAACCCAAACCTTTTTCGGCTTACCGTCGACGAGGATACGTACTTTTTGTACGTTGACTCCCCAAGTACGTTTTGTTTTGTTCAATGCGTGTGAACGGTTGTTACCCGACTTTGGCGATTTCCCAGTAACGTAGCATTTACGTGCCATGCGTTCCGCCTCCTTTTATGTTGTTTTGCGTTCGTCCTAATAGACACTTTGCTATCTTAGCATGGTGTCAGGGCGGTTGCAACATAAAAAAAGTAGCTGACAAGAAAAAAACTTGACAGACAACCTCGAAATTTAAAATAATGGATGAGGATGATGGTAAAAGTTCATTTGACCGCTACTATTTTTCACTTATTCATTGTATAGTCAGTACGGCGACTTTTCAATAGTAGGTCCTTATAGTAGAATTATGAGAAGAATACAATATTCAAAGGGGGCTACTCAGGTGGCGATCGAGATGAAAACGACCTATGGAAAGATTGATGTAGATAATGATGTCGTCGCGCAACTTGCGGGCGGCGCAGCAATGGAATGTTTTGGTGTCGTTGGTATGGCATCCCAGTCTCAAATCAAGGATGGTCTTGCTGAACTCTTAAAACGTGAGAACTTTGCACGCGGTGTCATCGTTCGACAGGCTTCAGAGCAGGTCCATATCGATATGCATATCATCGTAAGCTATGGAACGAAAATCTCAGAGGTGGCGAACAACGTACAGAGTCGCGTGAAATACACGCTCAGTCAGGCACTAGGTCTTGACGTGACATCTGTGAACATCTTTGTCCAAGGAGTCCGCTTGACGAATGTCTAAGGCGGGAATAGAGGAGGAAACTTTAGTGAGTGTAGATCGTTTAACAGGAGCGCAGTTAGTCAAGATGATTCAAAATGGCGCGGCGAATCTCTATCAAAATGCAGATTTCGTCGATTCATTGAACGTCTTCCCTGTGCCAGATGGTGATACGGGAACGAACATGAATTTGACGATGACTTCAGGTGCAAAAGAAGCAGGTAAATCAACTTCGGATTCTGTATCGGAAGTCGCGAACGTCTTCGCACGTGGATTATTGATGGGGGCGCGCGGAAACTCTGGCGTCATCTTAAGTCAATTGTTCCGTGGATTCTCGAAATCAATCGAAGGCAAAACAACGATTGATACGAAGGAATTCGCAGATGCGTTACAAAAAGGTGTCGATACAGCATACAAAGCAGTCATGAAACCGGTTGAAGGAACAATCTTGACGGTTGCCCGTGAAACAGCTGTCGCTGCTATCGCACAATCTGAGACGACGACGGATTTCTTAGAGTTGATGCGTCAACTCGTCGAAGCTTCGAAAGTATCGCTCGACGGTACACCAGAACTTCTTCCGGTATTAAAAGAAGTCGGCGTCGTTGACTCTGGTGGTCAAGGTCTCGTCTGTATCTATGAAGGATTCCTCGCAACACTCGAAGGAAAAGAACTCGACAAACCGCATGCGCCTGTCATGGAAGCACTCGTCGAAGCAGAGCATCATAAAACGGCTCAAAGCTTCATGTCGACAGAAGAAATCCATTACGGTTACTGTACGGAAATCATGGTTCGTTTCCAAGATGACAAGCTTGCGAATGCACCATTCAGCGAAGAAGACTTCCGTAACGAATTAGCGGAATTCGGTGATTCATTGCTCGTCGTAGCGGATGAAGAACTCCTTAAAGTTCACGTCCACGTTGAAACACCAGGAGAAGTCATCACAAAAGGACAACGTTTCGGTGAACTCGTCGCTGTTAAGATTGAAAACATGCGTCAACAACACTCGACGATCCTTGAAGAAGAAGGTGCGAACCAAGTCACTCCAGTCGCTGCACCGAAGGCAAAAGCGAAAGCAGCCCTCGTGACAGTCGCAATGGGTGAAGGAATCAGCGAACTCTTTAAATCACTCGGTGTCAGTGTCGTCATCGAAGGCGGACAAACGATGAACCCGTCGACTGAAGATATCGTTAAGGCGATCGAGGATGCACACGCTGAACACGTTTATGTCTATCCAAACAACTCAAACATCATCATGGCCGCTGAACAAGCAGCATCTGTTGCGAATTGTGGTGTGACGGTCGTGAAATCAAAAACAGTTCCACAAGGTTTAGCAGCAACAATCGTCTATAATCCAGAAGCGACTGTCGAAGAGAACGAAGCGCACATGGCAGATGCGATTGCAGCCGTTAAGTCGGGACAAGTCACATATGCCGTACGTGATACGAACATCGATGGTGTAGAAATCAAGAAGGACGACCATATGGCGATTGCTGAAAAACAAATCGTCGCTACGGACGCTTCAAGTCTTGGTGCCGTCAAGAAACTCGTCGATACACTCGTCACTGAGGACGACGAAATCATCACGGTTCTTTACGGTGAAGGCGTCTCAACAGAAGAAGTCGACGACCTCGTCGCGTACATCGAATCGGTCAATCCGGATGCTGAGGTGGAAGTCCACGACGGCAAACAACCGCTTTATTCGTACATTTTAAGCGTCGAATAAAACCATCATACTGAAAAAGGGCGACTAGCCTTTTCACGAATCCCACCATCTGCGATAATAGAGGTGGGATTTCGTTTGTTTCATAGAGAGGGGAAAAGAAATGAAATATCGTAGCGTCTTTGACATCATCGGACCAGTCATGGTTGGTCCATCGAGCTCGCATACAGCAGGGGCTGCACGGATTGGATTGATGGCGGGTAAATTATTCGGGGAAACGCCTACTGTCATCCACATCACGTTTTACGGTTCATTCGCGGATACGTATCGTGGACATGGAACGGATGTCGCCATCATCGGCGGTGTTCTCGGATACGATACGTTTGACGACCGGATTCCACAATCGATCGATATCGCGAAGTCGAAAGGGATTGAGATTCATTTCGAGACGAGTGAGGCGTTGACGGATCATCCGAATACGGCTCGTGTCCATTTGACGAATGGAGTAGAAGAGTTTGAATTGGTTGGTATTTCAATTGGTGGGGGAACGATTGAAATCACGGAATTAAATGGTGTACCGCTTCGTTTGTCCGGTGGGGGACCGGCACTCGTCGTCTTACACCATGACCGTTTTGGTGCGATCGCAGCCGTGACGAGCATTTTGGCTGATTACGAAATCAATATCGGGCATATGGAAGTGTCACGGCATGAAAAAGGAAAACAAGCACTTATGGCAATTGAGATTGATGACCGGATAACGGCAGAAGTGTTGGAAGAAATCGATCGGTTACCTCAAGTCGAGCGTGCCGTCATGATGGGAGAGTGAAGACATGTTTAAATCCGTAAAAGAACTCGTCGCCATCGCGACGGAACGAAATATTCCGATTTCGGAAGTCATGATCGAGCAAGAGATGACGGTTCGTCATTTAGAGCGAGATGAAGTCTATGCGATGATGGAACGAAACCTGCAAGTGATGGAAGAAGCAGTCGCTCGTTCACTTGATGGTGACGGTGTCCAGTCGGTGACAGGACTGACCGGTGGGGATGCTGTCTTGCTTCAACGGTACCGTGCTTCAGGTAAAGGATTATCCGGTGATTTATTACTGGACGCCGTTAGTAAGGCAATCGGAACGAATGAAGTCAATGCTGCGATGGGAAAAATTTGTGCGACACCAACGGCAGGGAGTGCCGGCGTCGTACCAGGTACACTATTTGCTGTCAAAGATCGGTTAAACCCAACGCGTGAGCAGATGTTACGCTTCTTGTTCACATCCGGTGCGTTCGGTTTCGTCGTCGCGAACAATGCATCGATTTCCGGAGCGGCTGGTGGCTGTCAAGCAGAAGTCGGTTCGGCAACAGCGATGGCAGCTGCTGCCATCGTTGAGATGGCGGGCGGAACACCGGATCAGTCAGCGCATGCTTTTGCGATCGCGCTGAAGAACATGCTCGGACTCGTCTGTGATCCTGTTGCAGGACTCGTCGAAGTGCCATGCGTGAAACGCAATGCGATGGGTGGGGCGAATGCTGTTGTAGCTGCCGACATGGCACTCGCTGGAATCACGTCACGGATTCCATGTGATGAAGTCATCTCAGCCATGCATGAGATTGGTCAGATGATGCCGTCTGCGCTTCGCGAGACAGCAAAAGGTGGACTCGCGAATACGCCGACTGGTCGCTGGCTCGAAGCAAAAATCTTCGGAGAGTTATCGAATGAATCCATCACGTGACGTCAAGACATTAAAAGGTGTCGGACGGGATTTGGCGAAAAAACTAGAAGAGATGAATATTTTCACCGTTGCGGACGTGCTCGAGCACGTCCCGTTTCGTTATGACGACTTCGTGACGGGAAGTCTAACGGAAGCAATCCATGAGGATAAAGTCAAGTTCACGGGTCAAGTCCAATCTGAACCACTTGTGCGCTATTACGGAAAAGGAAAGAATCGTTTAACGTTCCGTCTGCTCGTTGAAGAACGGTATAGTGTGACCGTAACGATGTTCAACCGAGCATTCTACAAAGACCAATTGCAACTTGGGGCAGAAGTGACGGTCAGTGGCAAGTGGGACTTACACCGGATGACGATCTCTGCGACGGAATTGCAATTCGGGGCAATCGAAGGCGAATTGACACCGGTCTACTCGCTACGGGGTGACATGCGGATGAAAACGTTCCGACGCGTCGTCGACTTGGCGTTCAAGGAGACTGAGGCATTAGCTGAACGGATCCCGGATAGTATCAGGAAGACATACCGGTTACAAGACCGAATGACGATGTTAAAGTCGCTTCATTTCCCAACGAATCGACAAGAGTTAACGGCTGCTCGTCGCAGTTATGTCTACGAAGAGTGCCTCTATTTCCAACTGAAATTACAGGCGTTACGTCTTGGGCGACGGAAAGGTCAAGGGATTGCTCTTCCCCTTCATGAAACGGATATCGCCAATTTCATCCAGAGCCTGCCGTTTCCGCTGACAGGTGCCCAGCAACGTGTGACAAAAGAAATCCTAGACGACATCGGTCGCGGCGAACGAATGAATCGGTTGTTGCAAGGAGATGTCGGAAGCGGGAAGACCGTCATCGCAGCCATCGCCTTGTTCGCGACGGTTCGTGCCGGAAGACAAGGCGCCTTAATGGTGCCGACCGAAATTTTAGCGGAACAGCATGCAGCGTCGCTCGCCCCATTGCTTGAACCACTTGGGATTCGGGTCGGTCTACTGACGAGTTCAGTTAAAGGAAAAGCGCGCGCGCACTTGCTCAAAGCCCTCGCAACAGGAGAAATCGACGTCTTGGTCGGAACACATGCGCTGATTCAAGACACCGTCCAGTTCAAGGCATTACACCTCGTCATCACCGATGAACAACATCGCTTCGGTGTCGAACAACGGAAACGATTGCGTGCGAAAGCTGAACAGGCAGATGTATTATATATGACAGCGACACCGATTCCGCGTACGCTTGCGATATCGGTCTTTGGAGATATGGATGTTTCGATCATCGATGAGATGCCGGCGGGACGAAAGGAAATCGAGACCTACTGGGCGAAACCGCAACAGATGGAACGCGTTTTCGGGTTCGTCGAGAAAGAATTGTCGCAAGGTCGACAAGCCTACGTCATCACGCCATTGATCGAGGAATCCGAATCACTCGAAGTTCAAAATGCGATCGAATTACATGCGACATTGACTGAGCGGTTCAAGTCCTATCATGTCGGTTTGATGCATGGGCGCTTGACTTCTTCAGAAAAAGACGAGGTCATGCAGGCATTCAAGGAGAATACCGTTCAAATCCTTGTTTCGACGACGGTCGTCGAGGTCGGTGTGAACGTTCCGAATGCATCGATCATCGTCATTCATGATGCAGAACGCTTCGGTCTTGCGCAATTACACCAATTAAGAGGACGCGTCGGTCGAGGCGATGCTCAGTCTTACTGTATTCTAATCGCCGATCCCTCTTCCGATACGGGAAAAGAACGGATCAAGACGATGACGGAGACGAACGATGGCTTCAAGCTAGCGGAAAAGGATTTAAAACTGCGCGGAGCCGGAAATTTCTTCGGTACCGAACAAAGTGGATTACCGCGCTTCGTCTTGACTGATCCGGCGCTCGATATACAAGTCATGGAAACTGCGCGACAAGATGCAGTCCGCTTACTGCGATCGGACGCCTTTTGGCAAGCGCCGGAATACGACGTCTTGCGTGACTATATCGAAAGACAAGGGCTACTTGAAGGAGAAAGAATCGAATAATACTTGAAAGTGAACAACAAGGGATATATACTACTGTTAGTACCAGGTAATAATAGTGGTCATCCTTCTTGTGGGAGGAACATACATGCGGGTACCTAAAAAAGAGAGACAACAAGAATTATTACAGACGATCGAGCAAAATCCGTTCATCACGGATGAAGCGCTGGCGACACGATTCCGTGTCAGTATCCAGACGATTCGTCTCGACCGGATGGAATTAAAGATTCCGGAATTACGGGAGCGAATTAAACACGTCGCGACCGAACGGCTGGATGATGTGCGTACGTTGACTGAAAATGAAGTCATTGGTGATATGATTGACCTGAAACTCGATACATCTGCGATCTCGATCCTTGAGATTTTGCCGGAACATGCGTTTAGTCGGAATGCGATCGCCCGCGGACATATTTTGTTCGCGCAGGCAAACTCGCTTGCGATTGCGCTCATCGACGATGAACTCGCGTTGACGACACGTGCGAACGTTCAGTTCACACGCTCCGTTCACGTCGGAGAACGCGTCGTTGCGAAGGCATTCGTCAGTTCCCATCGTCAAGATGGTCGTTCTGACATCACGGTGGAGAGTTATGTCGGTGAAGAATGTGTCTTCATCGGTGAGTTCACGGTGTATCGAAGTAGTAAGGAGGAATCGAAATGATTTTAGCAGTTGACGCTATGGGGGGCGACCACGCACCCCGTGCCATCGTAGAAGGGGTCGTTGCCTATTTGGCAGAACGTCCAAACGAAAACATCGATATCCGACTAGTCGGAGATGAGTTGAAATTACGCTCATACACAATCGAGGATCCGCGCGTGACGATCGTCCACGCGGCATCCGTCATCACCGGAGAAGATGAACCGGTACGTGCGATTCGCCGCAAGAAAGATAGCTCACTCGTTGTGGCTGCAAACCTGGTGAAATCAGGAGAGGCAGATGCCTTGATTTCAGCAGGCAACACGGGAGCGCTCATGACTGCCGGATTGTTCGTCATCGGTCGAATCGAAGGAGTTGACCGTCCTGCACTGGCCCCGACTTTCCCGACACGTAATGGGAAAGGTGTCGTCATCTTAGATGTCGGCGCCAACCCGGATGCGAAGGCAGAGCATTTGCTCGATTATGCCATCATGGGGTCTGTCTACGCAGAACAAGTTCGCGGCATCACACGTCCAAAAGTCGGACTCCTGAATATCGGATCAGAAGCCGGTAAAGGGAATGCACTGACGAAGGAAACGTATCCGCTACTTGAGACAGCACCGATTCATTTCGTTGGGAACGTCGAGGCGAGAGAAGCGATGAGCGGTGACGTCGATGTCATCGTCACGGAAGGTTTTGCCGGCAATACGTTACTTAAGAGTACAGAAGGGGCTGCCAGTATGATCATGGGTGTCATGAAAGAACAATTCATGAGCTCTTGGACATCAAAGCTCGCCGCTCTCGTACTAAAACCGAAGTTGAAAAAAATGAAGCAGTTGCTCGCTTATGAAGAATATGGCGGTGCCGGACTATTCGGCATAGCGGCTCCGGTCATTAAGGCGCATGGTTCAAGTAATGCCTACGCATTCAGCCGAGCGCTCGTTCAAGCAGAAAAGATGGTCGAACAAGAAGTCGTTGCCAAAATCGTTCAAGCGAAGGCAACAGAAGCACGTTAAGAAGGAGTGAGACGAGATGGGGAAAACAGTTTGGATGTTTCCGGGACAAGGGTCACAAACCCCTGGAATGGGACAGACGCTCATCACGCAAGACGAGACACGCCAAGCACTCGCTGACCTCGGAACGCGAATTGGTCTGGATCTGACGACGCTGATGACGACAGGGACGAAGGATGAATTGAAAGCGACAGATATTGCTCAACCAGCCATCGTCGCACACAGTGCATTACTCGCACAGCAGTACGCAGCACAAGGACATACACCTGATTTCGTACTCGGACACAGTGTTGGAGAATATAGTGCGCTTGTCGCAGCTTCTGTCATCACACCGTCTGAAGCCGTCTATCTCGTCCGCGAACGCGGAAAACTCATGAATCAAGTCACGGGTGGAACGATGGCGGCGGTCATCGGCATGAATGATGTCGAGGCAGCCCATCACGCGGTCGAATCGATTGCGGCGACGGGAGAGATCGTTCAAATCGCCAACTACAACTGTCCTGGGCAATTCGTCATCTCCGGACAAATCGCAGCGGTCGAATCCGCTACAGCGAAGTTAAAAGAGCTCGGAGCAAAACGTGTCTTACCGCTTGATGTCTCGGGTGCATTCCATTCGTCACTCATGACACCATTCGCACCACGATTCGAAGACATTCTCGTTTCGTCACCGTTTGAAGCGGCGAAGACGAAATTCATCTCGAACGTCGACAGTGCGTTCCATGATCAACCAGACGAATTGATTCGTTTGCTCGTTCAGCAGCTCTACTCACCGGTTCGATTCGAATCATGCGTTGAGCGTCTGATCGAAGAAGGTGCGGATACATTCATTGAGTTTGGTCCATCATCTCCGTTGAGCGGTCTCGTGAAACGAATCAAAAAAGATGCGAAGATCATCAGCATCACGACACTTGAGCAGTTGGAAGCGGAGGGAATTCGTTGAGTAAAGTAGCACTCGTCACTGGCGCGTCACGCGGCATCGGAGCTGCCATCGCGAAGCGATTGGCAACAGATGGTTTCCGTGTCGTCGTCAACTATGCAGGAAGCACGGACAAGGCGGAAGCTGTCGTCCGTGAAATCAAGGAAGCAGGCGGAGAGGCACTCGCGATTCAAGCGAATGTCGCTGAAGCAGATGCTGTCAAACAGATGATCAAACAGACGATCGACACATTCGGTCAACTGGATTGTGTCGTCAATAATGCCGGCATCACGCGTGATGGTTTGCTGATGCGCATGAAGGAAGCGGATTTCGATGCTGTCATCGATACGAACCTGAAAGGGGCGTTTCTCGTCACGCAAGCCGCGACACGTCCGTTGTTAAAAACAAGCGGTCGTATCATCAACATCGCATCAGTCGTCGGTATTTCCGGAAATCCAGGGCAAGCGAACTATGTCGCAGCGAAAGCGGGTCTGATCGGGCTGACGAAATCCGTCGCACGTGAACTCGCTAGTAAAGGCGTCACTGTCAATGCCATCTGTCCAGGATTCATCGAGACGGACATGACGGACGAATTGACAGAAGAACAGCGGAACCTGTCACTCGGGCAAATTCCGTTGAAACGCTTCGGTCAAACCGACGATATTGCTTCACTCGTCAGTTTCATCGCTTCAGATGAAGCGCGATACATCACAGGACAAACTCTTGCCGTCGATGGCGGCATGACGATGTAACACAACTAACGGTAGTACTTTGCCAAATCGGCAATCATCTTATATACTCAACTCATGGAGGGATTTTAAAATGACAAAAGAACAAATCTTAGTAGACGTACAAGAAGCAATCGCAGAAAAATTAGGAAAAGAACAAAGTGAAATCACACTTGATAAATCGTTCAAAGATGACCTCGGTGCTGACTCTCTCGAAGTCATGGAACTCGTCATGGACTTAGAAGACAAGTTCGAAATCACGATCGAAGATGAGCAAGCAGAAAACTTGAAGACTGTCGGCGATGTCGTCAACTACATCGAAACACAAGTCTGATCATTGAAGCTGACCCACCGCAATTTGCGGTGGGCTTTAGCTGTTTAGGAGGAACTATGACGAATCAAAAAGGACGTCGTGTCCGAAAAGGACCCTATGTAAAACGACGCAAGGATGCTCGGACGCTCGCTCAAATCGAGCAGAAATTCGAAGCGTTACAAGAGCGCCTGAATATCACGTTTTCTAATGTCGAGCTATTAAAACAAGCCTTCACGCACTCTTCGTTCGTCAATGAACAACGCGAGTCTGAAGGGGATAACGAACGCCTAGAATTTTTAGGGGACGCGGTCTTAGAGTTGACGGTGTCACGCTATCTATTCGAACACTACCCGGAACGTTCCGAGGGGGAATTAACGAAATTGCGAGCGGCAATCGTCTGTGAACCGTCACTCGTCCAATTTGCGAATCACTATCAGTTTTCCGATATGATTCTGTTAGGTAAGGGGGAAGAACTGACCGGTGGTCGGAATCGTCCAGCCTTACTTGCGGATGTCTTCGAATCCTTCATTGGCGCCTTGTATCTTGACCAAGGCATCGAAGCAGCCGAACGATTCCTCGCCGAAGCGGTTTTTCCGAAAGTGGCGACAGGCTTTTTTGAAGAACAGACAGATTTCAAGAGTCAATTACAGGAAGCGATTCAACGTGTCGGCTTAGGTGTCATCGAGTATGAAATCATCGAGGAGCGCGGTCCGGCGCATAGTCGGGAATTCATCTCGCGTGTCCAAGTCGCGGATGAGCTGGAAGGGATCGGGACAGGCCGATCGAAAAAAGAGGCAGAACAACAGGCGGCAAAACAAGCCTTACTTGAATTAAAGAAACAGTTTTAAGCAACAAAAGGCCGACCATCTCTCGAATGCGTGAGAGATGATCGGCCTTTATCGTGTGAAGTTCGCTTGATTAGACAGTCTTGAGGGATTTCAGTTCGTCGACGATCGCATCGACCTCTGCAAGTGATAACGAGTCGCGCATCATGACGAACTCATAAATCTCTTTTAAGTCCTCGTTTTTTGAGCCATCGAACTGTTCTGCTTTAATGACCCCTTTGTTGATGATGTTCAATTTATCTAAGATTGCTTCAATCATTTGTTCAATCGTCATCGTGTTATTCGCTCCTCTTCTTCTTGTTTTGCGTGATACTACCTTAAAACCTATCATGTTGCTAGCGTTTCGGCTATGGTAAACTGAAAGAAATTCAAAAGAAATTTAAACATACGGGTGATCAAGATGTACTTAAAACGAATTGAAATCAATGGCTTCAAATCATTTGCCAGTCGAACTGAATTAGAATTCCTTCCGGGTGTCACGGCAGTCGTCGGACCGAACGGAAGTGGGAAATCAAATATATCGGACGCTGTCCGTTGGGTGCTCGGAGAACAATCTGCGAAGTCACTGCGCGGGGCGAAGATGGAAGACGTCATTTTTGCCGGCAGTCTGTCTGAACACCGGAAACAATTTGCCGAGGTGACGCTCATCTTAGACAACGAGTCGGGAACGGTTGCGTTGCCGTATCAGGAAATCAGTGTCACGCGGCGTGTCAGCCGCAACGGAGACAGCGATTATTTTTTAAATAAAAAACCATGTCGCCTGAAGGATGTCCTTGATCTGTTCATGGACACAGGCTTGTCGCGTGATGCTTTTGCAATCATCGGACAAGGGCGAGTTGAACAAGTCATCTCCGGTAAACCGGAAGAACGCCGTGCTGTCATCGAGGAAGCAGCAGGCGTCTTGAAGTATCGTCATCGCAAGAAGCAAGCCGAGCGGAAATTAAGTGATACGGAAGCGAATCTATCGCGTGTCGATGATATTTTATATGAACTTGGCGGACGAATCGAGCCGTTACGTGAACAAGCGGCGCTCGCGAAAGAGTATCTCGTCGCTCGAGAACGGCATGATGTCCTCGAACGTGGTATCTTGGCGCATGAAATCACGACGTATCAGACGGAGCTCGAAACACTAGCGCGTGACATCGCACAATGTGAAGAACGCCTTGCGTCTCAAAAGACGACTTACGAAGAGACCGTCGTGTCCCGAGAGAATCAAGAATCGACGCTCGAAGAAGAACGACAACAAGAAAACGCGTTGCAGGAGCAACTTCGACATGTCTCGACGCGACTTGTTGAGATCCAAGGTGCCCTTAACCTAGCGAAAGAGCGTGAAAAACACGGGACCGAGACGAAAGAGCGACTCGAACAAGAGGTTGCTGTCGTCGAAGAACGCGTCAAGGAACTGGAACTCGAACTGACCGCTTTACAGGAACGCCAAGCAGAAGTCGATCAGGAAGCAAAACGGATCACGGCTGAACGGGAAAGAGCCGATCAAGCGCTGACACAAACCGATCGTGATTTTGATAAGGAAGCCGAAGTATTACGTTCGGAAGCCTTTGAAGTGGCGAGTCGATTAGCTGCGACGAATAATGCCTATAATCGGGCGAAGCAAGATCTCATGCAGGCAGAAGAACAACAACGTTCATTTACGGCGGACAGCGGTACGAAACAATCGACGCGTCGTCAACTCGAGGAAGACGTAGCTCGTCTAGAGGCGGAAGTCGCTTCGATCCGGACGAAGTTGGACCAAGCAACGGAAGAAGAGACGACGGCACTTGCAGCACGAAATGAACAACAACATGCGTTACGACAAGTCGAACAGTCCGTTGCGGATTTAGAGCGACGTCGGCATAAGACGGAAGACCGGATTGAATTCCTTGAATCCGTCAAAGCCGACTATAGCGGTTATTTCGGTGCCGTGAAGACGATTTTAAAACAACGAGATCAGCACCCAGGTATCCACGGAGCGGTCGCGGAGTTGATTTCGGTTCCGGCGCGGTTTGAAGCGGCAATCGAGACAGCGCTTGGTGGGGCAATGCAAAACATCGTCGTTGATACCGATGCGACAGGACGTCGTCTGATCCAGGAGCTTCGGCGATTAAATGCCGGTCGAGCAACGTTCATGCCGCTCGCCTCACTCCAAGCACGCGAAGTCAATCGTTCAGTACGAGAACAAGTCGGTGGAATGTCTGGGTTCGTCGGGATTGCAAGTGATCTCGTGACGACAGACGAGACGTTGACGAAATTAAAGATGAACTTGCTCGGTACGACACTCGTCGTCGAGTCACTTGAACAGGCGAACCAAATCGCCCGTTCGACGGGACATCGCTATCGTCTCGTCACGCTCGAAGGAGATGTCGTCAACGTCGGCGGTACGATGACCGGCGGAAGTCGGAAAAAAGGCACACCATTGTTCAGTCAATCGCGCGAACTTGACGAGTTAAAAGAGGGACTGACGCGTGGACAAGCGGTCATTCGGGAGCAGATGCGCCGCTTGGAAGATCTGAGAGCGGCGATCCAGACTCTTGATGCTACGGCTCGGACACGGACAGAAACGATTCAAACATTACAAGGGCAACTCGAACAATCGCGCGATACGTTAGCAGATGCGAACCGTCATCTCGCTGTCATGACGTCTGAATTGTCGGTTGAAGATCGACAGATGGCACGTTTACTCGAACAAGAACAGGAAGCACGTCAGATCATCGAGACGTCGGAAGTCGAGATCGCAAAATGGACGGAGCGTCAAACGGAGCTCAGACAAGCCTTAGATCGTCTTAAGGATGCGCAAGCCCGTGGTGCCGTCACGATGGACGAACTGAAGAAGGAACAAGCAGAAGCAGTTCTCGAAGAGCGGACGATTCAAATGAAACAAGCGCAACTTTCGCAAGAGATCGAACGCCTGACGGAACAGGTCAGTCACGCAAAGCTTGAACGTGGTCATAAACGCCGTGACTTGCGTCATGTCCTCGAAGGATTCGACGAAGCGAAAATCGATGCCTTGCATGCGGAACAGCGCGAACAGGAACAGGAACAACAACGGGTCGAGACCGAACTCGTCGCGATCGGGCAACGGATTCAAGTACAAGCAGAATCCCTGCGCTTGATCCGGATCCGCGAAGCGAAGACGAAGGACGATCAACAAACGACGAAACAGGCACTCGAGCAGCTACGACTCTCGCAAGGGAAAACGAGCACGCGTCTTGAGACAAGACAAGAAATGCTGGAAGAGATGGGATTACTGCTCGAACTGATTGCACCACTTGATCTATCGTATGAAGAGGCAAAAGAGGAAATTCATCTGCTCAAACGCCAACTCGAAGAAATCGGCATCGTCAACATCGGTGCGATTGAGGAATTCGCAGAGGTCGATGAACGGTTTACGTTCCTATCCGCGCAACGGGATGATCTCGTCGCTGCTAAAACCGATCTCTATGGCGTCATCGAAGAGATGGACCGAGAAGTCATTCGATTGTTCCGTCAAACATATGATGCTGTCCGAGAACACTTCCGGGAAACATTCCGCGAGTTATTTGGGGGCGGTGAAGCCGATCTAGTCCTCGTTGACCCGAGTGATCTGTTGACGAGTGGAATTGATATCGTTGCCAAACCGCCTGGTAAGAAGCTGCAGAATTTGTCGCTCTTGTCCGGTGGAGAGCGTGCCTTGACAGCAATCGCCTTATTATTTGCGATTCTAAAGACACGTCCTGTCCCGTTCTGTGTCCTCGATGAGGTCGAGGCGGCGCTTGACGAAGCGAACGTCGCGCGATTCGGCGAGTTCGTCCATCAGCTAGCACGCGAGACACAGTTCGTCATCATCACCCATCGGAAAGGAACGATGGAGGCGGCAGATGTCCTTTACGGCGTCACGATGCAGCAAAACGGGATATCTGAAGTGTTATCCGTTAAACTAGAAGAGGCACGACGTACATTAAGTGAAGAACCAAAGGAGATTAAACGATGAGTTTCTTTAAAAAACTGAAAGACCGCTTGACGACTTCGACACAAGAAGTCACGACTAAATTTACGGAAGGCTTGACGAAGACACGCGACGGATTAGCGAGTGCCGTCAATGATCTCGTCTACCGCTTCCGTGAAGTCGATGAAGACTTTTTTGAAGAGTTAGAAGAAGTGTTGATCCAAGCAGACGTCGGTGTGACGACGACGATGGATTTGGTCGAAGAATTAAAGACAGAAGTCAAACGACGTAACGTCAAGGATCCAAAACAAGTCCGGGATGTCCTCGTTGAAGTCGTCGCGAACATGTTAGTCGAAGAAGAAGAGACAGCCCTTGATCTTGATCATGAGCTGAATGTCATCCTCTTCGTTGGTGTCAACGGGGTCGGTAAGACGACAACGATCGGGAAACTTGCGAACCGATTAAAACAAGAAGGTAAGAGCGTCATGTTAGCAGCGGGAGATACGTTCCGGGCTGGTGCGATCGATCAACTGCAAGTCTGGGGCGAACGCTCCGGTGTACCGGTCATCCGCCAAGGCGAAGGCTCCGATCCGGCTGCTGTCGTTTATGACGCCGTCCAAGCAGCAAAAGCACGTAAGGTCGACGTCCTGATTTGTGATACGGCGGGACGCCTACAAAACAAGGTCAATTTGATGAACGAGCTCGAAAAGGTCAAACGCGTCATTGAACGTGAGATTCCAGGCGCACCCCATGAAGTGTTACTAGCACTTGACGCAACAACAGGGCAAAACGCGATGGTGCAAGCAAAAGCCTTCAAACAAGCGACGAACGTTAGCGGAATCGTTTTAACGAAACTTGACGGCACAGCAAAAGGTGGGATTGTTCTTGCGATCAAGAACGAGCTGAATCTACCGGTGAAGTTCGTGGGTCTCGGTGAAAAAATCGATGATTTACAACCATTTGACGCAGAACAATTCGTATATGGACTGTTCGGCGATGTCTTTGAAGAAAAAGAAAACGTCGACACGGAAGAAAGCGCGGAATAAGCGACGTTTCATGTAAAGAAAAAAACTTGACAACACACTGTGAGGGCTGTACTATACTATCTGTAAAGGAATTTCACTTAACATTGCGGAGGTGCTCGAATGACACTTGATAAAACGAACCGGATGAATTATCTGATTGACTTTTATCAGGAGCTTTTGACGCCAAAACAACGGAATTACATGTCACTCTATTACTTAGATGACTTTTCCTTAGGTGAGATCGCCGATGAGTTTGAAGTCAGCCGACAAGCAGTCTACGACAACATAAAACGCACGGAAGCCATGCTCGAGCAGTATGAAGAACGACTATCGCTGTTCAAGAAACACGAACGGCGAAAGCAGTTACTCGATCAGCTGAAGCAATGCGACCTTCCGGGTGAAGCCCTAGTGATCATTGAGACATTGGAGCAATTAGAGTAGGAGGCATTCTTAATGGCATTCGAAGGATTATCGGAACGGCTTCAAGCCAGTCTCGCTAAAATGCGAGGTAAAGGTAAGATTTCTGAAGCAGACGTCAAAGAGATGATGCGCGAAGTTCGCTTAGCGCTACTCGAAGCCGACGTCAACTTCAAGGTCGTCAAACAATTCGTAAATGATGTAAAGAAACGCGCCGTCGGACAGGATGTCATGACGTCTTTGACGCCAGGACAACAAGTCGTCAAAATCGTCCACGATGAATTGACGAATCTGATGGGTGCAGAAGTGTCACCATTGACGCTTGCGAACCGTCCTCCGACCGTCATCATGATGACGGGTCTGCAAGGGGCAGGTAAAACAACGACAACGGGTAAACTTGCCAATCATTTACGTAAAAAACATAATCGTAGTCCTTTGCTTGTTGCGGCGGATATTTATCGTCCGGCAGCAATCAAACAATTAGAGACACTCGGAAAACAATTGGAGTTACCGGTCTTCTCGATGGGAGATCAGGTTAGTCCACAAGAAATCGTTACCGGTGCACTCGATTATGCAAAAGAGCATCATCACGATATCGTGTTGATCGATACGGCAGGTCGCTTACACGTCGATGAGGAACTGATGCAGGAACTCGTTGATGTTAAGGAGATCGCCAAACCGCATGAAATCTTCCTTGTCGTCGATTCGATGACGGGTCAGGATGCCGTCAACGTCGCAGAGAGCTTCAATGAGAAGCTTGGCGTAACGGGAGTCGTTCTGACGAAGCTCGACGGAGATACGCGAGGTGGTGCAGCACTCTCCATCAAGGCAGTCACCGGAGCACCGATTAAGTTCGTCGGTCTTGGAGAGAAGCTCGATGCCATCGAACCATTCTATCCCGAGCGGATGGCGTCACGGATTCTAGGCATGGGAGACATGCTGACACTGATTGAAAAAGCAGAGTCACAAATGGACGCTACGCGTGCCAAAGAGTTAGAAAGCAAAATGCGCGATGCATCGTTTACATTCGATGATTTCATCGAGCAGTTGCAGCAAGTGAAACAGATGGGTCCACTCGACGAACTGTTGGGAATGATCCCTGGGGCAGGTAAAGGGAAGATGAAGGGGTTGAAAAACGCCCAAATCGATGAGAAGCAACTCGTGTATGTCGAAGCGATCATCCAATCGATGACGAAACGAGAGCGGACTGAACCTGAAATCTTGAATGCGAGCCGTCGGAAGCGGATTGCCCGTGGTAGCGGACGCAGTATCCAAGAAGTCAACCGCCTCATTAAACAGTTCGAAGATATGCGGAAAATGATGAAACAATTTTCCGGACAGATGGGCAAAGGGAAAAAGAAAGGCTTTGGCCTTCCATTCTTTTAAAAGTCTTTTCTCTTTTGCTGTAACGTTGTATACTAATGAAGTTGTCAATTTGACTAAACGAAAAAATCATTTATTATTTGGAGGGACTTACGAATGGCAGTTAAAATTCGTCTTAAGCGCATGGGCGCAAAAAAATCACCTTTCTACCGTGTGGTAGTAGCAGACTCACGTGCACCACGTGATGGTCGTTTCATCGAGCAAATCGGATACTACAATCCAGTTGCTAAACCAGAAGCAGAAGTTAAAATCAACGAAGAGCTAGCTCTTAAATGGCTCTCTGAAGGTGCTAAACCTTCGGACACAGTTCGTAACCTCTTCTCACAAGCTGGTATCATGGAGAAATTCCACAACGCGAAACTCGCGAAGTAAGACGTTAGGAGGTGAGCGAAAGCTTACCTCCTTTTTTTAATTCAAGAAAGGAAGTGAAACGAATGGAATGGTTGGAAATTGCGAAAATCGCCAACACGCACGGTCTAAAAGGGGAATTGAAGTTACTTGCAAGCACGGATTTCCCGGAAGAACGCTTTAAGGTCGGAAAAGAAGTCTTTCTCGGCTCTGAAGGCACGTATACACCGGTAACGATCAGTGGCTACCGAAAGCATAAACAATTCATCATGGTGACGTTCAAAGGGATGCATCATATCAATGACGTCGAGAAGTACAAAGGATTGAAACTCTATGTCCATGCAGAAGACTTACAGGACTTAGACGAGCATGAATTTTACTATCATGAGATCATCGGTTGTTCGGTTTATGACGGTGAGACGAAAATCGGAGTCGTATCCGACATTCTCGAAACGGGCGCAAATGACGTCTGGACGATCAAACGCGACGGAAAAAAAGATGTCCTGATTCCGTATATCGAGCAGGTCGTCGCTTCCGTCGACGTCGAACAGAAACGCATTCAGATCACGCCGCTTCCGGGACTGATCGAGGAATGAACATCCGTGTATTGACGCTGTTTCCAGAGATGTTTTCAGCGCTTGATCATTCGATCGTCAAGCGAGCGCAAGACGATCAACACGTCATACTCGAAACCATCAATTTTCGAGACTTTTCAACGAATCGACATGGTAAGGTCGATGATTATCCGTATGGCGGAGGAGCCGGCATGCTGTTGACACCTCAACCCGTCTTCGATGCGATGGCAAGTCTACCGGAACGAAAACGACGAATCATCGTCATGACACCGACCGGTAAACGGTTTTCGCAACGAATGGCGGAAGAATGGGCAAACGAAGAAGAACTCGTCTTCTTATGTGGTCACTATGAGGGGTTTGATCAACGAATCCATGATCAGTTGGTGACGGATGAGGTCTCGCTCGGAGACTTCGTCTTGACGGGAGGAGAACTCGCTGCGATGACGATGATCGACGCCGTCGTACGCCTCTTACCGGACGTCCTCGGTGCTTCTGCGAGTCACGAAGATGATTCGTTCTCGACGGGACTTCTTGAATACCCGCACTATACGCGTCCAGCAGAATATAAAGGGTACAGAGTACCCGATGTCTTGTTATCAGGCAACCATGCCCGGATTGAAAAATGGCGACGGGAACAGTCGCTGAAGCGGACATATGAGCGGCGCCCTGATCTTCTCGTGGACGCATCGTTAACGGAAGAAGACCAGCGTTATTTAGACTCGATTTCAGGATTGTCAAACGACTGAATCTATGATAAGTTAAAACATGTGGCAAAAGCCACCCATTAACGATGTTCCGCTGTCGGATGCTTGAAGCAAATGAAGATAAGAACATTGGTGAAAAAAGGAGAAATCATTCATGAACACACAACAATTGTTCCGTGAACTTACACAAGAACAAATCAAGTCAGACGTCCCTGCGTTCCGTCCTGGGGATACAGTCCGTGTACACGTTAAAGTCGTCGAGGGTACGCGTGAGCGTATTCAGCTCTTCGAAGGCGTAGTCATCAAACGTCACGGTGGCGGCATCAGTGAAACATTCACAGTCCGTAAAATTTCTTACGGAGTTGGCGTTGAGCGTGCTTTCCCGCTCCACTCACCACGTGTTGCACAAATCGAAGTCGTTCGCTACGGTAAAGTCCGTCGTGCGAAACTTTACTACCTCCGTAACCTTCGTGGTAAAGCGGCGCGTATTAAAGAAATTCGTCGTTAATCATGTGAAAAAGTGGCTTGTCTCCGGACAAGCTTCTTTTTTTTGCAGTTTATGCGTATACTAGTCCTTAGGAAGAAATTGCGTTAATCAAGGGAGTGGAATTCGTGAAGGAGTTATTCAGTTGGGTAAAGGCGCTCGTCGTAGCGCTCGTCATCGCGTTCATCATTCGAACGTTTCTGTTCGTACCCGTCATCGTTGATGGGGAATCGATGATGCCAACCTTACACAATGCGGATCGAATGATCGTCAATAAGGTCCCATACTATTTTAATGAACCAGAAAGAGGCGATATCGTCGTCTTCCATGCAACGGAAACACGAGACTATATCAAACGGGTCATCGCTGTTCCTGGAGATACGATGTATTACAAAGACGATACATTGTATGTCAACGATAAGAAGGTCGCCGAACCGTATTTGAAAGAATACAAAGCCCAGATGAGTGGTGTGCCATTGACGGAAGACTTCACGCTTGAAGAGCGAACAGGAGAGACGACTGTTCCAAAAGGAAAAGTATTCGTCATGGGAGATAATCGTCAAAATTCAAAAGATAGTCGTGATATCGGTTTCGTGGATGAAGATCAAATCGTCGGAACGACGAACTTCGTCTTCTATCCATTCAATGATGTACGCTCTGTCGATTAAAACGAAAGAAGATGAGACGCTTACCGTTAAAAGTAAGCACCTCATCTTCTTTTCTTGTCTGAAGTTGCGTATACTAGGGAGTGGATGTTTTTCGTGTATCGTATGATCAGCAAGAAGTCCAGGAATATATGAACGAGGTGAAGGATATGACGATTCAATGGTTCCCCGGTCACATGGCCAAAGCACGTCGGGAAGTCACAGAAAAATTAAAGTTGATTGATGTTGTCATCGAACTCGTCGATGCACGTCTTCCGATGTCGAGCCGTAATCCAATGGTCGAGCAGATCACAGCAGGTAAGCCGCGACTGATCGTCCTCAATAAGGCAGACATGGCGGATAAACGATTGACAGAACAATGGATGAACGCATTACGAGCAGATGGTGTCGATGTCGTCGCGGTTGACGCGAAGCATAACAAAGGATTGAATCAAATCCATGAAGGTGCGTTACGTTTAATGAAAGAAAAGCATGCACGGATGCGAGAAAAAGGTCGGAATCCGAGTGCAATCCGTGCCTTGATCATCGGTATTCCAAACGTTGGGAAATCGACGCTCATCAATCGTCTCGCTGGTCGGAACATCGCAATCACCGGTGACCGTCCGGGTGTGACGAAACGCCAGCAATGGATCAAGATGAAGACAGGTGAGATGGAATTACTCGATACACCAGGTATCCTTTGGCCGAAGTTCGATGATCAAGTCGTTGGCTATCGTCTAGCCGCTACCGGTGCCATCAAGGATGATATCTTAAACATCGACGATATTGCGCTATTTGCTCTTCGTGAGCTAAAGACGCGGTATCCGGAGCAGTTACGTGAGCGTTATCGACTCGACGAAGTATCCGGAGAGGCGGTTGATGTACTCGAAGCAATCGGTAAAAAACGTGGATTCGTCTCAGGTGGGTATGTCGATTTCGAGCGGACGAGCGAAATGCTTCTGCATGAGCTACGGACGGAAAAGCTAGGTCGAGTGACGCTTGAAACGGTTGAAGAGTGGGAAACGCATGCATAACAGACTTGGACATCTTTTGATGTCCAAGTTTTTTTCAAAGGAGCAGGATGTATGAAGATAGCAGAATTGAAACAGCGATTACACCAGGCAACACTAGAAGAATTTATTCAATTGAAGCAGGAACTTGTGACAGATGCGCGAAAAGGGGTGCATACACTGTTTCGTCAGACAGAACGACGATTCGCGCTCGAAGAGCAGCAACGCATCGATTTCAAGGAACGGCTCACATTTGAAGACGAGTATCGTCAGCAAGGGTACGTGCGAATTGCAGGAGTTGACGAAGTCGGACGAGGTCCACTAGCTGGTCCTGTCGTCGCAGCAGCGGTCATCTTACCAGACGGTTTCTATCATCCTGGACTAACAGATTCGAAACAGATGAGTAAAGTACAGCGGCAAGCGGCACTCAAGCATCTACAAGAAGTGGCTGAGATTGCGATTGGGATCATCGAACCGGCTGAAATTGACGAAATCAACATCTATCAAGCGTCGAAACAGGCGATGCAAAATGCTGTCCGTCAATTGCAACCGGATGCCTTACTCGTTGATGCGATGACACTCGAAGGGGATACACCACAACAGTCTCTCATCAAAGGAGATGCACGGAGTGTCTCAATTGCTGCTGCAAGTGTCGTTGCGAAAGAGACACGAGATGCGATGATGGAACAATACGCAATCGAGTATCCGGGATATGGATTTGAAACACACGCAGGTTACGGAACACCCATACATTTACAAGCGCTCGATACACTGGGCGTCACACCGATTCACCGGAAAACATTCCGTCCTGTCAAAGAACGTCTTTAGGAGGAATCGAGCATGCAAATCGAACATCGTGCCTTACTTCCATTTAAAATCATCGATCATGCGAACCTACCGTTACGGGAAGGAGCAAACATCGTCGGTAAAGTATTGAAGCTGTTGCCGGACGGATTGATGGAACTCCAAGTCGGTCAACGCGTCTTGACGGCAGGGACGACGGCTGAATTAAAAGAAGGGAACATGTATCGCTTTCAAGTCGTTTCAGCAGAGGGACAACCGGTTTTAAAAATCATCTCGACCGAGTCTGTTCCGCAAAAGTCGGCTCTCCCCCAGTTACTCGACTCCTTTTTACAACGCCAGACGGTACCGACTGCGGAAACACGGGAACTCCTAAGGCAAATTGGTCAACCGGTGACGGAAGGAGAAGCGAAGCAGTTAAAACACGCCCTTACCGAACTCGTTCAACTGGCAAAGGGTGACGAGACAGGTCGAACGCTTGATCGAAAGACGAGTGATCAGATTTTAGCGCAACAACTCGTCCAAGCAACGAACGAAGCAGGGAAAGGAGTCTATTTATTTCAATTATCTCAATTTGGACCATTCGAAGATGTTGATCTCATGATGGAAGCACCGTTCGAACGGACGTTTGATCCAAATCATGCCCGCGTCGTCTTATATCTTCAATTACCGACGCTCGGTGAGGTCGCTGTTGACGTCTTGATTGCAGACCGAAACGTCTCGATTTCTGTATTTCATCCAAATGCGCACGTCGATACGTTCTTGCAAGCCTATACGCCTCAGATTCAAGCACGACTCGAGGAACAGGGCTATGCGTTGACACGATTCGATTGGGTCGAACAGGTGAAAGAGCGTGTACCGCATGACATCTCGACGCGCAACGGAAGGGTGGATCTTCATATATGAAAAAAGCGATTGCCTTATCTTACGAAGAACAGATGCATGCCCCAAAAGTCGTTGCTAAGGGATCGGAACATATCGCGGAACGGATTTTAGAAGAGGCATTAAAACATGATATTCCGATCCGGCAGGACGAAACGTTGATGACGTTACTAGATGCTGTTCAAGTATCAGAACAGATTCCGGAAGAATTATACGGTGTCATCGCTGAGTTATTCGCCTTTTTATATCGTCTCGATCAAGATGAACTTCTGAAAAAATAAAGCTTTCGGTCGATAACGATAGACAGCGCTTCCAATTTTAACTACAATGAAAGAGCCGAAACTAAAGGGGTTAAGGGGGATTTTTTCATGAATGTACATGAGTATCAGGCAAAAGAATTACTTCGTTCGTACGGTGTACCCGTACCAAACGGAATCGCAGCCTTCACCGTCGAAGAGGCGGTCGATGCATCAGAACAATTGTCAGGCCCGATTAAAGTCGTCAAAGCTCAAATTCACGCGGGGGGACGCGGTAAAGCAGGTGGCGTCAAGCTTGCGAAATCGCAAGAAGAAGTGAAGGAATATGCGACGGAGTTACTCGGCAAAACGCTCGTCACGCACCAAACAGGTCCAGAAGGAAAAGTCGTTCAACGTCTTCTCGTCGAAGAAGGTTGTGCGATTGACAAAGAATACTATCTTGGAATCGTACTTGATCGTGTGACAGGCCGTGTCGTCATCATGGGATCAAGCGAAGGTGGTATGGACATCGAAGAGGTGGCGGAAGCGACACCAGAAAAAATCATCAAAGAAGTCGTCGATCCTGCAGTTGGTCTTCAAGGATTCCAAGCGCGTAAACTTGCGTTCGCAATGGGTGTTCCTGTGAAGCTCGTCAACAAGTTCGTTGGTATGGTCACGAAACTCTACAACTTCTTCGTCGACAAGGATTGTTCGATCGCAGAAATCAACCCACTCGTTACGACGAAAGATGGCGAAGTCCTCGCACTCGATGCGAAGTTGAACTTCGACTCAAATGCATTGTATCGTCATGCGGACATCGTGGCGTTACGTGATGAAACAGAAGAAGATCCACGCGAAGTCGAAGCATCAAAGAGTGATTTGAACTACATCGCGCTCGATGGAAACATCGGTTGCCTCGTCAATGGTGCTGGTCTTGCCATGGCAACGATGGATATCATCAAACACTTCAGTGGTGATCCTGCGAACTTCCTCGATGTCGGTGGTGGTGCGACAAAAGAGAAAGTTACAGAAGCCTTTAAACTGATCTTGTCGGATGAGAACGTCAAAGGGATTTTCGTCAACATCTTCGGTGGAATCATGAAATGTGACGTCATCGCAGAAGGTATCGTTGCGGCGACAAAAGAAGTCGGTCTCGAATTGCCACTCGTCGTTCGTCTTGAAGGGACGAACGTTGATGCAGGGAAACAAATTCTCAAAGATTCAGGTCTAGCGATTACAGCAGCTACATCAATGGCAGACGGCGCAGAAAAAATCGCTGCGCTCGTGAAGTAAGGGGGAGCTAAAGATGAGTATTTGGGTGAACGAATCGACGAAAGTCATTATTCAAGGGATTACTGGTAACCAAGGGATGTTCCACGGTGAACAGATGATCGACTACGGCACAAACCTCGTAGGCGGTGTCACACCAGGAAAAGGCGGTACGGAAGTACTCGGTGGTGTTCCTGTCTTTGATACGGTCGCACAAGCGGTCGAAAAAACGGGAGCGAACGCATCGATCATCTACGTTCCACCAGCATTCGCAGCGGATGCAATCATGGAAGCAGCAGATGCGAACATCGCGCTGATCATCTGTATCACGGAAGGTATTCCAGTTCTTGATATGGTCAAAGTAAAACGTTACCTCGAAGGCAAACCAGTTCGTCTCATCGGACCGAACTGCCCGGGCGTCATCACTCCAGGTGTCGCGAAACTTGGTATCATGCCAGGATATATCCATACACCAGGTCATGTCGGTATCGTCTCACGTTCTGGGACTTTGACATATGAAGCTGTCCATCAATTGACGACTGCTGGTATCGGTCAATCGACAGCTGTTGGTATCGGGGGCGACCCGGTCAATGGAACGGACTTCATCGATACGCTCAAAGCATTCAACGAAGATCCAGAAACAAAAGCCGTCATCATGTTAGGGGAAATCGGTGGAACAGCTGAAGAAGAAGCGGCTGAGTGGGTCAAAGCGAACATGACGAAACCAGTCATTGGTTTCATCGGTGGTCAAACAGCTCCTGCCGGCAAACGGATGGGTCACGCAGGTGCGATCATCTCTGGCGGTAAAGGAACAGCTGCTGAAAAAATCAAGACACTCCGTGCAAACGGAATCGAAGTGGCAGAAACACCAGCTGTCATTGGTGAGACGTTAATCCGTGTCATCAAAGAAGCAGGGATCTATGACGAGTGCGTAACGAACAGCACAGTCAAATAAATCAAAAAAAGAAGCTGTCCTGATCAAATCAGGACGGCTTTCTTCTATATAAATAAGAAGCTTAAATAAGGAGCGCTGATCTCATGAAACGTGAACTGTATGTCCGCTTCGCCATGTGTCAGGTACCGTACACGATCGTCCGATTGATTGAGCAATTCGGAATCGTTCCAAGTCATGAATTACCCGTTTCGACGCGTCTTCGAAAACGGTATGAACAAGCATTACAGCTTGATTGGATCGAAGAGTCGATTCTAGTCAAAGGAGATCCACTGTTTCCGACTGTGTTACTGACGATCCCTCAACCGGTCTATGCCCTCTTTTACCGCGGTGATCCGTCCCGCCTAACACTTCCACGCGTCAGTATCATCGGTAGTCGAACCCCCTCACCGCAACACCTTTCCCGCATGCGTTTCCTGCAACCTTTCTTTCATCCAGATCTCGCCACCGTTTCCGGAGGTGCCTATGGTATCGATGCCCTCGTCCATCGTCTATCCTTAAAACATCAGCAGACAACGATCGCGGTTCTTGCTGGCGGACTTGATCGCCTATATCCTACTTCCCATGCTACTCTTTTTGAACGTATCTTCTCACACGGTCTTCTTCTCTCCGAATATCCACCCGGAACTCCTATTCAAAAATTTCAATTTCTAGAACGGAATCGAATCATTGCTGGATTGTCTTCATCATTGATCATCGTCGAAGCGGCGAAACGAAGCGGTACGATGAATACTGCCAGTCACGCGCTTGACCAAGGAAAAGATGTCTATTGTTTGCCGGGTTGTCCCACGGAATCGTTCTTTTCCGGAACGAATCAATTGATCGCAGAAGGAGCGATTCCACTCCTTGATCCGGAAGAAGTTTCAAAAAGTATTCGGCTGAACGTTGACAAATGGGAATCGAGACTACTATGATAAGTGAGATTAAAATACGAGTACGCCTCTAATAGGGAGCGATTGCAATGGCAAAATATCTAGTAATCGTCGAGTCACCCGCTAAGGCAAAAACCATTAAACGTTATCTCGGATCCAACTATACCGTGAAAGCGTCGATGGGGCACGTCATTGACTTGCCGAAAAGCCAAATGGGAGTCGACGTCGAACATGACTATGAACCGAAATATATCACGATTCGTGGTAAAGGTCCGGTCTTAAAAGAACTCAAGACAGCTGCGAAAAAAGCACAAAAAATCTATCTCGCAGCCGACCCCGACCGTGAAGGGGAAGCGATCGCATGGCATTTAGCTAAAGCATTAGGCGTTGATGAATCAACGGAGTGCCGCGTCGTCTTCAATGAAATCACGAAAGATGCCATCAAGGATTCGTTCAAGCGACCACGCAAGCTCAACTATGATCTTGTCGATGCACAGCAAGCCCGTCGTATCTTGGACCGCCTTGTTGGTTACAGCATGAGTCCGTTATTATGGAAGAAGATTAAAAAAGGGTTATCTGCGGGACGCGTTCAATCCGTTGCCGTCAAGATGATCATTGATCGGGAACAAGAAATCAACGCGTTCATGCCTGAAGAATACTGGACGATCAAACTCGAACTCGATGCAAACGGTGAAAAGCTCGAAGCGAACTTCTATGGAGTCGATGGCAAGAAGCGTGAACTTCATTCGCAAGGAGAAGTCGATCAAATCTTGAATCAACTCTCGGAAGACTTCACAGTTGATTCCGTCACGAAAAAAGAGCGGAAACGGAATCCGGCGTTACCGTTTACGACGAGTTCTTTGCAACAGGAAGCAGCACGTAAGCTGAACTTCCGAGCGAAGAAGACGATGATGATCGCACAACAGCTATACGAAGGAATCGAGATTGGAAAAGAAGGTACAGTCGGTTTGATCACGTATATGCGTACCGATTCGACACGGACGTCAGATTCGGCGAACCTCGAAGCACACGGGTTCATTGAACAGGCGTACGGTAAAGAATACATCGCAAGCGAGAAACGTAAAGAAAAGAAATCAGCGAACTCACAAGATGCACACGAAGCGGTTCGTCCGACTTCGACGATGCGCGAGCCACAACTCGTCAAATCATATTTATCGCGTGATCAGTTCCGCTTATATAAACTAATTTGGGAACGGTTCGTCGCAAGTCAGATGGCGCCAGCGATTCTCGATACCGTCAAGATCGATCTCGTCTCGAACGACGTCACTTTCCGTGCCAACGGGTCGACCGTTAAATTCCCAGGCTTCATGAAGGTCTACATCGAAGATACGGACGATGAGGCGGTTTCAGACGTCAAGGAAGGATTACTTCCTCCACTCGCTGAAGGGGAAGAGTTAAAACAATCAGCAATCGAACCGAAACAACACTTCACACAACCACCGCCACGTTATACGGAAGCACGTCTTGTCCGGGCGATGGAAGAGCTCGGTATCGGTCGTCCGTCGACGTATGCGCCGACACTCGATACGATTCAAAAACGAGGTTACGTGACGCTTGAAGAGAAGAAATTCTTACCAACGGAACTTGGTGAACTCGTCATCGATATGATCAGCGACTATTTCCAAGAGTTCATCACTGTCCAGTTCACGGCAGACATGGAAGCTTTACTTGATGCGATCGAAAAAGGTGACATGCAGTGGACGGAAGTCGTCGATCCAATCTATAAGTCCTTTGCAAAGCGTCTGACACGAGCAGAAGCAGAAATCGAGAAGATTGAAATCAAAGATGAACCGGCTGGAGAAGATTGTGAAGTCTGTGGTCATCCGATGGTCATCAAGATGGGACGTTATGGCAAGTTCATGGCGTGCTCGAACTTCCCAGAGTGTCGTAACACAAAACCGATCCAAGTCGAGATCGGTGTGAAGTGTCCGACATGTGGAACGGGCGACATCGTCGAACGTCGTAGTAAAAAAGGACGTTTGTTCTACGGTTGTTCGAACTATCCGGAATGTGAGTTCGTCTCATGGGATAAACCGGTCGAAGAACCATGTCCGGTATGTAGCAGTATGATGGTACAAAAGAAAATCAAGAACGGTGTGAAAGTAGAATGTACATCTTGTGGACATCATGAAACACGCATCGATCAGGAGCAAGAGGAGGAATGACCGTTGAAACGTGTAACGGTAATCGGCGCGGGACTTGCAGGTTCTGAAGCAGCATGGCAACTTGCAAAACGCGGCGTACAAGTAGACTTATATGAAATGCGGCCTGTCAAGCAGACACCCGCGCACCATACAGACCAATTCGCTGAACTCGTCTGTTCGAACTCACTTCGAGCGAACCAGTTAACGAACGCAGTCGGTGTTTTAAAGGAAGAGATGCGTCAGCTCGATTCCTTGATCATGAAAGCAGCAGACTTAGCGAGCGTTCCAGCAGGTGGAGCACTTGCTGTCGATCGGCACGACTTCGCAGGATATGTGACGGAAACGTTGAAAAACCATCCGAACGTTACAGTCCATCATGAAGAAATCGAAGCGATTCCAGATGGTCCGACGATCGTCGCGACGGGTCCGTTGACGAGTGCGGCATTATCGGAATCACTTAAACAATTCACAGGTGAAGATTATCTATACTTCTTCGATGCAGCGGCACCGATTCTCGATGGAGACACAATCGATCGTGAGAAGGTTTATCTGAAATCACGATATGATAAAGGCGAAGCTGCCTACTTGAATTGTCCAATGACGGAAGAAGAATTCCAGCTCTTCTATGATGAGCTGATCAATGCGGAAGTTGTTCCACTGAAGGAATTTGAAAAAGAGATTTACTTCGAGGGCTGTATGCCATTTGAAGTTCTCGCTTCTCGCGGACCGAAAACACTCTTGTTCGGACCAATGAAGCCAGTCGGACTGGAAGATCCGAAGACAGGCAAACGACCATATGCTGTCGTTCAATTGCGTCAGGATAACTCAGCTGGAACATTGTTCAACCTTGTCGGCTTCCAGACACATTTGAAATGGGGCGAACAAAAGCGGATCATTCGCTTGATTCCTGGTCTTGAGAATGCAGAAATCGTCCGTTATGGTGTCATGCACCGTAACACGTTCGTCAACTCACCGAATTTGTTGAAACCAACGTATCAGACACGTACACGTGACGACTTGTTCTTTGCTGGTCAAATGACAGGTGTCGAAGGGTACGTCGAGTCAGCAGCGTCCGGCTTAACGGCAGGAATCAACGCGGCACGTCTCGTCAATGAGGCGGAACCGGTTACGTTCCCGCAGGAAACGATGATGGGTGCGATGTCGCACTATATCACGACGACGGAAGGGAAGAACTTCCAGCCAATGAATGCCAACTTCGGATTGGTACCAGCACTCGTTGGTCATCCGGTTCGGATGAAAAAACCTGAGAAGTATGCGCTCTACGCAGAGCGAGCACTTGAAGCAATCAAAGATTTCACGGATATGTGATTTTTGATGGGGAGAAAGGCGTGATTCAGCGCTCTTTCTCCCCATTTCTTAATTTGTCATAAAAGCGCGATAATTTCGTTAATTTTTCGGTTTTTGGTCTATTGTCAGACTACTTGGTCTGTGCTATGCTAAGGGCGATTCGAGAATGAAATGGTCAGAAGGGGGCGCATTCATGGGGATAGACACTGCTTTTGAGCGACTGCTAGAAGATTTTATGCGGTATGTTCATATTGAACGTCAATTATCTCCGAATACTGGTCGCTCTTATGATCAAACACTTCGACAATACGCCGCTTTTTGCCGCGATCATCAGTTACGATCGATTGAATTGGCAAGTGCACGGCGTTATTTGTATGCTCTTTACGATCAGGAGCTGGCGCGGGCGACGATTGCACAAAAAGTTTCCTGCCTCAAACAATTTGGTCGTTTTTTGACACGTGACACCGATGAGCCTAATCCATTCGATGGATTAAAAGCACCAAAACGACAACAAGGACTTCCGACATTCCTCGTCCCAACGGAATATGAACGTTTCCTCGATGCCTTTCGATCGAGTGATACGCTTGGCAACCGGAATGTGGCGTTAGTAGAACTTTTATATGCGACGGGTATGCGGGTCAGCGAGGTCGTTCAACTGGATCTTCGTGATCTCGCGACGGATCACTCCTACGTCCATGTGTATGGAAAAGGTGGGAAGGAACGCATCGCACCAATAGGAACCTTTGCTAAAGATGCATTAGAACTGTACTTACCATCACGAGATCCAGTCGCAGGTCATGAGCAAGCGTTATTCTTGTCTCATTCTGGGCGTCGATTGACGACGGATGCGATTCGGAAAATCATGAAAAAAGGGGAACAACTTGTTGGGAAACATGTGACACCACATGCGCTTCGTCATAGTTTCGCGACAGATTTACTGGAAAGAGGAGCCGATTTGCGAGCAGTCCAAGAGTTACTTGGACACGCATCGCTGTCGACGACCGGTCAGTACACACACGTAACGACGGAACGATTAAGACATGTTTATCAACAAGCACATCCTCGTGCCTAAGGGAGGAAACATTGATGTTTCATGCAACGACGATTTTTGCGATTCAACATAACGGACAATCCGCGATGAGCGGAGACGGACAGGTGACTTTCGGAAACCAAGTCATCATGAAGAAAAGTGCGAAAAAAGTACGGCGCCTCTATGGTGGAAAAGTCATTGCCGGATTTGCTGGAAGTGTCGCGGACGCGTTTACACTCTTTGAAAAATTCGAAGCGAAGCTTGAAATGTATAACGGTAACTTACAACGGGCAGCAGTTGAGCTAGCGAAGGAATGGCGAGGCGATAAGATGCTACGTCAACTAGAAGCACTCTTACTCGTCATGGATGGAACACATCTCTTACTTGTATCCGGAAACGGGGAAGTCATCGAACCGGATGATGGCATTCTCGCAATCGGTTCAGGTGGCAATTATGCGCTTGCAGCAGGTCGCGCGTTAGCTCGACACGCAAGTCATCTCACGGCAGAGGAAATCGCCCGCGCAGCTCTTGAGACGGCTGGTGAACTCTGTGTCTTTACGAACGATCAAATCATCCTAGAAACGATCGGAGGCAATGACCATGCATGAATTGACGCCAAGACAAATCGTCGAGAAGTTGAATGAACATGTCATCGGACAAGCAGATGCTAAACGTGCGGTGGCGATTGCTTTACGAAATCGTTATCGTCGACAGTTACTCGATGCATCGATGCGGGACGAAGTCACACCGAAGAACATTCTGATGATCGGACCTACCGGTGTCGGAAAGACTGAAATTGCGCGACGCCTCGCGAAACTCGTCCGGGCGCCGTTCGTCAAGATTGAAGCAACGAAGTTCACGGAAGTAGGGTACGTCGGTCGTGATGTGGAGTCAATGGTGCGGGATCTCGTGGAAGCGTCTCTGCGTCTTGTCAAAGATGAGAAAAAAGAAGCGCTCAAGGATCGAGCGGAAGCAGTGGCGAACGAACGAATCGTTGATGCGTTGTCTGGTAAAAAAGCGTCATCTGGTCTCGGTGGTGGAACGAATCCGTTTGAGATGTTGTTCGGCGGGAACCAAAAGCAACAAGAGCCGGATACATCGGAAGCGACAGCCGACCGTTCACTACTTCGCCAGCAATTACTGACGGGGCAACTCGAGGATCGAATGATCGAAGTGGATGTCGAAGAACGTCAAGTGGATTTATTCTCTGGGCAACAAGGTATGGAGGGGCTTGCGAATCTTCAGGATATGCTCGGACAAGTCATGCCGAAGAAAACGAAGAAGCGTCAACTCACAGTCAAGGAAGCGCGTCCGATTTTAACAGCGGAAGAAGCGGAACGGTTGCTTGACTTGAACGAAGTCCATGACGAAGCGGTCCGTCGCGCAGAACAAATGGGGATCATCTTCGTCGATGAGATCGATAAGATTGCGACAAAAGGACATGATTCAGCAGGTGTTTCACGAGAGGGTGTTCAGCGGGACATCTTACCGATCGTTGAAGGATCAACGATCGTTACGAAATATGGTCCAGTCAAGACGGATCATATCTTGTTCATTGCTGCAGGTGCGTTCCATATGGCGAAACCATCTGATCTGATTCCTGAACTCCAAGGTCGTTTTCCGATCCGTGTCGAACTCGATAGTTTGACAGAAGATGACTTTGTTAAGATTTTAACTGAACCGAATCAAGCATTACTCAAACAATATAAAGCATTATTAGGGGCAGAGCATGTTCATGTCACCTTTACAGAAGAAGCCATTCGTGAAATCGCACGGATTGCTGCACAAGTGAACGATGAGACGGATAATATCGGAGCGCGGCGCTTGTATACGATCATGGAGCGCGTGCTCGAGGAATTATCTTTCGAAGCAGCAGACATGCCGGAAACGGATGTGACGATCACGCCACAATACGTGACGGATCGAGTTGGAAAAGTAGCAGATGATCGTGACTTAAGTCAGTTCATCTTATAAAGTGGAGGAAGAAAAAATGAATTTATTGGCGAAAACGCGGAAGCTGAATACGATGTTACAACAGGAAGCGAGCACACATGTTGATTTCAAGGTCATGGCTGACCGTCTCAGTGAAGTCATGGAATCAAACACATTCATCGTAAGTCGGCGCGGTAAGTTACTGGGTATCGCAATCAAGCAACAAATCGAAAATGACCGGGTCCGTGGTTTCTTAGAAGAACGTCAATTCCCGGAAGATTACACGAAAAAATTATTTAACGTCACGGAAACGACGGCAAACATTGCCATCGATAGCGAACATACGGCATTCCCGGTCGACAACCGTGACACGTTCGAAACGTCGAAGACGACGATCGTACCGATCATCGGTGGTGGAGAACGCCTTGGGACGCTTGTCCTCGGTCGTATGGTGGAAGACTTCAACGAAGAAGACCTCGTGCTGGCAGAGTATGGTGCGACAGTCGTCGGGATGGAGATCCTTCGTGAAAAGGCTCATGAGGCGGAAGATAAAGCACGGAAGAAAGCTGTCGTTCAGATGGCGATCAATTCACTGTCTTATTCGGAACTCGAAGCGATTGAGCATATCTTCGAAGAGCTTGAAGGAAATGAAGGGTTACTCGTCGCTTCAAAGATTGCGGATCGTGTCGGTATTACTCGTTCCGTCATCGTCAATGCGCTTCGTAAGCTCGAAAGTGCAGGAGTCATCGAGTCACGTTCGCTCGGGATGAAGGGAACATACATCAAAATCTTAAACGATAATTTCCTATATGAATTAGAACGAATTAAATCGAACTAAAAAGGGAATTGCTGCTTATAGAAAAAAGACCTAGTTAAGCACTAGGTCTTTTTTGTTTGACTAGGTATTATTTATCATTTTTATAAGAAAAGGGAATAAAAAACAGATTATTAACATCTCATTACCCTATTTTTCAAAAAACTTCTTTTCAAACATTGACCTATTTGTTTCAATTATTTCAGATATGTTACTAACGACTTACTTTTTGTCGTGAATTTAAATATAGTTTCCATGAGTGGAGGAAAGAAGATGAATTGGTTAGGGTCTGACTATAACGTAATGACACAAGCTGTCAATCGAACGGTTATGGCACAGGAAGTCATCGCTAAGAACATCTCGAATGTCGATACGCCTGGGTATAAGGCAAAGCGTGTCACGTTTGGAGATGTGCTCGATTCAGAGATGAAAATGAGTTTAAAGCGACATGCAACAATCGGAACTTCTGGTAGCATCGTCGATCGACCAAATACGATGCGTAACGATGGAAATGGTGTCGATATCGATCTTGAGATGTCTGAATTATCACGCAATCAAATTGAGTACGAGGCGTTGGTCGAACAGTTGAATCGCAAATTCTCTGGCATTCAGTCTGTTATCCGAGGAGGAAAGTAATCGATGAGTATGTTCAACGGATTTCATACGTCTGCATCCGGGTTAACTGCCCAGCGTTTGCGACTCGATACAGTCTCGGCAAACATCGCGAATGCTCAAACGACAAGAGGTGAGCTCGTCAATGGACAGTGGCAACCGTATGCGAGAAAACTCGCTGTGTTGAAAGAGACCGCCAATGGTGTCACGGTCAGTGAATTGAAGAAGGATCCTGAACCATTCAAATTAGAATATAATCCGACGCATCCAGATGCGGATGAACTCGGGTACGTCAAGATGCCTAATGTCGATATCTTAAAAGAAATGGTCGACATGATGGGCGCGACACGCTCTTACGAAGCGAACGTAACGGCTTTGAACGCGACAAAAGCGATGCTCGTCAAAGCGATGGAGATTGGTAAATAAGTAGAGGAGATGACGAGATGGCAATTCAACCTATTCAAAACATGCAGATGGTACTACCCACGCAGACGGTCGCTAAGACGACACCAAGTGATTTTAGTGAGGTGCTCAGCGAAGCGATGAACGGACTGAATGCAACGCAACACGCCTCATCTCAAGCTCGTGTCGATCTCGCGACAGGGAAGACGACGGATTTACATAACATCATGATTAAAACAGAAGAGGCATCGCTTTCTATGCAACTCGCCCTTGAAGTCCGAAACAAAGGCATCGAAGCATACCAAGAAATGATGCGTATGCAACTGTGACTGTTAAGGAAAGCGTGGGAGATGTTGAATGAACGAACGTTTAAAAGCTCGATTGGGAGCAATGAATACAACATGGAAAGAATGGTCACTTGCGAAAAAGGCGACGATTTTAGGAATCATCGTCGTCGTTTTAGCGGCGTTGATTGTTGCGATCATCTGGTTATCTAAACCAACAATGACGCCTCTTTATTCGAAGCTATCCCCTCAAGAGGCGGGGCAAGTGACGGAAAAGCTAAATGAAGATGGAATCGCATCGGAAGTCGTCACTGAAGCAAATGGCGTGACGATACTTGTTCCAGAAGCAAACGTTGAAAACTTAAAAGTCGAATTAGCGACGGCTGGTATACCAAAATCCGGTCAAATCGACTATTCCTTCTTCAGTGAAAACGCTGGATTCGGAACGACGGATAAAGAGATGAACATTCTCGAACGCGATACGATGCAGACGGAACTTGAAAACTTGATCACACAAGTTAATGGGATCGAGTCAGCAAAAGTCATGATCACGCTCCCGGAGAAGAGTGTTTTTCTATCTGATGAAAAGGAATCTTCAACGGTTTCTGTCGTCTTGACTTCTAGCGCGGGTAGTAATCTTAACAATCAAACGGTTCAAGGGTTGTATCATTTGATTGCAAAGAGTATTCCGAACCTTAAAGAAGAAAACATTACGATCATGGATCAGTATTTTACGTATTACGAGCCAGGATCTGCTACGCAAACAGCGGGCGGAACCGATCCGATGGCGCTGAAGAAAACGACGGAAAACGATTTACGCAAGCAGATTCAGCAGATGCTATCTGTCGTTCTCGGTCCACAAAAAGCACTCGTTTCAGTCACGGCAGATGTCGATGTCACGAAACGTCAGGAAGAACAAAAGCTTGTTGAGCCAGTAGATCCCGATAAAATCGAAGGGATCGTCACGTCTGCTGAAAAAGTAGCAGAAGCGTACACAGGCTCTGCAAATGCTGGTACAGCAGGTACGGGGCAAAATGAGACGACGAATTTCCCGGCGGGTACTGGAACGACGGGTGATACGAGTGAGAAAACACACGATATCATCAACTACGAAGTCAATCGAATCACAAAACAAATCACAGGAGCTCCTTACGAGATTCGTGATTTAGGAATTCAAATCATTGTCGAGCCACCAAAAGGTCAGAATCAGATCGATCCACAACTACAAACTGACTTACAGACGATGATGTACTCCATCATCCGGACATCATTAACGAAGACAGATGCGAAAGCAACGCTGACGGATGCAGAACTTGCCAATAAGGTCGTTGTCATGTCTCGACCATTCGCGGAAACGACGGCAGCGACGAAAACGACGACGGCAACACCGGTGTGGGTTTGGTTCGCCCTTGGTGGAGCGGCAATCCTCGTCATTGGAGCAGTCATCCTCCTCATGCGTCGACGGAGAGCGAATGAAATCGAAGAACTTGAGGAATGGACACCGATTGAGACGGAAATTCCGGAATTATCAACAGAAGATACGAGCGATGGTGCAGTCAAACGCAAACAGCTTGAAAAACTCGCTGAATCCAATCCGGATGAGTTTGCGAAATTATTACGTACTTGGTTAGCGGAGGATTGATGAGATGAAGAAGCTAGAAATGAACAGTCGAGAAAAGGCTGCGATTCTCATGATTTCGTTAGGTCCTGAAGTCGCTGCCAGTGTATATAAACATTTATCGGAAGAAGAGATGGAATGGTTGACCCTTCAAATCTCAAGTATGAAACGAGTCGATCCAGAAGATAAGTTAGTCGTTCTCGATGAGTTTCATGAACTAGCGATGGCGCAAAACTACATCACTCAAGGTGGAATTGGGTTTGCTAAATCGGTTCTAGAGAAGGCACTTGGTGAAGAAAAGGCGATGGAACTCATCTATCGCCTGACATCGACGTTACAAGTCCGACCGTTTGAGTTTGCACGAAAGGCAGACCCAAAACAGCTATTGAACTTCATTCAAAATGAACATCCGCAAACAATCGCGCTTGTTCTTGCCCATCTTGATCCTGCCAAATCAGGACAGATTCTCTCGGAGCTACCGGCAGAAGCACAATCTGATGTAGCACGGCGGATTGCGACGATGGACAGAATGAACCCGGAGATCATTAGCGAAGTAGAGCAAATTCTCGAACGGAATCTGTCACAAGCAGGTATGCAAGATTTTGCGCAGTCTGGCGGTATCGAGGCGGTCGTTCAAGTATTGAACGGGGTCGACCGGACAACGGAACGAACGATTCTCGATACGCTCGAGATTCAGGATCCGGAACTCGCAGAAGAGATCAAAAAACGGATGTTCGTCTTCGAAGATATCGTCACGCTCGATGCACGGGCGATTCAGCGCATCATTCGCGAAGTATCGAACGAAGATCTACTGTTGGCACTCAAAGTATCGTCAGACGACGTCAAGGATATGGTCTACCGCAACATGTCACAACGGATGGTCGAATCGTTCAAAGAGGATATGGAATTCATGGGTCCTGTTCGTCTCCGAGACGTCGAAGAAGCACAAAGTCGAATCGTCGGAATCATCCGCCGCTTAGAAGACATGGGTGAGATCGTCGTGGCTCGTGGTGGAGGAGATGATATTGTTGTCTAACGTCATCAAAAGACAAGCTGTGATTGAACGACAGGAACGAACACTCGTTCAAGTCCGAAATGCTCAGGAAGAATCGGCAATCGTTCCAGATACGTTCTATGAAGAGCGGATGGCAGAAGGTCAAGCTGAACTAGAACGTCTTCGCCAGGTGATGGTTCTAGAGTTTGAACAGCGTCAGCATGAGTTTGAACAAGAACGTCTTCAGGCATTAGAGGAAGCACGTAAGCGAGGATATGAAGAAGGACATCAGGCTGGATTTGAAACAGGACGTGCGGAAGGACAAGCAACGTTCGAAGAGCAAATCGCAACGACAAATACGTTTACTGCACGAATCGAAGAGCAAAATCAAGAGCGATTGATGCGATTGGAACATGAATTATGTGTGCTTGGACTCCAGGTGACGCATCAGTTTCTAGAGCAGTTACATGATGAAGAAGAAGAGGCATTATACCAATTATTACATCAGTTGATCATTCAGTTCCGAGATCGTGAAAAGATCATTATCTACGCTTCACCAGCGGATTTTGAACGGGTCGTTCTGCTTGAAGAGCAGCTCCAAGGTGTTCTAGGTGCTAATGCGACGATTCAATTACGATTTGATCCAGCGCTTAAAGCACGCGATTATCGGATCGACTCGGAGAATGGAGCAATCACAGGTGGTTTGACAAGTGGCTTTGAAGTCCTACAAACCAAAATCAAAGAGGTTTTACATCATGTTTAACGTAAATGCGATTCAAGCCGCAGTTCGAGAAATTCGTCCGGAAGAACTCGTTCAGCATTCCGGAAAGGTCGTACAAGTGATTGGATTGATGATTGAATCACGTGGACCAACGGCTGTCGCAATCGGCGAGCGTTGTTTGATCCAAATTCAACAACGGCAGACGATTGAAGCGGAAGTCGTCGGTTTTAGAGAAGGTCACGTCCTACTTATGCCGTATGGTGAAACGACATCGATTGCTCCAGGCTCGATTGTTCTTGCGACAGGAAAACCACTCCACGTCCCGGTAGGGGATGAACTGATCGGTAAGGTGCTCGATGGTCTAGGGAGACCACTGGATGGGGAGTCATTAGAAAATTTACGTACGACATCAATCGTTCGTAAACCACCTAGTCCGTTGGAGCGACCTCGTATCAGTGATGTTCTCTCGACGGGCATCCGTGCCATCGATGGGCTACTGACAGTCGGTCAAGGGCAACGCGTTGGTTTATTTGCAGGATCAGGAGTTGGGAAGTCGACACTACTCGGTATGATTGCAAAACGATCGACAGCAGACATCAACGTCATTGCCTTGATTGGTGAACGAGGACGCGAAGTCAAGGAATTCGTGGAGGCAGAACTCGGTGAAGAAGGAATGAAACGCTCCATCTTGGTCGTAGCGACAAGTGATCAACCGCCACTTGTTCGTCTAAAAGGCGCCTATACGGCAACAGCCATCGCTGAACATTTTCGGGATCAAGGTAAGAATGTGGTCTTGATGATGGACTCTGTCACACGTTTTGCGATGGCACAACGAGAAATTGGTCTTGCGACAGGTGAACCGCCTGCGTCAAAAGGGTATACACCAAGCGTTTTTGCTCTTCTTCCTCAGTTACTCGAACGTAGCGGAAAAACGCAAGATGGCTCGATTACGGCTTTTTATACTGTGCTCGTCGATGGAGACGACATGAATGAACCGATTGCTGACGCTGTACGAGGGATCTTAGATGGTCATTTCGTTCTTGATCGTAATCTTGCGAACAAAGGACAGTTTCCGGCGATTCATGTCTTACGATCTATCAGTCGTGTCATGAATCAAATCACGACTGCTGAACAAAAGACAGCTGCCGTCGCATTTCGACAGCTGTTATCGACGTATCTTGATTCGGAAGACTTAATCAATATCGGCGCCTACAAAAAAGGGACGAACCCAGAAATTGATCGTGCCGTTGATAAATATCCGGAGCTGATCCGTTTTTTAAAACAACAAATCCATGAAGACAGTGACTTCGAGAGAGCTTGTCAGCAACTCATGGCAACGATTCAGTAAGGAGGACGGAAGATGAAGACGATTTATGAACGAATCATTCCTTTGGCTGAAGCAGAGAAAGATCGCGTCGCAAAAGAATTGAGCCTTCATAAAAAACAATATGAGATCGAAGTCGAAAAACTATACCATCTGCTCGTCCGTTATGAATCCTTTCTGAAAGCGCAAGATGAGATTGGCATCGTCGAATTAACGTCTTCGCAATATCGAGAGCGGGCTCGAGATGTCGTGAAGCAAGAAATCGAACGGCAACAACTGTACGTGACACAATCGAAAAATCGCTATGAACGCGCACAGGAAGCACTCGAACGAGCGTTGATCGAGGAGAAGAAGTTTAGTCGTCTGCAAGAGAATCATACGGTTGAAACGAAACGAATCGAGGCATTGACGGAACAAAATCAATTAGATGAACTGGCATTGTTACAGTTTGGAAGAGGACGGATGATATGAGTGAAAATAAAACGTCAAAAGGATGGATCTTACCTTTATTGATCATCCCTTTGATTTTAATCTTGCTGACAGCTTATTTCGTATTAAATTATGCGAATGGACGTCCATTGCTATCCTTACCGTTCGCAACGGAAAAAACGACTACGAATCAAGCAAATCCGTCAGCAGAACTCGAACGTCGTCTGAAAGTAGCGAATCAAGAAATTAAGAAACTACGCAATCAAAGCAAGGAACAATCGGATACTTTAAAAGCTAAAGAACAGGAAGTCGAACGTTTGATTGTAGAACGGGATCGTTTAAAACAAACACCGACGCCCGCGACGACGGATCAAACGAAGACGACGAAGAAAAAAGCAGCATCTGTGACTGATGTCTATGCTGAAATGGCACCAAAGGATGCTGCGCTCATCTTAAACGAACTCAGTCCGACAGAAGTCGTACCGATCATCGAGGACATCGATGCGGAACAACAGGCGGCGATCATTGCCAAGATGGATGCTAAAAAAGCGGCGGCCTTAACACAGCTACTCGCGACGAAGTAAGGAGGGAAGCCAGATGAACATGACGGAAGTAATACAATCATCTTCCCTGAACTTGAATGCTGAAACAGGGAAAAAAGGAGAGATGACCACGGTTGGTGGTCAATTCGCTTCGTTACTGGATTATCTGACGAAGTTACCAACAACGTCACCGTCACCGGTCTCAGCTGATTTGACAGCACTCGAGACGAAAGTGGAGACACCACTATTACCGGATTGGATACAAGAACTCGTAGATCAACCGGACGAGCTTCTCTCTTTACTGAAACAACCGGAACTAGAGGCGTTAAAACAAGAACCTAAGAAAATGGAACAACTACTAGCGTTCGTCAAACAATTGCTTGAGGGAAATGTCGAGCAGGCGAAAAATCAGTTCGATCAATTGCCACCATTGCTTCAGCAAGTCGTCTTGCAGACAGTAACGAACGATACGATCAAAATGAAAGATCATCATACGAACAACTTAAAACAACCAATACTTACAAAGATGGAAGGAGACATTTCCGCGTTGCCTGTGAAACAGACGCTCCCGCAAACTGGTCCTATTGTCGAAACGCTCAAGTCGGACACTGTAGCTGTAGCTGAGCAGGCAAAAGGAAAGACACCGCTTCCGTTGGCATTCGCTTCACTCATGCGAAAAGCGACCATACCCGTTGATCCAGAAGGAAAAGCCGCGCCGACTCCAATGAGCATGCCGATTTACAAAGGTGCCCCGTTGCAAACGATTCGTCCAGTGCCGCTACCCGTACCAGAACAGATTCAACAACGGATTGAAGCTGCACTTCAACAGGCACCGTTCTTAAAAGGTGCTGACGGGTCAACACGATTGTCAATTCGTCTTTATCCAGAGCAGCTTGGAGAGGTCGTCGTTCAACTCGATCGTAAGGAGGGGGCATTGACCGTCAAACTGTTTGCGAGTACTGAGCAAGCGAAACAATCGATCGAGCAACAACTCGGAAAATTGCAGACAGCTTTACACCAGCAGACGCCAGTCGTGAAGATCGAGACGGGGATGATCGCATCTAGTGCACGGGAGTTTCAACAGTCCTTCACACGTGATCAGCAGGAGCATGAGTCACCTTATCAAGAGACACCTGTTCCAGTAGAGGAAGAAGAGGAGGAAGACGATGACTGATGCAATCAAGACAGATGGTAGTTCATACCAGCTTCCTGAAAAGTCACAAGTACCGACGAATAAAGCGATGGATAAAGATATGTTCATGAAGATTCTGATTGCCCAGCTCTCGAATCAAGACCCGACGGCACCGATGGAAGATAAGGATTTCATCGCTCAGATGGCGCAGTTTTCTTCACTGGAACAGATGCAAGCAATCGGGAAGACGATGGACACGATGGTCTTGAACCAACATGCGACGGCGTTATTATCCTACAGCAATCTGATTGGTAAGAACGTCAGTTATGAAGCGGAGTCGAAGACGACTGATGCTTCAGGAGCAGAGCAGACGACGACCGTCGAAGAGACAGCCAGTGTCGTCAGCGTAAAGCGAGATGGACTGGATGTCGTGGCAGAGCTATCGAACGGAAAACAAATCAGTGTGTATGAGTTGACGCAGATTCAATCGAAGGAGGAAAAATAATGTTACGTTCAATGTATTCAGGAATCAGTGGGCTCAAGAACTTTCAGACGAAACTTGATGTCGTCGGGAATAACATCGCCAACGTCAATACGTTTGGTTATAAAAAAGGACGGGTGACGTTTAAGGATCTCGTCAGTCAATCGGTCGGTTCATCATCAGGTGCTGGTGGTAATGTCGGTGGGACGAACCCGAAACAGGTCGGTCTCGGAGCATCGATGTCAACAGTTGATAACGTGTATAACCAAGGTGCGCTTCAAAATACGGGTCGCGTCCTCGATGTCGGGATTTCTGGGGAAGGATTCTTCCAAGTTGTCACGGCAGAAGGGATTCGTTATACACGCTCTGGTAACTTCTATACCGATCTTGAAGGAAACTTGGTTACCGGCGACGGAAACTATTTGATTGGTAGTGACTCTCAAGCAATCGCAGATGGCGAGACACCACCGGTACCGCTTCCGGAAGCAGGTGGCGCAGGATTCCAAAAACTAAAAGTACCGACGGATGCACGTAACCTATCGATCGGGAAAGACGGTCTTGTCACTTATGTGGATACGACAGGTGCATTACAAAACGTCGGATACATCACGATTGCGAACTTTGCTAACCCAGGTGGTCTAGAAAAATCAGGTGTCAACGTGTTCGCAGCGTCGCAAAACTCAGGTGAGCCAGTACTTGGAACACCAAGTTTGAATGGGATGGGGCAATTGACATCTGGAACGCTCGAAATGTCAAACGTCGATTTATCAGAAGAGTTCACGGAGATGATCATCGCTCAACGTGGTTTCCAAGCGAATACGCGAATCATTACGACGTCTGACCAAGTTCTTGAGGAATTGGTCAACCTGAAACGATGATTACGCTAACGACATTACGTAATGCACCACTCGTACTAAACGCTATTCTGATTGAATCTGTCCGTTCCACTCCGGATACGACGATTCAACTCGTTGGCGGACAGATTTATGTCGTGAAGGAATCAATAGAAGAGGTCAAGGCAATCGCAATCGCTTTTTATCAACAAATCGGATTAGCGGGCTTGAACAGTGTAAGGAGGCTCGAAGATGGCCGAGGAAAAGAAGAAGAGTAAACTAAAAATCCCTTTAATCATGATCATTGTCGCAGCACTGATGGTTGGGGCAGGTTATATGATCATGAATTACTTTTTAGCTAATGATACGACAGAAGCAAAAGTCGAACAGCCGACGGGTGAAGAACTTGATGCACGAAGTCTTCAGACAGACGACTTGACGACGAACATCGCAGACGAACGGTTCTTGAATGTCCAATTCACGATCGTTACAGACGATCAAGCAACGCGTGATGATTTAGAATTACGAAAGTTTCAAATCAATAACATCATCTTAGGTGATTTATCTGCGATGAAAAAGTCGGACTTAGACTCAAAAGCGGATATGGAGAAGCTCGAAGAACGGTTACGGATGCAGTTCAAGAAGCTCATCCAAGAAGGTGATGTCCAGCGTGTCTATACGACGAAAAAAATCATCCAGTGAGGTGGCAGCATGAGCGAAGTATTATCCCAACATGAAATCGATGCCTTGCTATCAGCCATTTCAAGCGGAGATATGGAAGTCGAGGAAATCCGAAGCCAAGAGGAGCAGCGCCGTGTCAAAGTCTATGACTTTAAACGAGCGCTTCGCTTCTCAAAAGATCAATTACGGAATTTGACGCGTATCCATGAACAGTTCGCCCGAGTGTTGACGACGCATTTTTCTGCACAACTTCGGACGTACGTCCAGTTCACGGTCAATACAGTCGAGCAACTCCCGTACGATGAATTCATTCATTCTATTCCGAACATGACATTGATCAATCTTGTGAACCTTCATCCGCTTGATGGAAAAGTCTTGTTCGAAGTCAATCCGAACATTGCTTATGCGATGCTCGATCGATTACTTGGAGGACCGGGTGAAGGGATGAACAAGATTGAAAATTTGACGGAGATCGAGACGCGTATTCTGACACAATTGTTCAAACGTGCCTTCGTCCAATATGGCGCCGCTTGGGAATCGGTGACGGAAGTCGAGGCGGAGTACGACGATTTAGAAATCAATCCGCAGTTTCTACAGCTCGTTTCACCGAATGAGACGGTCATCCTCGTATCGATTTACGTAACGGTTGGAGAAGTGAGCGGTACGTTGAATGTCTGTTTGCCATTCGTGACCCTTGAATCCGTTCTTCCGAAATTATCAAGTCATTATTGGATGCAACAAGAAAAGCGAACGACAGCAGATAATCAAGAGTCTGAACACATGCAAACGCAGTTGATGAGTTCCGTCGTCGATTTAAAAGCAGTGCTCGGCCAAACAGAGCTATCGTTTGGTGAATTGTTACACCTCGAAGTAGGCGATTGTTTATCCCTGAAGACGCGAGCCTCGGATGCCGTCGATGTATTCGTCGATGACCGGAAGATGTTCAAAGCCCGACCGGGACTAAATGGGAAACACCTCGCTTTGCAAGTCTTACAACGAATTGAGGAGGAATAACATGAGCGATATGCTTTCGCAAGATGAAATCGATGCGTTGTTACGCGGAACGCCATCAAACGATGAACCGCAAGATTCGGACGCAGAGGAAATATTAGATGATATGGAAATCGATGCGCTAGGGGAAGTCGGAAACATCTCACTTGGGAATTCAGCAACGGCCTTATCGGCATTGTTGAATCAAAAAGTAGAAATCACGACACCACATGTTCGGATGATTTCGATGGAAGAATTACGAAGTCGTTATCCGATTCCGCACGTCGCGTTGCGTGTCGGCTATACAGAAGGATTTAAAGGAGAAAATGTCCTGATCCTGACACAGCGAGATGCTTCCGTCATCGCGAACCTGATGATGGGAGGTGATGGTGTCATTGATGAATCGCTTGAGATGGAGCCGATTGCTCTATCTGCTGTACAGGAAGCGATGAATCAGATGATGGGAGCTGCTGCGACATCGATGTCGACAGTGTTCTCCATGCGAATCGATATCTCACCACCTGCTGTTGAAATTTTTGATTTTTCACAAGATAAGAGCATTGTCGATAGCTTTTCTCTTTGGGAGAACATGGTCATCATCGAGTTTGATCTGAAGATTGGCACGATGATCGATTCAAAAATCGTTCAATTAGCACCACTGGATTTCTCAAAACAATTGATTCAAAAACTCTTTAGCGCGAGTACGACCCAACAAGCAGAACCTGCACCACAAGCAACGGCACAAGCGCAACCAGAACAACCACAACCACAAGCGCAACCGACACCGGCACCAGCGATGGAACAACGAACGGTCGTCCCACCACCTGAACCGAAAGCAACGCCAGTCGGTGTCAGTCCAGTTCAATTTAGTCAGTTAGGTGAGATGGAAGTAGAGGGCACGCCAGGAAATATCGGAATGTTATATGATGTTCCGTTGAACGTCACGGTTGAGTTAGGACGGACACGCCGCTCCGTTCGTGACATATTGGAATTAACACAAGGTTCTGTCATCGAGCTGGATAAACTGGCAGGGGAACCAGTTGACGTTCTTGTCAACAATACATTGATCGCAACGGGTGAAGTGGTCGTCATCGAAGAGAATTTCGGTGTACGCATTACGGAAATCGTAAATACAAAAGAACGTCTTCGGATGTTCTAAGGAGGAACTAATATGAGTGCAAAAGTATTAATCGTAGACGACGCCGCTTTCATGCGGATGATGATCAAGGAAATTCTATCGAAGAACGGCTATGATGTCGTCGGTGAAGCAGAAAACGGACGCGAAGCGGTCACGAAGTATAAGGAATTGACACCAGACCTCGTCACGCTAGACATTACGATGCCTGAGATGGACGGAATCTCTGCGCTTAAAGAAATCAAAGCATTCAATCCTGCCGCTAAAGTCATCATGTGTTCAGCGATGGGGCAACAGTCGATGGTCATCGACGCGATTCAAGCAGGTGCAAAAGATTTCATCGTCAAACCGTTCCAAGCGGATCGTGTGCTTGAAGCGGTCTCGAAAACTGTCTCGTCATGAAAAAAGTGACTTTGCTGATTTGTCTTCTGTTTCTGCTGACACTTCCTGTACAAGCTGAAACGGTCGAAGAAAAATTAAATCCAACCAAGAACGATGCACCGACGACTCAGCAAGTCGATGAGAGTCCTTCCATGGCATTGACCATCTTTAAAGGAGTCGTCGTTCTCGTCGTCTTGATCGGCGGATTCATCCTCGTGACACGTTTTATTCACGAGCGGACGCGAGGCGTCAGACATTCCGGACGATTGACCCATCTAGGTGGTGTACCACTTGGTAAGGATCGATCGGTTCAGTTAGTGAAAGTGCAGAATAAGATTTATGTCGTCGGTGTTGGTGAGAACGTACAACTCTTAGACACGCTGGACGATTTAGAGGGATACGAACCGACGGATCTTGAAGAGGCATCTTCGAAATCAGCACCTTCACCATTTCTTGAGACGTTCAAACAACAACTCGAGCAACTGCAGAAGAATCGAGGGCGCTCATGAATACGATTGAAAACCTGATCTCACTCGATACTCCGTCAGGAACAGCAACATCGATTAAACTGCTCGTATTACTGACGTTGTTATCACTGGCGCCCTCGTTACTAATCTTAATGACTTGTTTCACGCGTGTCGTCGTCGTGTTGTCGTTCGTCCGTTCGGCTCTCGGAACACAACAGACGCCGCCGAACCAGCTACTCGTCGGACTGGCCTTATTCATTACGCTTTTCGTCATGTCGCCCGTCATATCGGAATTAAACACGACGGCTTTAAAACCATACATGGCTGATAAAATTAGTCAAGATGAAGCGTTTGATAAAGCAGGAGATACGATGAAACGCTTCATGTCGAAGCACACGCGAACGAATGATTTAGAACTATTCTTAAAATACGGTAATTATGAAAAACCGGAAAAGATTGAAGATATTCCACTCGTCGCACTCGTTCCAGCATATGCGATTAGTGAATTGAAGACAGCCTTCCAAATCGGCTTCATGATCTTCATTCCTTTCCTTGTCATCGACATGGTCGTCTCGAGTGTTTTGATGTCGATGGGAATGATGATGTTACCGCCAGTCATGATTGCGTTACCGTTTAAATTGCTGTTATTTATTTTAGTCGATGGCTGGCACCTGATTGTTGAATCACTGCTCGTCAGTATGCGTTAGGGGGAGAAAAGATGACTCAAGAAATGATTATTCAGTTGGCGAGTTCTGCTGTCTGGACATTACTCAAAGTATCGGCCCCCTTGTTACTCGTCTCGCTCGTCGTCGGTCTGCTCGTCAGTATTTTGCAGGCGACGACGCAGATTCAGGAACAGACGTTATCGTTTGTTCCAAAGATCGTTGCCGTGTTTTTAGCACTCGTCTTCTTTGGACCTTGGATTATGCAGGAGTTACAGACCTTTACGATTGATCTATTCAAACAAATCGCTGAGGTTTCCCGAAAATGACATTACTTTCTTTCCTGAGTGTTTTTCTGCTCGTCTTTGGACGGATCGTCGGTTTTCTCGTTGCGGCGCCTTTGTTTTCATCAAGACAATTACCAGCGCAACATAAATTAGCACTTGCAGCGGGTCTTGCTTACTTTGCGAGTTACGCCGTGAAGACGGACGTTCGTGTAGAAGACTTCGATTTTTTCTTTCGGATGGGAACGGAAGTCTTAGTGGGTCTAGCTCTTGGCTTACTTGCCAGTTTTTTATTATACGCCCCACAAATTGCGGGTTCGATCATTGATTTACAGATGGGTCTTGCGATGGCTTCCGCTTATGATCCGATGTTTGGCGGACAGTCACCAATCGTCGGACGATTTTATTACATGCTGACGTTACTCGTCCTGCTCGCTTCTGATATGCATCTCATTTTACTGGACGGCATCTACACGAGTTTTCAAATCTTTCCGCCGGGCAGTCTGATTGCGGTATCAGGCGACGCAGGAATGAGTTTGGTCATCCGTGTCGTCGGACTTGCGATGTTGACTGCCTTACAAATGGCGATGCCACTTGTTGTTTCACTCTTTTTAGTGGATCTCGCACTTGGTTTCTTAGCGAAAACGGCACCCCAGTTCAACATTTTTGCGATTGGTTTTTCCGTCAAACTGTTAATGGGATACGCGATTCTGTTTTTATTAGCAGGAGCGACGATCACAGGAATCGGTCGATTCGTTCCATTGTTGCAAGATGTACTTGCAGACGCCATTCGATTACTAGGAGGTTAAGGACATGCATTCATATCGATTACGCCTTGATCTTCAGTACTTCGCTGGTGAGAAGACGGAAAAAGCGACACCTCGAAAGCGGGATGACTCGCGTAAAAAGGGACAGGTCGCAAAATCAGCAGATTTAACGAGCAGTTTTATGTTATTCGCGATGTTTCTTGTTCTCTATTTTTTCGGTCCATTTCTAGGACGGCGATTCGTACTCGTCCTACAAGATGGTCTCAGTGCAAGTCAAGTTCTGCAAGCCGTCGAAGAGGGACGAATTGAACAGATTTTAGTCGAGATGCTGATACAAATGGGGATTTTAGTCGCCCCCTTCTTTTTAACAGCGGTCGTCATCGGGATCCTTGGAAACTTCGTTCAGATTGGTGTGCTCTTAAGTGGTGAGGCGATTCAGCCGAAGCTGGACCGGATCAATCCGCTTCAAGGCGTCAAACGGATCGTTAGCGTTAAAGCACTCGTCGAGTTTTTGAAATCCGTTTTTAAATTGTTAGTCATCGGTGTCACGAGTGGCACTGTTCTGTGGAATAACAAGGTCGAGATTTCGAGGCTGACCTCGGAACCAATCGGCGATGCGTTAGCTATCATTGGTCATTTAACATTTTTGCTCGGTTTGTCGGTCAGTATCGCCTTGATCGCGTTAGCCATTCTGGACTTCGCATATCAAAAATTTGATTTTGAAAAGTCGATTCGAATGAGTAAACAGGATTTAAAGGATGAGCATAAGAATACGGAAGGTGACCCTCAAATCAAAGGAAAGATTAAACAACAACAACGGGAGATGGCGATGCGGCGGATGATGCAAGAAATACCGAATGCCGACGTCGTCATCACGAACCCGACCCATTATGCGGTAGCGATTCAATACGATGACGGAAAACATATGGCACCGATCGTCGTTGCAAAAGGCGTAGATGCTGTCGCGTTCCGGATTCGGGAGAAGGCGACAGCAGCTGATGTCCCGATTGTTGAAAATCGTCCGCTGGCGCGGGCGTTGTTCGCTCAAACAGAGATTGGTATGGCAGTGGATGAAACGTTCTATCAGGCGCTCGCTGAAACACTCGCCTTTGTCTATCAACTGAAACAAGCAAAATGAAAGGATGAAGCATCATGAGTATATCAACACGAGATTTAACGGTTCTGCTAGGCGTCATCATGATCGTCTTCATGCTCGTCATTCCACTGCCCGCTATCATGCTCGATTTTTTAATCATCATCAATATCTTAATTGCTTTGATGGTATTACTCGTTGCGATGAATGCCAAAGAGGCACTTGAGTTTTCTGTATTTCCGACGTTGTTATTGATCGTCACCTTGTTTCGTCTGGCACTTAACGTCTCGACGACACGGGCGATCCTATCAAACGGAAATGGTGGCGAAGTCATTGAAGCATTCGGTGACTTCGTCGTCGGCGGAAATGCGCTCGTCGGATTCGTCGTCTTCTTGATTCTCGTCTTGATCCAGTTCCTCGTCATCACGAAAGGTTCGGAACGAGTTTCGGAAGTGTCGGCACGTTTTACGCTTGATGCGATGCCCGGAAAACAGATGGCAATCGATGCCGACTTGAACTCCGGCATGATTGACGAAGTGCAAGCCCGGACCCGCCGCCAAAAAATTCAATCGGAAGCAGACTTTTATGGGGCGATGGACGGGGCCTCGAAGTTCGTTAAAGGAGATGCGATCGCTGGTATCATCATTGTCATCATTAACTTGATCTTTGGAATGATCATCGGTGTCGTTCAGCAAGGCTTACCGATGGCGGAGTCAGTCAAATTGTATACGTTGTTAACAGTTGGGGACGGTCTCGTCAGTCAGATTCCAGCACTGTTGATTTCGGTTGCGACCGGAATCATTGTCACGCGCTCGACATCCGACGGAAATCTTGGTGAAGATGTCATCGGTCAATTGACACGCACACCATTACTTGTCGGAATCGCAGCTGGAGCAATCTTCTTACTCGGGCTGTTTACTGCGATTCCCGATTACGTCACGATGCCGATTGCAGCGTTATTTGGCTTCTTCGCTTGGCGAATGAAGCAGACGACGAAGACGATGCAAGAAGAGGTCGCGGTTGAGGAAGCGCCGAGCGAAAACTTGCGTTCGAGTGAATCGGTCATTTCCTTACTGAATGTCGATACGATTGAATTTGAATTCGGTTACGGTTTGATTCCACTCGCTGATGAAGCGCAAGGTGGCGATTTACTCGATCGTGTCGTCATGATTCGTCGGCAGCTAGCACTCGAACTTGGATTCGTTCTACCGACCGTTCGGATTCGTGATCATCTGCAGTTATCACCGAACCAGTACCGAATCAAGATTCGCGGAAGTGAGATGGCAAGTGGTGAGCTATTACTGGATCATTATTTAGCGATGAGCCCGGGTGTCGATGATCCAGAAATTCGAGGTATTGAGACGGTTGAGCCAGCCTTCGGTATGCCGGCGCTCTGGATCGATGAACAGACACGCAGTCGAGCAGAGATGTCAGGCTATACGGTCGTTGATCCACCATCCGTCGTTGCGACACATTTAACGGAGCTATTGAAGAAACATGCAGCTGAGTTACTCGGTCGAGAAGAGACGAAACAGTTGGTTGATCATTTAAAGGAATCACATCCGATTTTGGTCGAGGAAGTAACACCACAACTGTTATCAATCGGGGAACTTCAAAAAGTATTCGTTCAATTATTAAAAGAAAAAGTCTCGATTCGAAATCTACCATTGATTTTTGAAACGCTCGCGGACTATGCAGCTGTGACGAAAGACAGCGAACTGCTTGCTGAATATGTCCGTCAATCCTTATCGCGTCAAATTACGGAACAAGTCATGCAAGGAGATGTCTTACATGTCGTGACGGTCTCGAGTGAGATGGAACTGGATATCCAGTCGGCCATCCAAAAGACGGAGTTCGGAAATTATTTGGCGCTTGATCCCGAAAAGGCGACACGTTTCATCGAGACGTTACAGGAGCGAGCAACGGAATTCGAACGGTACGGGGCGCATCCGATCATCCTGACTTCTCCAAGTATCCGGATGTTCGTCCGTCAATTGACAGAACGGTATTTTCCAGATATTCCGATTTTGTCTTATAACGAATTAATGCCGACGATTGAAGTTAAGAGTATTGGGGTGATTTAAGCGATGATAGTCAAAAAAGTCACGGCGGATTCCGTTAGCGAAGCCATGGAACGCATCAAACGCGAACTCGGTAACGATGCCATCATATTAAATACTCGCCATATCAAAGTGGGCGGATTCTTTGGCTTATTTGCGAAGAAAAAAGTGGAACTGGTTGCATCGGTGGATGAACATGTGTCGAACGAACCGATCGTCTCGAAGCAAACAACGAGTCGGAAGGACATTGTGGAAACCATCCAACCGATCCCTATGCGTCCAACGATCGTTACGATCGGCGAACGACCATTGCCAAAAGAATTGCGACATTATGCGCCGCTGTTGGCAGAACCAGCGTTACAACAGGTGTCTGAACGATTGCATGAGCGATTACTGACTGCGTACTATCAAACGCAGCAAACGGAATTAACCGATCTCTTGACGGAAGAAGTGAAGTCGGCATTGCGCGTGACGCCGTCGACTGCACGTTATGTCATGCTGACAGGACCGACTGGTGTCGGTAAGACGACGACCATCGCTAAACTCGCTGCACATCATACGCTCATTAAAAATCAACGAGTTGGTCTCATCACAACCGATACATACCGGATCTCAGCGATTGAACAACTGAAGACATATGCCGACATATTAGGTATTCCGATTCATGTTGCATACGACCTGGAAGATTTCGAACGAGCGAAGCAGGCGCTAGCTTCATGCGATATCGTACTTGTCGATACAGCGGGACGGAATTTCCTTGACGAAGCATATGTAGAGCAATTACGAAGTCGTCATGACTTTGAGGATACGGATGTATTCTTAGTTCTTAGTTTGACATCGAAATATCGAGATTTATTACGGATCCACGATCGTTTCAGTAAGATTCCCTTATCAGGGATCGTATTTTCGAAAGCAGATGAAACAAGTGAACTGTGGTCGATGTTTGGACTTATGACAGAGACGGAGTTACCAATCTATTGCGTGACAACGGGTCAAGAAGTGCCAGAAGACATCACGTTCGCTACGGCGGATGAGTTATCCCGAATGATCGTCGAGAGAGGGATGAGATGATGCGAGAAGATCAAGCACGTGTCTTACGATCAAAAGTGACCGTCAAGGAAACGAAGACGATTGCCATCGTGAGTGGAAAAGGTGGCGTCGGAAAAACGAATGTCGCGGTGAATCTTGGCGTGGCATTATCGTTACAAGAAAAACGAGTACTCTTGATTGATCTTGATATCGGGATGGCGAACATTGGTATTCTATTCGGTAAATCATCGAAGTCATCCTTGATGGAATGCGTCAAACGACGAGAATCACTCCAGCACGCAATCGTTGAACAGTCTCCATCCCTTCATTTCATTCATGGCGGGAGTGGATTTGCGGAACTGACGAATCTGACGAAGGAGGATGTCGTGTTCCTACTGCGGGAATTCCAATTTTTCTATGAGTATGATTTTGTGTTGCTCGATTTAGGAGCCGGCGCCAACCATCAGACGTTCGATTTTATCAGTAGTGCAGACGAAGCCTGGTTGATCGTCACGCCAGAGCCGACTTCAATCATGGACGGTTATGCGTTCGTCAAACTGGCACACCATCATGCGACGGATCTTCCGATTTCCGTCGTCGTCAATCGGGCGACGAATGGTGGAGAAGCACTTGAAACGTTTGATCGACTAGCGCTCGTCAGCCAACAATTTTTACAAAAACCACTGCGCTTTACCGGTTTTTTGCCGGAAGATCCGACAGTCGTCAAAGCAGTCAAGGCACAGATGCCATTTTACTTGATGGATCGAACGAGTGACGTCAGTTGGCGACTCGATCATATCACGACGTCTCTAACAGGTGTACAAGTCAAAGAACGGAAGTTTTTAGATCGATTGTTACATCGTCTGAAAAAACGAAAAGATCATGTCCGTTAAGATTAAAGGAGGGTATCAGTCATGGACTTAAATGAATATGTGGGGTTGTTCCTCGATGAGTCGATGGAGCATTTACAAGCTATTAACACAAGCTTATTGGTTTTTGAAGAACGATTAGACGATGAAGCGGTCATCGATCAAATTTTCCGTTCTGCCCATACGCTAAAAGGAATGGCAGGAACGATGGGATATGATGCGATCGCTGATTTGACGCATGAGATGGAGAGCGCACTTGATTTAGTCAGATCAAAGAAACAATCTGCTACAGCTGAGTTGATCGATGTCCTATTCGTTGCTGCTGAGCAACTGGAAACGATGGTAGAAGACATCAGTCGTGGTGGAAAAGGGAAACTTGACGTTACGGAAACAGTGAGACGGTTACAGCAGTTCATTCGTCCCGAACAAGAAGAGATCATTTCGGTTACGCCATCAACTGTACCATCAACATTCGAATGTGATGTCTATTCGGAAGCGGTCGTCAAACAATCGATTGCGTCCGGTTATCAAGCCTATATCGTCCAAGTCGAACTTTCAGCAGACGTCATCTTAAAAGCGGCACGTGTCTACATGGTCTTTGATCGTTTACAACAGCTCGGAGATGTCATTTTGTCGAATCCGACATCTGATGAACTGGAGCAAGAACATTTTGAGACGTCATTCTCTGTTTTATTCGTGACACAACAAGAGCAATCGGTCATTCAAGAGGCGGTTGCCTCGGTTTCTGAAGTCGCAACAGTAACGATGGACGTGTTCGAAGCAACACCAGAAGCAGAGGTGGCGACATCCACCCTTCCACAGGAAGTGCCGGTTGCGACATCAGTACCTGCACCAATAGCTTCACCGGATTCACCAGAACAGACAGATCTATCTGTGCCTGTCGCTTCGAAAACGATTCGTGTCAATCTCGAGCGGATTGATCGTTTGATGAATCTGTTCGAAGAGTTCATCATCGACCGCGGACGTTTGGAGCGTATTGCAGCAGAAGTCAGCTCACCGGAATTGACAGATACGGTCGAACGGATCAAACGGGGCACGAACGAATTGCAATCACTCGTTTTAACGTTACGAATGATGCCGATCGAACAAGTATTCAACCGCTTCCCACGAATGGTGCGTTCCGTTTCGAAGGATGTCGGAAAACATATCAAACTACACATTACGGGTGCTGAGACGGAACTTGATCGCACAGTCATCGATGAGATTGGTGATCCACTTGTCCACTTGATCCGTAATGCGATCGATCATGGAATTGAAAACAAAGCGGAACGGATTTTAGCGAATAAGCCGGTCGAAGGAAATCTTTCGCTTCGTGCCTACCATTCAGGAAACCGAGTCTTCATTGAGATTGAAGATGATGGAGCAGGTATCAATCACGAACGTGTCACACGGATTGCGATTGAAAAAGGATTGATCACAGAAGAAGAAGCGATGCAATTAACGATCGAAGAGGCTTCGATGCTGTTATTCGCACCTGGTTTCTCGACAGCAGAAGAAGTCACGGACTTGTCTGGTCGTGGTGTTGGTCTCGACGTCGTCAAATCGAAGATCGAATCATTGGGTGGAGAAGTGTTCGTTGAGACACGCCGCGGAGAAGGAACGATTTTCCGTATCAGTTTACCATTGACGCTCTCGATCATCTCAGCCATGCTCGTTGAGCTCGGACAAGAAACGTATGCAATTCCACTGACTGCCATCATCGAGACGACATCTTTACGTAAATCGGCGATCCTGCAAGCGCACCGGGAAAAAGTATTTGATTTCCGTGGACAATTGGTTCCACTTATTTCGCTGAATGAAGTTTACGGATTGCCACAACATGAGGCAGAAGCCTATTCGGTCGTCGTCGTCCGGAGTGGCGAAAAATTAGCAGGGTTGATCGTATCCGAATTGATCGGTCAACAGGAGATCGTCATGAAGCCACTCGGTAGTTATCTAGAAGGCATCCGTGCGATTTCTGGCGCGACGATTCTTGGAGACGGACAAGTCGCATTGATCATTGACAGCAATGCACTATTACGGAAGTGAGGGGAACGAAGATGGAACAAAAATGGGTTGTTTTTCAATTAGAAGATAATGCATACGGTATTGATGTACAGTCTGTTCGTTCAATCGAACGGCTCATCCCGATCACACGGATTCCGAACGCTGCATCCTATGTCAAAGGAGTCATCAATTTGCGAGGTGTCGTCACCCCCGTGATTGACCTGCGTGCCCGTCTTGGATTCGAATTAATGGAAGAAACGGAAGAAACCCGCATCATCATCGCTACTTTGGAGCACGGGGACGCTGGATTCATCGTCGACCGGGCAAACGAAGTCGTCGAATCAACGGATGTTCGGATTGAACCGCTCAGTGAACAAAAGCAGGAGGATGCCTCGTATTTGACTGCAGTCGCAAAAGGCGATCAGCAATTGTTTTCGTTGATTGAGCCGAATCGCTTATTTGAGGACATCGTTCATGCTTAATCCAAACGAACGGGACATTTTACGGGAAGTCGGCAACATTGGAGCTGGTCACGCAGCAACAGCACTTTCGACCTTACTTGGACAACCGATTGAGATCGAAGTACCTTCCGCTGAACTTGAGGATTTCACGACGATCATCGAGCGAAGTGGAGGGGCGGAAACGTATACCGCTGGTGCATTGTTACGTTTTTCTGGCGATATTCAAGCAACGTTACTTTTTTTGATGCCACTTCGTGATGCAGAGAAGCTCGTGAGCCAATTGATGCAAACGGAATTCCACTTTTTTTCCGATTCCCACGAAATGGGGGTTTCTGCTTGGGAAGAAATTGGGAATATTTTAATAGGAGCATATGCTCGGGCCATCTCCGATTGGCTTGATTTATCGTTACATGTCAGTGTTCCTGCATCAGCGTTTGATATGGTTGGTGCGTTACTTGAAGTAGCCTTACTTGAATCAACGACTCCAGGAAATATGGCTGTCTATATCGACACGCATTTGTCTAGTGAAGGAAACGATTTGACCGGACATTTACTTTTGTTGCCTGAAGCGAACGCCTTTCAGACGGTCTTCGAACGATTGGGTGTGGACTTGAATGGATGAAATCGTACGGATTGGGATTGCGGAGTACGCCATCAGTAAACGCCCCGTCATTTTACGGACGGCGGGTCTTGGATCGTGTGTAGGCGTCGTCATCTATGACCAGGAACGAGGGTTATCGAGTATGGCACATGTCATGTTGCCTGATTCAGCGATCAGTCGGAATCGGGAGCTTGAAGTCGGAAAGTTCGCGGATACGGCAATTCTAGAGGTAGCCCGCGAATTACGAGCAAGTGGAGCCATCCGATTACGTGCGAAGATTGCGGGAGGGGCTCAGATGTTTCAATTTAAGTATGAACATGAATCAATGCGGATTGGTGAGCGAAACATCGCTGCGGTCAAAGCAATGCTTCAACAAGTCAAAATTCCACTCGTTGCCGAAGATGTTGGCGGCACGAATGGACGAACGATCGAGTTCCACTCACAATCAGGGCGTCTCGTCATCCGGACGGTGAATGTCGGGACGCTGGAAATCTAGAGGAGGAATGGTCATGCGTGAGGAATTACAACAACTTTGGGATCGATGGCTGACCACACGCGATATTGCGGTGGCAGACCTGTTACTTCACAATTATGAACCACTTGTTCAATACCACGTTCAGCGTTTAAGTGCGACGTTGCCTAAAAGTGTCGATCGAGACGAGTTGAAAAGTTTAGGGATGATGGGATTGTACGATGCGCTTCAAAAATTCGATCAAAATCATAATAATAAATTCGACACGTATGCCGCCTTTCGGATTCGAGGAGCTATTTTAGATGGGCTTCGTAAAATCGATTGGTTACCACGTTCCTTACGGGAAAAAGCAAAACGGGTCGAGGCAGCAGTCGAGATCCTTGAACAATCTTTGCAACGGACGCCGACATTAGACGAAGTCTCTTCCATCGTCGACATGACACCGGACGAGGTCAAGGGTGCTTTAGCAGAAAGCTATTTTGCGAATGTATTATCGATCGATGAAGCAGTCACGCTACAGGATGAGGGGAAGGCGATGACCGTCTCCTATTTAGATCCAGATACTGCTACACCGGAAGATATGTTATTAATGCGGGAGTTGATCGCTAAACTGGCAGAGGAAGTCGAAGGACTATCCGAAAAAGAACAACTTGTCGTCTCGTTGTTCTATTATGAAGAATTGACGCTTACGGAAATTGGTGAAGTCCTCGGGCTCTCGACTTCCCGTATTTCACAAATCCATTCAAAAGCGCTTCGTAAGTTGAAGAATGCGCTCGGAAGTGCCTACTTAGCAGATCGTGTCGCCATGTGAAAGGAAGAATTATGACTGTCGTTTATATTTTATTAGCTGCTTTAGTCTGTTATGCGCTGCTGGTGTTGTTTCGCCAGCAGGCAGCGCTTAAAGACCGAATTACCCGGTTGGAACGTGAAAAGAATGAGACGGAACAAGTGTTGCTTCATTTCATGGAGAACGTCAACGCCATGACGGAGACATCCGTAATTGAAGCGAACGAACAAGTTGATCAAGTACCGAACGCGTCTCCACAGATGGTGAAGGCGGCTACATACGAAAAATCGGAAACCGTCGAAATCGAACAATCCATTTCAAAAGAACCAACGTTAACGGATGTCAAGCAGGCGCTACGAGAAGGAGCAGATCTTGAGACGCTTGCGCGGTCTTTGAATCGTGGGACGGGAGAGGTTGCTTTGATTGCTAAACTTTCTCATCAAACGAAGGTTGCCCCTCGGTAATCTTTATGCTATATTAGTCTACGGTGTTAATTACGCACGCATGTATCGCCAGCTGCGGTGCCTTTAATAGGTTAGCTGGACAGACGATCATCGCGGAGGACATCCAAAACCCAAAAGGAGGAATTCATCATGGCAGTAATCTCGATGAAACAATTGTTAGAAGCTGGTGTACACTTCGGTCACCAAACACGCCGTTGGAACCCAAAAATGGCAAAATACATCTTCACAGAACGGAACGGAATCTACATCATCGACCTTCAAAAAACGGTCAAAAAAGTAGACGAAGCATACAACTTCATCCGTGAAGTAGCGTCTGAAGGCGGAAACGTTCTTTTCGTTGGTACGAAAAAACAAGCTCAAGACACTGTGAAAGAAGAAGCGATCCGTGCAGGTCAATACTTCATCAACGAACGTTGGTTGGGTGGAACTCTCACGAACTTCTCTACAATCAAAAAACGTATCAACCGTTTGAAACAACTCGAAAAAATGGAAGAAAACGGTACATTCGAAGTTCTTCCTAAAAAAGAAGTCATCATTCTTAAAAAAGAAATGACTCGTCTTGAGAAATTCCTCGGCGGTATCAAAGATATGCCAGGCGTTCCGGATGCACTCTTCATCGTTGACCCACGCAAAGAGCGTATCGCGATTGCAGAAGCACACAAACTCAACATCCCAATCGTTGCGATTGTTGATACTAACTGTGATCCAGACGAAATCGACTACGTCATCCCAGCGAACGACGATGCGATCCGTGCAGTCAAATTGCTCACTGGTAAAATGGCTGACGCAATCCTCGAAGTTAAACAAGGCGAAGATAACGTAGCACCTGAAACTACTGAAGAAGTAGTAGCAGACGCTGAGTAATTCGTGATGCCAGGTGATAAAGGGAATCGACCTTTTATCACCTTTTTTTTGAAACTAAGGATGTTATAAGGAGGAATATCGAATGGCTATTACAGCAGCAATGGTTAAAGAACTTCGTGAAAAAACAGGTGCAGGTATGCTCGACTGCAAAAAAGCACTCGTTGAAACTGACGGTGACATGAACGCAGCAGTAGATTTCTTGCGTGAAAAAGGGATTGCTAAAGCAGCAGCAAAAGGCGATCGTATCGCTGCTGAAGGGTTGACTGCAGTTGCAGTTGACGGCAACAAAGCGGCACTCGTCGAAATCAACTCAGAAACAGACTTCGTTGCGAAAAACGAACGTTTCCAAACACTCGTTCAAAATATCGCAGACGCTGTTCTCCGTAACGGTTCTGAGACTGCTGAAGCAGCTCTTGCTTCTGAATACGAAGCAGGTAAAACAATCGACACATACATTTCAGAAGAAGCTTCAACAATCGGAGAGAAAATCTCACTCCGTCGCGTAGCACTCTTCACAAAATCAGATGACGCAGTCTTCGGTTCTTACCTCCATATGGGTGGACGCATCGGTTCAGTCGTCGTTATCGAAGGTACGACAGACGAAACAGTTGCAAAAGACGTTGCAATGCACATCGCAGCAGCACGTCCACTTTACGTTGACCGTACTTCTGTCACAGAAGAAGAAAAAGCACGTGAAGAAAAAGTTCTCACTGAGCAAGCATTGAACGAAGGAAAACCAGCTAACATCGTTGAAAAAATGATCGTCGGTCGTATGAACAAGTTCTTCGAGGAAATCTGCCTCGTCGATCAAACGTTCGTCAAGGATCCAGACTTCAAAGTTGGTAAATATGTAGAATCTAAAGGCGGTAAAGTCGTGTCATTCGTACGCTTCGAAGTTGGAGAAGGTATGGAAAAACGCGAAGAGAACTTCGCTGAAGAAGTTATGAACCAACTTAAAAAATAAGAATCGGGATCATCCTGATGACAAGAGAAGGAACACGTATGCTTCAATCCACTTTCGTGTGGAAGTGGTTCGTGTTCCTTTTTTACGGAATTTAGCAAGGGGGACATAGTCATGCAACCGAAATATAACCGGATTGTGTTAAAATTGAGCGGAGAAGCGCTCGCAGGAGATCAAGGGTTTGGGATCAATCCTGTCATCGTCAAATCTATCTCGGAACAGATTCGCGAATTAGTTGAATTGAACGTTGAAGTAGCGGTCGTCGTCGGAGCTGGAAACATTTGGCGTGGCAAAACAGGTGCAGAACTTGGGATGGACCGGGCCAACGCCGATTATATGGGGATGTTAGCGACAGTCATGAACTCGCTTGCGCTTCAAGACAGCTTAGAAGATGTAGGTGTTGAAACACGTGTTCAAACATCAATCGAGATGCGCCAAGTAGCAGAACCGTACATTCGTCGCCGTGCGATGCGTCACCTCGAAAAAGGACGTGTCGTCATCTTTGCAGCAGGTACAGGGAACCCGTACTTCTCAACAGATACGACAGCTGCTCTTCGTGCAGCTGAAATTGAAGCAGAGGTCATCTTGATGGCGAAAAACAACGTCGATGGTGTGTACTCAGCTGACCCGAATGTTGATCCAGAAGCGAAGAAATTCGAAACGCTCTCTTACTTGGATGTCTTAAAGGATGGACTTCAAGTCATGGATTCTACAGCAACATCACTTTGTATGGACAATGACATCCCGCTCATCGTCTTCTCGTTGATGGAAGAAGGTAACATCAAACGTGTCGTCATCGGTGACGAAATCGGGACAATCGTAAGGGGGAAATAATATGTCAAAAGAAATCTTAAAACAAGCCGAAGAACGGATGGAAAAAGCACATCTTTCACTTAAGAAAGAACTTGCGACACTCCGCGCAGGTCGTGCGAACGTTGCGATTTTAGATCCTGTTCAAGTCGAATACTACGGTTCACCGACACCGCTCAATCAAGTAGCGAACGTCAACACACCAGAAGCACGTCTGATCTTGATCACTCCATGGGATAAATCAATGGTAAGCGAGATTGAAAAAGCGATTCAACGTGCTGATCTTGGTCTTGCGCCATCATCTGATGGTACAGTCATCCGTCTTGCGATTCCACCACTAACGGAAGAGCGCCGGAAGGAACTCGTCAAACTCGTCAAGAAGTATACGGAAGAAGGTAAGGTTGCCCTCCGTAACATTCGTCGTGATACGAACGAGCAGTTAAAGAAACAAGAAAAAGATGGTGCATTGACAGAAGATGATTTGCGTGGCTACACAGAAGATGTTCAGACGTTGACAGACAAGTTCGTTAAACAACTTGATCAGACAGCAACGGAAAAAGAACAAGAAATCATGGAAGTATGACGCGACGGATCGTCATGGGGGGGACTCTTTGTCACACGAAGAGTCCCTTTCTTCATAATTGAGAGAGGAGGAAGTGCGGATGTTTCAATGGTTGAATCAGACGAAAGAAACCGAAACCTATGACCGGGTGCCTGAGCACGTCGCTATCATCATGGATGGAAACGGTAGATGGGCACAAAAACGCGGACTTCCGCGTATCATGGGACATCGCGAAGGTATGAAATCGATTCGTGAAGTCGTTCGGGTTGCAAATGAACTCGGCGTTAAGAGTCTGACATTATACGCCTTCTCGACGGAGAATTGGACGCGTCCGGAAGAAGAAGTGAGTTTTCTCATGAAGCTACCGGCACAATTTTTAGAGTCGGATTTAAAAGAGTTAGACGCGCAAAATGTCAAAGTCGAGGTAGCAGGAGAAGTGTCACGCCTCCCTCATTTCACACGTGAGGCAGTGGAACAAGCGAAACTGGATACGCAACACAATACAGGACTTCGTCTGATTTTCGCTCTGAATTATGGAGGACGCGATGAGCTCGTACAAGTCATGCGAAAACTGGGCGCACAGGTTCAGGCAGGAACATTGTCACCGGATGCGATTACACAGGAGACGATCGAGCGCGAGCTAATGACAGGATCCGTAACCGATGTCGATTTCGTGATTCGAACGAGTGGCGAACAACGGTTATCGAACTTCTTACTTTGGCAAGCGGCGTACGCAGAGTTTTATTTTACAGATGTCTTGTGGCCAGAGTTTCGTCGGGATGCTTTCTTGGCAGCAATTGAAGATTACAATCAACGGACACGCCGATTTGGCGGCGTCTGATTAAATGAGGAACTAGCTTATGAAAACTCGGATTATCACAGGGATATGGGCAGGCGCCATCTTTTTGGCGCTTTTGTACATCGGTGGACTTCCCTTTTTAGCGTTTATGGCAGTACTAACGATTCTCGGTTATACCGAGCTCGTCCGGATGCGACAATGGAGCGGCTCGCGCATTCCACGGATTTTATTCGGGATCGGCACATTATTACCATTCGTCGGTATCTATGAAGAGGCAGTCGATCGGACACTCCCAATCGGACTTTCACCAATCGCTTGGGCAATGATCATTTTATTGATCGGTCTCTTTTGGAACGTGTTTTCGAAAAATGTCTTTACGTTCGATGATGTCGCCTTTTTACTGCTGACTGCGGTTTATGTCGGTGTCGGTTTTGCATCGTTCGCCTACATCCGTTTACTCGAACATGGATTAACGTGGTCGCTCTTGATCATTCTCTTGATCTGGTTTACGGATTCAGGGGCGTACTTCGTCGGGAAGCGATTTGGTAAGAATAAACTGTGGCCGTCAATCAGCCCGAACAAGACGATTGAAGGGGCAGTCGGTGGCGTGTTACTTGCCATCTTACTCGGTGTCGTGTTCGAAAGTATCGAACCGACAGTCGGTTTTGGGAAAGTCATTGTCCTTGCCATCATCGTTGCCGTCGTTGGGCAACTTGGTGACTTGGTCCAGTCCGCTTACAAACGCCATTATGGTGTGAAGGATTCTGGAACGTTACTACCGGGTCATGGTGGTATTCTTGATCGGTTCGACAGCATGATGATCGTCTTTACGGTCCTCGTCGTACTCGATATCTTTGCTTGAGGAGGCGCTTCATTATGAAGAAAATCAGTATCATCGGTGGAACTGGATCGATTGGTACGCAGACGCTTGATGTCATTGCGGCTAATCCAGAGCTTTTTGAATTGACGAGTTTTGCATTTGGTCGCAACACGACGGTTGCCGTACCGTGGTTGAATCGTTTGCAACCGATGCTTGTCGGAGTCCAAGATGAGACAACACGTCAAGAACTCGAGCAACAGTTAACCTATCAGCCGACAATCGTCATCGGTGAAGAAGGATTGCTTGATGTCGTAACGCATCCTGAAGTCGATACGGTCATTACAGCGGTCGTAGGAGCTGTTGGCTTACGTCCAACGCTTGCTGCAATCGAGGCGGGTAAAACGATTGGTCTTGCGAACAAAGAAACACTCGTCACGGCAGGGCACCTTGTCATGAAGCTCGCACGTGAAAAAAACGTGACGATTTTACCCGTTGATAGTGAACATGCGGCGATTTTCCAATGCTTGAACGGTGAGCGACGAGAAGATGTCCGTCAAATCATCTTGACAGCATCAGGCGGAAGCTTCCGTGATCAATCACGGGAAGAACTAGCAGACGTGACGGTCGAACAAGCACTGGCGCATCCGAACTGGTCGATGGGAGCAAAAATCACGATTGATTCGGCGACGATGATGAACAAAGGGTTCGAAGTCATTGAAGCGCACTGGTTATTTGATGTCGACTATGCGGATATCGATGTCGTCATTCACCGTGAATCGATCATTCACTCGATGGTCGAATTCAATGATGGAGCTGTCATGGCTCAGCTTGGTATGCCCGACATGAGAGAACCGATTCAGTACGCTCTTACATATCCGTCCCGCCTTGAAATCCAAGGGGGAGAACGGTTAAACTTAAAGGAAATCGGACGCTTACACTTTGCTGATGCATCATTTGATCGTTATCCGTTGTTACGACTTGCTTTTGAAGCGGGTCAAGCCGGTGGATCGATGCCATCAGTACTCAATGCTGCGAACGAACAAGCGGTGGACCGTTTCTTAAAAGGGGACATTCGCTTTTTAGAAATCGAAGCGAGCGTCGAGGCGGCGCTTCAAGCTCATACCCTTATCGACGAGCCTTCCTTGGATCAAATCCTTGAAGCTGATCGATGGGCGCGTGAGTTCGTATCGTCTCTTACATTCGCTAACTAAGGATGGGATAAGTAATGACGACCTTTATTTCAATCGTGCTGATGTTCGGTGTACTCGTCGCCGTCCATGAATGGGGTCATCTCGTAATGGCGAAGCGGGCAGGTATTCTCTGTCGGGAATTCGCGATTGGATTTGGACCGAAGATCTTTTCAGTGTTTAAGAATGAGACGTTGTATACGGTGCGCCTGTTGCCGATTGGCGGTTACGTCAAGATGGCGGGTGAAGAACCTGAACTCGTAGAGATTAAATCAGGTCAAACCGTTGGATTACAGTTAAAGGACGGTGTCATCGAGACGATTTATTTCGATGCAGATCAGCCACAAGTCGATCAAGTCGTTACTGTCGAGCGGATTGACTTGTTGCGTCAACTCGAACTCGTTGGGTTACAAGACGAGACATCGGTTCGCTATCCTGTCTCACCGACAGCATTTCTTGTCGAAGGTCAGACACGGACACAAATTGCGCCGTATGACCGCACATTTGGTTCGAAATCCGTTTGGAAACGCGTCCTTGCGATTGCTGCAGGACCGTTCATGAACTTTGTCCTCGCGTTCGTCATTTTATTCGGTCTTGCCTTATATAATGGCTCTCCGACAGGGGAAAGCGTCATCGGAACAGTACAAAAAGGTTCACCTGCCGATCAAGCAGGACTTGTTGAAGGTGACCGGATTATCTCAGTCAACGGACAGGATACAGCCAAATGGACTGATTTACGTGCTGGATTCCAAGATCGTGCTGGGAAAGCGACAGAAGTAAAATATGAGCGTGATGGGAAAGAGACGACAACTGAAATCACGCCAAAAGTGCAGCAGCAAGGAGAACAGAAGGTCGGCATCATCGGTGTTACGAATGAGACAGAAAAATCATTCGGAACAGCACTACAAACGGGCGTTTCAGAAACATGGCGGATGTCGACGCTCATCGTCGGAGCTGTTGGAGATCTCGTGACCGGTGTCGTTGGCGTCGACCAATTATCAGGGCCAGTCGGGATCGTCAAGATGACCGATCAGGTCGCAGATAGTGGGTTCTCGATGCTTTTGACATGGACGGCATTGTTGTCCGTTAACTTAGCAGTCTTCAACCTATTGCCACTTCCAGCACTTGACGGAGGACGCTTACTGTTCCTCTTCCTTGAAGCCTTACGCGGTAAACCGGTCGATCCTCAAAAAGAAGGATTGGTTCACTTCGTCGGTTTTGCGCTTTTGATGCTACTCATGCTCGTCGTCACTTGGAACGACATTCAAAAATTCTTTTAATTAATCACTCAGTCAAAGGAGTTCGTGACTCATTATGAAACAATCAAAACTATTCATGCCAACGTTGCGTGAAGTACCATCTGATGCAGAAGCCATCAGTCACCAACTCTTGCTTCGTGCAGGATTCATGCGTCAAAATGCCGCTGGGATCTATTCGTATCTACCACTCGCAAAACGAGTACTCGCAAACATCGAGACGATCATCCGCGAGGAATTAGAAGCGGCGGGTGCGCAAGAATTACTGATGCCAGCGATTCAACCAGCTGAACTATGGGAAGAAACAGGACGCTGGGATATCTATGGACCTGAATTAATGCGCTTGACGGATCGTCATGATCGCCGGTTCGCGCTCGGAGCGACGCACGAGGAACTGATCACTTCAATCGTTCGTGATGAATTGAACTCGTACAAAAAGTTACCGGTCAATCTCTTCCAGATTCAAATGAAGTACCGTGACGAACGTCGTCCACGTTTCGGTTTATTACGTGGTCGCGAGTTCATCATGAAGGACGCTTATTCGTTCCATTCTTCACAAGAGAGCTTAGACGAAGAGTATCAAAACATGTTTGATACGTATTCGCGGATTTTCACACGTGTTGGTCTTGAGTTCCGTCCAGTCGTCGCTGACTCAGGTGCGATTGGTGGTAGTGGAACACATGAGTTCCATGCGTTAGCAGCAATCGGTGAAGATACGATCGTCTACTCGGACCAATCGGATTATGCAGCGAACTTAGAGATGGCAGAGTCGATTGATGCCTATCCGAAGCAAGACAAAGCACCAGAAGCACTTGAAGAAGTGCATACGGCTGATGCGAAGACGATCGAAGCGGTCAGCGCACATCTGAACTTACCAGCAAATGAATCGATCAAAACTGTCATCTTCAAAACGGAACAAGGGCTTGTCATGGCTCTCGTCCGGGGCGATCACGAAGTCAACGATATCAAATTGAAAAACTATCTGGGAGCACTCGACATCACGATGGCGAGCGACGAAGAGATTGAAGCAGCGCTTCACTCAACGCCTGGAACACTCGGACCGATCGGGGCAGACATGAAGATCGTCGCCGATTACGCGATTCGTGCCTTGACGAACGCTGTCTGTGGTGCAAACAAAGCGGAAACGCATTATATCCATGTCGACCCAAGTCGTGATTTCGAAGCAGAATATACAGACTTGCGCTTCGTTGAAGAAGGTGACGCGTCACCAGACGGCAACGGAAACGTTAAATTCGCACGTGGCATCGAAGTCGGTCAAGTCTTCAAACTCGGAACACGTTACTCTGAAGGAATGGGAGCGACGTTCCTCGATGAAGGCGGTAAAGCACAACCACTCATCATGGGATGTTACGGCATCGGTGTCTCGCGGACATTGTCGGCAGTCGTCGAACAGCATTATGATGAGCGCGGGATCATTTGGCCAAAAGCGATCGCACCATACGATGTTCATTTGATCGTCGTCAATGGTAAAAATGCGGAACAGCTTGAACTCGGAGAAACACTATACCGTGAGTTGACAGCTGCAGGTTTTAGCGTCCTACTTGACGACCGGAAAGAACGAGCAGGCGTCAAATTCGCCGATGCGGATTTGATCGGTCTACCGGTTCGCTTGAACGTCGGCAAAAAAGCGGCAGAAGGAATCGTCGAATTAAAAGCCCGTCGTGGTGGCGATGCAGAAGAAATTGGACAAGAACAAGTCGTTGAGGCTGTTCGTTCACTCTATGAAGGTTTAGAATAAAGAATGGAGACGGTCACTTTTCATAAAGTGACTGTTTTCTTGTCTCACACCCATTCGCCCCTTGGGCAATCCGCAAGAGGAGGAGGAGTTGCTGTCACGGTGTGAAGCGATCAGACAGCACAATTGCGAGTGGATACACAACAACGCATGTCACTGTTGCTTAGTGACTTGGAATTACCGAATGGTATCATTGAAGAATACTTTAACGAAGCAGTTCTTGAGAAGCTTCGCGTCAATAAAGCAAAAGCAACCTGGACATTTGAGATCCGCTTGCCACAGGTTTTGCCACAAAACGTCTATCAACTCTTTACGAGTCGCTTGATAAGTCGGTATCAGCAATTCGCCGAAGTCAAGGTCATCCTATACGCGGATGGTCGACCAGACGAACGCCTGTATCATGATTACTGGCCATACGTCGTGCAGGATCTCGCAGATGTCTCATCGGCGATGCGGACACAACTTGGACGGGTCTTACCGGAGTTCAAAGAACAGAAATTATTCATTCCGGTCCGGAGTGAACCGGAAGCAGGATTCTTAAAAAGTAGCTTATGTGGAGAGTTGCAGTTACTTTACAGTGCTTACGGATTTCCGAAATTCAACTGTGAACCGATTGTTCAAATCAACGAATCGAAACAAGAAGCGTTGCGCAATCAGGTGAAACAGGAAGACATGGAAGAAGCAAAACGGATGCTCGAGTTGCAATTCAAGCGGGAACAATCGCGGGATGACGATGAAGGACCGGTTGAGATCCGGATCGGGAAACCAATTCAAGATGAGATTGTCCCGATTAAGACGATCCAAGATGAGGAACGACGGATTGCGATCCGTGGTCTCGTCTTCTCGGCAGAGAGTCGTGAACTACGAAGTGGAAAGACGATCTTTACGTTTAAGATGACGGATTATACGGACTCCCTCGTCGTCAAGATGTTTGCGCGTGACGAAACAGACGTCAAGATCCTCTCAGCCATCAAAAAAGGCATGTGGATTCAGGCGGCAGGTCGCGTTGAGTTCGATACGTTCCTGCGCGATCTTTGTATGATGATTGCCCAACTGTCAGAGGTGAAGATGGAAGCCCCTGCTGACCCTTGGGCAGGCGAGAAGCGTGTCGAGTTACATGCGCACTCGCAAATGAGTCAAATGGACGCCGTCATGAACGTGACGAAATACGTTGAACGCGCGGCGAAATGGGGTCATCCTGCTGTTGCGATCACGGATCACGCGGGTGCACAAAGTTTCCCGGATGCCTACTATGCCGGAAAGAAAAACGATATCAAAGTATTGTACGGAATCGAAGCGAACGTCGTCGATGATGGGGTGCAAGTCGCCTATCATCCGGTGGAACGTAACTTAGATGACGCGACATTCGTCGTCTTTGACGTCGAGACGACTGGTTTATCCGCGATGTACAACAAGATCATCGAACTTGCAGCCGTCAAAATCCACGACGGTGATATCATCGATAAGTTCGAAGCATTCGCGGATCCGAAGCATCTGTTGTCGGCGACGACGATTGATTTGACAGGGATCACCGATGATATGGTCCGGGGAAAACCAGATCCGGAACAAGTCGTCAAGGAATTCATGGACTGGGTCGGCGACTCGATTCTCGTTGCCCATAATGCTTCGTTTGATATCGGATTCTTGAATGCGACGCTACGATCCGGTGGACACGATGAATCGGTCTTGCCGGTCATTGATACGCTTGAGCTAGCCCGTGTCTTGATGCCGACGCTAAAAAACCACCGATTGAACACACTCGCGAAACGATTTGACATCGAATTGACACAGCATCACCGCGCCATCTATGACGCGGAAGCGACAGGCTATTTGATGGTCAAATTGCTTCAAATGGCAGATGAGATGTTCGACATGAAGACACACGCCTCGCTCAACCGGGAGATGGGGAAAGATATCTCGCGGGCACGACCATACCACGCGACGGTCTATGCGAAGAACCGGACAGGCTTGAAGAATCTGTACCAATTGATTTCGATTGCTCACACGAAACACGTGCACCGTGTCGTCCGCACACCGCGCTCGCAACTCGTCGCGCACCGGGATGGATTGATCATTGGATCAGCTTGCGATAATGGCGAAGTGTTTGATGCCGCCTTGAACAAGTCGGACGAAGATTTAGCGAAAGTGATGCAGTTCTATGATTTCATCGAGATTCAGCCACCCGCGATGTATGGACATTTGATCGAACGGGAAATCGTTCAGAATGAACTCGAACTGCGCGAACTGATTAAAAAGATCATCCGCGTCGCGGAAGAACATGATATCTTACCAGTCGCGACAGGGAATGTGCATTACCTCGATCAACATGATGCCACGTACCGGGAGATTTTGATCCGGACGCAAGGTGGAGCGAACATGCTGAACATGCGAAAACAATTGCCGCCGGCGCACTTCCGGACAACGAAGGAAATGATGGACGACTTCAAGTTCCTCGGACCGGATGTGTCGGAACGTCTCGTCATCACGAACAGTCAAGCCGTCGCGGAACAGTTCGAGAATATCGACATCATTCCAAAAGATCTCTATACACCGAAGATCGAAGGGGCGGATGAAGAAGTTCGGAACTTGTCGTACGATATGGCGCACCGGATTTACGGCGACACGTTACCGGAGATCGTCGAAGCCCGACTCGAAAAAGAGTTGAAGTCGATCATCGGTCACGGATTCGCCGTCATCTATCTGATTTCCCACAAACTCGTTAAAAAGTCGCTCGACGACGGCTATTTAGTTGGTTCACGGGGATCGGTCGGATCAAGTCTCGTTGCGACGATGACCGAGATCACGGAAGTTAATCCATTACCACCGCATTATGTCTGTCCGAATTGTAAGGAATCGGAGTTCTTCGATGACGGTTCCGTTGGTTCGGGATTCGATTTACCGGATAAGTCTTGTTCGAAATGTGATATCCCATTGTTTAAGGATGGTCATGATATTCCGTTCGAGACGTTCCTTGGATTTAAAGGGGATAAAGTACCGGATATCGATTTGAACTTCAGTGGAGAATATCAGCCGCAAGCCCATGCCTATACGAAAGTCCTGTTCGGTGACGATTACGTCTACCGTGCCGGAACAATCGGAACAATCGCCGAGAAGACGGCGTATGGCTACGTCAAAGGGTATCAGTCGGAGAATGAGCTGACGTATCGGAATGCGGAAGTCGATCGTCTCGTCAGTGGTGTCACCGGTGTCAAACGGACGACCGGGCAACACCCGGGTGGGATCATCGTCGTACCGGACTATATGGATATTTATGACATTAGTCCGATTCAGTATCCGGCAGACGATATGGGTTCTGAATGGAAGACGACACACTTTGACTTCCACTCGATTCACGATAACTTACTCAAACTCGATATCCTCGGTCACGATGACCCGACGATGATCCGGATGTTACAGGATTTATCAGGACGAGATCCAAAGACGATTCCGGTCGATGACCCGGAAGTCATGAAAATCTTTAGTTCGACGGAATCGATCGGCGTGACGCCGGAGCAGATTGATTCAAAAACAGGGACGCTCGGCATTCCGGAGTTCGGGACGAAGTTCGTTCGCCAAATGTTAGAAGAGACGAAACCGACGACGTTCTCGGAGCTCGTCCAGATTTCAGGACTCTCGCACGGAACGGATGTCTGGCTCGGAAACGCCAGCGAATTGATTTACAACGGAACATGTGAACTAAAAGACGTCATCGGTTGTCGAGATGACATCATGGTCTACTTGATCTATGCCGGTCTTGAACCGTCGCTTGCCTTTAAAATCATGGAGTCGGTCCGAAAAGGGAAAGGACTCTCGATTGACATGGAAGAGGCGATGATCGAGAATGACGTACCGCTTTGGTATATCGATTCTTGTAAAAAAATCAAGTACATGTTCCCAAAAGCCCACGCTGCCGCCTACGTCTTGATGGCCGTCCGGATTGCTTACTATAAGGTCCACCATCCGATGTATTACTACGCTTCGTACTTTACGGTTCGTGCGGGTGACTTTGATATCGGTGCGATGAATAAAGGCTCTGCTGCCGTTCGGAAAGTCTTGCAAGACATCAAGGATAAAGGATTTGAAGCGACGGCGAAGGATAAAGGGCTGTATACGGTTCTTGAAATCGCGCTTGAGATGATCGAACGTGGCTTTACGTTCCAAAAGGTCGATCTCTACCGCTCAAGCGCAACGGAATTCCTCATTGACGGAGATACGTTGTTACCACCGTTTAATGCCGTGACAGGTCTCGGGACGAATGCAGCGAAGCAGATCGTCGAAGCACGTAAAGGCGGCGAATTCCTCTCGAAGGAAGACCTCCAAAAACGCGCTAAGTTATCGAAATCGATCATTGAGACGCTCGATAACCTAGGCTGTCTCGAAGGGTTACCGGACGAGAATCAGCTCTCCTTGTTCGACTTGTAAGCCCTTAGGAACACTTGCTTTGAGCGCTTTCCTATGCTATATTGAGTGAGGAAATGTTTTTTATACTACGACTTGGAAGGAGTAGGGGGACCTGCTCCTTTCTTGTTTGTTTTTTGAAGGAGGATGAAGATGACGAACGTAACGGAAAAGGTCGAAGCGCTCGCAAAACCAATCGTCGAACGAGAGGGGATGGAGCTAGTCGACGTTGAATTCGTCAAAGAAGGGGCGGATTGGTTCCTACGTGTCTCCATCGACAAAGAGGGTGGCGTGGATCTTGAAGACTGCGTCAAAATCAATGAACAGTTATCGGAAGCATTGAATGACAATGATCCGATCGACGAGCCGTATTACCTCGACGTCGCTAGTCCAGGAGCGGAACGTCCACTGAAGAAAGACGAGGACTTCGAAAAGGCGATTGGGAAACATGTGTACATCAAAACGCACGATCCAGTAAAGAATGCGGTTGAATTCGAAGGAACGTTGCTCGCGTACACACCTGAGATGCTTGAAATCGAAGTGCGTGTCAAAACAAGAAAATTGAAAATTGAGATACCGGTCGACAAGATTTCACTTGCGCGACTTGCGGTAATGTTCTGACGGAAAGGAAGAGAACGATGGGACCACAGTTACTCGAGGCGATCAATCAAATCGCGAAAGAGAAGGAAATTGACAAGAACATCATCATCGATGCGCTCGAACAGGCATTGATTTCAGCGTACCGACGCAACTTCGGAAAAGAATCGGAGGCTGTAAAGGTCGAATTCGACCAGCAGACAGGAGACATCCGTGTCTTTGCGCTTAAGGAAGTCGTCGAACGATTGACACAACCAGAAGAGCAACTTTCGCTTGAAGAAGCGCACGAGATCGATCCGACATATGAACTCGGCGATTTCCATAAAGTCGAAGTGACGCCAGGCGACTTCGGTCGTGTTGCAGCACAAACAGCGAAACAGATCGTCACACAAAAAATGCGTGAAGCAGAACGCGAACGCATCTACAATCACTTCGCGGATCGTGAAGATGAGATCATGACAGGTATCGTCGAGCGTCAAGATGCACGCAACTTGTACGTCAACCTAGAAGGTATCGAAGCTGTTTTGACGACACACGAGCAAATGCCGAACGAGCGTTTCGGGATTCGTGATCGCATCAAGGTGTACGTCACGAAAGTTGATCCAATGGTCAAAGGATCAGGGGCATCGATTCTTGTGTCACGGACACATCCAGGTCTCTTAAAACGTCTCTTTGAAATCGAAGTACCAGAGATTTCAAGTGGCGAAGTCGAAGTCAAGTCTGTGGCGCGTGAAGCGGGCGACCGTTCGAAAATCGCAGTCGCGGCGGATGACATCGATCCAGTCGGTGCATGTGTCGGACAAAAAGGGGCGCGTGTTCAACGCATCGTCAATGATTTAAACGGGGAAAAAATCGATATCGTCCGTTACTCGGATGATCCGAAAGAATATGTCGCGAACGCACTCAGCCCAGCTCAAGTCGTTGCGGTCTATGTCAACGAACCAGCGAAAGCGACAATCGTCGTCGTTCCAGATTTCCAATTGTCGCTTGCCATCGGGAAACGTGGTCAAAACGCGCGTCTCGCAGCGAAATTGACAGGATGGAAAATCGACATCAAGAGCGAGTCTGAAGCGGAAGCAATGGATCTCGAAGATGTCTTCGCGACGGAAGAGCCGGCAGTAGAAGCGGTCCAAGTCGAAGGCGAGGAATAATTCGTGCAAAAAAAGGTACCATTACGTAAGTGTGTCATCACACAAGAAATGAAACCGAAAAAAGAATTAATTCGTGTCGTCCGGACACCTGATCAAGAGGTCGTCATCGATTTAAATGGTAAGATGAATGGGCGAGGTGCCTATTTATCGAAAGATGCGGCAGTCATTGCGACGGCGAAGAAAAAACGGACTCTTGATCATCATTTGAAGGTCAAGACGACAGATGCCTTATACGATGAATTGCTTGAAATCGCGGGAGGTACAAATGAGTAAATGGGAATCCCTTCTCGGTCTCGCGAATCGAGCTAGAAAAGTGACGACGGGAGAAGAACTCGTACTGAAAGAAGTACGAGGAGGACAAGCGAAGCTTGTTCTTTTAGCAGCAGATGCGGGGGCTGCCACGCGTAAGAAAGTCACAGATAAATGTACGAGTTATCAGGTTCCTTACCTAGAAGTCGCCGACCGGACGATTCTCGGTCAAGCATTAGGAAAGGATGCGCGTGTTGTCGTGTCAGTCAATGAAGCCGGATTTGCGAAAAAGCTAACTGAACTCCTCTCGAACGACTAATTGGAGGTGGATCCTTTGGGTAAACGTGTATACGAATTCGCCAAGGAACAAAACGTAACAAGTAAGCAGGTCATCACCCAGCTCGAAAAGCTGGAGAAACCAGTCAAGAATCATATGGCAGTATTAGATGAACAGACAGTACAGCAACTCGATCAAGTATTTAATCCCGAAAAATATCGGGCTCAAAAGACGGAGGCTCCAAAACAAGTGAAATCAGATAATAAACCGAACCGACCAGGAAGTACAAACAAACCAGCAGGTAACCAATCACGTAACAGCAAAGGCGGACGCCCAGAATTCGGCAACCGTAACAACCGTGGCGGCAAACGTCGTCCGAACCAAAAGAAAGCAGAACCACGCAAACTTGAAGTAGCGGATCCGAACTCGAAGTCGAGTCAACGGAAAGCAGCTCGCCGAGCGCAAGAAGAGGCGATGGCAAACGTCGTTCAATACTCTGACAACTTGACAGTCGGTGAACTCGCTGAAAAAATGGCGAAAAAACCGAATGAACTGATCATGAAATTGATGGGTCTCGGTGTCATGGCGACGATCAACCAAGATCTTGATGACGAGACAGTCGAACTGCTCGCTACAGAGTTTGGTTTTGAAGTCGAAAAGACTGTCCAAGTCGATGAGACGGACTTTGATCAATACGAATTGAACCTTGACCAGTACGAATTGTCTGAGCGTCCACCGGTCGTTACGATCATGGGACACGTCGACCACGGTAAAACGACATTGCTCGATTCGATCCGTAACACGAAGGTCACTGCAGGCGAAGCCGGCGGGATCACGCAGCACATCGGTGCTTACCAAGTTGAGATCGACGGCAAGAAGATCACGTTCCTTGATACACCAGGTCACGCGGCGTTCACGACGATGCGTGCACGTGGAGCAGATGTCACGGATATCGCAATCATCGTCGTTGCAGCCGATGACGGTGTCATGCCGCAGACGGAAGAAGCGATCAGCCACGCGAAAGCAGCTGGCGTTCCAATCATCGTCGCTGTCAACAAGATGGATAAAGAGGGTGCGAACCCTGACCGTGTCAAACAAGAATTGACAGAGTTCGAACTCGTTGCAGAGGACTGGGGCGGCGATACGATCTTCGTACCGGTTTCAGCTCTTAAAGGAGACGGTATCGACGAATTGCTCGAGATGATCCTTCTCGTTTCAGAAGTTCAAGAATACAAATCAACACCAGACATGAACGGTCGCGGAACAGTCATCGAGGCGAAACTCGATAAAGGACGCGGTCCAGTCGCTACCCTTCTCGTTCAACACGGAACACTTCGTGTCGGAGATCCAATCGTCGTCGGTCACACGTTCGGTCGTATCCGGGCAATGGTCAACGATATCGGTCGTCGTGTCAAAGAAGTTGGACCATCGACGCCAATCGAAATCACAGGTTTAAATGATGTTCCGAAAGCGGGCGATCAATTCTTCGCATTCGAAGACGAGAAAAAAGCACGCCAAATCGGTGAAGCACGTTACCAACGTGAAATCGAAGCACAACGTCGCGATTCAGCGAAAGTTAGCTTAGAAGATCTCTTTGACCGCATTAAAGAAGGCGAAGTCAAGGACCTCAACATCATCATCAAAGGTGATGTCCAAGGTTCAGTTGAAGCCTTAGCCGGTTCATTGAAGAAAATTGATGTCGAAGGTGTTAAAATTAACATCGTACACTCAGGTGTTGGTGCAATCACGGAAGGTGATGTCATCCTCGCCTCAGCAGCAAATGCGATCATCATCGGATTCAACGTTCGTCCGGATGGTAACGCGAAATCAATGGCAGATCAGGAGAAAGTCGAAATTCGTCTTCACCGGATCATCTACAATGCGATTGAAGAAATCGAGCAAGCGATGAAAGGTCTCCTTGATCCTGAGTTCGTCGAGAAAATCATCGGTCAAGCTGAAGTCCGCGATGTCATCAAAGTATCGAAAGTCGGTACGATTGCAGGTGGATATGTCACGGAAGGTAAGTTGACGCGTGATGCAGGTGTCCGTGTCGTTCGTGATAGTATCGTCATCTACGAAGGAAAACTCGATACACTTCGCCGCTTTAAAGATGATGTCAAAGAAGTCGCTGCTGGTTACGAGTGTGGAATTAAGATCGAACGTTATGATGACATAAAAGTTGATGATGTCATCGAAGCGTTCATCATGGAAGAAGTCAAACGGAAGTAACAGAACGGAATCCATTCTTCCGAACTGGAGGGAACAAACATGAGTTTACGCTCGAATCGTGTCGCCGAACAGGTGCGTAAGGAAATTACGCAACTGCTCATCAAAGATGTCAAGGATCCACGCGTCAAGCCGATTACCGTCACAGGTGTCGAAGTGACAGGAGACTTGCAACAAGCGACGATCTTCTACTCGGTCCTCGGTGACGAAAAAGCACGTGAGGATGCGCGCATCGGTCTTGAAAAATCGAAAGGCTTCATGCGTAAGGAAATCGGATCGCGGATTCGTCTACGGAAAACACCTGAACTATTGTTCGAGGTCGATTCTTCTGTCGAATACGGATCACGCATTGATGAGTTGCTTCGGAATTTGAACAAAGATTAACACCTAAGGCAACCACGCGTGTGGTTGCCTTTTTTCAAGGAGGACATCACGTGGAACCCATCGGAGTATTACCACTAGATAAACCAGCCGGCATGACGAGTCATGATTGTGTCTTTCGTCTACGTCGTTTGTTTCAGACGAAAAAGGTTGGACACACAGGAACGCTTGACCCGGAAGTAACAGGTGTCTTACCGATTTGTCTCGGTCGAGCGACGAAGCTTGCCCGCTTCATCACGGATGAAGGAAAACGTTACGCGGCGGAAGTGACGATCGGCTTCGCAACGACGACAGAAGATGCACACGGAGAGACGGTTCGTGAAACGCTGGTCGAACCCGGAAGTATTACTGAAGAGGCGATCGCTGATATCCTGAGCGCATTGACAGGGGAGATCGAGCAGACACCACCATATTATTCAGCAGTCAAAGTGAACGGGAAGAAGTTATACGAATATGCACGAAAAGGGATTGAAGTCGAGCGTCCGACCCGGATCGTTCGCATCGATCGATTAGAACGGACATCGGACCTTGTGTTCGAAGATGGTCTCTGCCGATTCCGCCTCGATATCGCATGTGGGAAAGGGACGTATATCCGGACACTAGCAGTCGAGATCGGAGAACGACTCGGTTATGCGGCACACATGAGCGACTTACGCCGGACAGGCTCTGGTGCGATTGCTGAGACGGATACCGTCACACTCGAGACACTCGAATCGTATGAGACGGTCGAAGAACGGATGCAGCACGTCCTACCGATCGAATACGTCATCCAAAAATGGCCACGATTGACGGTCGATGCAGCAACAGCGCAACGTGTCTTGAACGGAGCAAAGTTGACAAGCATTCCAGTCGAATTCGAGCTGTTTACTGTCTATAATGAAGAGGACGTACCTTTAGCGCTATATCGACGTCTTCCAGAAGAACAGGTAGCACGCGTCGAGGTCATGCTACAAATCGATTAAGATCGGAGAGAGCATCATGGACATCATACATTTGACATATCCGGAACAGCCTCAAAAAGCCCCTGCTGTCATCGCACTTGGCTTTTTTGACGGTGTACATCTCGGACATCAGCAAGTCATCGCAGCAGCACGGAAAGAAGCGGAGGCTCGTCGCCTGCCTTTGGCTGTCATGACCTTTGATCCACATCCGAAACAAGTACTTGGTAAAGGGGATGAACCGGTCCGCTACATCACGCCGCTTGAACGTAAATTAGAGAAAATCGAACGCCTTGGTGTCGATCGTGTTTATGTGATTGAGTTCACGATTCCTTTCTCGGAATTGTCACCGCAAGCTTTCGTCGATGAATATCTGATTGCGTCCGGTGCAGAGCATGTCGTCGCTGGATTTGATTATTCCTACGGTCGCTTCGGAGCTGGCAAAATGACGACGCTTGATTTTCATAGTCGGGGCACGTTCACACACACCGTTGTAGCAGAGTTCCAAGAAGAAGCAGAAAAAATCAGCTCAACCCGGATTCGTCGTTTACTTGCTGCAGGAGAAGTCGAACCGGCTGCACGTTTGCTTGGAGAACCCTACCAAATCAAAGGCACAATCATTCACGGTGACGCACGTGGTCGACAAATTGGCTTCCCGACAGCCAACATGCGTCCGGAATTTTCTTACGTCATTCCGAAACTCGGTGTATATGCGACATTCGTTCGCTTAGCGGACGGTCGTCGATTCAAAGCGATGACGAACGTCGGAAGACGCCCGACGTTTTATGAGACGGGAGACGTCAGTATTGAGACACATCTTCTTGACTTTGACGAGGATCTTTATGGTCAAGAATTGACGCTTGAATGGATCGCTTACTTACGCGATGAAAAAGCCTTCAATGGTATCGATCAATTGAAAGAACAATTGGCGCGGGACCGTGAAGAGGCAAATGCACGATTAAGCGTTTGACAGTACGGACAGGGTTCGTTATGATAGGTCAGTACGATCACGTACAGCCGATTCACTTGGCATCTGGTCTCACCATCCGATGCTCGGGAATACGGTCATTCATAAGATGGAGGTGGAGTGACAATGGCACTCACAAAAGAACGTAAAAACGAAATTATCGAAGCATATGCTACGAAACAAGGCGATACTGGTTCGCCGGAAGTACAAGTTGCTGTTTTAACTGAACAGATCACAACTTTGAACGATCACTTACGTACACACAAAAAGGATCACCACTCACGTCGTGGTCTCTTGAAAATGGTCGGTCGTCGCCGTAACTTGCTCACATACCTTCGTAACAAGGATGTTGCACGTTACCGTTCGTTGATCGAGCGTCTTGGTCTTCGTCGCTAATCCCGACGAGAACGAGGTAGGGAAGCAGGAGCATCGTCTCCTGTTTCTTTTTTTTGCCGATTCATGGACTTTTTGCGCAAGAACCTACATAATTAGATTTGAATGAAAAAACGGATAGCAGTGAGAGGAGATTTGTGCATGTCACAAACAAAACAGACGTTTTCGACCGAACTCGGTGGACGTCCATTAACGATTGAAATCGGTCAATTAGCAAAACAAGCGAACGGAGCAGCATTGATTCGCTACGGCGATACAGCCGTTCTTGCTACGGTCGTTGCATCAAAACAACCGAAGGACTTAGATTTCTTCCCATTAACAGTGAACTATGAAGAAAAATTATATGCGGCAGGGAAAATCCCAGGTGGATTCCTCAAACGTGAAGGACGCCCTGGAGAGAGCGCGATCTTGACTTCGCGTCTGATCGACCGTCCGATCCGTCCATTATTCCCGGACGGTTTCCGTCACGACGTTCAAGTCGCGACGACGGTTCTTTCGTCAGATGCTGACAATTCACCAGAAGTCGCTGCGATGATCGGAGCTTCGATTGCGCTTTCGATCTCGGATATTCCATTCGACGGTCCAATCGCAGGCGTGACAATCGGTCGCGTCGACGGAGAGTTCGTCGTGAACCCGACTTCAGCGCAAATGGAAGTCAGCGACATCGACCTTCAAGTTGCCGGGACAAAACATGCCGTCAACATGGTTGAAGCAGGTGCGAAGGAAGTATCGGAACAAGCAATGCTTGAAGCGATCTTGCTCGGACACGATGTCATCAAGGAAATGATCGCGTTCCAAGAAGAAATCGTCGCACAAGTCGGTAAAGAGAAGTTCGACTACACGGTATCAAGCTTCGATGAGACAATCGTCAATCGCCTGAAAGCAGAAGCATTGGCAGAAGTCACACAAGCAGTTCAAGTCGAAGAAAAACAAGCACGTGACGTTGCCATCAACGAAGTCATCGCAAAATACATCGAGTTGTATGCAGCTGACGAGTCAGTCACAGCAGAACAACTAGCAGAAGTATCAGGCGTTCTCAACAAGTTCGTCAAAGACGAAGTCCGCCGTCTGATCACAGAAGATAAAATCCGTCCAGATGGTCGTGGTCTTGCTGAGATCCGTCCACTTGATTCAGAAGTCGGTCTCTTACCACGTGCACACGGTTCAGGTTTGTTCACTCGCGGTCAGACACAAGTCTTGTCTGTTGCGACACTCGGTGTTGCGGGTGATGCTCAAATCATCGATGGACTGGGTCTGAAGGAAGAGAAGCGTTTCATGCACCACTATAACTTCCCGCCATTCTCAGTCGGGGAAGCACGTCCGATGCGTGCACCAGGTCGTCGTGAAATTGGTCACGGGGCACTTGGAGAACGCGCACTCTTACCAGTTCTTCCGAATGAAGTCGATTTCCCGTACACGATTCGTCTCGTGTCAGAAGTCCTTGAGTCGAACGGTTCTTCATCACAGGCTTCAATCTGTGGTTCGATCCTTGCCATGATGGATGCTGGTGTTCCACTTAAAGCACCTGTCGCTGGTATCGCGATGGGCTTGATCATGGAAGGCGACAATTACTCGATCTTGACAGATATCCAAGGGATGGAAGATCATCTCGGAGATATGGACTTCAAAGTCGCTGGAACTCACGAAGGTGTCACAGCTCTGCAAATGGATATGAAAATTGGCGGGATCACGCGTCAAATCCTCGAAGAAGCACTCGAACAAGCACGTCTTGGTCGTTTGCACATTCTTGAGCATATGCAAACGGTCATTGCTGAACCACGTGTCGAATTGTCACAATACGCACCAAAAATCGTCACACTCAAAATCAATCCAGATAAAATCCGTGATGTCATCGGACCTGGTGGTAAAGTCATCAACGGTATCATCGATGAGACAGGCGTCAAGATCGACATCGATCAAGACGGAACCGTCTTCATCGCATCGACGGATCAAGCTGGCATCGATCGTGCCCGTCAATTGGTCGAAGATATCGTCCGTGAAGTCGTTGTCGGAGAAGAGTTCGATGGAACAGTTCGTCGTGTTGAGAAATTCGGTGCATTCGTCGAATTGTTCAAAGGAAAAGACGCACTCGTCCACATTTCGGAACTCGCACTTAACCGTGTCGGTCAAACGGAAGATGTCGTCAAACTTGGAGATAAGCTAAAAGTCCGTGTCACAGAAATCGATGACAAGGGACGCGTCAACGCTTCGCACAAAGTCCTGCTCGTCGAAGGCTTAAGCGAAGAAGATCGTGCAGCGTATGAAGAAAAGAAAAAGACAGAGCGTGAGAACCGCCCGCCACGCCGGGATCAGGGTTCACGCCCACCACGTGACGGACAACGTCCACCACGTCGTAACTAATGAATCCAAGGTGGCTCGACGGTGCAGAGAATGCAACGAGAGCCACCTTGTTTCCTATATTTGGAGGAATTACTATGATCGAACGGATACAATTAGAAAACGGAGTTCGACTGATCGTTGAACGAATGCCGGAAGCACGCAGCGTCGCGACCGGAATCTTCATTCAAGCAGGAAGCCGGACGGAACAGATCGAGGAGCATGGGATCAGTCATCTCATCGAGCATATGATGTTTAAAGGAACAAAACGCCATACGGCAAAAGAGATTGCGGTTTACTTTGACCGACTTGGTGGAAATATTAATGCGTTCACGAGTAAGGATCAAACGTGTTATTACGTCAAGACACTAGATGAACATGCAGGAGAAGCCTTTCACGTATTGGCGGACATGTTCCTCGAATCGACGTTTGACGCGGATGAACTGGAAAAAGAGAAAAAGGTCGTCATTGAAGAAATCAAGATGTACGATGACACACCGGATGATCTCGTCCATGAGTTATTAGCTGTTGCGGCTTACGGAGAGGATGTCATGGCTCGACCGATTCTTGGAACGGAAGAGAGTGTGCTTCGGATTGATCGAACGATGATCGGACGATATCTCGAAGAAGCGTATGCTCCGGATCAAATCGTCATTTCCGTTGCCGGAAACGTCTCAGACGAGCTGATTGCGCAGATTCAAGAGCGGATGTCGATTCTCGAATCACGATCGAAGACACGCGAGACGACAGAGCCAAGGTTACAAAATGGTGTGATTCGTAAGGAAAAGGATACGGAGCAGGCTCATATTTGTTATAATTTCCGTGCGATTCCTTCTGCTGACCCACGTTTGCCTGCCCTCGCCTTACTCAATAATGCATTCGGTGCGACGATGTCGAGTCGCTTGTTCCAATCCATCCGAGAGGAACGCGGTCTTGCCTATTCAGTCTTTTCCTATTACACGACGTTTGACGATCATGGAACGTTCACGATCTATGTCGGCACGTCTCCGGAATCAGTCGAAGAGGTCGAACAGGTCCTTGCTGCTGAAATCGATCGCTTGAAAAAGGATGGATTATCGACGAAGGAACTCGAAGATGGGATTGAACAGCTGAAAGGTTCTCTGATTCTAGGGAACGAAGGCACATCGAGTCACATGAATCGAAACGCCCGAAATGAGTTGCATCTGCATCGTCACCCATCACTTGAAGAAGTGTTAGCGGATGTCGAACGGATTCGTCCATCGGATATCGAAGGGCTGATTGAGTACATCTTTTCGGAGGAACCGGCAAAGGCCTATATTCTTCCGGCAGACGAAGAAGAGGAAGCATGATAGCAGAACGGAATAGATGAAACATATGAAATGACGATGTCGAGAAAGAAGGAATACCGTTGAATTTAGCTGAATTGATTCAAGTCATACAGACGCAAAAAATCGAACGAATGGTAGAAGTGGACGTTACGTCCATTACGACCGATTCACGGGATGTTAAACCGGGAACATTGTTCGTCGCCATCAAAGGATATACTGTTGATGGACACGACTATGCTAAACAGGCGGAAGCACAAGGAGCGGTCGCAATCGTCGCGGAACAACCGGTCGACGTGTCGATTCCTGTCATTCTTGTTCGTAGTACATCACGTGCCATTGCCGAGTTGGCTGGCAAATTCTATGATTATCCTTCTGAAAAGATGCGGATGATTGGTATTACGGGAACGAATGGGAAAACGACGACGACGACGATCGTCCGTGATATATTAGCGCACCTTGGTCGGAAGACGGGCATCATCGGTACGGTTGAAGTCAAGATTGGTGACCGCGTCGTGCCAAGTCGCAATACGACACCACAAAGCTCCGAGTTACAAGCATTTCTGCATCAGATGCATGAAGAAGATGTCCAAGATGTCATCATGGAAGTTTCTTCACATGGATTAGAGCTTGGTCGGGTAACGGGTGTCGATTACGACGTTGCGGGATTTACGAATCTGACGCATGATCACCTTGATTTCCACAAAACATTTGAAAACTATGCGCGTGCCAAAGGATTGTTGTTCGCACAACTCGGTCAACGGCTGTCGACAGAGAAAGTTGCGGTCTTGAATGCGGATGATCCGACGAGTGAGCTGTATGAGATGATGACAGGTGCTCGTGTCATGACATACGGCATCGACAACGCAGCTGACCTACGAGCAACAGCGATTGAACAGTCGCTTCAACAAACGACGTTTACGATGCTGTACAAGGAAGAACAAGTCGATGTCACGGCGAATTTCATCGGTCGCTTCAACGTCTACAATCTGTTGCTTGCGACAGGGATCCTCTTGTCTTGCGGATATGATCTAGCGACGATCGCAGGCGCGATTTCAGCAATCCGTCCGGCAAAAGGTCGGATGCAACGCTTGCCGATTGAAGGATATAACGTGTATGTCGACTATGCGCACACGCCTGACGGCATCGAACAGTGTCTGAAAGCACTCGTTGACGTACCGAAGGAAAAGATCGTCTTCCTGATCGGGACAGGTGGAAATCGCGATGTGACGAAACGACCAAAAATGGGCGAACTCGCTTCGACGTACGCAGGAACCGTCGTCATCACGACGGATGATCCACGATATGAAGCATATGAGTCGATTACATCCGGCATCGCCAAAGGGATGACTCACGATCAGTTCGTTGAAATCGGTGATCGGGAAGAGGCCGTGCGTTACGCAGCGCGACTCGCACGACCAGACAATATCGTCATCTTAGCCGGTAAGGGCCATGAAAAATATCAAATCATTGGGGATGAGAAATTCCCGCTCGATGAGGAAATCATCGTCAAAGAGATGATACGGCAAATGGAGGAACAGAAGTGACTTATCAACCAATCGTTGTAACCATAGATCAATTTGAAACATTCGTAAAAACACATCCCAAAGGCGACTTACTCCAGCTTCCAGCATGGGGAGAAGTCAAAAGCGCGACAGGATGGACACATGAACGGATCGCGGTCGGAACGGCTTCCGGTGAGATTGCCGGAGTTGGTCTTCTTTTGTTCAAGAAAGTACCGAAGCTACCGTTCACGCTTTGTTATGCACCGCGCGGTTTCGTCGTCGATTATACGGATACGGACGCACTTCGCGCCCTTCGTGACGAAGCGATTCGTGTCGCAAAACAACAGAAGGCAATTGCGATTAAATTTGATCCAAACGTCGAGCGGGAAGAATATCCTGGTCTGTTGCAGGAGATGCAAGGACTTGGCTTTAAACATAATGGCTTCGGTGGCGGTTTTGACTACGCGCAGCCACGCTTTACGATGGAGACGAGTCTTGTAGGGACAGAAAAAGAGATCTTCGACGGTTTCCATTCGAAGTTCCGCTACAACGTCCGCCTTGCTGAACGCAAAGGTATCGTATGCGAACAAGCGGATCGTGAAGGGCTAAAGACATTTGCGAAACTGATGGTCGAGACGGGCGAACGGGATGGTTTCTCGATCCGCGGTCTGGATTATTTCGAGAATCTGTACGATCATCTCCATCCAAAAGGTGATGCGGTCTTGTTTTTGACGAAACTCGATGTCGTACGTGCGCTTGAGAATACAGAAGCCTTATTACTTCAAGCCGATAAGGAACTCTCGAAGATTCATCGTCAGCTTGAGAAAGAGACGGCTGAGAAAAAGTTAAAGAGCTTAAACAATCGCTTGGAGCAGACGACAGCACAAATCGAAAAAGCCGAGAAGTCGAAGACGGAACTGATGACGATTGCTGCCAAACATCCAAACGGTGTCATCCTGTCTGGTGGTCTTTTGACGCTTGCTGGTCGTCGCTCGTATTACTTATACGGCGCTTCATCGAACGAGTACCGGGAATTCATGCCGAACCACTTGATGCAGTGGACGATGATGCAATATGCGAAAGAACATGGTGCGCTCTCCTATGACTTCGGTGGAGTCAGTGGTTCGACAGACCCGGATGATCATTACGCGGGACTCTATGCCTTTAAATCTGGTTGGGGTAGCCGGATGATTGAAAAAATCGGTGAGTTCGATTATGTACTCAATCGTCCGCTCTATCTGTTGCTTGAGACTGGGTTACCGATTTTACAAAAACTTCGGAAGAAGCTTCGCCGCTGATGAAACGGGGAACAATCTTCGGTTGGATCGTATTTTTATTGACGATGTTTGCGATTGGATTGTTTCTTGCGGCATCCATGAATCGGATGCCGACGATTTTAATGGATCAACCGGAGCTCGGGATTGATAGTTGTCCACGAGATGTAGCGGGGGAAGATCGCTTAATCAATGCAAGCGAGACGAACCTGAAGCGTCTCCACCCTGCTGTCGAGGCAGGGGCAAAGGATCTGATCCGTGTTGCGCATTCGTGCTACAATATCGATATCAAGATTACGCAAGGATACCGCTCGATTCAGCAACAGAACGCGCTTTATGAACAAGGACGTTCTAAGGCAGGTGAAGTCGTCACGAATGCACGTGGTGGTGAATCGATGCATAATTATGGACTCGCTGTCGATTTCGTTCAGCTCGTGAATGGAGAGATTTCATATGATCTTGAGTATGATGGGAATCGGTCAGGGAAAAGTGATTGGCGTGAAGTCGCGGATATCGGAAAAGCGCTCGGTTTCGAATGGGGAGGCGATTGGAAACGATTCGTCGACTATCCTCATTTTGAGATGACGTTCGGGTATTCGCTCGACGAACTGAAGGCTGGTGAACGTCCAAGCCGTTCGGAAAAAGCGAAACGAACGGAAGAGGTCGAAGATTTGTTGAATACGTGATCAACGTCATTCCTGGAGTAATGTGGCAGGAATGACGTTTTTTTTAGATTTCCTAGTCCGATTGTTGGCAGATTGTGAAAATTCGGCTAGAATAGTGATAGTGATAAGTGGACGGCTCACGAAAAGTGAATATGAATTATAGGAGGTCATGTTGTGTCAAAGAAGAAGACGGAAAAAGTAAGCGTCTTTGCTCTTGGTGGCGCCGGTGAGATCGGGAAGAACATGTACGTCGTCGAACTCGACGAGGACATCTTCGTCATCGATGCCGGATTAATGTTCCCAGGAGACGAGATGCTTGGAATCGATAAAGTCATTCCAGACATCAGTTATTTAAAGGAAAACAAAGAGCGGATTCAAGGGATTTTCATTACCCATGGTCACGAGGATCATATCGGAGCACTCAGTTACGTCTTGCGTGACTTAAAAGTACCGGTTTACGGAACACGTTTGACGCTCGGTTTGATTGAACACAAATTAAAAGAAGCCGGTTTATTGAAAAAGGCAGATCTTCGTCCAATTGATGCCAAGACGAAATTAACCGTTGCAGGTCATTTTATTACGTTCTTCCGGGTCAACCACTCGATTCCGGATGCAGTCGGGGTATGTATTCAAACATCTCAAGGTGCGATCGTCCATACAGGGGATTTCAAGTTCGATTACACACCAGTTGATGGAAAACAGGCGGATTTCGGGAAGATTGCAGCAATTGGTCAACGGGGAGTGCTTTGCTTACTGTCTGACTCAACGAATGCAGAGCGACCAGGGATGTCTGGATCAGAATCGATCGTCGGTTCTGAACTGAACGACGTCATCTATGAGGCACCAGGTCGTGTCATCGTCGCTTCATTTGCTTCGAACATTCATCGTCTACAACAAGTGTTTGCGGCAGCAGAAGCGAACAATCGAAAAGTAGCGGTCGTTGGTCGTAGCATGGTCAATAACGTCGAAGTGGCACAGCGTTTGAATTACTTACGCTTCAAACAGAAAACATTGATTGATCTATCTGACATCAACCGCCTCGACGACAACCAAGTCGTCATCTTGACGACAGGATCGCAAGGTGAGCCGATGGCAGCCTTGACACGAATGGCGCGTAACGCACATAAGCAAGTCAATATTCGCTTGAACGATACGGTCGTCGTTGCGGCTTCGCCGATTCCGGGTAACGAAAAGTCGGTTTCGAAAACGATAGATCTTTTGTTCCGTGCTGGTGCGAATGTCATTTACAACCAACGGAAAGTACACGTGTCCGGTCACGGTCATGCGGAAGATCTGAAGTTGATGCTCAACTTGATCAAACCGAAATTCTTCCTACCGATTCACGGAGAATTCCGGATGCAAAAGGCACACAGTCGTCTCGCACAGACGGTTGGCGTCAATGCGAACAACATCTTCATCATCGAGAATGGGGATGTCGTTGAGTTCGAGAAGCGCAAAGCACGGATGTCACGCAAAGTGAACGCTGGAAACGTCTTGATCGACGGAATCGGTGTGGGTGATGTCGGAAACATCGTCCTTCGTGATCGTCGCTTGTTATCGCAAGACGGTGTCGTCCTTTGTGTCATTACGATCAGCCGGAAAAACAAAACGATCGTATCGGGACCAGAAATCATCTCTCGCGGATTCGTCTACATGCGTGAATCAGAGGATATGATCAACGAAGCAAACCGAATCGTTGCGAAACAACTACAAGGTAAATTAAATGGAGAATTGGATTGGACGGAGATGAAGTCGTTGATTCGAGATAAACTGAGTGCTTATCTCTATGAACAGACGAAACGCCGCCCGATGATTCTTCCAATCATCATGGAGATTTAACAAACGAGCGGCTCAGATTGACCAATACCTGGTCCACTGAGCCGTTTTTTTATCAGGAGGGATGACGTATGGCGACGACGAAACGAAAACCTGTACGAAAAAAAACGCCGCCACGGAAACGACCGGCAGCGAAGAAACAACGTCAGCCGATTGCGTATCGTACATATGCGACCATCATCGCAATCGTCTCATTATTAGCTTTCGTTCTCGCTTTCGGGGAGTTCGGGAAAGTCGGACTGACGCTAGCCGATGGAGGAGAGCGGTTAATTGGTCAGTTCGGTTCCTTATTATATGGTGGAATCGGTGCTGTGCTACTTTTACTCCTCTCGAATGCGTCGCGTGCTCAAAAATGGGCATGGTCGATGTTACTGATGGGTTCAGTCGTCTGGATTGATCTATTGCTCGGAGCACCACGTGGTATTCTCAATGGATGGCTCTATCAAAACGCAGCTTATTATATTTCGAGCGTGGGTGCCTTCTTGATTGGTCTGTTCTTCATCGGAACGGCCGTTCATATACTAAACCCATCGTTTTATGGAGAGCTGTGGCTTGGGCTCCGAGAACGTGCAGAAGAGTTTCGCAATCGTGAACGGACACCACGTCCTCGTGTCGAAAAAGAGTTGAAAGCGAAACCGGTTCGTGAGAAAAAAACGAAGACATTGCGACCAGCAACTGTCGAGGAACCGATCGAAACGGAACAAGAAGCAGAAGATCCTTCCGTCAACATTCAAGACGTTCCGATCATCGGTTTCACGGATCATGTTGAACCGCAAGCAGCGGAGACACAAGGACCGTTGACGATGACAGAGACACCTGACGGTTATCAATTGCCGTCGCTTGATTTGTTAGCAGAACCAACATCAAAAGACTTGTCCGGTGAGAACAAACGACTGAAGGACAATGCGACGAAATTGATTGCGACCTTAAAGTCGTTCGGGATCGGAGCAAAAGTTTTAAAGATTCATCTCGGACCTAGTGTCACGAAGTACGAGATTGAACCAAAACAAGGAATCAAGCTGAGTCGAATCACGGGACTCGCCGATGACTTAGCGCTAGCGTTAGCCGCAAAAGATATCCGGATCGAAGCACCGATTCCGGGTAAAGCGGCTGTTGGAATCGAGGTGCCGAACCGTGAAGTCGCCATGGTATCACTTCGAGAAGTACTAGGAGCGGAGAGCGTCCAATCCGACAGCGATCGTTTGCTCGTTGCACTCGGACGAAGCATTTCTGGTGAGACGGTGACAGCGAAGTTGAATAAGATGCCACACGTCTTAGTTGCCGGCTCGACCGGTTCCGGTAAATCGGTCTGTATCAATGGGATGATCGTCTCGATATTGATGCGGGCACGACCAGATGAAGTCCGTTTGATGATGATTGACCCGAAAATGGTCGAATTGAACGTCTACAACGGGATTCCGCATCTCTTAGCGCCGGTCGTCACCGATCCGAAAAAAGCAGCGCAGGCGTTAAAACAGGTCGTCTCAGAAATGGAACGTCGTTATGAGATCTTCAGTCAAAACGGAGCGCGTAACATCGAAGGCTATAATGCATTGATCGATAAGATGAATGCTGAGGAAAAAGTGCATCAACGATTACCGTACATCGTCGTCATCGTCGATGAGTTAGCCGACTTGATGATGGTCGCGTCAAACGAAGTCGAAGATGCGATCATGCGACTTGCACAAATGGCACGAGCAGCAGGAATTCATATGGTCATCGCGACTCAGCGTCCGAGTGTTGATATCATCACTGGTGTCATCAAGGCGAATATCCCGTCGCGGATCGCATTCAGTGTATCGAGCGCGACCGACTCGCGGACGATTCTTGATACGGGAGGTGCTGATAAATTGCTCGGACGAGGAGATATGTTGTTACTTGGTAATGGCATGAACAAACCGGTCCGTGTACAAGGAGCCTTTTTATCGGACGAAGAAGTCGAGAAGGTCGTTAATCATGTCATCAGTCAGCAAAAGGCACAGTATGTTGAAGCGATGATTCCAAAAGATGTGCCAGAGGGCGAAACAGAGGTTGACGATCCACTTTACGATGAGGTCGTCCAGTTCATTCTGACACAAGAGACGGCATCTACGTCGATGATTCAAAGAAAGTACCGCATCGGTTACAACCGAGCTGCCCGTCTTATTGATGCGTTAGAGGAAAACGGTCTGATTGGTCCATCTGAAGGATCTAAACCACGTCGCGTCATGGGACGTTAATCGAGTAGAAAGGAAGTCGTGGAATATTCCAAGGCTTCTTTTCTTTTCTAAAAAAATGTATAGATAAGAACTGGTGTCTCGAAAAAAAGAAAAGACACATGAAAAAAAGACATGATGATTTTGTATAAATAGAAATGACTGGAAAAATTCATAAATGCATCAAAAATAAAATCGCTTTCATGAAAATAGTTGTCAGACGTCTGTTGATTTTCAGTAGTGTTTTTGGCATACTCAGTCATATGAGTGACCGACCTTCAACACGAGGGCTGGGAGCGGCTTTTTCACAAATAGATAATGAAAGCGCTCTCATAATTGCAGAGGAGATGGATGAAATGAAGAAGAAACAGGTAATCGTATCGATGATGTCAGTAGCGACGGTTGGTCTTGCTGCTTGTGGTGGTTCAGGTGAGAAAGCCGATCAAAAAGATCAATTCTCTGTAGCGATGGTAGCCGATAAGGGTGGGATCGATGATAAATCGTTCAACCAATCCGCTTGGGAAGGTCTGCAAGCATACGGTAAAGACAACAAACTTCAAAAGAATGAAGGATTCTCTTATCTACAATCTAAATCGCAACAAGATTATCAGCCGAATCTATCACGTCTTGCTCGTGGGGGAGAAGATTTAGTTTTCGGAATCGGGAACACGTTCAATGAGGATATCAAAACAGTTGCTGATCAATTCAAAGACACACAATTCGCAATCGTCGATAACGTCGTTGAAGGAAAAAACGTCACGTCGATCACATTCAAGGAAAATGAAGGAGCGTATCTTGCAGGGATCGTTGCTGCAATGGAGACGAAAAAAGATCACATCGGTTTCGTTGGTGGGATGAAGATGGACGTCATCGAGCGTTTCCGTGCCGGTTTCGAAGCAGGTGCCAAATCCGTCAATCCGAAGATTAAAATCGATGTCCAATATGCGGAAGACTTCGCAGCTCCAGAAAAAGGTCAAGCGATCGCAGCTGGAATGTATGGTAAAGGCGCAGATATCATTTTCCCAGCAGCAGGTGGTACAGGAAACGGTGTCTTCACAGAGGCGAAGAACCGTAAGAAAAACGGTGAAAACGTCTCAGTCATCGGTGTCGACCGAGACCAAAAAGAAGAGGGTATGCCGGAAGATGTTACATTAACTTCTGTCATCAAACGTGTCGACCGTGCAGTCGAAGATACAGCAAACGCAGCGAAGGATGGTAAACTCGAGGGCGGCAAAACGATTCGTTATGGTCTGAAAGAAGATGGCGTTGATATCGTACCATCTGAAAAGATTTCGAAGAAGACGTTGACTGCGCTTGAGAAAGCAAAATCAGATGTCGTTTCTGGAAAAATCGAAGTACCTGAGCAATAAGCGTTGAAAAAAGAAGGGGCATTCTTAGGTAGAATGCCCTATTTTCTTCCATTATTGATTGCGTTATGAAAAGGGTTACAAAAGCGCCAGAAGTCAGACTTCTAACCTGTTACAAAATGATTGCAGGATTGTGTTGGGCGTCATATACTTATCTTGGCTGGAGTTCTCATACGTCAGAAGTCTGAGCACTGGTTACAACTAGATAGAGGATGGAGATGCGTCATGTCGATTAAATTAGATCATCGTTTGCTTTATTTACGTGTGATTGAAAAGATCAAGTCTGACATCGATGACGGCGTTTACAAGGAAGGCGAGAAGCTCCCTTCAGAGTTTGAACTTTCAAAGCAACTTGGCGTCAGTCGAGCTACTCTTCGAGAGGCATTACGAATTCTTGAAGATGAGAACATCGTCATCCGTAAACACGGTGTCGGTACGTTTATCAATGCAAGACCACCGTTTACTTCTGGAATCGAAGAATTGTACAGCGTAACAGAAATGATTGCGCGCGCAGGTATGGTTCCGACATCAGAAGTGTTATCATCCGAGATGGTCCAACCGACTGAGCGCGACCGAGAGCGTTTTCAACTTGGTCCGGATGAATTGGTTTATCGAATCGAACGAATCCGACTCGCAGGGGATGTTCCTGTCGTCTATTGTATCGATAAGATTCCAAGCCATTATATTAAAAATGAAGAGCAGTTCACCTCTTCGACATCATTATTTGATGCTTTAGAAAAAGAACTTGGACGACGTGTCACGCATGCCGTGACGCACATCGAGCCACGTATTGATCCGAAAATCGCTGAACAATTACATACGGACCAACCTCTGCTCGCTTTGCGTCAAACGCATTATGATGAGCTCGACCGTTCCGTTCTTTTTTCAGCGAACTATTTCCGAGCAGATAAGTTTGATTTCCACGTCATCCGTAAACGTGTGTGAGCCATTGTTTTAGGATGAATACTGAAAGCGCTTTCCGTCATAACCTACGTAACGCTCCTCATCGCCAGCCTCGGGTGCTAGACGTAGTCTTGAACTTTGTATGACCATATTCGAAAGGGGATTTTCCAGATGAAAAAGAAGTCACTTCTCGCATTAGCAGCAACAGGTTTAGCAATGAGTTCGGTCCTTGCAGCATGTGGTGGCAACGACGATTCAAAAGATTCAGGTAGCGGTAGCAAATCAGAAGGCTTTAAAGTAGGTATGGTTACAGATACAGGCGGCGTGGATGATAAATCATTCAACCAATCTGCTTGGGAAGGTATCCAGAAGTTCGGAAAAGACAACGACTTAAAAGAAGGTACTGGCTACAAATATCTTCAATCTGCAAAACAATCGGATTACCAACCAAACCTTCAGCAATTAGCTCGTGCTAAATACGACTTGATCCTCGGTATCGGATTCTTGATGGCTGAAGATATCGGTAAAGTAGCGGATCAGTTCAAAAAGAACAACTTCGCACTCGTCGATATGGTCGTTGACAAGCCAAACGTCGCGTCAATCGTCTTCAAAGAAAATGAAGGATCATTCCTTGTTGGTGTCGTTGCTGGTTTGACGACGAAATCAGATAAAGTCGGATTCGTCGGCGGCGTTAACTCTGACTTGATCAAGAAGTTCGAAAGTGGATTCAAAGCAGGTGTTAAAGCAGTCAACCCAGACGCTGACATCGAAGTTCAATATGCAGAAGACTTTAACGCTGCTGAAAAAGGACAAGCAATCGCTTCAGGTATGTACGGTAAAAAAGTCGACGTCATCTATCATGCAGCTGGTGGTACAGGACAAGGGGTATTCACAGAAGCGAAAAACCGTAAGAAAAACGGTGAAGATGTTTGGGTTATCGGTGTAGACCGTGACCAAGTCGAAGAAGGTATGCCAGAGAACGTCACATTGACGTCAATGGTCAAACGCGTTGATACAGCAGTTGAACAAGTCGCGAAAGATACGAAAGACGGCAACTTCCCAGCAGGTAAAGTCGTTGAGTTCGGTTTGAAAGACGGCGGTGTTGATATCGCACCTTCAAAAGACAACGTTTCGAAAGAAGCGCTCGACAAAGTCGAAGAGTACAAAAAACAAATCATCGATGGCGACATCAAAGTCCCAGCGACAGACGACGAGTACAAAGAATACGAAGCGTCACTGAAATAATAATGAAAGCGGGGGTCGCTAGCATTGCGGCTCCCCCTTTTAAACTAAACATGGGAGTGGATTTTCTTGGAATACGTCATTGAGATGCTAAACATCAGAAAAGAGTTTGGCAGTTTCGTCGCAAATGATAACATCACGCTCCAGCTTCGGAAAGGTGAGATTCACGCTTTACTTGGTGAAAACGGTGCCGGAAAATCGACGCTGATGAACGTCTTATTTGGTTTGTATCAGCCTGAGGCTGGAGAAATTCGTGTACGTGGTGAAAAAGTCAATATAACGAGTCCGAACGTCGCGAACGATCTTGGAATCGGTATGGTGCACCAACACTTCATGCTCGTTCAAAATTTCACTGTTACTGAAAACATCATTTTAGGTGCAGAGCCACGTGCCGGAATTAAGATCGACCGTGCAACTGCACGTGAGAAGGTACGCCAGATTTCTGAACAGTATGGTCTTGCTGTTGATCCTGATGCAAAAATCGAGGATATCTCAGTCGGAATGCAACAGCGTGTTGAAATTTTAAAGACGTTGTACCGTGGTGCAGACATCTTGATCTTCGATGAACCATCTGCTGTCCTGACACCACAAGAGATTAAGGAATTGATTCAGATCATGAATCGTTTGATCGCAGAAGGAAAGTCGATCATCCTCATCACGCATAAACTGAAAGAAATCATGGAAGTAGCTGATCGCTGTACGACGATTCGCCGTGGTAAGTATATCGGAACGGTCGATATCGATGAGACGATGACACAGTCGCGTCTTGCTGAAATGATGGTAGGTCGTGAAGTCAACTTTAATGCGGAGTATTCCAAGGCAACTCCACAAGAACTCGTTCTCGACATCAAGGACTTAGTCGTCAAGGACAGTCGTGGCATCAAAGCCGTCGATGGATTAAATCTCGACATTCGTGCTGGAGAGATCGTCGGAATTGCCGGAATCGACGGAAACGGGCAGACGGAATTGATTGAAGCCATCACTGGTCTTCGTAAAGCGGATAGTGGGGAAATCTTCCTCAACAATAAATCGATCAAAAACTTGAAGCCACGTAAAGTGACGGAATCAGGTGTCGGTCACATTCCGCAAGACCGTCATAAACATGGACTTGTCCTCGATTATTCAATCGGACATAACATGGTTTTACAAACGTATTACAAACAACCGTATTCAAAAGCAGGCATCATGAACTATAAACAAGTCATGGAAAAAGCAAAAACGCTCATCGAGAAGTTCGACGTCCGAACTCCAAGTCCAGAGACGTTTGCTCGTGCCTTGTCAGGTGGTAACCAGCAAAAAGCGATCATTGCGCGTGAAGTGGATCGTTCACCAGACCTATTGATTGCAGCACAGCCGACACGTGGTCTGGATGTCGGAGCAATCGAGTTCATTCATGAACAGTTGGTTCTTGAACGCGAAAAAGGTCGCGCTGTCTTGTTGATTTCATTCGAACTCGAAGAAATTCTTCAAGTATCAGATCGGATTGCCGTTCTTTATGAAGGAAAAACAGTTGCCTTCTTGGATCCAAAAGAAACGAATGAGATCGAGCTTGGCTTCTTGATGGCCGGCGGTAAGAAAGAGGAGGTAGGTCATTCATGAAGTTAGAGCGTTTTTACGGCATCCTCATTCCGATTCTTTCCATCATCCTTGGAATGGTCGTCGGGGCGATCGTCATGGTCATCGGCGGGTATGATCCGATTGCCGGTTTTGATCAGTTATTCTATGGTATTTTTGGCGAACCATACAGCATCGGTGAAACATTGCGAGCAGCAGCTCCGTTGATCTTTGCCGGTCTTGCTGTCGCATTTGCTTTCCGAACTGGACTCTTTAACATCGGGGTTGAAGGTCAGGTTCTCGTCGGGTGGATGGTCGCAGTTTGGATCGGGATTGAGTTTGATCTACCGATGGCGATTCATTTACCGCTTGCTCTAATTGGAGCAGGTTTAGCAGGTGCACTTTGGGCATCGATTCCTGGTATCTTAAAAGCGAAATTCCACGTGCATGAAGTCATCACGTCAATCATGATGAACTATATCGCGTTGTATGTGACGAATGATATTTTACGTCACGTCATCGGTATTACGAACGAGCGGACGGAGTCAGTCAAGGAATCAGCATCCCTTGCGTCACCGTTCTTACAAGAGATCACGGATTTTTCACGTTTGCATAACGGGATTTTCATCGCAGTCATTGCTGCCCTCGTCTTCTGGTTCATTTTGTGGAAAACAACGCTGGGTTATGAACTCCGAGCAGTTGGATTCAACAAGAATGCTGCAGAGTATGCAGGTATGGGCGTTAACCGGAACATCATCCTATCGTTCGTTATCTCTGGTGTCTTTGCAGGTCTCGCTGGAGCGATGGAAGGTCTTGGGACGTTCCAAAACATGACATTGAACGCGTCCTTCACAGGTGTTGGATTCGACGGAATCGCGGTTGCCTTGTTAGGTGCGAATAACCCGATTGGTGTCGTTCTCGCGGCGTTACTGTTTGCGGGACTCAACATCGGTGGTCTGTCGATGCAACAGATTGGTATTCCACCGGAACTGATCAAAATCATCATCGCATTCATCATCATCTTCGTGGCTTCGGGTTACGCGATTCGTCTCGTCATCGAGAAGTTCACGGTTAAGAAAGAATCTAAAAAAGCGAAAGGAGCCGGTCAATAATGGGCTTTCTTGAAGTACTTTATATCATCGTGCCAATCGCACTCGCCTATTCGGCTCCGTTGATCATTGCAGCACTTGGCGGCATTTTCAGTGAGCGTTCTGGCGTCGTCAACATCGCGTTAGAAGGATTAATGGTCATGGGTGCCTTCACAGGTGTCATCACGGCATTGACTTTATCGAAAATGGGATTAGGTGCTGCGAGTCCTTGGCTTGCGATGCTCATCGCGATCGTCGTTGGAGCAGTTTTCTCACTGTTCCTTGCGATTCCAGCAATCCTATTCCGAGCAGATCAAACGGTTCTTGGTGTAGCGATCAACTTGCTTGCGGTCGGTCTTGCGATCTTCCTTGTCCGGGCACTTTACAGTAAAGGACAGACGGATTCGATTCCAAACCGGATTTCGAAAGAGAATGTACCATTCTTGTCTGATATTCCAGTCTTGAAGATGTTCTTCGCGAACGTCTACTACACATCGTATATCGCAATCGTTCTCGCGTTCGTCGCATGGTACATCATCTTCAAGACACCATTCGGTCTTCGTTTACGTTCTGTCGGGGAACACCCGATGGCAGCGGACACGATGGGAATCAACGTCACGAAGATGCGTTTCATCGGCGTCATGATCTCTGGTGGTTTCGGTGGTCTTGCTGGTGCTGTCTACGCGACGTCGATTTCATTGAACTTCAGTGTGACGACGATTCTCGGTCAAGGCTTCCTCGCGATTGCGGCGATGATCTTCGGAAAATGGAACCCGCTCGGTGCCATGGGGGCAGCCCTCTTCTTCGGGTTCGCTCAAGCGATTTCGATCATCGGTCAGCAATTGCCGTTACTCGATCAAATTCCACAAGTGTATCTGTTGATTGCGCCGTATTTATTGACGATCTTAGCACTTGCTGGTGTCGTTGGTCGTGCGGATGCACCAAAAGCTGTCGGTGTACCGTATATCAAAGGAAAACGCTAAATTTTTACTAATCATAGACCGGATGTTGCCAATTGGCGATGTCCGGTTTTTTTAGATAATCGATAGATTGAATGAGAAAAAGTCCAATAAAAAAAGATGCTTCGCGAGGAAACATCTTTTTTTATTCACTTATTCGAATTTTAACGCATCGCCATCGAACGATTCATCTGCTACTTTGATTGAATCCGTCGGGCAACCTTCGAATGCATCAATCATATCGTCGAATAATGCTTCTGGAATTTCGGCAGTACCATTGTTATCATCAAGAATGACATACGCCAAACCCTCATCATCATAATCATAGATATCTGGTGCCGCTGCTCCACAAGCACCACAAGCGATGCAAGTATCTTTGTCGACAATCGTAAATTTAGCCATTGAACGGTCTCCTCTCTATACGAAAACATTATTGAAACACGCTGTTCTCATCTATATGTCATTGTATCGGACTCATCGTTGCATTTCAATGACGAAGCGTAAGTGACAACAGAAAATGTATATATCATCACATGCCCGCAAATAGTATGTCTAAAACGTAACGAAAAGAAAAAGGATGGGAAATCATCTTCAAATTGATAAACAATTTACATTAGAAGGGAGCGTGACATATGGAGGTTTCTTTACTCGAGCGTATTTTTCTGGAATCGATTCAGCGCCTTCGAAATGAACGATCAGACCGGAGTCTTTATCATGTTTTTCAAGGAAAGAAATCAGCGACTTCTCTGCAAGATGCCCATTTTTATGATTTGGAATCGGTGTTCGGTACTGTATTAGTCAGTAAACAACGATTCGAAACAATCTTGGCTGAACTCGCGCAGAAGAATTGGATTGAGCGGCAAGAGACCTTGCGACTGACGCACGAAGGCGCACGACTGATAAATCAAACGGATCGTGCGATCATTGATCAACTAGGTGGAGAACTTCGTGGTTATGCTGAGATGATGTGGAAACGACTCAGCCTTTTGGTTCAAACGATGATTTGTTTAGAAGCAAAACAGCCGTTCATTCCTGTGCAACAGGAAACCATCGTCCGTGAATGGGTAAAAAGTGTTCTTCCGATCATCTCAAATCGAGCAGAATGGTTACATGATATGCAGCAAGAGTTGATATTTCTCCTTGAGCGCTTATCAGAACGAGATGCGACATTAATTAGTTACCGCTTGTCTGGCGTGCAAGCAGGATGGTCTTATCCACAATTAGCTCAAATGATGAAAACAGATGTGGAGACTGTCCAATACGAATTTACGATCGCTTGGCGAAAGTGCATCGATGACTTGGAAAAAACACCACTTTTAAAGCAAATAGGCGCTGATCTACACACGACAAAAATGACGCAGTCTGCGAAAAAAACATGGGAGTTATTGCAACAGGGGTTAACCGTTGAAGCGGTTGCGATCCGAAGACGATTAAAAAATAGTACGATGGAAGATCATCTCGTTGAGATTGCGATGTATGCTCCTTCGTTTCCGCTGGATCATTTTGTCACGCCATCTCAGCAAGAAGAGGTACGACAGATTGCACAGCGACTCGGAACCTACGCGCTAAAGCGAATCAAGAGTGAGATGCAATCCGATATATCTTATTTTCAAATTCGATTGGTGTTAGCACGTAGTAAATGGGAGGGAATGTAATGGAAGCGTTATTGCATCGTCATTTTGGTTACGAAGCATTTCGACCAGGGCAACGCCAAATCATCGATGCCATCCTAAACGGAACAGATACACTAGCAATTTTGCCGACAGGTGGAGGAAAGTCTGTCTGTTATCAATTTCCTTCTTATGTACAAAATGAAGGGCTGACGTTGATTTTGTCTCCGTTACTCTCGTTGATTGAAGACCAGGTCATGCAAATCAAGCGCAGAGGAGAGCGATCTGTCGCTAAATTAACATCTGTCGAGACACGAGAAGAGAAGGAGCAGATCTTATCTGTACTCGAACATCTACGATATCTTTACTTATCACCGGAACAACTCGCGCTGCCGCAGATTCGGGCTCGGCTAAAACAGGTCAATATTGTGCTCTTCGTCGTCGATGAAGCGCATTGTATCTCACAATGGGGACACGAATTTCGACCGGAGTATGCAAGACTTGGTCAAATTCGACAAGAACTAGGTCTTCCACCATGTCTCGCCTTAACCGCAACAGCGACTCGTGCTGTTGAGCAAGATATTCGAACACAACTGCGTATGCGCGAACCACAAATCATCCGTCGTTCTGTCAACCGACCAGAAATCCAATATGTTGTCGATCGCGTTGATCGAGAAGAAAAAGATGCGGCAGTTGATCGGTGGATGGAACGCATCGTTCGCCCATGCGTCATCTATACAACGACCCGTAAAGAAGCGGAACGAATTGCTGGAATCATTGACGGCGCGACCTATTATCATGCTGGGTTGACGATAGAAGATCGCCAGCTTGTTCAACAACAGTTTCTTCATGATGAGATTGATTGTCTCGTGTGTACGAGTGCGTTCGGAATGGGTGTCGATAAAGGCAACGTGCGTACGGTCATTCACTATACGATGCCTGCGACGATCGAAGCCTATATGCAGGAAGTCGGACGCGCCGGTCGAGACGGTAAAGGGGCAACGGCGATTTTACTCTACGCTGCTCAAGATGAACAACTACAAACCTACTTGATTGACACGCAATATGCACCCGTCTTGTGGATCGATCAATTGCAACAAGGGATGAATCAAGGCGAATCCTATGCCAAGATGGAAAGTCGTCTTCGTCTTAATCCGGAAGATCCGGCATATCGATTACTAAAATCGCAACTCGAGAACGGGTGGTCGAAGGAACGAATCATCCAGTGGCAAACGGAACGTAAACAATTAAAAAGACAAGAGGTCAACCTGATGATGGACTACATTCATCGGAACGAATGTCGCCGTACGATGTTGTTGCATCATTTTGATGAGGAGGCAATCTTACAACCACGGTGTTGTGATGTGTGCGGAACGATTGAATGGGAAAATCCGGTGAAGAGAAAGACCCATCAACCGGTAGATTGGAAAATGCGTTTAGAACAAGTCTTTTTTTCATCACTAGATTCGGTGTAAACTAGACAATATCGTTATATTTTTCAAGAAAAGGTGATAAACATTGAGTAAACAAGATCAACGACGGTTGCATCAGAACGAAGAGGATCAGTTATTGCCACCGCGTTCTTCGCGTATCGAACACGTTCGTAACGAGCGATTGAAACAACCGTTTCGAAAAAATCCGCTAGCGATCACGCTTACGGTACTCATGATCACGATCATCATCGCCTTCGTCTCCATCGGTTTCATGATGTAAGGGCACATTGTGAACGGAGATTTTTTTCCTTTCAGCGTATACTAGAAAGGAAGGGGAAGGAGGCACGATGCATGGATCGTGGGAAATATAATATCAAAGCAGTCGCTGCGTTAGTGGGACTCAACCCGACGACCATTCGTGCTTGGGAGCGGAGATATCAGGTGCTCGATCCGGATCGAAGTGAATCCGGACATCGAATTTATAGTGATAACGACGTCGCGAAATTACGCTGGATCGTCGATAAACAAAAAGAGGGATTGTCTGTCTCTAAAGCAATCCAATTGTATGAGATGCCTGTTAATCGGGCTGAGGTACCGCACGATTATGGAGTCGAACTGCGAGATCAGTTGTTCCAGGCATTGACGAACTTTGAAGAACGACATGCGCACGACATCATGAATAAAGCATTCTCGATGTTTAGCTTCGATAAAGTCATTCAGGACATCGTCGGTCCGCTCTTACATGAGATTGGAGTGAAGTGGGAGTCGGGAGAGATTACGATTGCGCATGAGCATTTTGCGACGGCATTTCTAAGAGCCCGTCTCTCGACACTGTCGTTACAGATGCCGATCAATCCATTTTTACCGCGAATCGTCTGTGTCTGTGCGCCGGAAGAAGAACACGAACTCGGGCTACTGTTCTTCACGCTTTACTTACGTCAATCTGGATTTGATGTCATTTTCCTCGGTTCCGGTATACCGGTTCAGGACTTGGTGACGGTCACGCATCAGTTGCAACCGAAAGCCGTTATTCTTTCCTGCACGTTATCGGATCATTTACCGTTACTTGATGAAGCGTTAGCACGTTTGATGTCTGATTTTCCGGATCTTGAGATTGGTCTTGGTGGTTATGCGGTCGATCAGCTCCCGGAACGATATGGTCCACATTTACTTGGTGCAGACGATCAATCTTGGAAAAGTTGGTTAAGTCGACTCACTCCGACAACTGGTGTATAGTATGGTTCATAACGAACGGAGACATCTGTGTTTCCGGTTTTGACTGGAGGAGTCTATTATGAGGTTTGAACAAATGAAACAAGGACACCTTCGTGTCTTCATCACAAAGCAAGAGTTATCGCTTCACGACGTCCGACCAGAAACGTTGGCTGTCGGGAAGGGACAAGCTTTATTGCGCAACTTATTAGAAGAAGCCGAATCGAATTATGGTTTTCAGGCAGCAGGAACACTCGAATTTTTCGTCACATTCTTCCCGAATGACGGCATGCTCGTTGATGTACGTCGTGAAGGAGATTTGCCAGAAGAGATGAACGAGGAGTTCGATCAAGTTGAAATCCGCATGACAGTCGATATCGTCCATCACGTCTTATATGCTCTACACTCGCTAGAAGACGTCATTCAAGCGAGTCATGGATTATTGCGGCATATGCCTCGTACAGAGACAGGGGGTAGCCTCTACTTCTTCGAGGGAAGCTATTATCTCTATTTCCAAGAACGAATGAACGAGGCGCTCGAGCGAACGGTGACGACGATTTTATCTGAATACGGTGAACCGAGCCCGAAAAGTCCACTCGTCATGGCGGAGTATGGGAAAACGATTCAGGCGGAACATGCTGTCGCAACGATAGCTGAACAGTTTAATATGTAAAACATCAAGTGCGACATTCCCTCATAGGGGGATGCCGCACCTTTTTGTGTTCTGCTGGAAGTGGCACCATTTTGTATTTTTTCATCGTCAGAAGGATGGTATGATAATCATTGAACGTAAGAAGAAGGAGTGAAGTAGGATGAAAGTGGCAGTATTATACGGTGGGACTTCAGGAGAACGGGAGGTTTCATTAAACAGTGGAAAGTCGATCATGGAAGCATTAAACAGTAAAGGGCATGAGGTCACGGCTGTTGATTTCCACCCTGATCAAGCGCATGAACTCTTTCAGCTGGATGTAGATGTGGCTGTCATCGCTCTTCACGGGAAAATTGGTGAAGATGGACGCGTACAAGCATTGCTTGAACTGGCAGACATTCCATATACAGGTTCAGGTGTGTTAGCGTCAGCGCTAGCGATGGATAAGGCACGTTCGAAAGTTCACTTTGATAAAGCAGGCATTACGATCGCCCGTGATGTGCTGTTAGAGCGTGGAGATGATATCGAAGCAAAAATCGTAGAGTGGAATGGTCAATTTCCTTGTGTCGTCAAACCAGCACAAGAAGGCTCATCAAACGGATTGACGATTGCTCAAGATGAGACGATGTTACGTGAAGGAATCGCTAAAGCCTTTGAAGCGGACGATGCAGTGCTTGTCGAACAGTTCATTAAAGGGCGGGAAGTGACAGTCCCTGTCGTCGGTCATAAAGGTGCAGAAAAAGCACTGCCGGTCATCGAGATCATTCCGAAGAACGACTTTTATGACTATGAATCAAAGTATGCCATCGGAGGTTCGGAGCATATTTGTCCTGCTGAGCTGGATGAGACAACGACAGAAAAACTTCAAGAATGGGCTGTTAAAGCGCACCAAGTCCTTGGCTGTGCAGGATACTCGCGATCTGATTTCCTAGTACCGGAATCCGGAAATCCAGTCATCTTGGAGACGAATACACTTCCTGGTATGACTTCGACCAGTTTATTCCCGGACGGTGCACGAGCAGTGGGAATCGAATATCCGGAACTGGTCGAATATTTCATGGAACTGGCAATCGAACGACATCGTCAAACAAAACAACCAAATCAATGATATCCTAGGAAAAGAAGTGAGAAAGCGCTTACAAATATAGGCGTAACCCCTTTCATTACGTTCGAGAAAAGAGTATACTTTATCCGAACAAGGAAACGGCATAGGGGATGCCACTTATGGGGAGGAACGTTGGAATGATCACTGACCAACAACATGCGAATCACCGCAAGAACGTACTGGAAGCGACACAAGAAATCGTCAAGGAGGCACTAGGGAAACTTGGTTATCCAGACGAGATGTATGAATTACTTAAAGAACCACTCCGGATGTTGACAGTCCGGATTCCGGTACGGATGGATGATGGTTCGACGAAAATCTTCACAGGATATCGTGCGCAACATAACGATGCCGTTGGACCAACGAAAGGTGGAATTCGTTTCCACCCGAACGTGACGGAAGTCGAAGTCAAAGCATTATCCGTCTGGATGAGTCTGAAGGCAGGTATCGTTGACTTACCATACGGCGGCGGTAAAGGCGGAATCATCTGTGATCCACGTGAGATGAGCTTCCGTGAAATCGAACGTCTCAGCCGTGGATATGTCCGTGCTATCAGTCAAATCGTTGGACCGACGAAGGATATTCCAGCACCTGACGTCTTCACGAACTCGCAAATCATGGCGTGGATGATGGACGAATACAGTCGAATCGATGAATTCAACTCACCTGGTTTCATTACAGGGAAACCGCTCGTCCTCGGTGGCTCACACGGTCGTGAGACAGCGACGGCGAAAGGTGTCGCAATCATGATTCGGGAAGCGGCTGCTAAAAAGGGTATCTCGCTCGAAGGCGCACGTGTCGTCGTTCAAGGATTCGGCAACGCCGGAAGTTTCTTATCGAAATTCATGTATGATTTAGGTGCAAAAGTCATCGCGATCAGTGATGCGTACGGAGCACTCCATGATCCAAACGGTCTCGATATTCCATACCTACTCGACCGTCGTGACTCGTTCGGTACCGTGACGACATTGTTCAAAAATACGATTTCGAATAAAGAATTGCTTGAACTTGAATGTGATATTCTTGTTCCGGCAGCAATCGAGAATCAAATCACAGAAGACAATGCGCACGATATCAAAGCAGCGATCGTCGTTGAAGCGGCTAACGGTCCGACGACGAACGAGGCGACGAAAATTCTCGCTGAACGTGATATCCTGATCGTTCCGGATGTTCTTGCTTCGAGTGGTGGCGTAACGGTCTCTTACTTCGAATGGGTACAGAACAACCAAGGGTATTACTGGACGGAAGAGGAAGTACACGAGAAACTTGAAAAAGTACTCGTGAACTCGTTCAACCAAGTCTATCAGACAGCGCAGACGCGAAATGTCGACATGCGACTTGCCGCCTATATGGTCGGTGTCCGGAAGATGGCGGAAGCATCTCGTTTCCGTGGTTGGGTCTAATATGATAATGAACGTCCGCTTCTTCTTTACGAAGAGCGGGCGTTTTGCATTGCAATTTCTTTCGTCTATGGTAGAGATTTGCTAAGATATAAAAAAAGCAACCGGAAGAGGAGATATTCGAATGTTAGATTGTATCGTAATCGGTGCAGGACCGTGTGGGTTATCTGCTGCGATCGAAATGCAAGATCGGGGACTAGACGTCGAAGTGCTCGAAAAGGGAAATATCGTCGAAGCGATCTATCGTTATCCGACGCATCAAACGTTCTTTTCAAGTAGTGAGAAGTTAGAAATTGGTGGTGTACCGTTCATCAATAAAGAATTAAAACCGCGACGTCTCGACGCTCTCGTCTATTATCGAGAAGTCGTCAAACGAAAACAGTTGACGATTCGTCCGTTTGAGACCGTCGAGCGGATTGAACGTCAAGCGGATCATTTTATCATCCACTCGGAGCGTTCCGGGGAAAAAAGAAGCCGAGAAGCTCGCTCCGTCGTGCTTGCGACAGGTTATTATGGTTTACCGAACCGGATGGATGTTCCTGGAGAGGAATTACCTCATGTCTCGCACTACTTTACGGAAGGACATCCGTATTTTGATCAAGATGTCGTCGTGATCGGTGGGAAAAACTCGAGCGTCGATGCAGCGATTGAACTTGAAAAAGCGGGAGCGCGTGTGACTGTCCTTTACCGTGGACCGGAGTATAGTCCATCCATCAAACCTTGGGTGTTGCCGAACTTCGAATCTCTCGTTCGTTCGGAAAAGGTCAAGATGATTTTTGGAGCGTCAATCGAAGAAATTACGGAGCAAGAGGTGATTTATCAAATAGATGGAGATAAACAGACTGTCCGTGCTGATTTTGTTTTTGCGATGACAGGTTACACACCCGATGTCGGATTGTTCGCTGACACAGGCATTACGATTGATCGTAAAACAGGCATTCCAAGTCATGACGAAGAGACGATGGAATCGAATGTCCCGGGCATCTATATCGCAGGTGTCGTCGCAGCAGGATATGACGCCAATAAAATATTCATTGAAAACGGACGTTTTCACGGTGCAAGCATTGCCAACCATCTCGTTGAACGGTTACGTGGTGCATCGGTACAAGCCTAAACAAAACCTCTTGATTTGGAAGATAAATTTCCGGATCAAGAGGTTTTTTCATTTATTCAACGCGGAATGATTCTTCGAGTTCTAGTTGTGAGGCATCGATTTCAAGTTCGACCATCAGTTTAAGCCGCGCTTTTTGTGAATTCAGTCCATTCGAGAAAATGACGCCGAGTTCTTTTAATTGTTGTCCGCCACCCGTATATCCATATACATCTTGAACGATTCCGTTGAAGCAACGGCTGACGATGACGATCGGCATGACGGTAATCAATTCAGCGATGGCATCCACAATGCTTGGTGGTACATTCCCTTGACCAAGAACTTCAAGGACGAGCCCATCATAACCGAGTTGTTTCACAGCAAGTAATAGGTCGGGTTCCATACCGGCATAGACTTTAAGAACGGCGACCCGTTTTGAGAGCGAAGTTACCATATGTGTTTGTTTTAAGAGTGGTGTATTGAATAAGTAGACATGATCCTTCGTTACCATCCCAAGATTTCCGAAATGAACGGATTTGAATGTATCGACGGATGACGTATGCGTTTTTGTGACGTTGAATGCTGAATGGATTTCCCCGTTGAAGACGACGAGGACACCTTTTCCGCGCGCAGCTTCACTGACAGCGACACGAAGTGCCGTAATCAGATTAAACTCACCATCGGATCCGACCTCATTGGAAGAACGCATGGCTCCTGTCAAAACGATCGGAACAGGTGCACCAAGCGTCAAATGTAAGAAATAAGCCGTCTCTTCCAGTGTGTCCGTTCCGTGAGTGATGACGACGCCGTCGTAATGTTCCTTCTTGAGCTCACTCTCGATGAAATGGGCTAGACGTAACATGATGTCAGGTGTCATATGCGGAGAAGGTAAGTTTGCGAAGTGACGCGTCGTAATATTGGCAATATCTGTTGCTCGCGGGAGTGAAGCGTCGAGTGGATTGATATCATTTGGTAAGACATGACCAGAATGATCCTGTGCCATGGCGATCGTTCCACCCGTATGAATGAGTAATAATGATTTCATGCTAAAGGGTCCTTGTCTACAGACAGAAGACCTTCACCTACTTTCTATAGCGGATTCAATTCGTTCTCCCATATTGTAACCTTTTTCCCTCTTGAAACAACGAGGACGTTTTCTTTTTTCCAAGAAACCTTTATTCTTATAAATGAGGAAGAAAGGGGGAGAGGAAGCGTGGTTCAAATCGTTTTCTCCGGAGTTGCCCCAGGCATCGCACTCCTAACTTATTTTTATCTACGTCACGAACATGAATCGGAGCCAGTCGGATATATTCTTCGAAGTTTCATTTTCGGTATTTTACTTGTCTTTCCCTTGATGTTCATCGACTATATCGTCCAGACAGAGTTTGGTGGACGTGAAGAGGTACAGTTGATTCGAACAGCTGTCACGGAAGAATTCGCCAAATGGTTTGTCGTCTTTTATACGGTCTATATCCATCAACGGTTTAATGATTATTACGACGGGATCATCTACGCGGTAGCCTGTTCACTTGGGTTCGCAACGCTTGAGAATATTTTATATCTGATGGTGAATGGAACAGTCGAACATATGCTGTTCCGGGCACTCTTACCAGTATCTGGTCATGCTTTGTTTGCGGTCATCATGGGATTCTTCATGGGCATGGCGAAATTCTCGCCTCATCCTTACCGCTGGTTGTCCCTCTCGATTGCGCTTCCGGTATTTGCGCATATCTTATTTAATTTGTTAATATTGGAAAATGGTGGTATATCTTTTTTGCCAATCGTCTTCATGGTCATCCTATGGACGATTGGATTATTTCAAGTACGAGGTGCCAATCGTTTAAATCAGCGATTCAAACGAAAAAAACAACATTCAGATGGCATCGAATAGAGAGTAGGAGCGAAGTAGTATGATGGAAATTGGGGATTTGGTAATGCTTTCGAATAGTGAGGATCGACAAGGTCGCACAAAGGTGACGGCCGTGACGAATCGATTGATTTGGATTGAAGCACCGAGTGAGGTCGCGACACTCAAAACATTCATCTTGTCAGAGCAAGAAGAAGTTTCATTTTATTTCTTTAAGGAAAAAGGCAAATTATTTGGATTTGATACGGTCGTCGTTGAACGACAAAATGATCCACTTCGCGGTCAACGATATGCTTTGAAACGACCGAAGGATGATCAAATCGAACGCATCCAACGACGTCAGTTCGTCCGAGTACCGCAAATACTCGATGTCGCTGTACACCCTCATAAAACGCATTTCGAGCCGTTTACGACGGTGACGCTCGATCTATCGGCTGGAGGAATGATGATCTTGTCGGATCAATTACCGGTTCAAAAAGAGGAAGAGGTGGAAATGACATTCATTTTGCCTACAGGTGAGGGCATATCGAGTACATTAGATGTCATCGCTGAACTCGTTCGAATTGATCGGCGTGAAGAACGATATGAATTAGCATTCCAATTTACGATGATTCCCGACAGAAGTCGCGAACTTGTATTGCGTCACTGTTATCAAATGCAAATGAAAAGTTCAAGAAGGGGCATGAATCCATTCACCTGACCGCATTTTTTTGCTATGATAACGTTCGGAAGAATGAATTCCCGGTAATTATAGGGAAGATGGAAGGATTGGATGGATGATGAAAAAGATTCAAATCGCTTTAGATGGACCAGCGGGTGCTGGAAAAAGTACGATCGCAAAACAATTGGCAGCGCGCCTTGACTATGTATACATCGATACAGGAGCCATGTACCGGGCCGTCACACTGGCAGCACTTGAACAATCACTTGATCTCAACGATGGGGAAGTGCTCGGAGAATTAATGAAATCGCTTGATATTCGTTTAACACCAGGCGAAAACGGGCAACGTGTCTTTATTGGTGATCGCGAAGTAACGGATGCGATTCGTTCCATCGAAATCACGAATAATGTCTCGTTCGTCGCTCGTCAAAAAGAAGTCCGGGTTGCACTCGTCACGGCACAGCGGAAATTAGCTGAACGCGGTGGAATCGTCATGGATGGACGTGATATCGGCACAGTCGTATTGCCGGATGCAGAATTAAAAGTCTTTTTGACGGCAACTGTCGAAGAGCGTGCAGCTCGAAGACACCGTGAAAATATCGCGCGTGGGATGGACAGTGACATCACGATTCTTCAAGAAGAGATCGCACTGCGTGATAAGCGCGACAGCGAACGTGAAGTCTCGCCATTGCGTCAAGCTGACGATGCACTATATCTCGATACGACAGAGATGACGATCGATGAAGTCGTCGTCCGATTGATGGAGCTAGCAGAGGGTGTCCTAAAATGAAACGTCAAGATACCATTTACCGGATTGCCCGGTTTGTCGTCTGGGTCATTGCGAAAACAGTCTTCCGATTGAAAGTGACAGGACAAGAGAACATTCCAAAAGACGGTTCTTTACTCGTCTGTGCCAATCACAGTTCGAACTGGGACCCGGTCTTCCTCGTCAGTGCGATTCCGCCAAACCGCGCGGTGCGTTACATGGCAAAAGAAGAACTGTTCAAAGTTCCTGCCTTAAAACAATTAATGATTGCGGCAGGAACATACCCTGTCGGTCGCGGTCAAGGAGATCGTCAAGCCTTGAAACGGACGATTGAACTATTGAATTCAGATGAGACGGTCGGTATTTTCCCAGAAGGAACACGTTCCGCACCAGGTGAATTTACAGCAGCACAACCAGGAGTCGGGTTCTTTGCGTTACGATCGAATGCGCAGGTTTTACCGATTGCCATCATCGGATCATACCGCCCGTTCAAACGGATGCACGTCGCGGTCGGGAAACCGGTTGATATTTCGGATTTACGTGATCAACGGGGCGCAGCGAAATCGATTTCTGACCGAATTATGGACGAAATCAAATCCGTCTACTTCAATCACGCTTAATACCTTGACAAATAGTCAGAATTGTAAGAAGTTAGAAGCAGGATAAACGCATTGACACGTGTCAGGCGTTTCTTGTACTCATCGTGAGGAGGTTGTTTTGGAATGGTCGAAGAAATGAAAGATATGCCTGATTTTGAAATTCATCGGGACCAGGTAGTTACCGGAATGGTCGTGAAAATTGAAGACAAGCAAGCACTCATTGATATCGGATATAAAACAGAAGCCATCTTACCGATCAGCGAAGTATCGAGTCTTCATCTCGATGATATTCGCGGCGTGCTGAACGTCGGAGATGAACTACAAGTGAAGGTCAAGAAAATCACGGATGAAGAGGTCGTCGTCTCGAAACGAGAAATCGACGCGCTCAAAGCGTGGGAGCAAGTAGAAGAGAAGTATAAATCAGGTGAGATCTTTGAAGTTGTCGTCAAGGACATCGTCAAAGGTGGACTCGTCGTTGATATCGGTGTCCGCGGATTCATTCCAGCGTCACTCGTCGAACGGCATTATGTCGAGGATTTCTCGGATTACATCGGTCGTTCGATCGAAGTCAAGGTCGTTGAACTCGATCAAGAAAAGAACCGTGTCATTCTCTCGCACAAAGCTGTCGTTGAAGGCGAATTGAACGCGAAGAAAAAAGAGACACTTGAAAATTTAGAAGTAGGTCAAATCCTCGAAGGTACAGTCCAACGTTTAACGGACTTTGGTGCTTTCGTTGATATCGGTGGCGTCGACGGTCTCGTTCACATCTCTGAGATGGCACACCACCGTGTCGAGCGTCCTTCGGATATCGTCACGGAAGGTCAAAAAGTCGAAGTCAAAGTACTTGGTGTCGACCGTGATACAGAAAAGGTCAAGTTATCGATCAAGGAAACACAACCTGGTCCATGGCAACAGATGGAAGGGAAGATCGAAGCTGGCGATATCGTTAAAGGACGTGTACGTCGTCTCGTCCAGTTCGGAGCCTTCATCGAACTTGCGCCGCAAGTAGAAGGACTTTTGCACATTTCGCAAATCGCGAACCGTCATATCGGTTCACCTTCGGAAGTACTCGAAGAAGGACAGGAAATCGAGGCGAAAGTACTCGAAGTACGTCTTGATGAGCATAAGATTTCGCTATCAACACGTGTCCTTGAAGAGGAAGAATCATCTGCTGACGATTACTCGGATTATACGAATCAATCAGAAGGATTCTCGGTCGCTGACTTGACTGAGGACGATTCTGATCAGAAAGAATAAGCAATGACACAAAGCGGACACAAGCGTGTCCGCTTTTTATATGCGGTTTGTTATGGTATATGACAGTTTGATTTGATACAATAGAACGGCTATGAAGCGAGAGAAGAGAAAGAAGGTGTTGGGATGGCAATTCCAGTCGTGGCGATCGTAGGTCGCCCAAATATCGGAAAGTCGACGATTTTTAACCGGGTGATTGGAGATCGGGTTTCAATCGTAGAAGACAAGCCAGGCGTTACCCGCGACCGTATTTACGGAACTGGAGAATGGCTGAATCGTCATTTTCATTTGATTGATACAGGTGGAATCGAAGTCGGGGATGAGCCCCTACTTCAAATGATGCGTCATCAGGCGGAGCTCGCTATTGATGAAGCGGATGTCATCATTTTCATGGTGAACGGACGCGAAGGAATCACAGCAGCGGATGAGGAAGTCGCGAACATGTTATTCCGTTCGAACAAACCAGTCGTCGTAGCTGTCAACAAAGTCGATAACTTTGAAATGCGTGATTTAATGTATGAATTTTACTCCCTTGGATTCGGAGACTTGTTCCCGATTTCTGGTACACATGGTCTTGGTCTAGGTGACTTACTCGACCGTGTCCTTGAACTCGCACCAGATAAAGAAGAATTAGAATATGACGAAAGCACGATCAAGTTTGCCTTGATTGGTCGTCCAAACGTCGGAAAATCAAGTATGACGAACTCGATTCTCGGTGAAGAACGTGTCATCGTTTCGAACATCGCTGGTACGACGCGCGATGCGATCGATACACCGTTTACGCGGGATGATCAAGAATACGTCATCATCGATACGGCCGGGATGCGAAAACGCGGGAAAGTCTATGAATCAACAGAACGTTTCAGCGTCATGCGTGCACAAAAAGCAATCGAACGGGCAGATGTCGTCTGTGTCGTGCTTGATGGCGAAGAAGGTATCATCGAACAAGATAAAAAAGTGGCGGGATATGCTCACGAAGCAGGTCGCGCGGTCATCATTGTCGTCAATAAATGGGATGCTGTCGAAAAAGATGATAAGACGATGAAAAAGATGCAAGAAGAGATTCGGGAAGAATTCCGTTTCCTTGACTATGCACCCATCGTCTTCGTCTCAGCGAAAACAAAACGTCGTTTGCAGACGTTGCTACCGGTCATTCAACAAGCAGCGCACAGCCATGCACAACGGATTCAGACAAGCGTCTTGAACGATGTCATCGTTGACGCTGTCGCGATGAACCCAGCGCCGACGGATAAAGGAGTTCGTCTTCGGATCAACTATGCGACTCAAGTCGCGTCACGTCCGCCAACGTTCGTCTTGTTCGTCAATGATCCAGAATTGTTGCACTTCTCTTATAAACGATATCTTGAGAATCGGATTCGGGAAGCATTTGATTTTACAGGTACACCAATCCGGATTTTAGCTCGTCAAAAACAATAATGAGGTGAGTCAGTATGACCAAAATCGCTGTCATCGGAGCGGGGAGTTGGGGAACAGCGCTCTCGCTCGTCTTAGCCGATAATGATCAGGAAGTCATGCTTTACGGTCGTGAACAAACAACTGTCGACCGCATCAATGAACATCATGAAAACGCGCAATTTTTGCCAGGTGTCATGTTACCACAATCATTGAAGGCGACGACGGATCTTAAAGTGGCGGTCGAAGGCGCAACGCATATCTTGATCGTCACACCGTCCTCTGCGATTCGTTCGGTTTCCCGACAATTGAATGAATTGTTGACGGAACCAGTCGTTTTGATTCATGCATCAAAAGGAATCGAGCCAAAGACGCATCTTCGGTTGTCAGAATTAATCGAAGAAGAGGTCGATCCTGCGAAACGCAAAGCGGTTTGTGTCTTGACCGGTCCTTCGCATGCCGAAGAGGTCGCGTTACGTAAACCAACGACAGTGACCATCGCATCGGATGATTTAGAAGAGGCTGGTCGTGTACAGGAGCTGTTTACGAATGAAAACTTCCGCGTCTATCTGAATGCGGATATCATCGGAGCTGAACTTGGTGGGGCGCTCAAAAATATCATTGCGCTTGCCGCAGGTATGACGGATGGTCTCGGTTACGGGGATAATGCCAAAGCAGCATTGATTACGCGTGGAATGGTCGAGATGGCACGTCTCGGTACGATGCTTGGAGCTAACCCGATGACGTTCACTGGATTGACAGGAATGGGTGACTTGATCGTTACTTGTACATCGGTTCATAGTCGAAATTGGCGTGCGGGGAATGCCATCGGTCGCGGTGAAAAATTAGAGACGGTGCTAGAAAACATGGGAATGGTCGTCGAAGGTGTTCGCGCGACCCAAGCGGCATATGATTTGGCGGAGACGAAACAGTGTGAACTCCCAATCACTTCCGCTCTCTACCATGTTCTCTTTGACGGTCATACACCGGAAGAAGAAGTCAAAAAGTTGATGCAACGACCACAGAAAAATGAGATCGAGCATCTCTTCACGACGAAAGATTAACGGAGTGGGGTGGAAACCTTGAGTCCAGGATTAATAAAAATGTGGATCTCGTTCGCTGGCATTGGACTCTTTGCGATCAGTGTCTTGCTGGTCACGGTCAGTCGGACGAAGTTGAAGGGGATATGGCAGGTTCTCGTATCGACATTGGCATTCGTATGTTTCATCGTTGCGTCGATCATCATGGTATTCATCGTCATGGCGGGGCCAAGCGCATGAAGAAGTGGTTCGTGATCCTCATGCTCATTCCGGTGACGTTGTTATCGGGTTGTCTATTTCCAGACAGTCAGAAACCGTCGAACCGCGTACCGTATCCACAACAGTTGCGTACCGTACAGGATGCTGTCGATGCGTATCAAAAAGACACGGGTGTTTTGCCCATCAAGACGATGGAAGCAGATACTCCGCTTATGGAGCGTTATCAAATCGAATTAGGGCGGCTCATTCCGCGTTATATGAGTGATCCACCATCGAACAGTTTTGAAGGTGGCGGAACATTCATCTATCTGTTAGTCGATGTCGACACGAAACCGACTGTTAAGTTGATGGATTTACTTGTTGCAGAAGAGTTACAGAAGCTCCAAGTTCGGATTGATGCGTATCGGAAGAAGAACGAAAAGTATCCGTTTAAAGGATCGTTCGGAAAAAACCAGTTTACGCTTGACTATAAAAAACTATTCATCAAAAAAGAACCGACTGTCCCAAGTCCGTATTCAGATGAAAAGTTGTCGATCTATGTCGATGGTCAAGGACGCCTCTTCATCAACTATTTACCTGAGTTGAAGAAAGCTGTTCAAACTGCGAAGAAAAAGCCGAAAGTCGGTCAAGATATTCGGTATTTGCTCTATGAAGATCAACCTTTTGTTCCTGCCTATTCTCAAAGCTACACGATAAACGAAAAAGGCGAACCTGTGTTTTCAGAGGAATCGAGCGAAGAATCTGAAAATTGAACGTTATTTACACGAAAATGTTGTAATAGCAACGTTTATGGGGTATGATTACCCTCGAAGAAGTGATTGGGAGGGGGTGAAAGTAATGAACAAAACTGAACTCATTCAAGCAGTCGTCGAAAAATCAGGTCTTACAAAAAAAGACGTGACGAAAGTTGTTGAATCAACATTCGAATCGATCACTGAGACACTTCAGTCTGGAGAGAAAGTCCAATTGATTGGATTTGGTAACTTCGAAGTCCGTGAGCGTGCAGCCCGTAAAGGTCGCAACCCACGTACGAAAGAAGATATCGAGATTCCAGCAAGCAAAGTACCTGCCTTCAAACCAGGTAAAGCATTGAAAGATGCTGTGAAGTAATCCGGCTACATAGTCGCCCGAGATTTTCTCGGGCGGCTTTTTTGTGGACATTCAGAAGCGTGAAAGCCCGCCGATTATGGTATATTAAAAAAGAAGAACGTCCATCAACGAGATGGCACTGGAGATCGGGGGGTAAAAGCATGGAACAACATGAGCTGCGCGTGGATGAAATCATCACTGCACTCACCACTAAACAAACGACACGATTGGCTCGACATGTGGATTTCCCTTCCATCGATCGTGAACAGATCAGTTGGTTGATTGATGTCGCTCAACATGACACGCTGGATACGGAAGCACTCGTCAAAGCGATTCATTTCGCACAAGTAGCGCTACGTCTGCATGAGCGTGTCAATGAAACGCTACGCGGTTCGAAGGAGCGACAGTTGCTTGTATTAGCAGGGGATTTATTCTCGAGCTACTTTTTCGAACAGCTAGCTGGGTTACCAAAAGAGATTCTCGTTTCACTCGGACGGACGATTCAACGGGTCAACGAAGCAAAGTGTGCCCTTCACGAAATGAATTATGCATCGACGGAAGAACGGGTTCTCTTGTGGTTAACAGCAGAGTTCGGATTAATGCAAGGACTCGCGGCAATCACGAAACGAGAATGGCTGACACGACAGGGGCGGCAAATCATTCAACAACAGGCAGAACAATTGGATCTGGTCGCACAGAAATTACTGTTATCGCATCTCGAGCAGATGGCGGTAGCATGAGATCTTGGAAAGGGTGAGCGGTGTGCAGGCAAAAGATAAAGAAAAAAAAGTATATGAAGTGTTTCAATCGATATCAACGAACTATGATCAAATGAATTCAGTCATCAGCTTCCGACTGCATAAACTATGGAGACGCGAGACGATGCGCCGGATGCAAGTCTTCCCGGGCGCTAAATGTCTCGATCTTTGTTGTGGGACAGCGGACTGGACGATTCAACTAGCGAAAGCAGCCGGCCCGACAGGTGTCATCAAAGGACTTGATTTTTCAGAAAACATGCTAAGAGTCGGCGTGGAGAAGGTAGAAGCGCTCGATATGAAAAACATCGAATTGATTCACGGAAATGCGATGGATCTACCGTTCGGTGATAACTCGTTCGATTATGTGACGATTGGTTTTGGTCTACGAAACGTACCGGATTATCTACAGGTCATCAAAGAGATGCATCGTGTCTTAAAACCAGGTGGAACGGTCGTCTGTCTCGAGACGAGTCAACCGACGGCACCGATTTTCCGCGAAGCATATTCATTGTATTTCGGAAAAATCATGCCACAAGTCGGGCGATTGCTTGCGAAATCATACGATCAATACAACTGGCTACAAGAATCGACGGAAGTGTTCCTCGACCGCGTCGAACTGAAACAACTCTTCGAACAGGCAGGCTTCATGCAAGTGGAAGTCAAGGCATTCGCGGGTGGGGCTGCTGCGATGCACCTTGGGAAGAAGTGGTGAGATGTCACTGCATTCCATATACCGTGATGTCACGAAGGAAGTTAACTTAGTCGATCGTTTTCTGATCAGTCATATCGCTTCTGAGGAACCAACGATCGATGCGGCTGGAAAGCAACTGTTGAAGGCTGGTGGAAAACGGATTCGACCGGCGTTCGTATTGTTAGCGTCTAAATTCGGTGAAGCAGATCGGGATGAGCTGATTCGTGTGGCGGCCAGTCTTGAGCTCGTCCATATGGCATCACTCGTCCATGACGATGTCATTGATGACGCAGAACTACGACGAGGAAAACCGACCGTTATGCAATACTTTGATGAAGAAGTAGCGCTGTATTCCGGGAATTATCTGTTCGGTGAGGCGATTCGGTTGATCGGTGAAGTCGGAAAGCCGGAACTTGTCCAGGTGATGGTCCATACGATGCGTGAAATTTGCGAAGGTGAGATTGAACAAATCTATGACCAATATGATTGGGAACAATCAATTAAACGCTACATCAAACGGATTGAACGAAAAACAGCTATTCTCATCGAAGCGAGTTGTCACCTAGGTGCAATTGTTGCGAACTGTTCTGCAGCCGATACGAAAGCGTTACGGTTGTTTGGACGAGATATCGGACTTGCTTTTCAAATTGCTGACGATTTGCTTGATTTCACAGCGAATCGCACAGAACTTGGTAAGCCCGTAGCAGAGGATTTGCGTCATGGACACAAAACGTTACCTGTCTTTTATGGTGCAGAAGATGCTGTCTTTTATGAACGTCTTTCAAAAATCGAGAGTATGCCAACACATGAAGAAGTCGCACCCTTATTATCGTTTCTTCAAACTTCGGGTGCTCTTGAACGAACGCAACAAACAGTCGATCATTATATCCATCGTGCCATCAAACGTCTCGAACCATTACCTAAATCTTCTGCTAAACGATCGCTTGAAGAAGTCGCACGCTACGTTGGAAAACGAAAAGGATGAAGATTGTCAAAAATTTCTTGCTGTTCTTCTCAAAAGCCAGTAAACTGACTATGTAAGCGCTTTTCTAAAAGCATTTCATAGGGGGAACTAGAGATGGAACAGACATTTTTGATGGTCAAACCGGATGGCGTAGAACGTGGATTGATTGGGGAAATCATTGGACGGATCGAACGCAAAGGATTCATCATTCGTGAAATGAAAATGATGAACGTCACAGAAGAGCTAGCAAAAGCACATTACGAAGAGCACGCGGAGAAACCGTTCTTTGGAGAGTTGGTCACTTTCCTCACATCGGGTCCTGTCGTTGCACTTCGCGTCGAAGGCACAGACGTCGTTGCCGTCTCGCGTTTGATGATCGGGAAAACAAAACCACTTGAAGCAGCACCTGGAACGATTCGTGGTGATTTCGCGAACACGATGAGTGAGAACGTCATCCATGGTTCAGATAGTGTCGAGAGTGCGGAGCGTGAGCTTGCCCTCTGGTTTCAAGGACAACCAGTCAACGCGTAATACATGAATAGAAAGACAACGGGGAAGGGATTCGATTTGATCGAATCCCTTTTGTCGTGTTCTTGTAAAACGGAATGACCCAATTGTCTAATTGCTTTTTGGAATGCCTATAGCTTTATGCTACTATAGAAAATAAGTTGAACCGGTCATGGAAATGACCATTCGATATCGAGAGTGAGCGAGGTGTGCCAATTGGAAGATTATGAACTTTTTATTCAACGATTCAAGACCAAATCAGGGATTGATCTCGGTCAGTATAAAGAAGCACAGATGAAGCGGCGATTGACGGCGTTACGTGACAAAAAAGGATATAGTACATTTGCTTCTTATATGCAGGCAATGGATAAGGACACATCGTTATACGACGAGTTTTTAGACCGGATGACGATCAATGTCAGTGAATTTTTCCGTAATCCGATTCGTTGGCAACAATTGGAACAAGATATCTTACCGATCCTAGAGTCGCGAGCACATGGACGAATCCGGACGTGGAGCGCAGCTTGTTCGACCGGAGAAGAACCATACTCTCTCGCGATGATTTTAAGTGAACGGCTCGATCCATCCGCCTTTACGATTCAAGCAACGGATTTGGATGAACTCGTTCTTGAAAAAGCCAAGCTTGGTCGATATGGAGCTTCTGCATTAAATGAAGTCGTCGAAGCGCGTAAAAAGAAATATTTCATCGAGCAAGAGCAAACGTTCGAAGTCGTTCCAGAAATCAAACGACTCGTTCGTTTCAGTAAACATAATCTGTTAGGAGACCGGTACGATACAGGGTTTGATTTAATCATCTGCCGCAACGTGCTGATTTATTTTACAGAAGAAGCGAAAGCGCACGTCTATCGTTCGTTCGTCGAGGCCTTAAAGCCAGGTGGAATCCTATTCGTTGGTGGAACGGAACAAATTTTCCAGCCCGAACGGTTTGGATTAAAGATGAAACAGAGCTTCTTTTACGAAAAAATCGGTTAAACAGGAAGGGATGAAGCGAATGCGTTACATGACAGCAGGAGAATCACACGGAAAAGGGTTGACCGTCATCATCGATGGGATGCCAGCAGGACTCACGATTGATTTCGAAGCCATCCAGCGTGAAATGACACGTCGCCAAGGCGGATACGGACGCGGACGACGCATGCAAATCGAACAGGATCAAATTGATGCACGTGGTGGGATTCGTCATGGATATACGACGGGATCACCAATCAGTTTGTTCATCGAGAATAAGGATCATACGCACTGGACACAAGTCATGCAATCGGAACCACTCGAAGAACAGTTGGAGCGCCCGCGGACGTTGACGCGTCCACGTCCCGGACATGCGGATCTCGTTGGTGGATTGAAGTACGGTCATCGTGATTTACGCGATGTACTAGAACGTTCTTCCGCTCGTGAGACGGCAGCACGTGTTGCAGTCGGCGCCTTCGCTAAACAATTACTGAATGAACTCGGGATTGAAGTGTTCTCGCACGTACGGTCGATTGGTGGAATCGATGCACCGTGGAAGGATCCTGTGGAACATCAGGAAACGATTGATGCTTCACCCGTTCGATGTGCTGACGAACAAGCAGGACAACGGATGATGGAGGAAATCGATGCGGCCAAAAAAGAAGGGGATACACTCGGCGGTGAAATCGAAGTCGTCGTGACAGGCATGATGCCAGGCGTCGGGTCCTTTACACAAAACGATCTAAAGCTCGACAGCCGAATTGCGCAAGCTGTCATTAGTGTCAATGCGATGAAATCAGTCGGTTTTGGTGACGGGTATGAACTTGGTCGTCGCAAGGGGAGTACCGTCCAAGATGAAATCGTTCATGATGCATCCGGATATCATCGACGTACGAACCATCTAGGTGGAATTGAAGGCGGGATGTCGACAGGCATGCCGATTCGCGTCCAAGTAGCAATGAAGCCGATTCCGACGCTCTATCGTCCACTGCAATCGGTAGATATCGAGACGAAGGAAGCATTCACGGCACAAATCGAGCGAAGTGATGCCTGTGCCGTTCCAGCCGCATCGGTTGTTTTAGAAGCCGTCGTCGCGTTTGAGATTGCGGTTGCTATCCTTGAAATGTTCGGGACATCGACACTCGATCGTCTTCAAGCTGCCGTCGCCGCCTACAAAGAGGAGGTTCGGACGTTTTGATCGAATTTGATATCCGGTTGAACACGTCATATCCAGTACTTGTCGGAAATGGGGCATTAGCCCGGTTATCGCATCTTTCAGAGCTGAACGAGGCGGACCGCATCTGGGTCATCACGGATGAAACGGTACATCACTTGCAGATGGATCGATTGCAGGCTGCATTAGCGGATGCATCGCCGTCGATCGATGTTCATATCAGTACCGTTGCGCCTGGGGAGAACAGTAAGTCGCTTGCCGTTTATGGCGCTCTACTCGAAGAAGGGATTCGGTATGGGATGACACGTCATAGCCTTATCCTTGCGTTCGGTGGTGGAATGATTGGTGATTTAGCGGGATTCGTCGCGGCAACCTTTTTGCGCGGCATCCCGTTCATTCAAATTCCGACGACACTGTTAGCGCACGATTCAAGTGTTGGTGGAAAGGTTGGTCTCAACCTCTCCCTCGGTAAAAACTTAGTCGGTGCATTTTATCAGCCAAGTGGTGTCGTATATGATTTAACGCTCCTTCAGACATTACCAGACCGGGAATGGCGAAGTGGCTTCTTTGAGTTAGTCAAGCATGGGTTCCTTTCGCGACCATCATTTGCGGATTCGTTACTCGATATTTCGCTGGATGCTGTCAAAGGACTCGACTTAGAAGACTGGCTCGCACGGGGGATCAATGTGAAACGGGATATCGTCGAACAAGATGAGACAGAGCAAGGGATGCGTGCCTTCTTGAATTATGGACATACATTTGGTCATGCCGTTGAATATGCAAGTCCTGGTCTTGCGCATGGCGAGGCAGTAGGGATCGGACTTGTCTTCGTCAAGTTCTTGGAAGGAAATGACGAACAGGCGAAGCAGCTCGGGCAATTGCTCCACCGTCTTGGGACAGAATTGCCGGATCGACAATCGTTTAAGACATACCTTGAACTGATGCGTCGCGACAAGAAGAACCACCAAGCAACGATTCGATTCGTCCTTGAAAAAGAAGGACGCTTCATTTTAGAAGCGATCAGCGAAGAACGATTGCGTCGAGCATTCAATCAAACAGTGAGGTGTTTAGAATGGGCTTAAGAGGAACAGTACAAGTACCAGGCGATAAATCTATGACGCACCGTGCTTTCCTGTTCGGTGGAATCGCCGAGGGAACGACACGTGTCAGAAACGCACTTGAAGGGGCCGATTGTCTTGCTTCACTAGAAGCGATGCAGGCACTTGGTGCACAAATCGATCGAACACCAGAGGAAATTCGGATCACCGGAACGGATACATTCCAAGAAGCAACGATCGATTGCGGAAACTCGGGGACGACGATTCGTCTCTTGAGTGGTATCCTAGCAGGTGGTCAAGCGACGTACGCGCTCGATGGAGACGCTTCCTTACGCAGACGTCCGATGAAACGGATTACGGAACCGCTTGCCTTATTCGGAGCAAACATCACAGGTGAGACGGCACCTCTTCACATCACAGGAACGCCGCTTGTCGGAACGACGTATACGTTGCCAGTTGCAAGTGCACAAGTGAAAAGTGCCGTGTTGCTCGCAGGTCTGCATGCGACGGGTGAGACGACAGTCATCGAGCCGATCCTGTCACGGGACCATACGGAACGGATGTTGCCGCAGTTCGGCGTTGACGTAGCGATCGATGAACGCGAGGATGGTCGGCATATTCGTGTTCAAGGTCCTGTACGCTTACAAGCAACGTCACTCGACATTCCAGGCGATCCATCGTCAGCAGCGTTTTGGTGGACGGCGGCAGCAATCGGGCAGGATAGTCGCATTACGACGACTCACGTCTTGATGAATCCGACACGGATTGGTTTTTTACAGACGTTACGACAGATGGGTGCAAGTGTCGAAATCAATCATCGCTCAGAAGACAGTGGAGAGGAGACGGCAGATGTGACCGTCGAGACGACATCGTTACAAGCGATCACCGTCGAAGGTGATCAGATTCCATCCTTGATTGATGAGATTCCACTACTCGCTTTGCTTGCGACGCAAGCGGAAGGACGAACAATCATTCGCGATGCACAAGAGCTTCGTGTCAAGGAAACGGATCGGATCGACACGGTCGTGACGGCATTACAGCGTCTTGGGGCGAATATCGAGGCGACGGATGACGGCATGATCATCGAAGGACCGACACCTTTGCAAGCAGCGGAAGTCGACAGTGCAGGTGATCACCGGCTCGCGATGATGTTGACGATCGCGGCGACGATCAATCCGGAAATTATGGTTCATGGACGCGAAGTAGTTGAAGTCAGCTATCCAACGTTCTATGATGATTTAAAGAAACTTCAATCCGACCAATCTGAGTAAGCAATAGGCGGATGACAGAAAGTGGGGCGCTTGCCTTGAAAGAACAACTATTGAATGGCATCATCGAAGAATTAGAACATGGTCACACCTCGGAAGCGTTAGCAGCATTAGAAAAACTCGAAAAGACAGGAACGGATGAGGACCGCCTCGCCGTTGCCGATCTCTATATCGAACTCGGATTGTCTGACCGGGCGGTCGATCTCTTGGCGCCACTTTACGTCGAATATGCGGGTAACGCGGGAGTAGCCTTGTTATTAGCAGAGTGTTATATCGATTTGGATCGCGAAGAAGAAGCGATCTCCGTCCTCGAACAGGTCGACACAATGGACACGGAATATGGTCCGCGTTCTCTCGTATTACTCGCTGACCTCTATCAGTCGCAAGGTCTTGACGAAGTAGCGTTAGCGAAGCTGAAGGAAGCGCGTAACCTTGCACCGGACGAACCGTTACTGGCATACGGTTTGGCTGAGCTCTACATGACGCTCGGTGCGTTTGATCAGGCGGTACCGTTATTCGCCGAAATCGCGGAGCGACCAGAGTTACGTGCTGAATTGCCGCTCGATGCCCTTTACGCGGAATCACTCGCGATGACAGGACAATTTGAAGATGCGATTCCACTGTACGAACGTGCTGTCACAGAACGCTCCGACCTGCATACCTTGTTTGGTCTTGCGATGACGGCTCACCGTGTCGGTCAACATCAAAAAGCGGTCGAGACATTCCAGCAATTGATTGCACAGGATCCGGACTATACGTCGGCGTACGTACCATATGCGGAAAGCCAAGCCGAACTTGGTTTGACAAAAGAAGCACTGAACGTCATCAAACAAGGAATGGAGCGCGACGATTACAATGATGAGTTGCGGACGATGGAAGCCTTGTTCCTTCTGAAACTCGGCGATCGCGCTGGAAGCGTCCAAGCGTTGCGTGAGGCGCTTGCCTTGAATCCGGAATCGATCGTCGCAGCGGAACGTTTGCTGTCGTTACTTGCTGAAGACGAGGACCACGAAGCGATGATCGAGACGATCTCTGCCATCGAAGAACACGTCACGGCTCCGATTCTAACATGGTACCGGGCACGCGCTTTGTATGCCTTAGAGGAATACACGCAAGCGATGGAGAATTATGCGATAGTCGAAGGTGCATTCACGGAAGATGCGCTCTTCTTGAAAGAGTATGGATTCGCACTCGTCGAGGAAGGACGGCGTGAAGAGGGACAACGTCTTCTCCGCCGCGCTGCTAAGTTGACACCAGAAGATAACGAGCTCGTCGACTATGTTGAACGAATGGATGGATGACTTCACGGGAGAAGGGAGTAGGATTGAGATGATAGAGAGAAAGCAGCGATTCTTACGCCGCATCTTGACCTATTACACGTTAAAGCGACGGGAAGCGAAATGGATCATCGATTATTGGCTGCGCAATGAGGCAAAACTCGAGCAAGTACACTTCGTTCAAAATGCGACCTTCGCTCCGAAGGCAATCATCATGACGACATACGGATTCGACGCAGAACCGTTTCTCTTCAAAAAAGGGGATGTCACGACGTTAGATCCAGAAAAAGCTTATCATGACATCCGCCTGACCTCGGAAGATATCTATATCGAGTTGAACTTCCAAGGTATGATGATGGATGACGAGTATTTGTCTTTACTAGAAGAAAATCCGTTTCGCCCAGAAGTTGCTGTTGAACCGCGCTTAGCGGATGAAGCGACACATTTCATCGCGGTCACGGTCAATCGGCAGGAAGAAGAACGTTTAGTCCGCTTGATTGATGAAGCGCTGGATGCACGCGATCAACATCGATTCCACTCTCTTTCCGAACAGTTACGGCTCGTTCGAAGTCAACTTCCTTAACAGAAGGACTCTATTGCCCAGCAGAGGTAGTAGGGTCCTTTCGTATGTGAAGATTTGTGCAAAATATGAAGAAAAATAGAGTGGAATTTCATAAAACGTTCACATTAAGAGAGTAGGAGGAAATGCGGATATGATACATTAAATGTGACGAATTGTAAGTACGAAGAAAGGGGGAAATGACTTGCGTTTCAAACCATCCGACGTACAGCGGACACGAAGCGAGCAAGCGTACATCGATACGCTGATCGTGCCTTTGCTTCCGGTCGGTTTCGATGAGGCGATGCATGCTTACGCGGAATGCGCAGACATGACATTGACGGTGGCGTCCGAAGTCGAACGCCAGCTATCCGGACGGGCGTTGCTCGTTCCTGCTCTGACCTATATCGATGCACCGTCGATCGAACAGTTGGAAGGATGGCGTCAAGCGGCTGCTTCCGGGCAATTCCGTTTCATCACCTTCATCACTGCTGATTTAAGGTGGAAGGAGACTGCCGCCGAAGAGATTATCTACGTGCCACGTCTAGCTCTTGAGACGATGAGTCGTGACCAACAAGGTCAGATGGTCGGGAATTTCGTAGGACAAGTTCTCGAACAGTTAGGAAACCGTTGGACCGCGCTATGAAGCGGTTGACGCAATGATTTTATTAAGATACTATTACCATGTGAGAAATTTGTGTGAAGTACTGTCGTCTTGGGGCACAGCGTACATCACAAGGGGGGATCGAGATGGCTCAAAACGGGTCTAACGTAACACGTCGTCAGTTCTTGACGTATACATTGACAGGCGTCGGCGGTTTCATGGCTGCGACAATGGTCATGCCGATGGTCAACTTCGCAGTTGATCCAGTCCTGAAGAAATCAGGAGCAGGCGATAAAGTAAAAGTAATGAAGTTGTCGGATATCACGACAGAACCAAAACGGGTCGACTTCAAGAAACAAACGCAAGATGCGTGGTATGAGTTCGAAGAAACATTGTCTGCTTGGGTGTTCAAAGATGATAAGGGAGAAATTTTAGCCCTCTCACCAATTTGTAAACACTTAGGTTGCCAAGTCAGCTTCGGCGCAGATCCGACGCACCCGGAGCAATTCTATTGCCCATGTCACTTCGGACGGTATACGAAGGATGGCACGAACGTACCTGGTACGCCTCCGACGAAACCACTCGATGAGTATGAAATGCAACAGAAAGATGGTTACCTCTACCTTGGTAAACCAGTCGAAAGAGGTGCGTAAGCGATGATGCAAAAAATCTATGATTGGATCGATGAGCGCGTTGACATTACGCCGCTTTGGCGAGATATCGCCGATCATGAAGTACCGGAGCACGTCAACCCGGCACATAACTTTTCAGCTTTCGTTTATTGTTTTGGCGGATTGACGTTCTTTACGATCGTCATCCAGATTCTTTCGGGGATGTTCTTGACGATGTATTACGTACCGGACATCATCAACGCACACGCGTCCGTCTACTATCTTCAAAATGAAGTCGCACACGGACAAATCGTTCGTGGTATGCACCACTGGGGTGCGTCGGTCGTTATCGTAATGTTGTTCCTACATACATTACGTGTCTTCTTCACTGGTTCATACAAGAAACCACGTGAATTGAACTGGGTTGTCGGAGTGCTCTTGTTCTTCGTCGTCTTAGCTCTCGGTCTGACAGGATACCTATTGCCTTGGGACATGAAAGCGTTGTTCGCGACAAAAGTTACGATTCAGATTGCTGAAAGTATTCCGGTCATCGGTGGTATCGCGAAGACCCTCCTTGCGGGTGGAGAAATCGTCGGCGCAAGTACAATCGCTCGATTCTTTGCGATTCACGTCTTCTTCCTTCCTGCAGCATTGTTCGTCTTGCTCGGGGCCCACTTCATGATGATCCGTAAACAAGGGATCTCTGGACCACTTTAAACCGACTATCATCTAGACAACAAAAAAGGGGGAGAACACGATGCATCGTGGTAAAGGAATGAAATTCGTCACCGATTCACGGGTGTCGATCAACAACCGGATGCCGAACAAGTCGAAAGACTACTCGGAATATCCAGGTCGAACGGAAGCGTTCTGGCCAAACTTCTTACTTCGCGAATGGATGGTTGGAGCGGTCTTCTTGATCGGCTTCATGACATTGACAATCGTAGAAGCAGCACCACTTCAAAACATTGCCGATCCGACGAATACGTCGTACATTCCACTTCCGGACTGGTACTTCCTATTCCTCTATCAGCTCTTGAAATACCAATTCGCTGCAGGTCCATACATCTTGATGGGAACGGTCATCCTCCCAGGTCTTGCGTTCACAGCACTTCTCGTCGCGCCATGGCTCGACCAAGGTCTTGAACGTCGTCCTGCGAAACGTCCGATCGCAGTCAGCATGATGCTCCTCGCAGTCGTCTCGATCGTCTTCTTGACTTGGGAATCTGTTCAAACGACTCACTGGGATACAATCCATAAACAAGGTGAATTGACGATGAACGAAGGACCAAAAATTGATACATCGGCTAAAGGATTTGAAATTTATTCGAATCAGTCATGTGTCAACTGTCACGGTAAGAACCTCGAGGGTGGCGCAGCAGCTCCGGCACTCGTTGGTACGAAAAAGACAGAAAAAGAAATTTATGATATCGCAGTCAAAGGTATCGGTTCGATGCCTGCTGGTCAGTTCAAAGGATCAGATGCCGATCATAAAGAACTCGCGAAATTCATCGCTTCATACGGTGAAGGCGGCGAAAACAATAAATAAGCCAAAAGCCGGGGGAGCAATCCTCCGGCTTTTGTCGATGATGAGGTGAAACGATTGCAAGGTATTTTGACATTACTCCGACATAAAGCCGTACTCTGGATTGTCGGGTTGATCAACTTAGCAGGCACATTATACGGTTACTACTGGTATGAACCACAACTCGCAACGTCGAAGTGGTATTACTATCCGTTCATTCCGGATAGCCCGACTGCATCCCTGTTCTTTACGATCATCGTCTTTCTTTGGATTTTCGGACGACGTTCTCGCTTGTTTGAAGCGCTTGCGTTCGTGACACTGATTAAATATGGTGTCTGGGCAGTCGTCATGAATGCGTTGATGTTGAATCAACTCGGAACGGAGGATCCGTTCTTAACAGCAATGGCACTGATGTTGATGGTATCGCACGGAGCGATGGCGTTCCAGGCGTTATTATACAGTCCGCTAATGACGTTTCGTGTCAAGGAACTCGTCCTCGTCGCCATCTGGGTCATCCACAACGATGTCGTCGATTATGTTCTTGGTCAGTGGCCGCGTTACCCGGCACTTGCGGAGCATATCCAGTGGATCGGATATGGTTCCTTCTGGTTGACCGGAATATGTCTTTTGATGGGATATCTGCTCGTCGCGCGCGATTCAATTGACAATAAGATCACTTGAACATAAAATAGACCTATAATCAAAAAAAGAAAGGAACGATGTCTCGTGGCAAACTATTTGATCTATCTCGCGATCATCATCATCGTCCCAATCTGGGCTCAGATGCGGGTGCGGAGCACCTATAAAAAATATCAAGATGTTCCGATTCAGAGTGGGGTGACGGGAGCGCAGGTCGCAGACTTCATCATGAAGCAGAACGGCATCACGAACGTCCGTCTTGAGCCAATCGGTGGAACGATGTCCGACCATTATGACCCGACGAACAAAGTCGTTCGTTTGTCGGAAGACGTCTATTACGGTTCGACGGTCTCAGCCGTTTCGATCGCAGCTCACGAAATCGGTCACGTCATTCAAGATGCGACGGATTACAATATGATGCGTGTCCGTCACCGGATTGCACCTGTCGCGTCGATCACGTCGAACTTATCGTTCCCACTGTTGTTGATCGGTCTGTTCGCTGGGTTCAGTGGTCTTGCAATGCTTGGTGTCGTCTTGATGCTTGGTGCCGTCATCTTCCAACTCGTCACGTTACCGGTCGAGTTTGATGCCTCGAATCGAGCGATGGCGCAGTTAACGGAGCATGGTATCATTGATGCCGAAGAAGAACGTGGTTCACGTCGTGTCTTGAATGCAGCAGCTTGGACGTACGTAGCAGCAACACTCGTTGCCGTTGCCGAGTTCCTTCGTCTCGCACTGCTCGTCTTCAACCCGTCAAGTGATGACTAAAACGAAAAACACGGATTGCTCGTTTGAGCGATCCGTGTTTTTTTACGTTTCTTTGATTGGGACCCGATTTTCGTCGAACGTGAAACCTTCTCCTGTTACTTCATAGACGTCATGCAACGTGATGAAGGCGTGCTGGTCGACACTTTTAACGAGCGTCTTCAAGCGATTGATTTCATTGCGAGCGACGACGACGTACAGTACTTCGAGATCCCGTCCAGAGTAACCGCCTTTCGCGATCAGACGGGTCGTGCCACGATTCATCGTCGCATGAATGCCGTCGGCGATTTCCGTCCGGTGATCACTGATGATCATCGCTGCTTTACCAGCATAAGTGCCCTCTTGCATCCAATCGATGACGCGAGCGCCGACGTAGACGGCAAGTAACGTATACATTGCTTGTTTGTAATCGAGATACGTCAAGGATGCGACGATGACGAAGAAATCGAAGATCAAGAATGTTCGACCGATCGACCAACCGAAGTAGCGTTTCGTCAAACGCGCGATGATATCGACACCACCTGTCGTACCGCCGTTGTTGAAAATGATACCAAGACCAACTCCGATGAATACACCCGCAAAAAGCGCAGCAAGCACCATATCGTCGCGCAGGTCGATGACGAGAGGTGAATACTTCGCAATCAATCCATACCAGAAGGAAAAACTGAATGTACCGATCAACGTGTAGACGAAGGTCGTCCGACCAAGAATTTTATAACTGACGAAAAAAAGTGGGACATTCAATACTAAGTTCGTGATCGATGGAGACCATCCGAACAGTCCTTTTAAGATCAAGGTAATCCCAGTAAAACCGCCTTCTGCTAACTCATTTTGAACGTTAAAATGATAAATACCAAAAGCAAAGATGAATGATCCGACCAAAATCCAGAAAATGTTCTGGATCCGAATCGGAAATTGGAATGGAGGTGCCATTTCCGTATGCTCCTTTCAAATCAAGACTCTTTCTCTAGGGTAACGGCACGGTCGGAAAAAGACTAGCTTTTCCTATGAAAATCAGTCGAAAAGTGATCAGTATGGTCATTCCAATTGATATTGCTTAGAATAGAGACGAATAGAAGTCATAAAGAGAGTGTGGTTTTATCATGAAAAAAGCAATTGGGATTCTTTGTTATCCATCCGTCGGCGGGAGTGGGGTCGTCGCGACGGAACTCGGTATGAAATTAGCGGACCGTGGACATGACGTCCACTTCATTACGTCGAGCATGCCGTTTCGCCTGACGGAATATCGGCCAAACATCACGGTCCACTTGGTTGAAGTCAACCAGTATTCCGTTTTTAAATATCCACCATACGACATTACGTTGGCGTCAAAAGTCGCAGAAATCATTGATTTATTCGATCTTGATGTCATCCATGCCCATTACGCCGTTCCGCACGCGGTCTGTGCTGATCTCGGACGAAACATGGCAAAGAAAAAAGGCGTCGCCGTCGTGACGACGTTACACGGGACGGACATCACGGTCATCGGGCAAGACTTAGAGATGCAACCGGCAATTCGGTACGGTATTGAACGATCAGACGCGGTCACGGCCGTCTCCGAGAGTCTAGCGCTTGAGACGAATGCGACGCTTAACGCACACTATGACATCGATGTCATTGCGAACTCGATTGATGAGAGTGTCTATTATCCGATGCGGGATGAACGCTTGAAGCGGCATTACGGCATCGAAGCGGACGAAGTCGTCGTCATTCATATCTCGAACTTCCGACCGGTCAAACGAATCGATGATACGCTTGCAGCGTTCGCCATTGCAGCGAAAGACCGGAAGATGCGTCTGTTACTCGTCGGGGATGGTCCAGAGATGGGACAAACGAGACGTCGCGCAAAGGAACTCGGCATTTACGATAAAGTGATCTTTGCAGGTAAACAGGAACACGTCGCGCAATTGCTCGCTATTAGTGATATTCATGTCCTGTTGTCTGAAAAAGAAGCGTTCGGACTCGTCGTCCTTGAGGCGATGGCAATTGGTGTCCCGAGTGTCGTCTCGACAGCAGGTGGCTTACCGGAAGTCATACAGGACGGATTAACCGGATATATCGTTCCGACTTACGACGTCAAAATGGCTGCGGCACGAATCGGTGAACTCGCGGATGACCCGATGTTACGGGAACGGATGGCAGAAGAGGGCATTCGTGATACGCGTCGTCGTTTTGATTCGAATGAGATCGTCCGTCGTTATGAACAAGTCTATGAACGGGTGTGTGCGCGTCATGAACTTGCTTGAAGGCGCACATCATATCATTCAGACGATCGAACAAGCGGGTGGTGAAGCCTATATCGTCGGTGGCGCTGTTCGCGACATGTTACTCGACCGGACACCAGGAGACTATGATTTAGCGAGCTCGATGTTACCGGAACAAATCATCGACTTATTCCCTGTCGTCATTCCGACAGGACTCGAGCACGGAACCGTGACGGTCGTTCTCAACCACGTGCCGTACGAGATCACGACGTTCCGCTCAGAAGCAACGTACAGCGATCGCCGGCGACCGGATGCGGTAACGCTTGGTGTTAGTTTGGAAGAGGATTTGACCCGGCGAGACTTTACGATCAACGCGATGGCACTCAGACCATCAGGACGTGTCGATCTGTTCGGAGGAGCGCGTGACATCGAAGAGCGAATCATCCGGACGGTCGGCGAACCAGCCGAACGTTTTAATGAAGATGCACTTCGAATGATGCGGGCGTTCCGCTTCATGAGCCAACTGGATTTCTCGCTTGACGAGGCAACTGAACAAGCAATTGTTAAACTCGCTCCGCATCTAGCGGCCGTTGCGATTGAGCGGATCGCGATCGAGTTCGAGAAGCTCTTACTTGGTCCTGGAAAACAGCGGGCGTTACAGGCGATGCTCCGGACAGGAATTGAACGCTACCTCCCCGGCATGACTTCAGAAATCGTCAAAGGACTTGCGCAGCAGTCGTTTCGGGGTGTTTCAAAAGATGCCGTCTGGACACTCGTACTCGATGCCGGTCTCACGCGCGATCATTTGACGCGCTGGAAACGATCGAAACATCAAGTTCATCTCGCAACGCGATTAACACCTCTGTTACACCGACCGTTACAAGACTGGGATCGTTATCAGTTGTCGGACGAAGAACTGATGATCCTTCGGGAAATGACCGGAACGGATTATCCAGAGCGATCAGACTTACCGATTCGCAGTCGTAAAGAGCTCGCTGTCGATGGAAAAGACATGATCCGCCTCGGTCTTCAAAAACAACAGATCAAAGAAGCACTTTTGCATTTGGAATACAGTGTCGTCATGCGCGCTTGCCCAAACGACCGCGTGACATTATTGAAGGAGGTAGAGCGATGGCGCACTCAGTCCGAGAACAAATCTTGATCGCACTTCGTAAGCGGACGTGGTATTCCGGACAGGAATTAGCAGAGACGTTAAATATTTCACGTACCGCTATTTGGAAACATATGCAAATCTTAAAGGAAGAAGGATACCAGATCATCTCGAATAAAAAACAAGGCTATCAATTAGTCGATGAAGGCGATTTGCTGACGCCGATTGCGATTGAACAATGGTTAACGACAGCGCGTCTTGGTCGCCACATCCTTCATTTCGAAGAACTGGACACGACGCAGCGGATTGCACATGAGCAAGCGCAACAGCAAGCGCAGGAAGGAACACTCGTCGTATGCGATCACCAGACGAATGGACGCGGACAGCTAGGGAGAACGTGGCATGAGGCGAAAAATGAGGGCATCGCGATGAGTCTACTCGTCCGACCAGATGTACCGATGCACCAAGCAGGTCAATTAACGCTCGTAGCAGGTATTGCACTTGCACAGTCTCTCCGGACATTCGATGTTCCAGTTACGATTAAATGGCCGAACGACATCTTGATCAACGGTCGTAAGGTGGCAGGCATCTTGACGGAAATGCAGACCGAGGCGGATCGGATCAGTTCAGTCATCATTGGCATCGGCATCAATGTGCATCACGAGCAGTTTCCGGAAGGGATCGAGGACCGTGCTACCTCGCTCGTCCGAGAATCAGGAAGAACTTTCCGACGTGCGGAAGTCGTCGCGACGTTTTTAAATCGATTTGAACGACTATACACGCAGTGGCTCGAGCTAGGATTCGGATCTTTCGTCTCCGAGTGGGAAACACTCGCTGATCGCTTGCATGAACAAGTGACACTACGGACACGTCAGATGACCGCTTCTGGAACATTGCTCGGTATTGACGAGACGGGAACGATTCGGATTGAGACGGAAACGGGGGAGACCCGTTTCCATTCGGCAGAGCTGATTTACTGGGAAAAAGAATAAGGGTTCGAATCAGACGGTTTGCAGAGAGCTTTTCCCGTCATGTATAATAAAACCACGGATGGTATCCGCTCGTCGGAACCATACCGAATTGACAGGTGCCAGTTTTAGCTGTTTCAACTGCCTTGATCTTAACGGACAGGGACAGAAGGACGATATTCAATTATTCCGCCTTCTTTTCCGCATGCATTTATTTTGGAGAAGAAGGCGTTTTCCTTTTGTCCTCCCTACACACGTAAGGAGAGAACACGATGCACACAATGGGTCCATTACTCAAAAAACAACAATCTGGAGAGAAACTCGTCATGTTGACGGCGTATGATTATCCATCAGCAAAACTATCGGAAGCAGCAGGAGTCGATATGTTGCTCGTCGGCGATTCCCTCGGGAACGTCATCCTCGGCTATGATTCAACGATTGCCGTCACGGTCGACGACATGGTTCATCATGCGCGCGCGGTACGCCGCGGCGCACCACAGACGTTCATGATCGTCGATATGCCGTTCGCAAGTTATCATGGTTCATTTGATCGCACGCTTGAATCAGCGGCGCGTATCTTCCAAGAATCGCAGGCAGATGCCTTGAAGCTGGAAGGGGCAGGGGAGATCTTAAAGACGATTCGTCGTTTGACGGACGCTGGGATGCCTTGCGTCGCGCATCTCGGATTAACACCACAATCCGTTGGTGTCCTTGAAGGATTCAAAGTCCAAGGGAAATCATTAGAAGCAGCCGAACAACTGATTGCAGACAGTTTGGAAGCAGAGCGTGCCGGAGCGAAGATGCTCGTCCTCGAATGTGTACCGCATCCGCTCGCGAAACGCATTCAAGAGCTCCTCTCGATTCCGGTCATCGGCATCGGTGCTGGCGCAGACGTCGCCGGTCAAGTACTTGTCTATCATGACATCTTGACGTATGGTGTCGGTCGTTTACCGAAGTTCGTCAAAGCGTACACGGACTGGAATACTTCAGGAACGGAAGCAATCGCTGCTTACGTCAAAGACGTCAAAGCCGGTGCCTTCCCTGAACTAGCACACTCGTTCCAGATGGACGAAGAACTGATTGGTGCGCTTTATGGAGGGACCAAAGAATGAAAATCATCCAGGACGTCCAGACGTTACGCGAACGTTTAGCGGGAGCCGGTTCAATCGGTTTTGTACCGACTATGGGATTCTTGCATGAAGGGCATGCCTCCTTGCTCAAACAAGCACGACAAGAGAACGATGTCGTTGTCTTGAGTATTTTCGTCAACCCGACACAATTCGGACCAAACGAAGATTTAGATCGTTATCCACGAGACGCGGAACGCGATCAGAAGATCGCGGAGGCAGAAGGGGTCGATTATCTGTTCTATCCGACGAACGAGACGATGTATCCGCTGGATATGGCCCGTGTTACGGTCCGCTCCGGTGATGATGTCTTATGCGGCGCATCACGACCAGGACATTTTGATGGTGTCTTGACGGTCGTCAGCAAACTATTGAACGTCGTCCGTCCAACCCGTGCATATTTCGGCTTAAAGGATGCACAACAGCTCGCATTGATTGAAGCGTATGTCGCTGATTACTTTGTTCCGGTTGAGATCGTCCGTTGCCCGATCATTCGCGAAGCGGATGGTCTAGCAAAATCGTCACGCAATGTCTATCTATCGGAAACAGAGCGGGCGCAAGCACCGGGCATCCAGCAGGCGTTGCAACAAGCGAAACAAGCACTCGATCAAGGGGTGCCTGTTGAAACGGTTCTCGAGCGGACGCGCGAAGCACTTCAATTCGAAGGGACGACGATCGATTACGTCGAAGCCGTCGACTACCCGTCACTAAGACCCGTCACTGAACAAACGACTACGATTCTCTTAGCTGTCGCCGTGCAGTTTGCATCGGCACGCTTGATCGATAATTTACTATATACGAGAGGAGCATGACGATGTTACGCACATTCATGCACGCTAAACTACACAAAGCTCGGGTCACCGAGGCAAACTTACACTATGTTGGTTCGATTACGATCGATGAAGATTTACTCGATGCTGTCGGGATTCTTGAAAATGAAAAAGTCCAAGTGACGAACAATCAGAACGGTGCACGGATTGAAACGTATGCGATTAAAGGTGCTCGTGGTTCAGGTGTCATCTGTTTGAACGGTGCGGCAGCTCGCCATTTCCAAGTCGGAGATGAGGTCATCATCATGGCGTACGCGCAACTATCGACGGAAGAAATCGCGACACATGTTCCAAAAGTGGCTGTTCTAAATGAACAGAACGACATCAAACAAATGTTGTCTCAAGAAATCGCCCACACGATCTTATGAAATTTTAGAGACCCGATCATGTCAGCGGGTCTCTTTTTTTGTTAAGATGAAGAATGAAATGCCATCCGGTCATGGAGAGGATGGATAAAAGGTGGAGGATCAGTGTTGAAGAAAAAGTACGTCGTAGTCGACCTGGAAACGACAGGTCATTCCATAAAGGCTGGCGATGAGATGATTGAGATCGGCATGGCGGTCATTGAAGATGGACAGTTGACAGAACAATTGTCTGCCTTCGTGCGTCCGACCCAACCGATTCCTCCGTTCATTTCCCAGTTGACGGGCATCACGGATGAGGATGTCAAAGAGGCCCAGACATTCGATGTCATCGCACCGCGTGTCTTATCATTGCTCGATGGTGGTGTCTTCGTCGCACATAATGTGCAGTTCGATTTAAACTTCTTAAACGATGCGTTAGAAGAGGAAGGATACTTGCCGTACACAGGTCCTGTCATCGATACGGTCGAACTCGCACGAATCTTACTTCCGACAGCAGAAAGCCACGCGCTGTCGCATCTGTCAGAGTCATTACACCTTGCCCATCAAGAAGCGCACCGGGCAGGGAGTGACGCTTCGGCGACGGCTGAATTGTTGCTTGAACTACTCAAACGACTACATACGTTGCCGCTTGAGACATTGAAGCACTTAAGACGTTTATCACCACGCCTGTTCAGTGCCATCGAAGAGGAAATCGACCATGCGATTCGTTTAGTCGGCATCGAGGAGGATTCACAGTTTGATCGTTTTCGAAAAATCGCTTTGAAAAAGCGCCAGACGACAGAGCGGTTGGCACATCCACCCGTTCTTGAACCGTTCGGACCATTCGTTGATGAATTGAATGCCGTGACGTTCCCTCGTTTATTCGAAGGATATGAAGAGCGACGTGGGCAGCTCGAGATGATGCGTCATGTCTATCAATCGCTCGATCAAGAAACGCCGTTACTCGTCGAAGCGGGAACGGGAACCGGGAAATCGCTCGGTTATCTTGTTCCGGCAGCGCATTACGCGCTCGAACATGAAGTCCCGATCGTCGTCAGTACGCACACGATTCAATTGCAGGAGCAACTGTTCGCGCGTGATTTACCGCTCTTGCGTCAACTGTTCGATGCGCCGGTCCAGATTGCATTGCTTAAGGGACGAAGTAACTATATTGATTTACGGAAATTCGAATTTTTCTTGAATGATCAAGAGGATGCTTATAACTTCACGCTCGCAAAAGCGATTCTGCTCGTCTGGTTGACGGAGACGGAAACGGGAGATTTAGAGGAAGTCAGCTTACCAGGCGGTGCAGCGCAAGGCAATATCGGCATTAAACAGTTGATCCAGTCTGATAGCCAATCGCAGCTCGGACGATTTGACCCGTGGTACAGCCGGGACTTCTTCCAACATGCGATTCGCCAAGCAAAGGATGCGACGATCATCGTCACGAACCATGCCTTGTTGTTTAGTGACCTGCAGTTCGAAGCAGGGGTCTTGCCGAAAGGAAGTCCGTTGATTCTTGACGAGGCACACCAAATCGAAGAAGTCGCGAGCCATCATTTTGGTCTTGTCTTTGATGGACATACGTTTGATCGTCTGTTCCGACAACTCGGGTATTCGTCCGATAAAAAATTATTACACCGCTTGCTCGATCTGTCGGAAGAATGGGACATCGCCGAGATGGTCGAAGCCCATAGTGAGACAGTCGATGAGGCACTGACGACGTTACTCGAAGAAGCAGACGGTCTATTGATGATCATTCAAGCGTACGGGCTTGAACTGGCTTCCCGCAAAGCACGACGGGAAGGAATGGTCAGCATTCGCTTCAAGCGACTCGACCGTTCGATGCGTGCCGTCCAGGAAAGTGCCAAGCGGGTTGAATTGGTGTTGCGGCGTTTGCGTCAAGCAATCCGGGCGATCCATAAACTGTTCCATGAACACCGGGAGCAGATGAGTTATCGCGAACGCTCACTCGTCGCGGATTTAAAAGCGATCACGTCACAAATCGAAGAAGCGGAACTCGCCATCTTTGAGACGATGCTTGCCCCGCACGATGAGACGGTATCTTGGATCGAGACGTCTGTTAAGAACCGGAAACTAACACGGGTCTACACACAACCAATCGACATTTCAGAGCGACTGCGACGCGATGTCTTTTCGAAACGGACGTGTATCCTGACGTCTGCGACGCTGACAGTCTCGAACAAGTTCCAGTTCATTGAGAACCGTTTAGGGCTCGATGCGTTTGAGACACGTCGTTTCGTCGTTCCGTCGCCGTTCGGATATGCCGATAACGTGCGATTGATGATTCCGACGGATCTCCCGCTCCTACAGGATGTACCATTGCCGGAATTCGCAGAGACGATTGCGGAAGCCATCTTACAAATCGCAGAGGTGACGGAAGGACGGATGCTCGTCTTGTTTACCTCAAATGACTTGCTAAGACTGACGCATGAAGCGACGAAACCGCTGTTACCTGACCGGTTTACGTTACTCTCGCAAGGGGTCACGCAAGGTTCACGGCAACGACTGATGAAACAGTTCAAGCAACTCGACGCCTGTATCTTGTTCGGGACGGCTAGCTTTTGGGAAGGGGTCGATATCCCAGGAGATGATCTCAGTTGTCTCGTCATCGTCCGACTACCGTTCGCGCCACCGGATCAACCGATCGTCCAGGCACGCTCGGAACGGATCGAAAAACTCGGGAAATCATCATTTTTCGAATACAGCTTACCGCAAGCGATCATTCGCTTTAAGCAAGGCTTTGGTCGCTTGATCCGGACGACGAACGACCGAGGTGTCGTCTTCGTACTTGATCGCCGGATTGAGACGACGCGTTATGGAAAACGGTTCGTCACGAGTCTGCCGAAAGTACCTGTTTTATCAAAACCACTTGATGAACTGACGGCAGAACTAGAATTGTTCTTGAATGATGGCGATTAAGTCTATTCAGATAAACCCTATCGCATTATAATAGATAGAGAAAAATGAGGGAGGACATACAGATGGATTCAAAAATTGAAACACTTGCGACCGTCAAAGTGAACCGCCATGACGATACGTATAAAATCGTCGACTTGTTGAATCGGACACTGAAAACGGAAGATTTAATGTTCGGTCTTGCTCTCGATGAAAAAGACAAGGAGCAGATGGTCTTTACCATCTACCGCACATGAAGTGGAAAATCACGCTTGGTCTGCTAAGTGCACTCATCCTTTTGACTGTACTTGGCACCGCCGTTTATCAGGTGACGATCGCTGAGGCAAAAGACCGGGAACAAAGCGTCGCCGAACAAGCAGAGGCGCGTTTGAAAAAAGAACTCAAACCGACGGACGTCCGGTTCGAATCTGTCTTTAACGGGAAACGCCAATATGTCGTTTTTACGATGAAGCAGAACGGACAGGCGGTACGGGCGTTCGTTCCGAAAAAAGGAACGATCGAGACACGACCGGTTGCTGATGGTATTGCCATCAAAACGGTCATCGCGGATCATCCGGAACTAGGAGACATCGTGTCTGCTAAGTACGGCTTTGAGGATCGTGCCGTCATCGAGATCGTTTCAAAGACGACGACAGGCTATGATTATTCGTATTACACGTATCAAGAAGGTTCTTTCATCAAACGATTACGAATCAAGTAAAGGGAGTGGGCGACATGTTATCGAAACGCGTACGACAATTGACACCATCTACGACGCTAGCCATCACAGCGAAAGCCAAGGCACTACGTGAAGAAGGTCAAGACATCATCGGTTTAGGTGCGGGAGAGCCCGACTTCAATACACCGGAATTCATCATCCAAGCAGCATTCGAGGCAGCAGAAGCGGGCGATACGAAGTATACGCCGTCTGGCGGAACGGTTGCCTTGAAGGATGCAATCATCGAAAAGACACGCCGTGACTTATGGATGCCATACGAACGCTCAGAAGTCATGGTCGCTTCAGGAGCAAAGCATGCACTTTCGACGTTATTCCAAGCGATTCTCGATCCAGGCGATGAAGTCATCGTCCCAGCACCATACTGGGTCAGTTATCCAGAGCAAATTAAACTCAGTGACGGCGTACCGGTCATTTTAGAAACGGACGAATCGTCTCGCTTCAAAGTGACGCGAGAATTGCTCGAGCAACATATCACTCCGAAGACGAAAGCGCTTGTTTTGAATTCGCCATCGAATCCAACAGGAATGGTCTATTCGAAAGAAGAGCTCGAGATGGTAGCAGATGTTGCGATCAAACACGATCTACTCGTCATCAGTGATGAGATTTATGAAAAGTTGCTCTATAACGGTGCGACACATATCTCGATCGCGTCCTTGCCAGAGATGCGCGAACGGACAGTCATCATCAATGGTGTCTCGAAGTCCCATGCGATGACAGGCTGGCGGATCGGCTATGCAATCGGACCGAAGGAGATCATCTCAGCGATGACGAACTTAGCGAGCCATTCGACGTCGAACCCGACATCGATTGCGCAAGCCGCATCGGTTGCTGCGTATGCAGAGGGTGATGCACCGGTTGAAGCGATGCGTGTCATCTTTGAAGAACGACTTGAAAAAATTTATGCGCGACTCATCGAGATCGAAGGATTAACGTGTCTGAAGCCGGAAGGGGCATTCTACTTGTTCCCACATGCAAAGCAAGCTGCCGAGATGTGTGGATTCGATAATGTCGATGACTGGTGTACAGCTGTTTTATCTGAAGCGAAGGTCGCTTTGATTCCAGGTTCAGGATTTGGTGCACCGGACTATGTCCGCTTATCTTACGCAACAGATCCGGCACGTGTCCTAGAGGCACTCGACCGGATTGAAGGATTCATCACGGCACATACAGCCGTTTAATAGAGAGAGGATGTTGACTGTTGAAAGCAATGATTCGGGATGTAAACAAATATGTAGGAGAAGAAGTGACGATCGGGTGTTGGTTAGCAAACAAACGCTCAAGCGGTAAAATCGCCTTCCTCCAACTTCGGGATGGCTCGGGATTCATGCAAGGTGTCGTCGTCAAAGAAACGGTCGGTGAAGACTTATTCAAACAAGCAAAAGGTCTAACGCAGGAATCATCACTCTGGGTGACAGGTGTCATCAAATCAGATGGCGGTCGGACAGCGATTGGTCATGAAATGGAAATTTCAAAAATCGAAGTCATCCATGAAGCAATCGATTACCCGATCACACCAAAAGCACACGGAACGGACTTCTTGATGGATAACCGTCACCTCTGGTTACGTTCAAAGCGTCAGCATGCGGTCATGGTCGTTCGGAACGAATTGATTCGTGCGACGTACGAATTCTTCAACCAAGAAGGATTCATCAAAGTGGATCCGCCAATCTTGACAGGTAGCGCGCCAGAAGGAACAACCGAATTGTTCCACACGAAATATTTTGATGAAGATGCGTACCTTTCACAATCTGGTCAGCTTTACATGGAAGCGGCAGCAATGGCACTTGGAAAGGTCTTCTCGTTCGGTCCGACGTTCCGTGCTGAAAAATCAAAAACACGTCGTCACTTGATCGAATTCTGGATGATGGAGCCGGAAATGGCATTCCACGATCATGAGATGAACCTCGAAGTCCAAGAAAACTATGTTTCGCACCTTGTGCAATCAGCGCTGAAAAACTGCCGTGCGGAGCTTGAGTTGCTTGGACGTGACTTGACGGTCCTTGAAAACATTAAAGCACCGTTCCCGCGCGTCAAGTACACTGAAGCAATTGACATGCTCAAGGAGCAAGGATTCGACGATATCGAATTCGGCGATGACTTTGGTGCACCACACGAAACAGCAATCGCAAACAGCTTCGCACGTCCTGTCTTCATCACGCACTGGCCAAAAGCAATCAAACCGTTCTACATGAAAGAAGATCCGGAAAACCCAGACTTCGTCTTGTGTGATGATTTGATTGCCCCTGAAGGATACGGGGAAATCGTCGGTGGTTCACAACGTGAAGAAGATCATGACAAACTCCTCGCAGAGATGAAAAAACATGGTCTTGACGAGACAGGTGCTTATAAATGGTATCTCGAAACACGCCAATACGGTTCTGTTCCACACAGTGGTTTCGGTCTTGGTTTAGAGCGGACAGTCGCTTGGATCACAGGTGTCGAGCACGTTCGGGAAACGATTCCGTTCCCACGTTTGCTGAACCGCCTCTATCCATAAGCAGTAAGGAAAAACATCGACCCATCGTCTCGACGGGTCGATTTCTTGTTTAGACTAGAGAATCGAGGAAATACGATGAATCATAATTTAGTGCAATTATTCGAGGAAGGGACGGTCGTCTTACCGAAACGATTGTTCACCGAGGCAAAACGGTTAGGCATCAGTTTTGTCGAGTTCACGTTGATTGGTCAACTGTTTGCTTGCCGGGCAGAAGGCATGGAAATGCCATCACCGGAAGAGTTAAGTAATCGACTTGGACTATCCGAGACGGAAACGATCGAGACGACACTCGGTTTATTACAAAAAGGATTACTGGCAATGGAAAACGTCAACGGATCAGAACGTTATTCGCTTGTTCCGCTTTACGAAAAGCTGATGGCACCACCGGAACAGGAAGCACCGAACTTTGATACGATTAATCCGTCCGTCTTCCAACAATTCGAGCGGGAACTCGGTATGATGTCACCGTTTCAGATGGAGCAGATCATTCAGTGGCTGACGATCGAGAACATTTCGGAAGAGCTGGTACTTGCCGCACTTCGAGAAGCTGTCTATCATAATGTCCGTAAAATGACCTATATCAATCAAATTCTGCGGACGTGGGAACGCGAAGGGATCAAGACGCTTGAGGATCTCGCAGGGCGGGGAGGTTAAGGAGATGTTACGGAAGGCAGAAATCGATCGGATTGAAGCAACGTTAGAAGAGATGTTTCCGGATGCATTTTGTGAATTGATTCACCGCAATCCGTTTGAACTGGTCGTCGCGGTCGCACTCAGTGCGCAAGCGACCGATGTGCTTGTCAATCAGGTGACGCCTGGATTATTCGCAGCGTATCCGGATCCTGCTTCGCTTGCAGCAGCACCCGTCGAGGAAATCGAGGACAAAATCAAACGACTTGGATTGTACCGAAATAAAGCCAAAAACATCAAGGCGCTTGCGGCACAACTCCTTGCGCAACACGACGGAGAAGTCCCGACGGAACGCGCCGGGCTCGAAGCCTTACCTGGCGTTGGACGTAAGACGGCGAACGTCGTCCTGTCTGTCGCTTTCGATGTACCGGCATTTGCGGTCGATACACATGTCGAACGTGTCTCGAAACGCCTCGGGATTTGTCGCTGGAAGGATAATGTCACGCAGGTCGAAGCGACACTGATGCGTCGCTTCAAACGGGAGCGCTGGTCAAAGCTCCACCATCAATTCATCTTCTTTGGACGTTATCACTGCAAGGCACAACGTCCGAATTGTGAAGCGTGCCCGCTGCTCGACATGTGTCGAGAGGGGAAAAAGCGGACAAAAGGAATCGCTACACCCTAAAAGGTACAAAATCAAAAAAAAAGAATGACTCGTCACACGCAACTCCTACAGGAATAGCGCATTTATGCGCTGTCAGAGACAAACAAGACCTGAGGAAAGAGCGTGAAAAGACGAGTCATTCTTTTTTTTATTAGATAAGGGTGACCGATCATTTTGCCACCCTTATCTTTGTAGAGACTGATTTTTAAGTCATTAACCATTCCAAGGAGTATCGGACCATTCACGACGCTTTTTCGTGATCGGTACTTTTTTGAATCCCCAGTTTCGGAAATCTTGGTCCGGACTGTCGCGTCGAATGTAAATCTTATCTTTGATGGCTTTAAAAATCCGGTTTTCGTCCCCATAATGGACAAACCGTGGTTTTACCTCGATGACACCACGACGGACGCGAGATAAAGGTAAGCAGACCAAGTCGGCAATCTCAAGACCAGATTGGTAGAGGTCGCTGTCTTTTTCAGCAAAGATGAAGCCTTTAATTTTTTGACGGCTTTTTTCGACGTCGAGATGGACCGTTCCCGAATTGAAGATATCGAAGAACGCCTTTTGAATGAGCAAGTTTTGATAATCATCACGGCTTTCCAGAACGACACGGGCACTCGTTGCTTCTGTCTCATCGAGGAAGGAATAAAACGACTTCATCAAATGAGCGAAGGCAACGACATACGGATCCTTCGGTGTCGAGAAGAAGTCTTGTAGCTTCTGTTTATCGACTTCGACGCTGACGATCGTACAATCGATATCAACTAAAAATTCTGGTAAGGCGATCCAGAAATGGCGTAACATATCGATCGTGATGCCATCTTCTTTACCGTACGGATGCTCCGCTTTTAAAATCTCCTTCAAATGAAGAGGAATATGCGGATCTTCAAAAACTTTTGCCTTAAAATCCATCAAACGTTGACGAAGCGGACTTGGTTCACCGGTCTCGTCCGAATCGATGGCATATTTATATTCCATCAAGACACCCGTTAAGTTGAATTGTGTATTCCCTTTCGGTGTCCCCGTTTCGTCAACGAACATGATGTATTTCTTCGGGGCAGGGGTGGAATTCTTAGGAAATCCTTTGACGTCAACGCCTTTGACGTTCGATTGTACCCGTTTGTTCAAATGAATCTCCTCCAATTGCACAATAATTACACAGTCTTTTCGAAAGAAATGCTCTTGATGCCACTTTACACGCTAGGCGGCTGAAAAGCCATAGCCTGATAAGTGAAACCGTAGAAACATTCCTTCGTATGATTAGGTGTTCGACTTAAGGAAGATAATTCCTGTTTTTTAATCGTTATTCTTCTCCATTCATCAATCGATCGATATAGCGGACAGATTTAATCGTTTCATTGAAACGTTTCAGACTCGTCTTTGGCTGAAAGGCTTGGACAGAAATCTGCTTTAGTTGATCTACAGCACTTTCGACCATACTTGGGCGTAAGTAAGGACTATCTTGAGCATTCGTTTGCCACTGCGCAATCAGTTGATCGGCTCGTTCGACGAACGGTACGACGTCTCGATTGAAGTCATATTCGGTTCCGGCACGTCCTTCTTGATATATACGTTCGATCTCTTGTAATAACGGTTCAATTGTCATTGGTTTTTAACTACTCCTCTCGGCCGATACGGTACAATCACATATCATGGTACAATAAACGCGATAGGAGGGGAATCGTTTTGAATTACCCGAACGGGAAAAAATTTCAAAAGCCACTCGAGTCGCATGGAACCCGAATAAAGAAGGCGCGATCAACCGATTCCACCTTTTCGAATCGAGGGATGACGCTCGAAAAATTATTGAATGAAAGTAATACGTTTTACCTGACCCATAATCGGGCAATCATTCACAAGAAACCCACTCCGTTACAAATCGTCCAAGTTGATTATCCGAAACGGTCGGCAGCGGTCGTCAAGGAAGCCTATTTCAAGCAACCGTCGACGACGGACTATAACGGTGTTTATCGCGGAAAATATATTGATTTCGAAGCGAAGGAGACGACGAATAAAACGTCTTTCCCGATAAAAAATTTTCACCCCCATCAAATCGCACACATGCGACAATGTGTCGAACATGGAGGAATTTGTTTTGTCATCATTCGTTTCAGTCTGTATAATGTGCAATATGTGCTTTCAGTCGAGCACGTGTTCCCCTGGTGGGATCAACTAGAAAGCGGACGAAAATCAATTCCGCTGACGGTCATTGAACGAGACGGTATCAAAGTCGAGACTGGCGCGTACCCTGCCATCGATTATTTAAAGGCAGTGGACGAACTATATTTCAATTCAGACACTTTTTGATTGAAGGAGAAGGATAGCATATGGAAAGAAGTCGTGTCGCACGTCGTGAAGAGACGAAGTCATCTGAGAAAAAGATGAAACGGACGAAACGTCCCCAAAAGAAAAAGTCAGGTGGAGGTTCCGGTGGGAAAGGTCCACTTTGGAAAAAGTTATTGCTGATCGCTACCGGATTATTCATCGTCATGATGTTAGTCGGAGGCGGATTTGCCGCTTACGCGATTGCTACGGCACCTGAGCTCGATGAGACAGAACTTCGAGATGCTTTGCCATTGAAAATCTATGCGAGCAATAAGGAAGAGATTACGAAAGGCGGAACGAGTCGAGAATACGTGTCAATCGATGAAGTACCGGAAGTCGTTAAAGACGCATTCATCTCGATTGAGGACCGTCGTTTCTATCAGCACAACGGAATTGATTTCCGTCGTCTGGGCGGAGCCATCATCGCGAACGTGACGGATGGTTTCGGATCGGAAGGTGCGTCGACGATCACACAACAGGTCGTCAAACAATCATTCCTTAGCTTCGATAAAACGGTCACGCGAAAAGTCCAAGAACAATGGCTCGCAATCCGGTTAGAGCAGGACTATACAAAAGATCAAATTTTAGAGATGTACTTGAACAAAAACTATTATGGTCAAAACTCGTTTGGGATTCAGACGGCTTCAAAAGCTTATTTCAACAAATCAGTTGATAAGTTGAATTATGCAGAAGCTGCGATGCTCGCAGGACTGCCACAACGTCCGACAGCATACGATCCAATTAAAGGAGATCCAAAACTGACGAAATGGCGTCAGACACAAGTTCTTGATGCGATGTTGACGACAGGCGTCATCTCACAAGCGCAACGAGACAAAGCGGTCAAACAACCGATCTCAAAATTAATCAATCCGGCGCCGAAGTCGACGAAGGATGAATCGTACGACAGCGTCATCTTCGATATGGTATCAAAAGAGTTAGAAGATGATTTTGGTTTAGAAGGAAAAGACATTTACGGTCAAGGGTTGAAGATCTATACATCGATCGATAAACCGATGCATGACTATATGAATGAAGCGATCAAGAAAGACCAAATCGTTCAGTTACCGGAATATGCGGAAACAGCTGCGACAGCGGTCAACACGCAAACCGGAGAAATCCTTGCGGTCGTTGATGGTAAAAATCCAGGTAAAGGCACAGCGCGACGAAACTTTGCGAATGAACCGCATCAACCGGGATCGTCTGCAAAACCATTCTTCGCTTACGGACCAGCGATCGAAAATGATAAGTGGTCGACTGCGAAACAATTGACGGATAAACCAACAGAAGTCAACGGCAAAGAGATTGGAAACTATTATGATGGATACCGTGGCACGAACACGATCCGCCACTGGTTAAAAATCTCGGCGAACACACCGGCCATCCAAACGTATCAAGAAATCGGTGGTGATTCAGTCGAGGCGTTCGCTGAAAAATCTGGCTTAAAGATGAAAGACGATGAGTCGATTTCGCCTGCGTATGCGATTGGTGGGATGAAACACGGTTTCAATACGACACAGATGGCAGGAGCGTATGCCACACTCGGTAATGGTGGCGATTATATCAAGCCACACGTCATCAAATCGATTGAGTACAGTGATGGATCGAAAATCAAATCACCGATCAAATCGAAAAAGGCAATGGAAGACTATACAGCGTATATGTTGACGGATATGCTGCGTGACGTCTTAAAACCAGGTGGTACGTTCCCGAGTGCTGGATTGTCATTTGATGCAGCCGGTAAAACAGGAACGACGAATGCCTATAAAGATGTTTGGTTCGCAGGATATACATCAGATGTCTCAATCAGTGTCTGGACAGGGACAACGAAATCCGGAAACAACAATGGAGCCGGACTTAGCGGTCCGTACAACAGTACGATGGCACAGCAAATCTGGAAAGATTTCATCACGAAGACACGTGATCGTACGCCAGCACCATTTGAACAACCTAGTTCTGTCCTCAGTATCGGAAACGAATTGTACGTGAAAGGGACGAAGGAACCTGTCGTTGAAAAAAAGACGGTACCCGCTCCGACTGGATTACAAGCATCTTACGATGAAGACACAAAGAGCGGTGAACTGACTTGGAACTATAATGATGCTGCGCTTCGTGCCAATGGGTATGACGATGTATCGTTTGAAGTGACGATGACAGATGCTGACGGTGAAACATCAACGATTGGTACGAGCACGACGAATCGAATTGCCATCAATGGTTTGAAACCAGGACGGTCAACGTTCCAAGTCGTAGCGAAAGCGTCTGGAGAGGAATCTGGTCCGGTCTCGACGACGGTAACGGTTACCGATCCTGAAGCAGAAGAACCGACGACGGATGAACCATCGACGGATGAACCTGCAACGGACGAACCATCGACAGATGAACCGACGACGGATGAACCTGCAACGGACGAACCATCGACAGATGAACCGACGACGGACGAGCCGACGACGGATGAACCTGCAACGGACGAACCGACAACGGACGAACCGACGACGGACGAGCCGACGACGGATGAACCGGCAACGGATGAACCGACGACGGACGAACCAGCAACAGATGCACCGAATTCGAATGATGGAGCAAACGCGCAAAACAATTCGAATGGTTCGACGGAACGAAACAACAATACCAACAATCCGAATAACAATGGAGATGACTCTGAAGATTAATAAAGGAGCGTCACTTGTAAAGTAGACAAGACCAAAGACGAGTAGTTCGTTCTTTGGTCTTGCCTCTTTTTTTGTATAATGAGAAGTGGAAGGAAGTGAAGGCATGCAAGCGAAACAAACGCTCGTTGCATTTCTCGAAGAATTGAAACAGGACCGCTCGTTCATGGAGCGGATTACGTATATGAAAACGATGGAAGCGACAGCTGGGCGGTATGTCGATTTTCCAGAACGACTACCGGAGCGTTTACGACAAGCTCTTCGAACACGTGGGATCACGCAATTGTACCGTCACCAAGGGTTAGCATTTGAACGTGTACAAGCGGGAGAGTCGACGGTCATCGTCACACCGACTGCCTCCGGAAAGACCTATTGTTTTAACTTGCCGGTCTTATCGCATTTGTTAGAGCATCCGAACGCGCGGGCATTATATCTCTATCCGACAAAGGCCCTCGCACAGGATCAAAATAGTGAATTACTTGAACTGATCGATCAATTAGAGGCGCCGATCCGATGTTTTACCTATGATGGAGATACGTCACCGACGATTCGAACAAAAGTACGAAAAGCTGGTAATATCGTCATCACGAATCCGGATATGCTACATTCCGGCATCCTACCACACCATACGAAATGGATCGAACTGTTCGAGAACTTGAAGTATATCGTCATTGATGAATTACACACATATCGTGGTGTGTTTGGTAGCCATGTCGCCAATGTCATTCGTCGCCTGCGACGGATTTGTCGGTATTATGGTAGTGATCCCGTCTTCATCATGACGAGTGCAACGATCGCCAATCCGCAAGAACTAGCAGAACGACTGACAGAAAAAACAGTCGGTTTGATTGATGATAACGGTGCGCCAACAGGACGTAAACATTTTCTCGTCTATCAACCACCCATCGTCAACGCACAACTCGGCATTCGACGTTCAGCGACGCTTGAGACGAAACAACTGGCGATGCGCTTCATCAAGAAAAAGTTCCAAACGATCGTCTTTGCACGGTCACGCGTTCGCGTTGAAGTCTTGCTGACGTATCTACGAAGCATCTATCCTCATGAACTCGGTCCTCGATCCATCGAAGGGTACCGGGGCGGTTATTTGCCGAGTGAGCGACGGGATATCGAACGACGGTTACGTCAAGGAGAGATCACCGGTATCGTCTCGACGAATGCTCTCGAACTTGGTGTCGACATCGGGCAACTGCAAGTCTGTATCATGAATGGTTATCCGGGAACGATTGCTTCGCTCTGGCAACAGGCAGGGCGTGCGGGACGTCGACAAGATGATGCACTAATCATTCTCGTCGCTTCTTCCGGTATGCTCGATCAATATGTCGCAGAACGACCAGAGTTATTCTTGAATCAATCCCCGGAAGCAGCCCGACTTGATCCGGATAATCTGATCATTGCCGTCGATCACGTCAAATGTGCAGCGTTTGAACTGCCTTTTACGAAAGGAGAATCATTTGGGACTCTCGAGACGGAAGATATCCTCGAATACTTAGTCGAAGAGCGTGTCCTGCACGAACGTGGCGATCGCTTTTATTGGATGAACGATGCGTTTCCGGCTCATGGAATATCGCTTCGGTCGAGTGATCAAGAGAACGTCATCATCGTCGATCAGACCGAGGTACCGAATCGAGTCATCGGTGAAATGGATACGTTTAGTGCGATGACATTGTTACATGACGAGGCCATTTATCTTCACGGAGCCGATCAATACCAAGTTGAGCATTTGGATTTTGAAGAGAAAAAAGCGTTCGTCCGTGCCGTGGACGTTGATTATTATACGGATGCTAATTTTTCAGTCGACCTTTCCGTGCTCGAAGAAGATGAACAGTATGCAGAGGGAGAATATAGTGTTGCGCGCGGCGATGTCAGCGTCCGCGGAATGGCAACGATGTTTAAGAAGATTAAGTTCGGTACGCATGAGAACATCGGATCTGGTCCGATTCACTTACCGGAACGAGAAATTCATACAACAGGTGTTTGGTTCACTTTACCCGATCACGCACGCTCTTCGACAGAGCTCGAACAAGTGTTAGAAGGGGTCGCGAATAGTCTCAGACGTGTCGCACCGCTTTATTTGATGTGTGATGCCAGTGATGTCTTCGTCGTGCCGCAAGTCAAGGCGACACACACGCAACAGCCAACTGTTTATCTATATGATCGTTATCCAGGGGGTGTCGGTCTCGCGGAGTCGATTTATAAGCAACGCGGTGTCATGTTGCGTGCCGCCCGTGATTCGATCGTCACATGCCCTTGTCAGGACGGTTGTCCTGCTTGTATCGGTATGGTTGGTGTATCAGATGAGAAAGAACGAACGATTCAGTTGTTAGCAGAAATGGAGAAGAAACTATCATGAAAAATCGTCTTAGACGTATGCTGAAATCTACATCAGACGCCGCAACGGAGGATCAAGTGTCTTCCGCTCCTGAAGTGGAGACGCTGAAGACACCAATCGGATGGACTGACGAACAGCAAGCCTGGATTGATCGTGGGGCCGATATCTTGACGTTCGAAGAAGAGTGGATTGTCAGGATCGACAAGCGATATGCATTAACAGATCGACATGGAGACCGAAGCTTTGCTGAAGTGTATGAGTCCTTACAATTGCCGCATCCGCCGCTTGCGTTAGATGTCCCGCTCGAGCAGGTCATTTTCTTTGATACAGAGACGACAGGATTACGAGGAACCGGAACGACGATCTTTTTACTCGGGTTCGCGCGCTTTGAGCAGGGCGGATTGCTGATGCGACAATATTTCTTACCGCATCCGCACTTTGAAGCTGCCTTTTACCATCACTTCCTGCACGATATCGGAGATGATGTCCGCTTTGTGACCTATAACGGGAAAAGCTTTGATTGGCCGCAAATCAAGACACGTCATGTCTTCGTTCGGGAACGTGTTCCTCGTTTGCCGAAAGTCGGCCATCTCGATTTACTTCATGTTGCGCGGCGAATCTTTAAAGGAATGTATGATTCCTATCGATTGACTGCGATGGAAGAGCGAATCGGATTTGAACGGGAAGGGGATCTACCTGGATTTTTGGCACCGATGCATTACCTCCAGTACGTCGAACACCAGCATCCGGATATCATGACAGGGGTCTTGCAACATCATCTGGATGATTGTCTGACGCTTGTCGGACTGTATGATGCGTGCAACCGACTCGTCACACATCGAGCGGAGGCGCCTTCCCCAATTCAAGAAAACATCGCGATTTGGCTGGCAGATCTCGGAATTCATGAAGGATCACACGCTCATTTTCAACAAGTCAAAGAACTATCAGCAGAAGGATGGTTGCGCCAAGGATATTTGCATAAAAAAATGAAGAACCATGAACAAGCTCGAGATTGTTTCTTGAAGAGCGACAGTTATTTAGGGTATGTTGAGCTTGCGAAGTGGGCAGAGCACATTGCAAAAGATCCAGTGCTTGCTTATGATTATACGGAACGAGCACGACAACACGTCGAGCGACATCATTGGTTGATTACTAAAAAAGAACGAATCTTGGCAGAGCTGGATCATCGAGGACGTCGGTTGAAAAGGAAGTGTGACGCGTGAAAGTTGTCGCCATCACAGGATACAAACCCAATGAACTAGGTATCTTTGATCAAAAACACCCTGGTATCCGGGTCTTAAAGGCAGCCTATCGAGAGCGGATGATTCGCTTAATTGAGGATCGAGGCACAGAGTGGTTTATCACGAATGCCTCACCGGGTTGCGAAATCTGGGCATGCGAGGTCGTACTTGAATTAAAGGAAGATTATCCCCATATTCGTCTCGGTATTCTTTTGCCGTTCTTGGAACAGGAAGCACGCTGGAAAGAGCCCGTTCAAGCGCAGTACCTTTCCATTCTTGAACAAGCGGACTTCGTCGAAGCAATCAGTCAGAAACCGTATACGGATCCATCGCAGTTACGGAATAAAACCGAGTTTATGATTCAAAAAAGCCAAGGATTATTGTCGGTATTTGATGAAGAACATGGAGGATCGGCGAAATTTTTAGTAGAGCGTGCTAGAATAGAAATGGAACAATCCGATTATCAGTTGTTTTTAATTACACAAGATGATTTATCTTGGCTCGAACAAGAATTACAATACAATGATCAGTGGGAGTGAATAGGATGTATAAGCCATTGTTGACAGCGGACGATATTTACAAAAAGGAATTCAAAACCGGCCTCCGTGGCTATGTCATCGAAGATGTCGATGGATACTTGGATCAAATCATTAAAGATTATGAAGGATTCGAACGTGAGATCGAACGTCTCAAGAAAGAGAACGAGGCGTTAAAACAAGCACCAGCACAACCGGTAAGACGTGAAGAACGCCGCGTCGAACAAGCGGAACCACAAGTATCAAGTTCATCGAACTATGATATGTTACGTCGTATTTCGAATCTAGAGAAGGCCGTTTTCGGACGTCCGCACCAAGATTGACGCATCAAAAAAGACATTTCTGTCAGATCAGAAGTGTCTTTTTTATTTCCTTCTTTTTGAAAGAATCGTCATCTGAACGAAAACGGTGTTAAGATAACTAATAATACATACTACAAAGGATGATGAACCATGTTACAAGTCATGACTGCTTCTGTTCCTGAACCACCGCGCCGTCGTTTTTTTGCAAGTAAACAAGTGAGTACGACGACGAGTGAGACGGATGCACTCTGTAATGAAATCCGTCATGTTTGTCGTTTTGATTGGATGTTGTTTGATCGGATTCGTCTTTCTGACACGATTGTCATTCCTTTTGCGCTGATCGGACCAAAAGGATTGTTCCTCGTGTTACAAAACGATGCGGTCGTAGAATGGATGACGGAGGAATCTTGTCATGTCATGGATTCTGAGCATGGAAGAAAAGTGTTTGCACCTCATCCCATCCATCAGTCGAAACAAATCGTTCAAGCGGTTCGAAAAACGCTAAAAGAACAAGGGATCATCATTCCGATTCATGGCATTACACTTTTTCCGAATGCACCACAGATGCGGACGGAACGAATTAAATTCCCGACGGGGCACAGCTTTAAAGATGTGCGGGCGTTCATCGTCTCAAAGAAATCCTCCCCTGTTCAAGAGCAAGAACGAAAACAAGTTGCGTTTTATCTCGCGCAGCAACAGGAATGAACAAAGGCAGTGAAGCGCTCGCTTCACTGCCTTTTCGTTTGAATTCATCGTCTTGGTCGAGACGCAAGAATGTCTTCAGCTTGATCCAAGTCTTCTTTCAAGACATACACCGCTACGCGATCATCCAAGTCTTTACTGAAACGTCGGAATAAAAACGAGGTTTTGACGCCGCGTTCGACTCGAATCTCTAACTCAGCTGCTTCGAGTCGCGCAGCGTCCTTTAATAAATCTTCTCCTTTTTCACCAAATGCTTCCCCGATTAGTGACCATCGAAGGTTTTCCTTCGTTCGTCTGCTGACGATGACGAGAAATGCAATGACTAAAAGAATGATTAAAACCGTTCGAACTAGCTGTATATCCATCTTTGCCTTCACCTCATTTACTATCATACCGAGTTAACGCGCATAAAGTAAACGTTCAACATAGCGGGCGAACGATTTACTTTTCAAACCTTGTTGGCGATACGCGATATAACCGTCAGGGCGAATTAAATATAATCCGGATTGCTTGATGCCAAAGCGTCGTGCCAGTTCACCGCCTTGATCGACGACACCATCCTCTTTAAGGGACTGATGGATCGGTACTGTCTCAAATAGATCGGGATAGGTATAGGCGAGTTCCTTGAATGGCTCAAGAAGATCATCGGTTGCATTTTTTGGTAAGAACAGTAGTAATAAGAAATTCCGATCGGCACGACGTAACAATAGTTCGTTCTTTTTCGTCCGCGGGTGAACGACTTCACTGTAAGGCATCGGTTCACCTGGTTTTGGTGTCAATGGACTAAAGTGTCCTTGTGTGACGAAGGTCGAACTCGCTGGGTAGTGGCTGTTAAGCTGTGCAATTCGGTTCGTCACGAAATGATGTAAGGGTGCGATCTTGAGACTATTTCGAATGACTTTTTCCTGCAAGGGCAATAAAAAAGGAATATTGATTTGCAAAAGTTCCGTCGCAAGATTGGTTGATCGTAAGATCCCTTGTGCCGCTTCTCGGCGTTCGACGCTGTAAGAATCAAGTAACGGAAAACTCGCCTTAAACTGATGGACACACCATAGTTTCCAAGCGAGGTTCATCGCATCAGCAATTCCGGTATTCATTCCTTGACCACCGACGGGTGAATTGATGTGTGCTGCATCCCCGATCAAATAAATCCGGTGGTGTCCGAATTTCTCGATAATCCGGTTATGGACGCGAAACATGGAATACCAATGGACTTTTTTGAGCTCAAACGGTACTTTGGCTCGATTTTGTAAAAAATCGTCAATCGCTTTATGGTCGGTCGGAACAGGTCCGCTCGTTAGATTGCCGGTAATCCGGAACAAGTTCGACTGAAGTGGGAAAGACTCGATGACGCCATGATCAGAGAAGAAGATATGAACCTCCTCAGAAGAGAGCGGCCAGTCGACCTCGATGTCAGCCAGTGCCCACGATTCTTTGAACGACTTTCCACTGAATGGGAGTCCGAGCTCTCGACGGACGAAGCTGTTCGCGCCATCTGCTCCGATAATGAAGGAAGCATCGACCGTCTCTGTTTCTCCTTTATGTTGTAAGGATGCAGTAACGAACGTTGGAAATTGAGCAAACCCTGTTAATTCTGTTTCGCGCTCGACTACGTGTCCATATGTGGCGAGTCGTGCTTCAAGAATCCGTTCCGTCTCACTTTGAGGTAACAGCGTGACGAACGGAAAGGGTGTGTTCAAATCCGTAAAATCAAGTTTTGCCTGCCATGCGCCATTGACATAGAGGTTTCCTTGATTGATTTTAATCGCATTCTCCATCAAGTCTTCTGCAACACCAAGCCTTGCGAACAACTCCAGAGAACGCGCTTGAATCCCAATCGCTTTTGAGACGACGGATGGTCCGCTTGCACGTTCGACGATGCGAAAGGATAATCCATAGCGCGAGAGTGCGAGTGCGAGTGTTAAACCGGTTGGTCCGGCACCGATAATGAGGACATCTAATTTTTTATTCACGGATAACCCCCCTTAATTTACATCTTAGCCAAAACTCGTTACCATTAAACTATTGATGACACGCTTGACGTGTGAAAGGATGAAACTTGTGAACGAACAACTTTTTACGACAGAACGATTGATTGCGAATTTTAAGGAATACATCCGTCAGAACGAGGCACATCTGACGAAACGACATGCCTTAAACGCCTATTACAAGACGGTAGCAGGATCGATTTTATCGGACCGGATTGCTAAGAATGCAGATCTCATCGTCCGTATGCGCCATCTGGAAGAGGCGTACCAACACGTTGCACAAGAAGGGCGATGAAACAGGTGAACTTAGCCGATATCCGAAAGCATTACGTAGATTCTGAAGAACGTTTACCTCGTCATGCGGCAGCTGTACTCGTTCCGTTAGTTGAACAGAATGGCGAAGTCTATTTGTTATTTCAAGTACGAGCCAAGACATTACGTTCGCAACCAGGTGAAATCGCTTTTCCGGGTGGTCGGATCGATGGCGGTGAATTACCGAAAGCAGCGGCTGTCCGTGAAACGGTCGAAGAATTAAATGTCAGTGCTTCTGAAATCGAAGTGATTGGAACGCTTGAACCACTTGTGACACCGAACCGGTCGATCATTTACCCGTATCTTGGCATTCTCCATGCGACAGACTTTAATCCTTCTCCGGCCGAAGTCGATCATGTGTTTCTCGTGTCATTAACGGAATTAATGACTTCGAAGCCGATTAAAGGAGATATGGAGTGGCGGATTCGCCCTGGTAAGGAAGTGCCGACCGAACGCATGGCGAATCGAGAAGCCTATCTGGATCGTACGTATACAGTCACGGAGCATTTTTATGAGCACGGGGATTATCTGATTTGGGGATTAACCGCTAAAATCTTGCGCCAGTTCTTGGCTCAATTGACGCGTGACTAGCTTTTTCGGTCGTTATTTTATATGATTAACTGTAATTGAACGTGTCAGGAGATGAGTCAAATGGAAGAAACAGAAGAGTTATTCGATTATATCGTTGGCGATATGGTAAAAACGAAAGAAGGCTGGGTAGCAGAAGTAACGGCTGTATTGACAAATACGGTCGTTGGTGATGTATCCCACACGAAAAACTTTGAGGCACTCGGCTTAGAGTTCGAAAAACAAGTCTTATTAAAGTCAGAGATTGAATTGTTAGAACGTAAAACAAAATAATGTATGAAAGCACACCATATAATTGGTGTGCTTTTTTATGTTCATCCAGTGAACTGAATAATAATGAAATCATACATTCTTTTAATTTTTGAAGAATTGGACAAAATGACTGAAAACATCGAAAAGATACATTTATTACAAAAGAGTAACAAAGACTAATTCGTAACAGAACGGTTACAAAATATAAAAACGTTGATACACAACGATTGAGAGCGTTTTTTGTAAGCGTGTAACCATTTCGTTACTTTTTGACAGATATATTTCAATTTATAGTGTTCGCTTTTCAAACTATTTGTCACCATGATACGTTGTGCGGGTCGTAAAACGGCGAGAAAGGTTGGCATCAACATGAAACGAACATCATTCCTTTTATCCCTTTGTTTAACGGGATTCATATTTATTCTTTTGCCGCATCATGAAGCATCGGCAGCACAAATCGGGATCGGTACGGAGAAGACGATCGTACAAAATCCATTAGAGATGAAACGTCAAGCTGCTCAAGAAAAGCGTGAACAAGCAGAGGCGAAAAAACAAGCGCGTCTAAAAGCCTTGGCTAAGCAAAAAGCAAAAGCAGCACAAGAAGCCAAAAAGGAAGCACAACAGGTAAAGAAACAAAGTCGAACACAAGCAAACGCTGACCGTTCCACAAAACGTAAGGAAACATTTGAGACGACAGCATATACGACGAATCCAGAAAACAATGGAAGCCGTTTGTATAATGGTCGTGCCTTAACGGCATCGGGTTATGACGTCACGAATACGATTACATACGAAGGACGTCGCATCGTTGCTGTCGATCCATCGGTCGTACCGCTTGGAACTAAGGTACATGTAGAAGGTTTCGGCGATGCGATTGCGCTTGATACAGGTGGTGCGATTCGCGGGAAAATCATGGATCTTCTTGTCGGTTCAAAACAAGAAGCTTTAGAATGGGGTCGCCGTCAAGTCACGGTGACGTTCGAATAAGAGACGTATATGGTTAGGCGATGGATAGTTTCCATCGTCTTTTTTGTTTTGATGAAGAATATAATAACGATCTGTTCGATGTTGGATTTAGAAAACAGGGGAAAGAGTGAACGGAATAGGTTTTAGAATGTCTAAGAAAGGGGAATTTTACAAAGATAATAAACCGGGAAACGAGGGATGGTTCGTGATTGAATTCAAGGATGTCGGCAAAACGTATGCAGACGGAACAAAGGCAGTGCAACACGTGAATTTTACGGTTGAACAAGGCGAGATTTTTTGTTTGATTGGCCCTTCAGGATGCGGTAAAACAACGACGATGAAAATGGTCAATCGATTGATTGATCATACGGAAGGACAAATTTGGATCGATGGTGAACCGATCATGTCGATCAATGAACATGAACTCCGTCGGCGAATTGGCTATGTCTTACAACAGATTGCCCTCTTTCCACATATGACGATTGAGGAGAACGTCAGCGTCGTGCCTGAGTTATTGAAGTGGAATAAGGAGAAAGTAGTACAACGGGTCGATGAATTATTTCGGTTGACTGGGTTAAATACCTCACTTAAGAAAAAATATCCAAGTGAACTCTCTGGTGGACAGCAACAACGTGTTGGGGTTATGCGGGCACTCGCAGCAGAACAAGACGTCATCTTGATGGACGAACCATTTTCTGCGCTTGATCCCATTTCACGTGAACAACTACAAAATGATTTGTTGCATCTAAACGAAGAGCTTGGTAAAACAATTTTGTTCGTCACGCACGATATGAACGAAGCGTTGAAACTAGGCAGTCGTATCTGTCTGATGAACGCTGGAGAGATTGCTTTCATCGGTACAAAGGACGAGGTACTAGCAAGTAACGATCCGTTCGTTCAAGAATTCATGCGTCAAGTCAGGGGGAGTGTCGAATGAATGGATTGATCGAAACGTATCAAGACCGGAAGACTGAATTGCTTCAAGCGTTGATCGAACATATCCAATTATCTGTTATCTCCTTGCTCATTGCCTGTGTAATCGCTATTCCGCTTGGGATTTACTTATCACGTAACAAACGTCTGAGTGAGTGGTCGATTGGTGTGACCTCAGTCATCCAAACGATTCCATCACTCGCATTACTCGGTTTGATGATACCACTTGTCGGGATTGGTACAGTACCGTCGATCATTGCACTTGTCTTGTATTCTTTATTACCGATCGTTCGAAACACTTATACAGGGCTTGCCGAAGTCGATCCTTCAATTAAGGAAGCGGCACGCGCATGTGGGATGACTCCGATGCAGAGCCTTTGGAAAGTCGAGCTCCCACTAGCTTTACCTGTCATGATGGCCGGGATTCGGACCGCGATGGTACTGATCATTGGTACAGCGACGATTGCTGCCTTGATTGGTGCTGGAGGATTAGGCTCGATCATTCTCCTCGGGATTGACCGTAACGATAACTATCTATTATTGCTCGGTGCGATTCCGGCAGCACTGCTCGCGCTTTTATTTGATGGCTTATTACGTCAAACGGAAGTAGCGACTCGTAAACGACAAACAGCACGTCTCGTAACGGCAGTTGTCTTAATGGTTGCGATCGTCGTCGCACCTTTTGCCTTCGGTCGTAGTGAACGACCAGATCTCGTCGTCGCTGGAAAACTAGGTGTAGAACCGGAAATTTTAATGAACATGTATAAGATTGTCATTGAAGATGAAACGGATTTGACGGTACAAGTCAAACCGAACTTCGGGAAGACGACCTTCGTCTATAAGGCACTCGAATCAGGTGATATCGATGCGTATCCAGAGTTTACAGGAACAGTTCTCGCTAGTTTGACGAATGAAAAACCGAAGTCGAATGATGCAAAAGAAGTGTATGAACAGGCAAAAGCCGGTCTTGAAAAACAAGATTTAGCCTTGCTACCACCGATGAACTATAACAATACCTATGCTGTAGCTGTTCCAAAGAAATTAGCAGAACGCTACGATTTGAAGACGATCTCTGATTTAAAACAGGTCGCGAATCAGTTGACGGCTGGATTCACGTTAGAATTTAAGGATCGACAGGATGGGTATAAAGGGATTCAAGATAAATATGATGTCAATTTCCAGAAAGTCGTCACGATGGAACCAAAATTGCGCTATAAAGCAATCGAGTCAGGTGAGATCGATGTCATTGATGCCTACTCGACAGATCCGGAGATTGCGAAATACGACATGGTCGTTTTAAAAGACGATCAGCAACTATTCCCTCCATATGAAGGAGCTCCTCTTCTGCGACAAGAGACGATCGAGGAGTATCCAGAAGTAAAACAAGCACTTGAGCAATTGTCAGGTAAAATTTCAGATGAAGAGATGTCAAAAATGAATGAAGCTGTCGCATACGGCGGGAAGACGGCGAATGAGGTCGCCCGTGATTACCTGAAGAAGGAAGGCGTCATTCAATGAAACTTTTACTGATCAGTAACCCGACAGCTGGGACGAACGGCACGGGTTTACTTGGAGAAGTCATCGAACCATTAAGTACATTATTCGATGAAATCGTCATCAAGAATACGAAGCAAGCTGGAGATGCGATGCTATTTGCGGAAGATTCGTCCGCATTTGATGCGGTCGTCGTCATCGGTGGAGATGGAACGGTGTTCGAGACAATCAACGGGATCGCAAAACTGGATGATCGCCCGATACTCGGCATCATTCCTGGAGGGACCTGTAACGACTTCGCTCGAACGCTTGGTTTACCGATGGCTCCTCGGCTTGCTGCAGAAGCGATCGCGATGCAACACGTTGTTCAGGTCGATCTCGGACAAGTCGAAAATAGCTATTTCTTGAATTTCCTTGGTGTCGGTCTTGTCGCAGAGGCATCGATTGGCATCGATACAGAAGAAAAAGCACGCCTCGGGAAGATGGGATATTATCTATCGACGATTCGCTCAAGTCTAGAAGCACAACCCTTCGAATATGAACTGATTTTAGATGAAGGCCGTCACATGACCGGCGAAGCGGTTCTCATTCTTGCAGCAAACGGAGAATCGCTCGGTGGAATCGAGACGAACTTATCAGATGGAGCCTATAATGACGGCAAACTTGATTTAGTGATCGTCGATGAAGTAAACTTGACAACCATTCGAGATGTGATCCTTCAAAAAATTGGTCTTGCCAATGATCCTTCCTTTACACATATCTTGACGAGAGGGTTTCAGTTGAAAACAAAAGACGCAAAAGTCATCGATACAGATGGTGAGAAAGCCATCCATACGCCGGTTACAGTTAAAGTATTGCCAGAGTATCTGCGCATGTATGGAGGCACACAATAATATAAAGTAATGAATGAAAAGAAGGTCGTCATAAAAAACGGCCTTCTTTTTTATCTTTCATTACATATACGCGGTTATGCTTTGACGCTTTAAAGAAAATATTTGATAAAGGATGACTTTCAATAATTCTTTCTGTACAATGAAAAAGTATTTTGAAAAGGAGGTGGAGCACCATGAAAGGAAACGCATGGGCTTCAAAAGTTGGATTTATTTTAGCAGCAGCGGGATCCGCCATTGGTCTGGGGGCCATCTGGAAATTCCCGTACACGACTGGAACGAACGGAGGAGGCGCGTTTTTACTCTTGTTCCTCGTGTTTACCTTATTACTTGGACTGCCCGTTTTAATTGCCGAGTTTTTAATCGGTCGTACGAGTGGAAAAACAGCACTTCAAGCGTTCTCGGCACTTGGTCATAAGAAGTTCACATTTATTGGTGTACTTGGTGTCATCGCTTGTTTCTTGTTGCTCTCTTTCTACAGCGTCATCGGAGGATGGGTCTTGATTTATACCATTCTTGGTTTCACAGGTCGCCTGACGACGATGGACAGTGGTGCGCTTGGTGAATTGTTCGGAACGATTTCCGCCTCACCGTTATATGTCATTTCAGGGCAATTGATTTTCCTCGCTTTGACATGTTGGATCGTCTTACGTGGTGTTCAATCCGGTATTGAAAAAATGAGTAAAATCATGATGCCATTATTATTCGTGTGCTTCATCATCCTTGTCGTTCGATCATTGACACTTGATGGTGCAATGGAAGGTGTTAAATTCTTCATACAGCCTGATTTTTCGGTCCTCAACCGAACTTCTGTCCTGAGTGCGCTTGGCCAAGCGTTCTTCTCCTTATCGCTCGGTGTATCGGCGATGTTGACGTATGCTTCCTACATGAAGGAACGTGGCGAGATTAATCGTTCCGCCGCATGGATCGTCGCGATGAATGTCGCCGTCTCATTATTAGCTGGATTCGCGATTTTCCCAGCTGTTTTTGCTTCGGGTCTTGACCCTGCAGAAGGACCGGCATTGCTTTTCATCGTATTGCCGACTGTTTTCAGTCAGATCCAGTTTGGCTCGGTGTTCTTGACACTGTTCTTCCTTCTATTTGCTTTCGCATCGATCACTTCATCGATCGCTATGCTTGAGGTCGTTGTTGCTTCATTAACGGATCGTAAGGAAAATGCGACATCGCGTGATAAAAAGCGGACGACATGGCTTGCGACACTTGCGATTGCGATCGTCGGAATTCCGTCCGCACTCTCGTTTGGTATGTTGAGTGATGCTCAATTCATGGGAAAAACGTTCTTTGACAGCGTTGATTTCCTTGTTTCGAATATTTTAATGCCGATTGGTGCATTACTGATTTCGATTTTTGCTGGGTACAAGCTCGATCGTACTCTTGTCGAACAGGAACTCGTGACGAGTCCATCCATGAAAAAAATCGTACCTGTGTGGCGTGTGAGTGTTTGTTACTTGAGTCCGATCGCGATTTTGATCATCCTTGTATGGCCATTATTCGGATAATTGATCACTTTTTTAGGGTAGTCGACAAAATTGTCGACTACCTTATTTGTTGTCAAAAGAATCATGCGAAAAAAAGAACGGATAGTTCATTCTTCGGTCTGATGCGATATTTTTAAAAGTATGTTGAAATATAAATACACGAGGCGTAACATTTCGGAAAAACGGGAAACTTTTTGTTAGACGTTACGTAATGTTAAAATAAAGACACGTAAACCTGATAGAAGAATCAGTACGAAGGAAGAGGGGATGACATGAAGTCTTCATGGTGGATATTTGGTTCCATCGGTATGATGTTCGTATTTCTACAATTGGCCGATACGTTCAACTTCTCGGGAATCTTCATCGCTCTTGGTTTGTGGTTCATTTGGAGCGGTTATCGAACAAAACCAGGTCGACGATATCGGACAGAACGGAAATCGACCGAAATCAAGCGGAAAAATGTGAAAAAGAAATTACTACTTGATGACGAAGATGAGTTCGTCGGAAGTGTCATTTTAAAACCGGAACGGGCGACACGCCGCTTTGAAGAGACAGATGATTTAGAACTTCAAGTATTGCAACGGACGATCGAAGAAGGATTCACAAAAATCCAGACGTACGATCAAATCGTTCCCTCGATTCGAGATGGTGAAATCAGAAGTGAGATGCGGATCGTCTCACGGGAAGCACATGTCTTGTTCGAGGAGTTATATGAAAGTCCACGCGACGTCAAAAAAGTTCGGGACTTCTTTACGTTCTATCTGGATTCCTTATTGTCGATTTCAGAAAAATATGCCGATTTGGAACGCCGTGGCGCTCAAGTTCAATTGGATACGAAAAATCAATTGATTTCGAACTTGAAAATGATCGGACAAAAATTAAAGCAACAACAAACCTTGTTGCTTGAAGGGGATACCGTTGATTTAGAACGGGAACTCTTGACGATTGAAAAGGTGTTGACGCAAGAGACTGAACAACGAAAACAGGAGGAGAGTTACCGACATGACCCATTCTGATAAAGATACATGGCAACAATGGCCTGATGAGCAAGATCAACCGACAATTTCTGATCCATCGGTCGACTTAAACGTAGCGGAGACACCGCCCAAAATGCCGGCTCGCCCTGTCGAAGAAATGATTCCTTCGGATGTTCCGGCAGAACAACGACAAAAGATTGAACGTCTACTGCAGGTGATCGATCTACAAAAAACGGATGCCGTCATGCAATTCGGGGCGCCTGTCCAGCGTGAACTATCCCAATTCTCTGATCAAGTCTTAAGTGAAGTGAAGATGAAGGACGGCGGGGAAGCAGGGAAATTGCTGAGTGACTTAATGCAGCGTGTCCGCCAAATGGATCCAGATACACTTCAAGAAAAAAAGAGCTTCTGGTCGAACGTGCCGGTCATCGGTCGGGCGAAGAAAAAAGCGGAAACGTATTTCTTACAATACGAGAAAATGAGCGCTTATCTCGAAGAAGTCGTACACAATCTTGATCGATCAAAATTTGGATTGATGAAGGACATCACGTTACTCGATCAAATGTATCAAAAGAACAAGCGTTATTTTGAAGAATTAAACGTTTATATTGCGGCTGGCGAGACGAAAATCGCTCACGTTCGTCAACATGAAATCGAACCGCTACGAACGGAAGTCGAGGTATCGCGGGATCAAACAAAGCTACAGGAATTGAATGACTTGATTCAATTGACGGATCGTTTTGAAAAGAAAATCCATGATTTAAAATTATCCCGAACGATTAGCTTGCAGATGGCACCGCAAATTCGTGTCATTCAACAAAATAACCAAATTCTAGCGGAAAAAATTGAATCAGCAGTCGTCAATACGATTCCACTTTGGAAGAACCAAGTTGTCCTATCTTTGAGTCTGTCGCGTCAAAAAGCAGCGCTTGAAATGCAGAAGGATGTCACCAATACGACGAACCAGTTACTTGAGCAAAATTCGAAGTTGCTGAAGGAATCGTCAATTGAAATTGCGGAAGAAAACGAAAAAGGCATCGTATCCGTTGAATCGTTAAAAGTGGCGCACCAAAACTTGATCGAGACACTGGATGAGACATTACGTATCCAACAAGAAGGAAAACAAAAGCGCCGCGACGCAGAGCATGAACTAGAGCGAATGGAGAATGAATTGAAACAAAAAGTCATCGAAGTCGCCTCAAAAAGCAGAGAATTACCGAATCGACCATACTAAGGAACACGACATTTCGTGTTCCTTTCCTTCATGAAAGGAGAGTTTGAATGAATAATGAAGAGAAGCAGTTGAAATGGGATACGACATGGTTATTATTCGCACGGATGATGGCAGACCGTCATTCAAAATGTGCCTCAAAATCCGTTGCCTGTGTCATCGTCAAGGATGAAAAGCCGATTTCAATTGGAATAAACGGAACACCTAGTCAGCATGTGAATTGCAACGAAATTTACTTAAAGCAAAATGGTATTCTCTATACATCACGACCTGACCACCCGATTGTTGAAGAATTGGTTGAACGAAACGGGATTCTCTTTTATCGGTGCGAAAATCAGGAAGAACACCATGAATGGTCAAAGCAACACGAGATTCATGCTGAAATCAACGCGCTCGGTAAGCTAGCAGCCGATTCGACGAGCGCTCGTCATGCAACAGCTTATGTAACACATAGTCCGTGTCATGCGTGTAGTTTAGCGCTCATCGCTTCTAAAATCGATCGTGTCGTTTATTCGACAGGTTATGAATATGGGGACGGATTGAATCTCATGCGACAAAGTGGAATCGAAGTCATCCACTTGCCACTCGCAAACGAATATTTTCTTGAAAAAATTTAACGAAAAAGGGTTGTAAACGCTTCCATTGCATTGTATGATGAAATCAAGCATTGCCATGGTAATTATTCACTCTTCCATTCGGACTGATTTTCAATCGAAAATCGGTCCACTTTTTTTTAGAAAAGAATTGACAGACCTTGAATAGTTTGGCATGATGACTATAGAATATGACGAAGCGGAACGCCGCATTTTCATACAAAACCAATCAAGGAGCTGGAATGCCAGGTCGTTGAATGAAAAATCCTGACTCACATGAGTCAGGATTTTTTTATGGATGAACAAGTGTCGCTTCCTTGAGGCGTTTAGCACGGATTGCACATTTTGTGGCAACCGCACCTGAAAGGATCGTCATGAATCGCTGACAGAGGATGTCTGGTTGCGATTGATGTAAGAATAGTTGATGTAATAGTCGGTTGAAGGCGGCGTCTAGCGAAGATAAGTGCCGTTTGATTGCAGTGGGAGACATATCTTGAATTTCCTCTGCTTGATAGCCGGCATCACTTTGGAAAGCAGAGAGGATGAGAAGCTCTGTTTGCGCATCAGCCAACGTTAGCCCTTGTTCTTGGACATAATGACAAGCCTCACGCAATTCATGAATCAACAAATGTTCCAAAGCATACGACGTATGCATTTGATATGGATCGTACAACTGGACAGCTTGCCGAATTTGATCGCGGGTCACGATTTCGGATACCGTCCATTGATCGAGTGTGCCAACAGCTTCACTGTATAGTTGAGTAAGTGGTCGAATCATCGTTTCTCCTCCTTAAGCATAAAATGGACTTCCAGTTTCATCATAATTCATTTAGAAAACGCTTACAATATCTGTTTACTAGTAGTCGTGATGAAATCGTGTCTGCTATGATATGAGTGAAGAAAAAGGAGTGAGATGACGTGATTCAATTATTCAAAGCACTTCCGGAAGTGACGATGCCTTCTTATGGAAATGATACTTTTTCCATCCATCAATCGAATCAACCGATTGGACTTTCGATAGAGACGCTTGTTTCGGGTGAACGAATCGAAGAAGTGTTACTCGTTGCCTCGGGTGAAATCCGCACAGGTCAAACCGGACGAGAGTGGCTGCAGTTCACGTTCAATTCGCCCGCTGGATCTTGTAAGGGGAAACAGTGGATCAATCAAGGAACGGCAGAAGAAGCACTTCGTCCATATCTCGAAACACGGATCGTTCGGGTCGAGGCAAAGGTAGAGGAATATCCGCCGCAATCCGGAAACAAGTCATTGACCGTTCAGCGCGTCACTCCGATTCATGACGCCTCACCGACGCAGTTCCTACCACAATTACCAGCAGATGAATCGCTTGAAACGTATCGTGATCAGTTGCTTGGACTAGTCGGTCAACTTGATTCTCCTTACCAAGAAATCGCGCTCTCGATTCTGCGACAGTACTGGGCGGATTTTTCAACACGACCAGCTGCGCTGTTTCATCACCATGCCTATATCGGTGGGTTGCTGAAACATACTGCTTGTATGATGACGATTGGTCGAGGAATTTGTGATAGTGAACAACCATATTTGACGCTACTCAAATGTATTCAAGAAGCAGAAGCCGATCATAAAAATGAACTCTTCCAAGCAGCTGAACGAGAGATACGTCAATTTTCTTGGGATGACAGTTTTGATGCCCTCTATCAAGCGGCAAAAGGGATTGCTCTGTTAGATCAACGACCGAATCCGAATGAGTTGTTGCTCGGTATTTTATTGCACGACATCGGAAAGCTATGGGAGTATACGCATGCGGGTGCATCGACAGATCGTTTTTCAAGACTGTTGCACGTAACAGAAGAAGAGGAAGAACTGGCGGGTATTGCGCTTGATCCGGACGGTGTATTGATGGGTCATATGCCGTATGGTTGTTTTGTTCTCGAACAAACACTTCGAGAAGAAGATATCCGATTACCTCGTGCTGTTTATCACCGTCTCATGCATATGGTATTATCACACCATGGTAAACGCGAGTGGGGATCAAGTGTTACGCCGCAAACGACAGATGCTTGGTATCTTCATGCGATTGATCTACTCGATGCACGAAAAGAAAAATGGCGTCAGCAACAAGGACGCTAAGGAGTGAAATCATGCAAGACAAAATACGTACGACCGTCATTACTGGTTTTTTAGGTGCCGGTAAAACTACGCTACTCAATCATCTCGTTTCTCAACCGACAGAAAAGTTTGCCTTGCTCGTCAATGAAGTAGGTTCTGTTCATATTGATGAAGCATTGATTGAACGAAGTGACGAAGAGATGATCGAATTGACGAATGGTTGCATTTGTTGTTCGATTCGCGGTGATTTACGGGATGCGTTGCTACGAATCGCAAAACGCCGTCGAGATGGGGAGTTATCGTTTGATCGATTATTGATTGAGACGACAGGCGTTGCTGATCCAGGACCGATTCTACAGACATTCTACTTTGAGCCGGCTGTTGAACAGTCCTATCAGATTTCAAGTGTCGTTACGGTCATCGATGCGTATCACTTGGAACGTCAACTGACGTTCCAAGAAAATGTGAAACAAATCGGCTTTGCTGACGTCCTGATCTTGAATAAAATGGATTTGATTGACGAGTCAAAGCGCGAAACGTTGTCCGCTTTACTTCGCGAACGAAATCCTTCTGCAGCTATCATTGAAACGGAACAGGCTCAACTTGAATCGGACCGACTGTTTGAAACGTTCCATTTTCCAAAAGAAGAGCAAGTACGACTCAGTCAACAAACGGATCAGATTCATCAATCGGTTGAGGATTTCACGGCATTGACGATTGTCGAGGAACGACCCTTGAACCGAAATCGATTTGGAATGGTCCTACGTGAGGTGTTAGAAGCGTATGCGGAAGATCTCTATCGCTATAAAGGAATCATTCATTTTGCAGATACGGATCGAAAGGTTATTTTACAAGGTACTGGCATGATTTATGGCACAGCAATCAGAGAACCATTTAGCGAACAACCAAAGACGACGCTCGTCTTCATTGGGAAAGGGCTGGATGAACAAGCGATACGAAAAGGAATCGAGGCGGCAATTGAACATGGTTGAACTTTATTTTGACGGTACGGTCCGTCCTTCAAATGATGAAGCGGCGGTTGGGCTGTTTAGTAAAAATTCCGAGGGCGAAGTCACGGAAAAAATGTATCAAATTCAAGCGATCAATAATCATGAAGCAGAATTTATTGCTTTTGCGACAGCCGTCGAGTGGGCGCACGAACTGATTGCACAAGGCGAGAGCGTCATTTCGTTTCGGACGGATTCAGAAGCCGTTGCACTCGCAGTCGAACGCGAATTCGTCAAGAACAAACGAACGCAGACGATTTTTGATCCTGCCTTTGCGCGTTATCAACTCTTACCACTCGCTTTCGTGAAGTGGATTCCACGGTCGGAGAACAAAGCAGATCGTGTCGCACGAGAGGCGTTACGATTATACGAAGCATGATTGACGACAAACACCCCTATCCTCACGGTAGGGGTGTTTGTTCATGTTCGATGCGCTCGATCAGAATTTGGTCGACGCGTCGTCCGTCTAAATCAACGACTTCAAACCGGTACGGTCCAATTTCGACAGTACTCCCACGGGAGGGGACATCACCTAACGTATATAGAATCAAACCAGCAACCGTATGATAGGCGTTCAACTGTTCACCGGGTAAGTCTTCTGTATAACCGAGCGTCCGCTTTAAATCATCGATGTGCAATAGACCATCCGCTAGGAAGGAGCCATCCTTTCGCATGACGAGTTCCGGTTCTTCCTCAACGCTTGAAATTTCGCCAACGAATGCTTCGAGGATGTCGAATAAGGTGATCATGCCGAGGAAACCACCGTATTCATCGAGAACAAATGCGATTGATACCGTCTCTTTGCGCATCCGTTCAAGCAAGACGGTTGCTTTTAATTGACGGGGAACGATCAGCGGTGATTGAATCAGCCGTTCAAGTTCTTGAACAGGTCGTTCCGTTGATAGCACCTCTTTCGCATCGATGAAACCGACGAAGTGATCCAAGTCACCATGACCAACCGGTAAGTTTCGATGTCGCGCTTGCCGGAGCTCTTGTAAGATCGTATCGGAGTCATCCGCTAAGTCAATCCATTCGGTAACGGTACGCGGCTCCATCAGTTCGTACGCGTACAAATCATGAAAATCAAACACACGAGAGACTTGCTCCGCTTCAGACCGATTGAAGGTTCCCTCTTGCGTACCACGAATCAGTAATTGCCGAACTTCGTCTTCCGTCTCGTCTTCTGTTTGCAGGCGATCCAGACCAATCAAACGGAAGATGGAACTCGTCGACTTACTTAGAACCCAAATGAATGGTCGAAGCACAATCGAGAAAAAACGCATCGGTGGGGCAAGCCACATCGTGACCCGTTCTGGACTGACAAGGGCGACACGCTTAGGAACGAGTTCACCGATGACGAGTGAAATATAGGTGATGATCGTTACGACTAGAATATAGCCGATCGTACTGGCATAAGGGGCGAGCCACGCGAATTGAGCAAGCCACTTGATGACCGGTCCTGAGAGAGCGGCACCACCAAAGGCACCATTGACGATGCCGATTAACGTGATGCCGACTTGAACAGTCGATAACAGATCGGTTGGTCGATCAAGTAACTCTAACGCAACATGGGCTGACTTTTTGCCATCATTCGCTGCTTTCTCTAATTTCGACCGTTTTGAGGAAAGTAAAGCGAGTTCGGTCATCGCAAAAATACCGTTTGCTAGAATCAAAAGCAGTACAATCGTTAAGTTAATCAACCACATGAAATCTTCACTCCTTTTTCGATAATAAACTATTCCCCAAAACTGTCTCTCTCATTCCCATTCTGTCTACTTTTGCGTTAAACTAAAAGAGAAATAATCAAAAGGGGGAATTTGTTTATGGAATACCGTGTAGAACGTGACACGATGGGGGAAATTCGTGTACCAGAAGCGCAGGAATGGGGCGCACAAACACAACGTAGTCTAGAAAACTTTAAGATCGGAACGGAAAAAATGCCGATTGAAGTCATTCGTGCCTTTGCAGTCCTGAAAAAAGGAGCGGCGCTTGCGAACCGCGACTTAGGCGTGCTTGAGGCAGAAAAAGCGGGTGTCATCGCTGAAGTATGTGACGAGATCATCGCGGGGAAATTCGATGATGAGTTTCCGCTTGTCGTTTGGCAAACGGGTTCAGGTACACAGTCAAATATGAACGTCAACGAAGTGGTCGCTCGGGTCGCGACACGCAAGTTGAAAGAACAAGGCAGTGAGACGACGATTCATCCGAATGATGACGTCAACAAATCACAAAGTTCAAATGATACATATCCGACAGCGATGCATTTAGCGGCGAAGACAGTCTTGTTGGAATCACTATTCCCAGCAATCGATGCTTTGCATGCGACACTTGACGAAAAAGCGAACGCGTTTGCAGATATCGTCAAGATCGGACGGACACACTTGCAAGATGCTACACCCATCACACTCGGTCAAGAAATCAGCGGTTGGGTCCGGATGCTTGCACTTTCGAAGCAAATGATCGAACGGACGCTTGATCCGTTAACGGAATTAGCAATCGGCGGTACGGCTGTTGGAACGGGCATCAACGCACATCCTGAGTTCGGTGATTTGGCTGCGCAAAAGATGAGTGAAGAAACGGGATATGAATTCACGAGTGCGGAAAACAAATTCCACGCCCTAACAAGCCACGATCAACTCGTCTTTACGCATGGTGCGGTCAAAGCGTTAGCGATGGACGCGATGAAGATCGCAAACGACGTTCGCTGGCTCGCATCAGGTCCACGAGCAGGGATCGGCGAAATCACGATTCCAGAAAATGAGCCGGGAAGCTCAATCATGCCTGGGAAAGTCAATCCGACTCAAAGTGAAGCGTTGACGATGGTCGCTGCGCAAGTCCTTGGAAACGATGCGACGATTGGTTTTGCTGCAAGTCAAGGAAACTTCGAACTAAACGTCTTCAAGCCGGTCATCATGTATAACTTCATACAATCCGTTCGCTTACTGACAGACGCCTTGCATTCGTTCAATGACCACTGTGCGATCGGAATCGAACCAGAACAGTCCGTCATCGCTGAGAACGTCGAACGTTCGTTGATGCTCGTCACTGCACTCAACCCGCACATTGGATATGAGAATGCGGCGAAAATTGCAAAGGCAGCGCATCAATCCGGGTCAACCTTAAAAGAAGCAGCACTTGCGACTGGTCTACTAACAGAAGAACAATATGATCAATGGATCGTACCAGCAGATATGGTCCGTCCGAACTTAAAAGCGTGAGTTGAAAAAGCGGGGGAATTCCCTCGCTTTCTCTTTATCCGAGGACGGTTCTTCGGATGTATGGAAAGAGAGGGAATTGGATGGAACGGAGTCGAAAACGGATAGAAAAACAACTACAACAGACGATCATCATGGTGGAGACGTTACTTCGGATGCCGACCGTGCCACGGACAGAATTGCTCGCATTAGCAAGCTGGCTTGAAGGGCTCGGGAGAGAGGAACTGTTTAAAGGACTTGCCGATCAAGTGAGTCGGGAAAAAGCGACGTGGGAACAAATGAATGCGGTCATCACTCAGCCGATCGTTAAAGAATTACTGCGGCCAATCGTCGATCAGTTGTCTGAACGCTCACGCGCCAATCGGATTCGAAAAGAATTGGTCGTCACTGTGACAAGACGTTTTCTTGAGAATATCAAATGGAAGAAATCGCTCGAACAGGAGCGCTATATGTCACGATTCTTCAGTTCGGTGGAAGACACGTTGTCGATATCACATGATATTGCTATGGATGCTGTCATCATCGACCATGCATCTATCGCGGAATCCTTAGAGTTGACTCAAAAACTGATCAAACAAATGGAGTCAGCATTCGTTCCCGTCATCATCGTAGGTCCGAACCGGTCTGACATTCGTCAAGTCAGCTATGAGATGGGAGCTGATGACTACTGGGATGAGACAGTGACGAATGAAGAACGACATGTTCGTCTAGCGAGACTATTACGAAAATTAAGGGTCGTATCTTCGACGATCTTGGTCGATGAACTGACGGGAGCTTATAACCGGAAATACCTCCAAAGTGCCTATGATCGTCGCGTAGCACGTCTCGAACGTGAACAGCGGACATTTGGGTTAACGATTTTTGATATCGATCATTTTAAGCGGATCAATGATTTACATGGACATCCAACGGGGGATTTGGTCCTCTCCGAACTAGCTACCGTCGTTCAACAAGCCGCTCGTCTCGATGATGAATTCATTCGTTTCGGTGGTGAGGAATTCATCTTATTGTTTTCAGCAGAAACAGTACCGCAAGCAGTTGCGAGTATGAATAAAATTCGCGAGCGTGTCGAGCGCCATATTTTTGCGAACGGATTAAAAGTAACAGTTTCGATTGGTCTGTCTTTTGCTTTTGATCTCCACACATCCCTGGCGCAAGCAACAGCAGAGGCAGATGAAGCTCTGTATCAAGCGAAACGTAACGGCCGTAATCAAGTGGTGTCCTATTCAACAGCGATATCGATCGAAAAAATACCGGTCTATATCCGTGTCGAGCAAGGATTCCTTAAACAGGTACATACGCTTGATATGCCGGATCATCCGAAATACCATATTGAGGTGATTTCGCTAGACGATCAACGGACGTCGCCAATACAATTGGCGATTCTTTCACTCGATCAGTTAGCAAGCGAGAACTTTGTACGATTAGAGGAGTGGAGACAACAACGGGAATCGATCATTGATGCTTTGATCGTGACAAATCAAGAAGACGATCGTTTAGCCAATGCGCTATCATGCGGTGCGACAGACTATATCATGACCTCACAGTTCGATTCTGATATGGAGGAATGGATTGCTGAATGGATTATGCAAATTCCTTAAAAAAACAGCCACATTCGTCCGTCATACGGAGCAATGTGGCTGTTTTTTAGTTACTGATCATATCGACGAATGATGAACGGATAATCGTTTCCCTCGACCGCATCATAATGTGTTTCGGAAGTAATCTGAAATGAAGATGGGATTTCGGGATAATGTACATCTCCAGAAAGAACCGTATCAATTTCAGTGACATACAGGCGGCGAGCAAGAGGAAGCGTTTGAGCAAACAACTCTCCACCACCAATCAAAAAGACTTCTTCTTCTGAATCGACGTATGGTTGTAAAGCAGATAGATCATGCCATACCGTTACACCTTCGGCTGCAAACGTCTGATCGCGCGTAATGACGATGTTCTCTCGACCGGGCAACGGTCGTCCGATAGATTCGAACGTCTTTCGTCCCATGATGATCGGTTTGCCAATCGTCGTACGCTTGAAGTGAGCTAAATCAGCTGGAAGGTGCCAAGGCATCGCATTGTCACGACCGATGACATGATTTTTCGTATACGCTACGATATGTGTGATCATACGGCTACCACACCTTTAATGTGCGGATCAGGATCATAGCCTTCAATGATGATGTCTTCGAAGCGGAAGTCTTCGATACGATCGACTGTTCGAGCGAAGCGCAGCGTCGGTAATTTTTTTGGGGTACGCGTCAACTGAAGATTAACTTGTTCAATATGATTTGAATAGATATGAGCGTCACCGAGCGTATGAACGAAGTCTCCGACTTCAAGTCCACACACATGAGCAATCATATGTGTCAGTAAGGCATAGGATGCAATATTGAATGGTACGCCTAGGAAAACATCAGCTGAACGTTGATACAATTGGCATGATAGTTTTCCGTCAGCGACATAAAATTGGAACAAGAGATGACAGGGCGGTAAAGCCATCTCATCGACTTGTCCAGGATTCCAAGCACTGACGATCAAACGACGAGAATCCGGATTCGTTTTGATCTGTTCAATGACTTGTGCCAGCTGATCGACCGTCGTGCCATCTGGACGTGGAAAAGAGCGCCATTGTGCTCCGTAAACAGGACCTAGATCTCCGTTCTCATCTGCCCATTCGTTCCAAATCCGCACACCATTTTCCTGTAGATAACGAATATTCGTATCACCCGAGATGAACCAAATCAACTCATGGATGATCGACTTCATATGTAACTTTTTCGTCGTAATGAGAGGAAAGCCATCTTGAAGGGAGAAGCGCATTTGGTGACCAAACACGCTGAGCGTCCCCGTTCCCGTCCGGTCTTCCTTTTTTGTTCCGTGTTCCAAAATGTGTTCGCAAAGTGCATGATATTGTTCCATCGGATGACATCTCCTTTTCGAAAAATCCAAATTTCATTGTACCATAAATTAAGATTTTGAGGATGTCGGTAAATGTCTTGCGAATAGATAACGGAATAAGCCAAAGAGCGGAATCACGTCTTGCCACTCTAATGATTGTGCATTCCGAACACGAATGCGCCGGAGCAGATAGACTTGCAGAATGTAGAATAATAACAAATCGACGGTCATCGTTCGAACGAATTGATTGGTCTCAAAGTAGATGCGGAATATACTCCAATCAGATCGAGCAAGAGCAATCCAAAGCAATAATGTCGTCACGACGCTAAGTAAGGCGACGACGGTAGGAATCCACCCGCGACGACGAAAAGGAAGAAACGTTTTCCTTGGAATAGCGAGGGCGACATAAGGCATCAACACGAAGGCACCTAAGAAGAACGATCCAATACTTGCGACGAGCGGTCCGGGGCGCATGAATCGTTTCTCATCTAGAAATAGTAAAAAGAAAGCGAACGGATAAATACCGAGTAAGGCAAATAAACTTAACGCGGATGTATCAAATTGACTTTGGTCGAAACGTAAAAACGAAATCAAGAAACCTTCTGGAAAGACACGATTATTTCCAAATAATAAGATGAAGACAATGGCAATCGCCCAGACAAGGAAGAGCAAATATCGACGATACATTTGTCCACACTCCTTTCTCATACCTTTCTTTCCCATCATCTTGGATGCAGTAAACACTTGGATTTTATATTTCATGATATCAAATATGTTAAGGTTCTTGCTTGAGCACCTCTCATGGACATGTTAAGATGACGTTGTGATAATTGAAAGCGCTTTTACAAATTGATGCAATCGTTTGCTCAATATGTAGCACGATACGTACATAAAAGAGGAGAGTGTTGAGGATGGAACGTAAATGGTGGCATGATAGTGTCGTTTATCAAATTTACCCACGTAGTTATAATGATTCGAATGGGGATGGAATCGGTGACTTGAACGGAATCATCGAAAAGTTGGATTATTTGAAGACACTTGGTATCGACGTCATTTGGCTAAGTCCTGTCTATGATTCACCGAATGACGATAATGGCTATGATATTCGTGATTATGAAGCCATCATGAAGGAATTTGGAACGATGGAAGATTTTGATCGTCTTCTAGATGAGGCACATGCACGAGATATCAAAATCGTCATGGACCTCGTCATCAATCATTCGTCAGATGAACATCAGTGGTTCGTGGAATCGCGTCAAAGCAAGGACAATCCATATCGGGATTATTATATGTGGCGCCCAGCAAATCCAGACGGTTCGCTACCAAACAACTGGGGATCGATTTTCTCTGGACCTGCCTGGGAATATGATGAAACAACGAATGAGTATTATTTACACTTATTCTCGAAGAAGCAGCCTGACTTGAACTGGGAAAATGAACAGATGCGTCACGATTTGTACGGGATGATTCGTCGCTGGTTGGATCGAGGGATTGATGGTTTCCGAATGGACGTCATCAACTTGATTTCGAAGACACCCGGCTTACCAGATACGACGGTCCATCCAGGAGCACTGTATGGAGATGGTGGGGAACATTATATCAATGGACCACGTGTCCATGAATTTTTACACGAGATGAATGAAGCTTCCTTCGGTAAATACGATGTCCTGACAGTCGGTGAGATGCCAGGAGCGACGACGGATGATGCCATTCTTTACACGGATCCGGCACGTAAAGAGGTCAACATGGTCTTTACGTTCGAACATATGGATCTTGATTCAGGTCCGAATGGGAAATGGGACGTCATTCCGTTCGATTTACTCAAACTCAAGCAAAACTTTACCAAATGGCAGACGGCCTTACATGAGACGGGCTGGAACTCACTCTATTGGAATAACCACGATCAACCACGCGTCGTCAGTCGATTCGGAAATGACACGACGTACCGCGTCGAGTCAGCTAAAATGCTTGCTACATTGTTGCATTTGTTAAAAGGGACGCCATATATCTATCAAGGCGAGGAAATCGGCATGACGAACGTCGCTTTTGAAGACATCGCGGACTATGAAGATATCGAAATTCGGAACATGTGGAAAGAACGTACGGAACAAGGAGCATCACCGGCTGAACTACTACGTTCCATCCATGTCAAAGGACGTGACAATGCGCGGACACCGATGCAGTGGGATGCGTCGGAGAACGCTGGTTTCTCAACGGGAACACCATGGTTGAAGGTCAATCCGAACTATCCGGAAATTAACGTCGAACAGGCGCTTGCAGATGAGCAATCCATCTTTTATTACTATCAACAGTTGATTCGTCTACGACATGACCATGAGCTCGTCGTCTATGGTCGCTATGAACTCTTACTCGAAGATCATCCAAAAGTATACGCCTACTCACGAACGCTTGAAGGGGAGACCTGGTATGTCTACTGTTCGTTTGCGGATCATGATGTGAATATTCCGTCTACGCATGATACGTCAGATCGGGTCATTGGAAACTATGATGGGTCCGTTGTTACCGACGAACTCACACTTCGACCTTATGAGGCCGTCGTCTTCCGTACGTTTGACGCATAAATTGTTTCGATAAAAAATGGCATTGCCCTTACATATGTAGGGGCAATGCCATTTTAATCATTAAGACGGGAACGTTCTGATTTCGCGATCTGTTTCACTTGTGAAATGATTTTTTCACGATCAGTTGTTGTCGAATTGAGATGGATACCGTACAACCGCCCAGGACCGGAAGGCTTCTCATGCAATAAAAACCCTTCGATGCATAGTGGCACTTGTCCTTCAATCAATGAGAATTCAACGACGATTTTCATTGATTTGAGGAGTGGAAGTTTTAGTTCTGTGCTGATTGCTAGTCCGTTCGGTGAGATATTATGAATCTTCATCAACCCTTTCGGTGTACGCTGTTCATCTTTGAGCAAGTAAAATTCACCAATTATAGGAGTCTTCAGCGTATATCGAAACGGTTCATTGCGTTTGATTTTCATGTAGGCACCTCCACTCCCATTATCCGACAATTTCGTCAAGGCTTCTAGTTTTTTTTAGGTCATGCAGCAGCGTCTGTCGATTGTTTCGTTGGGTGGATACGTTTTGCTAAATACATGAATGGTGTCGCGAACCAAGCGACGACGAATTTCGCAAGATACGTCGTAATGAAGATTTGCCACCAGATGGAGAAGGGCATATCGTGAAAGGCAATCGCACAAAACGTCAACGTATCAAGCAATTGACTTAATACGGTTGACCCTGTCGTCCGTAACCAAAGCTTACGTTCGCCTGTCTTCTGACGGATCTTTGAATAGATAAAGACATCGAATAGTTGCGAGACGAGATAAGCGGCAAGACTACCAACAGCAATCCATGGTAAGAGTCCAAACAATAAATGCAAGGAATCGGATGTTTCGAGTGCAGCCTTATCAGCAAGTGGTGTATACAAGAGACTGAACTGCATGAGAACGGTCGTCGTGATCAGGGAGAAGAACCCCATATAGACGCCTTTACGAGCGACCTGTTTTCCGTATTTTTCATTGAGGATATCTGTCGCTAGATAACAACTGCCATACACGACGTTCCCTAACGTGAAGACGAAACCAAAAATATCGACGGTTTGTGTAACTTGGATGTTTGCAATGATTGTTGCGATGGCAATCCACATCAACAATCCTGTCTTACCAAATAAATAATAACTGAAAATCAATAATCCCATCGTTAAGAAAATGGAAGGGATCCATAACCATTCGTTCATGAGATGTACTCCTTTCTGTTCATACAAATGAAAATTGTACGCTGAAATCGATCAACTGTCAAAGGTGATGAAGCGATGAGGGCATTAAAAAAGACCATGAGTTTCATGGTCTTTCGGACGGTCTTTAGCCCATTCGTTGCAGCGAGTATCGACGACGTCTTCCTTTGACGTAATAGTTCTCTGTCGATGTAAAATCATTCGCTTCTAAAATGCGTTTTGCAAACGAAGCGTGCGGTGATTGTTCAAGGACACGCGCACGTACTTCGTGACGATCTAGTACCCCAGAATACGTTAATGCTTCAGCAACTGCTTGAGTAGCTAGACCCCGACGCGTATAGGGATCAAACACCATGAAGTCGAGTTGGAAGTAGTGACCCATTTTTAAGAGCAAAACCCGCCCCACGATCGTATCCGCTTCAACGATATCAAAGTAATAATCTTCAGGATAACTGTGCTCGACGGAATCAAAAGCCCGCTCTTCTCCAAGCTCATGGTCATACCCTTTGATTTCTTGCGGAGTCAGTCCATATGCTTGCTCGCCATACTTCAAGAAATGATCGTACTCAGCTTGATCGACATGACGTAATGTTCGACGTCTCAATTCCATCACAAAATCCTCCCTCATCCCAATTGATGCTTCGTTTACATTATAGCGATACCCTCCGTGCAATTGCAAAAATTAACTGGAATCGATTCGCAGGAAGAAATCTAAAAAAAGTCATTCTGTAATCATCTTGTGATTGTTTTAATTACCTCGGAATATGGTAAAGTAATGATGTAGACAACTGCATACTGGAAGGGGCTGGAAAACGTGTTCACAGAACGTGACGGAATCAAATTGCGTCTAGAGCAAATCGAACGATTGTATTCGGACTTGAATCGTGAAGCGAAACAATTGACGGAACGCTTACGCCAATTAGATGAACAAGGGGATGAAGTTCAACATGATCTTTCCCTTAATAAAGAAGACCGCGATCATTTGAAGTCAAGCATCGATGAGACGCTTCAGGCACTCATGAAGCGGACGACGGTCGATGCAAAAGTCGAACAGGAAAAGCAAGAAGACCTGATTTCGAAAAAAGCATTGATTGAAGATATCGAAGGATTATTGAAGAAAAAGAAATGAGCTAGCTCCGGCTAGCTTATTTTTTTATGGAGGAACACATTATGAAACCAACCATTGGACTGACGACATGTCTTCGTCCGACTGACGATGTGCATCATCGTGTGAAACAGTTGTTAGCGGATGAAACGATACATTTTATCTACGTCGTGCGTCAGAAAAAAAGCATAGAACACTTGCAACAGGAGACAGGATTACCGGTGCTTGTCGTCGATAAACAACGGCTTGATTTATATCCACTAGGCGAGGCGATATCGTTCTTTTTCCATCCTTCGAGTGCGGTGTTTCGCATCAAACAAATTGATGCAGGAGGAGGCGATCCTCTCGTTGCGATCGGACGCTTATCGGAAGGGATGCGTGTGCTTGACTGCACACTTGGTCTTGGAGCAGATGCCATCGTCATGAGTCATGCCATCGGAGAGCGAGGGCGGATCACCGGCTTAGAAAGCCGCGTTGAGACAGCGTTTGTCGTCAAGAACGGATTAAAACGGTGGGAAGAATCCTACGAACCGATCAATCAAGCGATGCGACGAATTGAAGTGAAAGTCAAACACCATCTCGCTTATTTGAAAGAATGTCCGGATAATTCCTTTGATGTCATCTACTTTGATCCCATGTTCGAACAGACTGTCGAAGAATCGACACATCTCGACGCTTTACGAACGCTTGCGAACTATGAAGCCTTATCCGAGGAAGCGATGGTGGAGGCGAAGCGTGTGGCACGTCAGCGCATCGTGTTAAAAGCACATTATGAGAGTCCCTTGTTTGGACGGTTTGGGTTCGAACGAACAAAGCGGAAGACGTCGAAGTTGCATTATGGCGTGATTGAACTGTAGATCAAAAAAAGACCTCTGCCAATCATACGGCAGAGGTCTTACTTGCTATTCGCTGATTATTGAACTGCGTCTTTTAATTCGTCTTCCATCTCTTCAAACGTTTCCTGAACGGCATTGACCGGTTGTTTCGTCATCAAGCTGACAACGACCGTAAAGATCAAGCTTGTGAAGAATCCAGGTACCATTTCATAAAGCGTCGTACTAAGTCCAAGTTGAACCCAGATGATGACAGTCAAGGCACCTGAGATAATACCAGCTAGTGCGCCTTGTTTCGTCATCCGTTTCCAGTAGAGAGAAAGCAAGATGATCGGACCAAAGGCAGAACCGAATCCAGCCCATGCATAACCGACAAGTGCAAGAATCGTCGCTGATGGGTTCCACGCGAGAATACTTGCGATGACGGCAACGACAAGAACGGCGATTCGACCTGTCAGGACGAGTTCTTTATCCGATGCGTCTTTTTTCAAGAACGTTTTATAAAAGTCTTCTGTCAACGCACTCGAAGTAACGAGCAATTGTGATGAAATCGTCGACATGATTGCTGCAAGAATCGCAGCCATTAGGAATCCTGTGATATACGGGTGGAATAGTACATCCGAGAAACGGATGAAGACTGTTTCCGGGTCACCGAGTCCATTGCCTTGTCCTTCAAAATAAGCAATTCCGACAAGTCCTGTCATCATGGCACCGATGATTGAGACGAACATCCAGCCGATCCCGATACGACGGGCACTTTTTAAATCTTTAACAGAACGAATCGCCATAAAGCGGACGATGATATGGGGTTGACCGAAGTAACCAAGTCCCCAAGCAAGGAATCCGATGATTCCAAGAACTGTTGTTCCTTTAAGTGGATCAAACAACGAAGGGTCTAATTTTTCAGCGTAGTTGTATGCACCATCGACTCCGCCGACGTCTGTCAATGCGACGATCGGTACAAGAACGAGTGCGATGAACATGATACAGCCCTGGACGAAATCGGTCCAACTAACTGCGAGAAAACCGCCGAAAAGTGTGTAGGCGATTACGACCGCAATCGTCAAGAGCATACCATAGTGGTAATCAAATCCAAATGAGCTGACGAACAATTTTCCGCCAGATACGATTCCGGCTGATGTGTAGAACGTAAAGAAGATGATGATAACGAGTGCTGATACGGTACGAAGCACGCGTGATTTGTCTTCAAAACGATTCTCTAAGAAATCAGGGATCGTAATTGAGTCGTTTGCCATTTCTGTATAGAGACGGAAACGTGGTGCGAGTACGATGTAGTTTACGTAACATCCAATCAATAAACCGAGTGCGAGCCAAAGGGCTGATACACCTGTTGCATACATGGCGCCGGGAAGTCCCATGAGCATCCATCCACTCATATCCGATGCACCAGCAGAGAGTGCTGTGACACCTGGACCGAGATCGCGTCCGCCTAACATGTAATCTTCTGTATTCGTCGTTCGCTTGTAGGCAAAATAACCGATTGCCAACATGAGAACAAGATACAGGATAATCGAAATCCATTCTTGCGTCATAAAGTTAAATCCTCCAAATGCAATAGTTTTTTCAGCGATCAAGCATGTATTGACTTGTTCGCCAAATGATATGTTCCCCACCTTACAGGGGATAAAACGACTTTGCAAGTCACTTCATTTTCATGAAAAGTGCCGCCACGCCTAGTGCCTTAAGGGGTTGGGACGGTTTTAGTCCCTGTTGAAGTTCTACTAATCCAAATATTCGGAATAATTAAATAAAACATAAATGACCCTAATAAATTAGGATCATTTATGTCACGTTAATTGGTCCAAAACTGTTGGTATGCGGCGCTTAAACGGTCTAGTGCCTGATCTAATTGTGCACGAGGACAACCGATGTTTAAACGTTCAAACGTTTCGCCACCAGATCCGAACGAAGAACCATGCGTTAGAGCGATTTTTGCCTCCTTGACGAGCCAATCTGATCGTGTTTTACTATCTAGTTCTAGTGCTTTGAAGTCGATCCACAACAGGAAAGTTGCTTCTGGAATGACGACGTCTAATTTTGGCATCTCTTGGCGAATCCGACGGATGGCGTGGTCACGATTGCCTTCTAAATACATAAGTAATTGTGACAGCCATTGCTCGCTCGCAACATCACCATACGCTGCTGTAATCGCAGTCGAAGCTAATGCATTCGGGTGAACGAAATGACGTTGCTGGATACGCTCGATCTGTTGACGAATCGAGATGTCAGGTACAATCAAATAAGACGCATATAGCCCCGGAATATTGAACGTTTTGGATGGTGCACTCACTAAAATGAGTTTTTCATAATCCAAACCGAGAATAGGGGTGTGAACGGAACCTGTATAGACGAGGTCCGCATGAATCTCATCGGATACAAGATAAACATCATGTTGCTTCGCGAGTTCGACGATTTGTTGTAATTCTTCTCTCGGATAGACCTTACCACTTGGATTATGCGGGCTACAGAGAATCATCATACGTGCTGTTCGCATTTGCCGTTCGAGAAGTGGAAAGTCTGTCTGATACGTCTCACCGTCTAAAAGAAGCGGATTTTCAATGAGTTGTCGTTGATTAGACTGAATGATTTGATGAAATGGAGGATAGACCGGTGTCTGGATGATGATTTCATCACTCGGTTCAGTCAATGCGAGGACGGTATGCGCAAGTCCTGGAACGACACCGCTCGAGTAGAGAATGGTATCAGTAGTGATTGTGACGTCATATCGCTTTTGAAACCATTGTTGAATCGCTCGTTTTGCTTCGTCTTCAAACATCGAGTAACCGAAATGACCTGTAGCAGCACGTCTAGTCAATCGTTCTGTCAAATGGTGTGGTGGACGAACGTCCATGTCGGCGACCCACATCGGAATCAGCTCATCTGATCCATATAGCGAAGGGAGCCCGTCCCACTTGACGGATCCTGTATTTCGTTTCTCGATCGTTTCATCAAAATTGATTTGTTCCATCAGACTTCACTCCTGTTCTTCAATAGTTGAATGACTCCATTTCACCATAGCGGATAGAGAGAGTGTGGGGCAAGTCGAAAAAAATAAAGGTTTAACATTTATACGATCAGGTAATTACTAAACTCGAACCTACCATAACGAAACGGAGTGATGATCATGTTGCATTCTAAAGTAGTCGTCGGGCGATCGCCTGAGGAGTTAGAGCAGAGACTAAATGAATTTTTTGAAAATAATGGGGTCGGATCGAACGCCATCATTACATTAAAATTTTCAACATTCGTTGCGTCTAAAGCGGATGAACATTATTCAGTTTTAGTCGTCTATGATAACTCGCTAACGAAAACTACATTGTAAATTAGTGACAAGAAGTTGATCTGAAAAGCATCGACTTCTTGTTTTGTCTTTTTTTATAAGTTATACTAGAATCAGGTTTTGCAAGCTTCCGTAGGTTAATGGCAGACCTCAGCAATGGTAATGCTGCAGTGCGAGTTCGATTCTCGCCGGAAGCATAGACACGTCTTCCGTCTCAAGTGATATATACTTGAAACGGAAGACTTTTTTCATGAGTTCGATATTTTTGATTTGAGGAGTGACCTCTATGCATCCAGTCATTCATTCTGTTGGTGATAAAATCAAGCAAGAACGAAAAAAACAAGGAATGACACAAAAAGCACTTTGTGAAGGAATTTGTAGTCAGGCTGAAATCAGTAAAATCGAAAATGGTCGAAATTCTCCAACGATTGATTTGTTACAGCAGATTTGTCGAAGACTACGCATCCCGATTTCATTGTTTTTTGAAGATGAAATCGTATCACAAAAGTTAAATGAGATAGACCAACGAATGATTCGGCATTTGCGTGAAAAAACGTACTCAGATATGGCAAAAGACTTAGCAAAATATGAGAACGTTAATAATGCGGTTGAAACTCAAATTTTAATTCGCTACCATCAAGAATTACTAGACTATGAAAGAGGAAATATTGATTTTCGGACATGTATCGCCTCCTTATTACAAGTTGTCAGACAGGAACAGGTCAAAGACAAATCCTTTCTTCTTTATACACGAATTCAGATGGTGATTGCTGTTCTGTATACGAACCACGAAGAATATAGTCGTGCCCATCAAATATATAAGGAACTATTAGACTTACCTTATCAAACAAGAGAATATAAAAAAATTCGAATGAAGATCATGTATAATTTCATACGTAATTTAGTAGAGTTTGAACGATTCGAAGAAGGGCTGCAGGAAGTTGAAAAGGTCATCGAAGAGACAAAACAATTGCAGGATTTAACGTATCTTGGACAGTTTTATTTTCAAAAAGGAATTTTATTAGAGGCGTTAAAAGCATCTGAATCAGAAACAAAGGAAGCGTATACGACCGCTTATTCTTTTTTCATTGCTACTCAGAGTCACTCTTATCTAAAAATCCTTGAAACCTATTTTTCTGAACACCTCTTATTTCCGATTAATGAAAGTGAGTGAATAAACGATGGAGATGAATACTTTAACTTCATCGATTGGTACAAAAATCAAACAATTTCGTATCGAAAAGCAAATGACTCAAAAAGAACTATGTGTTGATTTATGTAGTCAAGCTGAAATTAGTAAAATTGAAAACGGGTTAAATTCTCCGACTGTGGAATTATTAAAACAACTTGCTGTAAGGTTGCAAGTTCCCATCTCTTTGTTGTTTCAAGAACATACCGATGAGGAAAAGTTCTTTCAACTAGATCGATTCTTATCCGATTTGCTTCGAGAAGAGAAATACAAAGAGGCGTTAGAGCGAATTCACCAGCAAGAAAAGGATAGCATCGTCGAAATCGACATTTTAAAAAGCTACATCAAGACGATCATTGACCTAAAGCAAAATCGAATCGATTTTCGGGCAGCGGCAAGCCTACTCAGCAACTTGTTGATTGAAAAAGAAGTCTGGTCTCAGTCCATTCAATTGTTCATTCGAATCAAAATGGCAATTGCGAATATGTATTCAGAGCAGGACTTATTTCATTTAACGGAATCCGTGTATCAGGAATTAGAAAATGAAATCGAAGTTCTTCAGTCCACTACCCATCTAAATGCGCTATTGAAAATTTACTTCAATCATTGTCAGATTCTTGAGTACCAAGGGAAGTCTGAGGAAAGTATCGTCATCGCCAAAAAAGGATATGAGTTATGCTTGATGCATAATCATACATTTCTATTCGGTCATTTTTATTATCAACTCGCTCACTATGATGAATACTCAGGTGAGGATGAGAAGTCACTCCAAAAACAGTATTCAGTCGCCTATACACTATTTCATGCATTTGAACACGACGTTCGGAAAAAGATGATTCTTCGTATGAAGGAACCGTATATGTTGTTTACCTTTGAGAATTAATAAAAAGGATACGTAACCTTCTTGGTAAACAAGAAGGTTTTTTCATGAAAAGTGCAACTCGTTTATTTCAAAGAGGTGATTAGATGAAGGACGAACATCCAATTGGTAAAAAACTAAAATTTTTTCGACAGTTGAATGGTTTATCGCAAAAAGATCTGAGTGCAGGGATTTGTAGTCAAGCTGAAATTAGTAAGATTGAGAACGGGAAGACGATGCCGACTGTGGAATTATTACGACAAATCGCAACAGTACTTCGTGTTCCTATATCAGAATTATTAAAGAGCGATTCTGAACATCAATTGGAGCAGGCAAATATCCTTGATCAAAAACTTAGTACCTTACTACGCGAGAATGCTTTTGATGAATGTTTTCATGAAATGAAACAAATCTCAGTAGAGGATTCTGCTGATGAAATAAGACGATTAATAACCTACTATGAAATTGTGATTGATTATCGAAAAAAACAAGTTGATTATCGAACGACCTCCGTTTTATTTACGCGATGGATGGATCAAGAGGATCTATGGGTGAAAGATCCGATGCTTTACTTTCGAATCAAGATGGCATTATCCATTTTATATGCAGAGTGCGGACAGTATCAACAAGCAGAAAAGATTTATGATGAAGTATTACGCATCACTACAGAAATCAGTGGTCTGAAGAGTGAGCGACTAAAGATCCTTTATAACTATGCAAAATTATTATATAAAATGGATCAGTCTCAAAAGGGTCTTCGTATCATCGAGGAAGGCATACAGCTCAGTCGACAATTGAGACAGACTTCCTATTTAGCACATTTGTATTATCAACGTGGTGAGTTTCATGAACGGATGGATACGGACGTCACGCAGATGAAATATGATTATACGATGGCGTATGAATTATTCTCTGCTTTTCAGATGAAACAATACGCTACCATCGTTCTAAAGACGAAAGGTTCTTATTTACAATCTGTACTGGACTAAGATCATGACTAAAAAATACAAGAAAGGAGGAGGAAGATTGCGTATCGAGTCATTTGGTATACAGATAAAACAACTACGAATCGAGAAAAATTTAACACAAAAAGAATTAGCAAAGGGTGTATGTAGTCAAGCGGAATTAAGTAAGATTGAAAATGGAAAAATAATTCCAACGATCGATCTTGTTCAACGTTTGTCTCAAAAATTACATATTTCAATGGATCAAATCTTCATCGATTCAAATGAAGTAAAGCTATTTCAGGACTATGACGTACAACTGTCGGACTTTTCTAGGCAACGTCGTTATGATGAAATGCTAGAATTTATGAAACGTTTACCGACTAGTCTTCCTTCTTCCGTTCAATTATTGATTCAATATTTTGACTGGGTCGCTCGCGAAGGTAAAAAAGATATCGATTACCGGACATGTATCTCCCAATTGCTTCGCTTATCGGATGAACACCAAATGGAAATAGAGTATCCTGTTCTTTATTTACGTATTCGAATGTCAGTCGCGAACTATTATTATTTGAACGGTCAATATCCATATGCACGAAAAATCTACGAAGATTTATTAACGTATGAGTATTCGACATATGCACTCAAAAAATTACAGTGTAAAATCATATATAATCATGCGCAACAGTTGTATTTTCAAAATGACTTCAAAACAGGACTACAGGTTACTGAACAAGGAATTTGTTTATCCATCGAACGAAAAGATACAGCGATGTTAGGACATTTCTTTTATCAAAGAGGATGTTTCTATGAAGAATTGAATTATCGAAAGTGTGATATCCATGATGCGTTTACTCATGCCTATTCACTTTTTACTGCCTTCGGCAATGAGAATCATGCCGCGTTAGTCTTAAAAGGTAAAAAACAATTTCTCCACTTTCAAATGTGAGGATGGAAGTGAAAGAAAGGATGATATAATGGATCACTTACCCGTCTCGATTGGTTATGAAATCAAGCGGCTTCGAAAAGAAAAAAAGATTACACAAGCAGAATTGTGTGAGGGCATTTGTAGCCAAGCTGAAATCAGTAAAATCGAAAATGGTAAAAATTCACCCACCATCGATTTGCTACAACAAGTCGCAAAACGATTAAAGGTACCATTGTCGATGTTGTTTCAAGATCATTTACGAAGTGATGTTTTTCAAACGTATGACGAGCAATTAGCAGAACTATTGCGGACTAATCAATACGTTGATGCTTTAAAGATGATCGAACATGTTCTTTCAACGGTTGATTTTGAGGAAGTTCGTGATTTAGTAGCATATTATCAAGTCATCGTTCAGGAAAAAAGTGGTCAACTTCACTATCTAAAAGCCATTCAAGCGCTCGGACGATTACTCAATAAAGAACACCTTTGGTTTGAATCAGCTACTCTGTATGTAAGAGTTCAGATGGCGATAGCAAATTTGTATGTTGAACACGGTGACTTCGATTTAGCGGAGAGTATCTTTCAAACATTGATTCATTCGAATTATCCATCCATCGAATTGAAAAAAGTTCGCATCAAGATTTTATATAACTATGGACAACAACTTTATAGGCAAAAAAAATACCTTGCCGGTCTAAAAATCACCGAACAAGGTATTCAAGAGAGTCTTCAAATAGAAGATGGTCATTTCTTAGGTCACTTTTATTATCAGCGAGGATATTTCACTCAACAACTGAATGGCGATCTTTCAGCTATCCAACGCGATTTTACGATGGCCTATTCCGTTTTTCGAGCATTTGATATGCCAATTCATGAAAAAATACTTCTGGAAGAACATGCAGAGTACGTTCTCTTCCCAACTTAGAACGAACGACCGAATTGTCGGCATTCTTGAAGTGCTTGTTCGATTAATTCAGAGGCACGTTCCGGATATTGCTGATGTCCCTCGAGAATGACAGTCGATACATCCTCAATGCCGAAAAATGCCAATAGATCGAGCATGTAGCGAACAGCGTGTTCACTCGGTGCTTTCTCTTTCGTCGAATAATCACCACCGCGTGAATGAATCAACAGGACTTGTTTGTCTTCAACAAGTCCAATCGAACCTTCGGCCGTATAACGAAATGTTTGACCAGCTTGAGCAAGGTAATCCATATAATTGTGCAGCGGTGCCGGAACCGTCAAGTTCCACATCGGAAATGAGAAGACGACCTTATCGGCATCTAAGAAACCGTTTAAATACTCCTGAAGTCGCTGTGCATGTGTCGCATCCTCTCCAGTTAATTCCTCGCCTTTAAAGAGGCGACCTGCCGCGCTCGCCAGTTTCAAATCGAAGAAGGGAAGACGTTCTTCAAATAAATTTAAAACCGTAACTGTATCATCCGGATGTGTTTCACGATACGCGTTCAAAAAGGCATCGTTCAATTCAGAGCTAATGCCTTTTTTTTGATGTGTGCTATCGTTCGCTTCAATGAATAGTAAATGTGACATAATCATTACTCCTTTCTATACCTCTCTATTCCCATTCTACTTAAAATCATGACTTCCCAATATTTTATTATTTTTAGAAAATTCAGGTTTTATTTCGGTTCTGATAAGGAAAATAAACGACAGGAACTAGAAAGAGGGGATGGCGGTGAATACACAGCGACGTTCTTCCAATAGTCTGCAATATCATCGAGAAATTCGAGCAAATTATCAATTGTTCGGGATGATCATTTTTGTATTGACGAGTTGTGGTGCCGTTTTATATATCGTTGCCAACGTATTTAGTCGTTCTGGTCTGAACGGGGAGGATTGGACACGTGCACTTGTCATTGCAAGTGCTGGAATCGTGCAATATTTCATCGGTAAAAGTTCGTTGTCAGATCGTTTAAAACCTCATATGATGTCGAGTATTTTTTTATTGATTCCTTATATTTATTATCCATTCATCGATCGGGGAGTCCAGACGGTTTGGGCATGTGCCCTTCTTTTCATTTTAGCGTCCTTAGTCGTCATCAACCGGACGATGCTACTGTATGCAACAAGCATCACGACGATCTCCCTACTCTATATCTGGTATCAAACTCCTTCATTAGAGAACGTTACGATGTTTGCGTCTGATCATATCGCACGAATTGGACTTATCTTAATTGCGACGATCATTAGTTTACTGATTCATAATCAATATGTTACTCGTCTTGAACGCAATATTGACTACTTAGCCCGTCTACAGGAACAAGCATTTACGGATCCCGTGACAGGTTTGTCGAACCGTTCTTCTTTTGTCATAGAAGTGGACAAGAAAAAACGAGAAGGCGACATGATTTGTCTGGTTGATCTGGATGATTTTAAAACCGTCAATGATGCTTTTGGTTACCGGACAGGTGACCGCACTTTGCACATCATTGGTCGTCGATTGATGAATCGCTTTCCGGATTGTACGATTGCGAAAGCAAGCGGAAGTGCCTTTTTACTGCATGCTCCAAACCATTACGACGCACGAAGCCTTTGTGACGATATTTTATCGAGTGTATCAGAACGCGTCCAAATCGACTTTAAACAGATTAACGTCACTGCAAGTATTGGTGTTTCCTATATGAATGACGAAACGACGGACCATGTCATCAATGATGCGGAGATTGCCTTGTTCACTGCTAAATCCAATCGTAAAAATACGTATGCGATTACAGATTTGGCGACACAAAATGAACGAAAACGAGCGCTTCAGTTAACACGCGACTTATACGATGCAGAGTTGGATCGCGACTTTTTTATTTTATTTCAACCTCAAGTCAGTGCAAAAACGCGTCAAATTACAGGAGTCGAAGCATTGATTCGTTGGAATCATCCGGAATATGGTCTTGTTCCGCCAATTGAGTTCATTCCACTTGCGGAAAGGACACGTTTTATTGAGACTCTCGGAGGTTGGGTCATGCGTCAAGCCTGTTTCCAAGGAAAAGCATGGTTGGAAGAGGGGAAGGAACCTTTAACGATTTCCGTGAATGTCTCGCCGTGGGAACTGCGCCAACCCGATTTTACGGAGCGTGTATTAGCAATCTTAAAACAGTCAGGCTTTCCTCCATCATTACTCGAAATCGAAATGACAGAACACATCTTCATCGAAGGAACTGAGCAAATCATCGAGACATTAAATGCACTCCATTTATATGGGATTCGGATTGCGCTCGATGACTTCGGAACGGGCTTCTCATCCATGCAACCATTAGTGGAGTTACCATTCGATCAATTGAAGATTCCAAAAGAAATCGTTCAAGAAGCCATTCATTCAGAGAAAAAGCGAGCGATGATCGAGACGATTATTCAGTTAGGGAAACGATTAGATATGACAATCGTAGCTGAAGGGATTGAATTAGAAGAAGAGGCGACATTGCTCGAGCGATTGGGATGTCATACGTTGCAAGGATATCTCTTCCATCGCCCGTTACAACCAAGACAATTAGAACACTTTTTAACGATGTATCGAGAAGGCTGACGATATGATATATCAAAGAAAGAAAGTAAACAGGCGATGGACATGGTCCATCGCCTGTTCGTATAGCTATTTATCAATGAATCACAGATACCGCGCAAAACGACGTTCGAGAACCTCTTGAATGACTGCGATACAAGAACAGATTCCCCAGTAGATGAACGCAACAACAAAATAAACGGTCATATAATCGAATTCGCGCCCACCGACGATTTTTGCTTTTTGAAAAATCTCAGGAACTGTAATCATGGCAGCAAGCGATGAAGCTTTGACCAGATCAAGCAAGACGTTTGAGAGTGGTGGGATGGCATTCCGGATCGCTTGTGGCAAAATGATTCCAACAAACGTCCGATACCTGGATAAACCGAGAGACGCTGCCGCCTCTTCTTGACCACGATCAATCGACAACAAGGAGGAACGAATGATCTCCGCCATGTACGCCGCACTGTTCAAACTAAAACCGGTGATTGCTGCTGTTAACGCGTCAAGTTGAATATTGATGACCGGCAGTCCGAAATACAACATGAACAGCAACACGAGAATCGGAACACCACGCATGAACGAGATATAAGCGCTAGCCCCGATGCGTAAAAGTCGAAGGTGAGACAGACGGCAAAGGGCAAGGATTAACCCGATTCCGAGACCAATGGCCATGCTGAGCAAGGAAATCCATAGCGTCTGTCCCAATCCACTCAAAATATAAGGAAACGATTCGACCGCCAATTCCGGATTGAAGACGGACCGCCAATCAATTGAAGACATCGTTAGTTCACATCGACGATCGTCGTTTTGACGTCAGGCATTTGGGAGACATCTTTTCCGGCATAGAATTGCTTCGAAATTTCTTTTAATGTGCCATCTTCCTTCATTTTATCGAGTTGTTCGTTAATGTTGGATTGAAGTTCCTTGTTATCTAAATCCATGATTAAACCAACCTGACTTGGATTATAAGCGATATCAGGATGAATCGTAATATCGAAGTCCTTGAAGAAATCGACAGCGAGTGTTTGCAAGTAGTAATCATTCAAGATAACGTCTGTTCGACCATTTGAGACATCGCGTAGATACTGATCGTTCGTCGCGTTATCGTACGTGACTTCTTTTGCACCGAATTTTTTAGCAATCTGCATATACGTCGTTGTAGCTTCTCCGGCAGCTTTTTTCCCTTTTAAGTCTTCAAGAGACTTGATGCCTGACAAATCACTTTTACGGACGATTGCCGTACCATACGTATATTTATATGGTTTTGAGAACGCGAATTTTTCTTTACGATCATCGGTGATCGTAATGTCGTTAGCGGCAAGATCAACTTGACCCGTATTAACACTTGTCAACATACCGTCGAATGACATCTCTTTGAATTTCACTTTCAAATCAAGACGTTTTGCTACTTCTTTGACGACTTCGACATCAAATCCAGTCAACTTATTGTTTTTCTCTTCATGATAAGATGTCGGAAAAAGTGTACCAGCCGTCGCGACGACGATCGTTCCTTCTTTTTGAATCTTATCATATGCGGTTGCCTTCTCCTCTTGCTGACCACATGCGCTTAATAAAATCGAGCTTCCTGCGATCAAGAGACCCGTAAATTGCATTGTTTTTTTCATCGTATTATTCCTCTCTTTATTTCCATGATCAATAACTCTTTTCATAGTTAAAAATACCACGGAATCATATGTTCGGGCAAAGTAATACGCGCACAAAGTGTAGAATTCAACCAAAAAAAATATTGAATGAATATCCAAGTTTATGTAAGCGTTATCAATGTTGATATATGGTAATTCTATCTCTAGAGGTTGAACAAAATGGTGATTATGCATAGTAGCGTATAAACATAAAAGGGTGTAAAGTATAATTTAACTGAATATACAGAAAATTAAGAAGGCAAGGAGAGTGCTACTATGACATTTCATCAATACCCTGAACAGCAGGGATTATACGACCCTCGTATGGAACATGATGCGTGCGGGATCGGGGTTTACGCACATCAAACAGGACGAGCGAGTCATGAAATCGTTGAACATGCATTGACCATGCTTTGTCAAATGGAACACCGTGGTGGACAAGGAAGCGATGCGAAGACGGGAGACGGGGCGGGTATTTTAACGCAATTACCAGATCGTTTGTTTCGTGAAACGGTTCGTCACATTTCCTTTCCTAAAAAAGGGGATTATGGCGTTTTCATGATTTTCTTACCACGTGAGGAACGGGAACGGATGCGACTCGAACGAACGTTAGAGTCAATCATTTTGACGGAAGGACAAGACGTCTTAGGATGGCGAACCGTACCCGTCCAGTCCGAAGTGCTTGGGTCGGGTGCCCGCCGCACAGAGCCAGTCATTCGTCAATGTTTCATTGGTGCAAAGGCGATGGAAGGATTGACATTTGAACGAACACTCTTTTTGATTCGTCGCGCATTTGAACGTGAATCGGAGCAACTCGGTCTTGAACAATACGTCCTGAGTAGCTCGAGTGAAACAATCGTTTATAAGGGACTCGTGACGACGGATCAATTGCGTGCGTACTTCGATGACTTACGAGACGAACGTTATCAATCAGGATTTGGTATTGTGCATTCGCGTTTTAGTACGAATACGTTCCCAAGTTGGAAACGTGCCCATCCGAACCGTTATTTGATTCACAACGGCGAAATCAATACGTTGCAAGGAAATATTCGTGCGATGCGCGGTCGAGAACGTCGACTTGCTGAGACGACATATGGTAATCGGGCAGAGGAAGTGTTACCGATTCTAGATGAGACAGGTAGCGACTCGTCGATGCTTGATAATGCGTTTGAGTTTCTTCATCTGTCCGGACTCTCACTCGCTGAGACAGCACTGATGCTCGTACCGGAACCATTCGAACATGCTGAAATCAGACCAGCGAAGCGCGCGTATTATGAGTACCACAGTAGCATGATGGAGCCATGGGATGGTCCGTCTGCAATCGTCTTTACGAACGGAAAACAGATCGGTGCGACGCTTGACCGAAACGGTTTACGTCCAGCGCGATATGTATTGTTACGCGATGGTCACTTCATGTTGTCGTCAGAAGCAGGAGTACTCCCTCTTCGTGAACAAGACATCCTGTACAAAAAACGATTAGCACCGGGTGAACTGCTTTTACTCGACTTTGCGTCCGGTCAGTTGATCGCAGACGAAGAGATTAAACGGGAGCTAGCGACACGTCATCCCTACGCGGAGTGGCTCGCGCAAGAAGTCGTTTCCCTTTCAAGTAACGACTTCAAGGAAACACTCGTTGAACTTGGAACGAAACAACGACACTTCGGATATACGCGTGAAGATATCGATCAATACTTGATCCCGCTCGTCGAAGAACAAAAGGATCCGTTAGGTGCGATGGGGACGGATATACCGCTAGCGGTCTTAAGTGAACGCCCTCAATCCTTGTTCCGATATTTCAAGCAACTGTTCGCACAAGTCACGAATCCACCAATTGACGCGTTACGCGAAGAGATCGTCACCTCGACGCTGACATGGCTTGGTCGACAAGGGGAACTGCTGACGCCGAACCGCGCGAACTGTCGTCGTGTTCGCTTAGAGACCCCGATTCTGCGACCAGACGAAGCCCATGCGCTTAAACAAAGTGGGCTTAAGCAAAAAACGATTTCGACGACGTTCACCGACTCGCTTGCAGAAGCGCTCGACATGATCGTTGATGAGGCTGTGACCGCTGCACGAAACGGGTATGAATTATTGACATTATCGGATCGTCTCGTACGCCCTGGCACATTGCCGATGCCAATCCTCTTAGTGACGAGTGCGATTCATCATGCGCTGATCCGCAAGGGATTACGTACAAATCTCAGCTTGATCGTTGAAGGGGGAGAGATTCGTGAAGTCCACCATGTCGCGACGTTGCTCGGATATGGTGCGGATGCGATTTATCCGTACCTGGCATATGCGACGCTTGAAGAAGCGGTAGGGGATCGTTTTACGGATGTCGACAAACGTTACCAAAAAGCAGTCACGGAAGGCGTCGTCAAAGTCATGTCGAAGATGGGCATTTCGACGGTCTTCAGCTACCGTGGTGCGCAAATCTTTGAAGCGGTCGGAATCGATCGTTCCGTCATCGAGCAGCATTTCACGGGTACGGTCTCTCAATTGAGCGGGATGACGCTTGAACTGATGGAAGAAGAAGTCCGACGAGCACAACAGATTGCAGATGAACGGATTTATTTAGAGTCCGGTAGTGTCTTCCGGTACCGTCAAGCGGGAGAACATCATGCCTTTAACCCAGCAACGATTCATTTGTTGCAACACGCATGCCGTACGAATGATTACCGGCTCTATCAAAAGTACGCTCAACGCATTCAGGAGGAACCGGCAACGGTGCTACGACATCTGTTGACGTTCAAGGAGACGACGGCGATCCCAATTGAAGAAGTTGAGCCTGTCAGCGAAATCGTCAAATACTTCAAGACGGGTGCGATGTCATACGGCTCGTTATCAAAAGAAGCGCACGAGACGCTTGCGATCGCGATGAACCGCTTAGGCGGAAAGAGTAACAGTGGTGAAGGCGGTGAAGAGGAGGAACGATACGAACGGGATGAAAATGGTGACTTCCGGATGAGCCGAATCAAGCAGATCGCCTCTGGTCGTTTTGGGGTGACAAGTCATTACCTCGTTCACGCGGACGAATTACAAATCAAGGTGGCACAAGGTGCGAAGCCCGGAGAAGGTGGTCAATTGCCTGGTGAAAAAGTCTATCCGTGGATCGCACGGGTGCGTGCATCGACACCGGGTGTTGGATTGATTTCTCCTCCACCACATCACGATATCTATTCGATTGAAGATTTGGCCCAGTTAATTCATGACTTAAAACGTGCCAACGATCAAGCCCGGATTAGCGTCAAACTTGTCGCAAAAGGTGGCGTTGGAACGATCGCGGCTGGAGTTGCGAAGGGGCTTGCGGACGTCATTGTCATCAGTGGTCATGACGGCGGCACGGGTGCCTCGCCGAAGACGAGTATTCAACATGCCGGACTGCCATGGGAACTTGGTCTTGCTGAGACGCACCAAACGTTGACATTAAACGGGTTGCGCGAGCGTGTCGTCCTTGAAACCGACGGAAAGCTATTGACTGGTCGCGACGTCATCCTCGCCGCGATGCTCGGAGCGAATGAGTATGGGTTTGCGACAGCTCCGCTCATCGCCGTCGGATGTATCATGATGCGTGCTTGTCATCTCGATACGTGTCCTGTTGGTGTCGCGACGCAAGATCCAGAGCTCCGTAAGAAATTCACGGGATCTGCCGATGACGTCGTCCATTTCATGACGTTCATCGCAGAGGAAGTACGAGAACATTTAGCGAAACTCGGTGTAAGACGGCTGCAAGATCTCGTAGGGCGTACGGATTTACTCGAACCATCGGAGCGACAACGGACACATTGGAAAGCGAAGAGTCTTGATTTTTCGCGTCTCCTCGTCCATGTGACACACGGTCCGGCTGAACAACAACAGCATCATGTCGAGCGTTCCTTTGACGCTCGTGAAATCTCGCCGTATTTAGAGGCGGCAGATTTCAGTCAGCCTCAGACACTACGTTTAACGATTCAAAATACAGACCGTGCGATCGGAACACAGACCGGTGCCATGCTGACAAGACGGTTTGGAGCACTTGGTCTGCCGACGGATCGATTGAAACTCGAACTGAATGGATCTGCCGGACAAAGTTTAGGCGCGTATTTACCACGCGGAGTAACGCTTGATGTCACGGGAGAAGCGAATGATTACGTCGGGAAAGGATTGTCCGGAGGTATCATCGCCGTCCATCCTCCACGTTCGATTTCGTTCGTCTCGTCCGATCAGTCGATCATTGGTAACGTCGCACTTTACGGGGCGACGAGTGGAGAACTCTATGTCAACGGTCAGGCAGGTGAGCGATTTGCGGTTCGAAACAGCGGAGCAGTCGCTGTCGTCGAAGGAATCGGTAATCATGGACTCGAGTATATGACCGGTGGATCCGTCGTCGTCCTTGGCGATGTCGGAAAAAACTTTGCTGCCGGTATGTCAGGTGGTGTCGCCTATGTCTTACCGCGTAATCCTGAACAATTTTTACAGCGCGTCAACCGCGAACTCGTCACGACGGGACTCGTCACGCATGTCGAAGAGATTGCGCGACTGAAGACGTTTATCGAACGTCACGTTGCACGAACCGGTAGTGAGCAGGGCGATGCGATTCTAGCGAACTGGGATCATGTCATTCATTCGTTCATCCGCGTCATTCCTTCGACGTATGAGAAAGTGACGACGTTGATGGCTGATTTCGCAAAACAAGGACACAACACCGAAGAAGCGATGTTGCTCGCATTTGAGACACATCTAGGGCGCAGAACAGGAGGGGTACGATGAAACGACGCGATCAATTCATGACAGTTGCTCGTTCGGGTGGGACGGAACGACATCCAAGCGAACGGGTGGATGACTTTAAGGAATATAAGACGGCTTTGACGGAAGCGGAAGCGAGTCAACAAGCAAGTCGATGTATGGATTGTGGCACCCCGTTTTGCCATGTAGGGGAAGTATTTGATCAAGTGAAGATTGGTTGTCCAGTCTATAACTTGATTCCAGAATGGAACTTGCTCGTAGAAGAAGGACGTTTTCAAGAGGCACTCGATCGCCTTCTTGAGACGAACAATTTCCCGGAATTCACGGGTCGCGTCTGCCCGGCGCCATGTGAAGGGTCGTGTACGTTGTCGATTCATGAACCTGCGGTCGCAATCAAAGATATCGAACGGACGATCATCGACATTGGCTTTGAAAAAGGATGGGTCGTGCCCCGAATTCCAGCAATACGATCGACACGTTCGATTGCCATCGTTGGATCTGGTCCTGCCGGTCTTGCGGCTGCCGATCAGCTGAATCAAGCCGGTCATCAAGTGACGGTCTACGAGCGGGAAGATCGGATTGGCGGATTACTCACGTACGGTATACCAGCCATGAAACTTGATAAAGAGGTCGTACAGCGCCGTGTTGATTTGCTTGAAGCAGAAGGGATCCACTTCCGGACGAACGTCACGATCGGTGCAGATATCACTCTCGAGACACTTGAAGCGGAGTATGACGCCGTCATCTTATGTGTCGGCGCGACGGAACCACGCAAATTGATGGATGCGCCAACGCGTGGAGTCGGTTATGCGATGGATTATTTGACAGGGGTAACACGTCACGTGCTCTCGCAAGAACCGTTGTCTGCTGATCATGACGCAAAAGATAAAGATATTCTCGTCATCGGTGGAGGCGACACCGGAGCGGACTGTGTGGCAACAGCACTCCGTCAACGTTGTCGCTCCGTCGTCCAATTCGGTAAACATGAACAACCGGGTACGACGCGTGCAACAGGAAACATGTGGCCGGATACACCGTCACTCTACTCCATCGATTATGGGTACGCAGAAGCGTTTCAACAATTCGGTCGGGATCCTCGTGAATACTTGATCGCGATCAAGCGATTCACAACAAGTGAATCGGGTCAAGTCACGGGTGTCTGGACGATTCAGACAACGAAAACAAAAAATGAATCGGGAGCAGTGATCTTTGAGGAGATCGAAGGGAGCGATCGTTACTTCCCGGTCGATCAAGTCTGGATCGCCATCGGATTCAGTGGTGTCGAAGAGAATGTACTCGAACATTTAGCGGTCGCCTCGGAACGAGGGAAAATCAAGACGACGCGTTACGCGACGAACCGGCCAGGCGTATTTGCCGCAGGTGACGCAAGACGGGGTCAATCATTGATCGTCTGGGCGATTCGCGAAGGTCGTGAAGTAGCGGAAGCCGTCGGACAATATTTAAAAGCAATGCAACAAACAGGCTAAATCACATAGCCTGGATTTCTGGCATCATCAGAAATCCAGGCTTTTTTGTGTTTGGCAAAGAAAGCTGCCAGTTCAAAAATAACTATTGATTTTGTTTCAAGGTGAAACACCGAAAATATTTCTGCTATTCTTATAAAATGAAGAGGAGGTATGACAGATGAATTCAGAAATCATCTATTTCGTATGCGAGAGTGGAATAGCGAGTAGTGTCATGGGTGCTACGATTTTAAGAAAGCGCTTACTTGAATGCGGTATTACGACAGACGTTAAGACATGTCGGATCGCAGAACTACCTGATCAGGCATCTTTTATCGTCGGAGAAACGCAACTCGTCCATCGACACGTATGGAAAACACATTGTTCGGTGCATCCAGTCGATCGGGTTCTTGATCCGACTGCATATGATGTCATCCTCGAATCTTGGCAGAAAAGAGTGAGGCTGCATGACTGAATTTACACCACGGGAACATGATATCTTATTTTTCCTCTTATCACGCGAAGAACCTGTTCAAATACAAGAGATCGCGGAAACACTCGAGACATCGGAACGAACGATTCAACGTGAACGCGATCGTCTTGCCCAATCTTTAGAAGATCATGACTTGCGTTTGACATATGTCCGCGGCAGAGGTCTCTTAATTGAAGGAACAGACGAAGCCAAACATGCATTACGGGACCAACTCTTGTTGTCACATAAACAATTACCTAACGCTGAAGATCGCCAAGTCGAGTTAGCGTATCGGCTACTACAAGAAGAAGGGATGGTCAAATTACAGGCAATCGCCCATGCGATGTATGTGGCTCCGAGCACGGTTAGCCAGGATTTAGAGCGGATTGATGAATGGTTTCTACAATATGACCTTGAAATCAAGCGAAAAAAAGGTATTGGTGCCGAAGTCATCGGCGAAGAAATCAACAAACGCCGTTTACTGATTTCATTGATCTTTACGCAATGGGATGTTCTTGCTTTCTATCGCTTGTTACAAGGCGACGCCGGGCAATTACCTCATCTGTTACGCATGAATCGAACATCCTGGCTTGAGATGATCAATCAAGCGTACGCGGTCATAGCATCATTGACGAAAGAAGGGCGTCTCAATGACCGACAAATCATGCGTGCGACACTCAGCTTAGCTTTACAAGCGTTACGCAAAGATCAGTTTCCGATGCGTTACGAGTTAAAAGCGTATCCGGTCGAAATCCTCAAATGGGTGGAACGCGTCGAAGAGCGTTTACCTGACACGTTGTCGATTGCTGAACGCCAATGGTTATCAGAAGAATTGCGTGCTTTCTTTCAATCGGACGCAGGGGATACGGAAGAACTCGTCACGCGCCTTCGTGTAAAACGATTGATTGAGCATGTTTCCTTACTATATGGAACGAACTTTACGAAGGATCATGCGCTAGAACGCGGACTCGTTTCGCATATTCAATCGTACACACGTCAAAATAGCGTCAATCCGTCCTATGTCATCAAACAAATCGAACGGGAATATCCGCGCTTGTTCGATGCGGTCAAACAAGCAGCGCTGTCTATCTTCACCGATGCGACATTTGAAGACGTGGATTTAGCATTTTGGGTCATGCATTTCGGAGCTGTCCTGAGTAAACCGACACCTAAACTACCATATCGTGTTCTCGTCGTTTGCTCTGCTGGACTCGGTTCTTCGAAGTTATTGATGAACCGGTTACGGCAAGAATTCGCTGAACTCGAGCACATCGATAACTCGTCCCTTTTTGGCATCGAACGGTTACCAATCGACTCGTACGACTTCGTTTTGTCGACTGTGCCGTTGCCTGATATTCGCCCACCACATCTTCTCGTCAACCCGTTGCTTCCTCAGGATGAGGTCGAACGTATCCGGAAATTAATTCTCGCCTTGCCTAAATCCTTTCAACCGGCACCGCGAAAGACGAAAACGGAATGGCTCGATCTTGAGCAATTGCATCGGCTCGTTGCATCGTCCATTCAAGTATCGGACGGATTCCGAATGGAACGGTTAGAGCGCGTGGGCGATGGGATTGAATCGCTCTTGTTTGAAATCAGTACACGCATGGTCGAGCAAAGATTAGCGAAGTCAGCTGTGTCGCTCTCTGGACAATTGCTACGTCGTCATGAGATGTCAGGTCTTGGTATTCCGGGAACGCGGCTTGCGCTGTTTCACGGACGCGATGCGACGATTCAACGAGGGGGATTCCTCATCTTTGAATTGCCTGAACCGATCGACTTGCTCGGAATGGATCAACAGTTACAATCCGTCGAACGGCTCCTCGTCTTGGTCGCACCGGAAGAGACCTCGAACGAACTGCTTGAATTACTCAGTTCGATCAGTGCTGCGATCATCGAGAGTCCCGAACAAATGGATCAATTCGAGTTCGGGGAGGAACAGACGATTCGTCTGCTTTTGAATCGAACGTTTCGAACGGTCATTGATCAATTCCTAGGTCACACTTGAAAAATCCCTGTCACTCCATTCCTGAAGTGACAGGGATTTTTTCACGTCAAGCAGGCTTCTTTTCAGTCTGTCCAACTTCTTGGACAAAGACTGAACTAGGAAAGATTGAGTAAGCGCTTGCAGTACTCTTACAATAAGGTCATAGCAAAGCAATCATCTTATCAACTCATACACGAAATGGAGGCTAACGCAATGGCGACAGCTCAAAATGGAGCACGGGGCATCCGTGTACAAGTTCAACGGTTCGGAAGCTTTTTAAGCGGTATGGTCATGCCGAACATCGGTGCATTCATCGCCTGGGGGATCATCACGGCACTGTTCATCCCAACTGGATGGGCACCAAATAAGGAACTCGGTGAACTCGTCGGTCCGACAATCACCTATCTTTTACCGTTGCTGATCGGATACACAGGCGGAAAATTAATGCATGACGTCAGAGGGGGCGTCGTCGGGACGCTCGCGACGATGGGGGTCATCGTCGGAACAGAGATTCCGATGTTCCTCGGTGCCATGATCATGGGACCACTTGGCGGATACGTCATCAAAAAGTTCGATCAGTTGATCGAAGGAAAAATCAAACCAGGTCTCGAAATGCTCGTCAACAATTTCTCGGTCGGAATCATCGGTGGTTTGTTGATGCTCGGTGGATTCAAAGTATTCGGACCACTCATGACAGGTCTTGACGACATCATGGCTGCAGCAGTTGGTGCGATCGTCAGTGCACACTTGCTACCATTAGCGAGTTTGTTCATCGAACCAGCGAAAATTTTATTCTTGAACAACGCCATCAACCACGGCATCTTAAGCCCACTGGGTCTCGATCAAGTAAACGAGGCGGGCAAATCAGTTCTGTTCTTACTCGAAGCTAACCCCGGTCCGGGTCTCGGATTGTTACTCGCTTACTCGTTCTTCGGTTCTGGTGCAGCAAAGAAAACAGCACCGGGTGCTGCGTTCATTCAGTTCATCGGTGGGATTCACGAAATTTACTTCCCTTATGTCTTGATGAAGCCGGTCTTATTGCTTGCGATGATCGCAGGTGGTATGAGTGGGATCCTCACATTCGTCCTATTTGATGTCGGTTTAGTTGCACCTGCTTCACCAGGTAGTATCATTGCGGTTCTTGCAATGGCATCCCGCGGTTCTTACGTCGGATTGATCGCCGGTGTCCTTGTTTCAGCATCTGTGACCTTCGTTGTCTCAACTGTTCTGCTGAAGACAAGCAAAGCAAAAGAGACATCCCTTGAAGAAGCAAGCGCGAACGTCAGTGCGATGAAAGGAAAACAATCGATTGCCTCGACACTCGTTTCAGCTGATGCCAAACCACTTGCGGAAGTCGAACACATCATCTTCGCTTGTGACGCTGGTATGGGATCGAGTGCGATGGGAGCATCCGTCCTTCGCAATAAGATCAATAAAGCGGGCTTACCGATCAAGGTAACGAATACGTCGATCAGTCAATTGCCGCCAAACGCCGAACTGATCATCACGCATCGTGATTTGACGGAGCGGGCGAAGGAACAAGTACCAACGGCAGAACACCGATCAGTCGATAATTTCTTAAATGCAGGATATTATGATCAACTCGTTCATGAGATCGAAACAGCAAGAAATAAGATTTCTTAAAAATAAAGATAGAGATATTCAAGGAGGAATAAACATGACAACGACAATGAACCTTTCACCGGAACTTGTATTACTGGACCAACAATTCGCAGACGAGACGGCAGCCATTACGGCTGCCGGTCAACTCCTCGTCGATCATGGATATGTCGAAGCGGGTTATATCGATTCAATGCAAGAGCGTCACGCTTTATCGACGGTCTATATCGGTAATCATGTCGCAATTCCCCACGGAACAGAGTCGGCTAAATCACAAGTCAAGAAAACAGGACTATCGATTCTACAAGTACCGCAAGGCGTAACGTTCGGAACGGAACAAGCACGACTCGTCATCGGTATCGCTGGCGTCGGGGACGAACATCTCGAGTTGCTCTCGAATATCGCGGTCATTTGCTCCGATGAGGAGAACGTCGAGCGTATCGTGGCAGCGACATCAAAAGAAGAAATCATCGCCTTATTGACAGCGGAGGTGTAACCATGAAAGCCATCCATTTTGGTGCCGGTAACATCGGACGTGGTTTCATCGGCTTACAACTTGTCAAGACGGGTTACGAAGTCTGTTTCGTAGATGTCAATACGACGGTCGTCGATGCATTAAAAGCACGCCATACCTATGAGGTCGGTTATGCCTCTGAACAAGGGGGACGTGAACGGGTCGACGGCGTAACGGCGCTCAACAGTTTGTCTGAACCGGATCAAGTCATTGCAGCGATTCGCGATGCAGATGTGATTACAACAGCTGTCGGTCCGAGCTTGTTGTCGAAAGTAGCTCCTTTGATCGCGGAAGGGTTACGTCAACGTGATCAAAAGACACCTGTCTACGTCATTGCGTGTGAGAACATGATTGGTGGGTCAAAACACTTGCAAACAGAGGTGGCGAAACATCAGCCGGTAGCGGAGAACTGGTATTTCCCGAATGCAGCGGTTGACCGGATCGTGCCGTTTCAGCATCATGAAGACCCGTTGTACGTCGAAGTGGAAGAATTCTTCGAATGGGTGATTGAAACGACTGGACTACCGGAAGACTATCCACGGATCGAAGGCGTCACCTATGTCGAGAACATCGAACCGTTCATCGAGCGGAAGCTGTTCACCGTTAATACGGGACATGCGATCGCTTCTTATCTCGGAGCACTATTCCATAAAGAGACAATCGCTGAAAGTTTAAAGGATCCACGCATCCGTCGTGGTGTCCAGACAGCACTTTACGAAACAGGATGGCTATTACTTGAAAAGTACGGCTTTAATCCGGTCGATCATAGTGCGTATATCCAAAAGAATATGAAACGCTTTGAAAACCCGCGGATTCATGATGAAATCATACGTGTCGCTCGTTCACCGATTCGTAAACTGAGTCCAAGTGACCGACTCGTCAAACCAGCAAAGGAATTGATGGAGCGTGGCATCGAAGCAGATGGATTAGCGCGTGGGATCGCAGCAGCTCTAACCTATTTCGATCCAAATGATTCAGAATCTTCAGAATTAAATGCATATATTACGAAACATGGAATCAAAGATGCGCTAAACGCGTATTTACAATTATCGGCAACGGATCCACTTGGATCTCGAATCATCGAACATTATGAAGCGATGCAACAACAAGTCAATTCGATTGCTTAAGAATAAGTGTTCTCAACACCTTTCACGGGATGTGAAAGGTGTTTTTGTATATCGAATTAAATGCGACGTGTCGTCATCGAAATGATCAGTTTTTGAAATTCTTCTATCACAATTTGATTACAATTTGTATATTAAATTTGGAATATTCGAAAACGAATATTTAGCGATTAAAATACATTGTACGCTATATGAACGGAACATCTCTATTCCGATTTTTCAGGTAAGAGAAGGTGATCATATGTTGAATTATAAAGTGAACGTATATAGATTAAACGGAGCACGACCAAAAACTACAAAAGGAACCGGACCAAAACATTTGATTTATTCGAGTCAATTTTCTTCGCGTACGCCAGTCCATTTATTGCATCAACTCATCTTGAATCGACTATTGGTTGAACAAGAAAAAAACCTTGATTTGACGTACACGATCGAAGTAAATGCGGTACTTGATCAATTCGTGATCGACGTCCGTGTCTTTTCGACAGATACGGTCAGTGTCCAAGTTGAGCGTGACTTGATTGAAATCATTGAACGCGAAGAAGTCCGTCATATCCCGGCTCTTGAAATCGGGAAACCTGATTTTGCTGAATTCGCCCACATCGTCTTAAAGGTGAAGGAAGGTGGACCACGCCTTTCACAAGAGGATACGCAACGAATTTTCAATGAGTCTGGTGTTCGAGGACGAATCATCCTGCACAAGGAGCGCATCGATAGTCATGAGCCCTCCCATTCGATTCAGTTGTTGATTGGTGGGGCCGAGAAGTGTTTGTATAGTCTTTCGCAATATCAGCTTGATCCACTCTTCCGTAAACATGGTTTGACGATTCAATCCTTGAATCTGTTACCGTTTGATTTATTCATGATTCGTGACAAAATTGCGATGCTGTCTTCGGCAGATGCTTCGCAACTGTGGATTGATGACATCACGACATCCAAGAACGGACGATCACATCAGATTTGTTTTAACGATGGGAATGAATGCATGACGGTCATCTGTGATCTTCATGGATCAATTCGTTCTTATAAGTGTTCGTGATGGTTTAACTCTTCTTCGAATAGGCTACATTCTTAACAGAGGTTCTAACGAAGGGGAGTCGAACAATCATGTTATCTAAACAACAGACGGAAGAATTCAAGCAACGGTTATTAAAGGAAAAAGAAAAGACGACATCAAACATCGAACAACGCGATACCGACTACGATGAAGGTGAATTGTCGAGTTACGATAATCATCCTGCCGATTCCGGCGATGAATTGTTCTTGCGGGAACGCGATCAAGCAATCACGGACATGCAAGAGGATATGCTTTCGGATGTGGACCGTGCCCTAAAAGCGATCGAGGACGGAACGTATGGCATTTGTAAGGTCTGTGGAAAAGAGATTGAGATTGAACGTCTTGATATCATTCCGGAAACGTTATTATGCATCGAGCATGCAAAAGAAGAAGCAGAACAAAACGAGAACGATCCCAATTCGCGACCAAGCGAAGAAGACGTACTGGATCCATCTGTCACAGCCCGCGGCAAAGACATCGACGGTGATACGGACGGATTCTCGAAAGTGAGTGACTTTGGTAGTTCTGATACACCGTCTGACCAAGAAGACGGAATTGACCCGACACGGTCTTGACCGGCAAAACATCTCCCGAAAATGGAGATGTTTTTTTCTCGAAAAAAAATCATAAATAGTTACCGGAATTTTTTGACTTTTCATATAATTTTGGTACGATGGTATCGAGAGGGCTGTTTTTAGCCTATATTAAAATGTAAGCGCATACAAGCATCCGTCTCACTGCTTGACCATTTTAGTTGAGGGAGGAAATAAAGCATGATTTATGACATTCCGAACAAGCAAGGGTCAAAGGTACAGTACAAGGAACGGTATGAAAATTACATCAATGGAAAGTGGACGGCACCTGTCGGGGGAGAATATTTTGATAATGTAACACCTGTTACCGGTAAAGTATTGTGTCAAGTCGCTCGTTCCGGTAAGGAAGACATCGAACTGGCTCTTGACGCAGCACATGCGGCAAAAGAAGCATGGGGGAAAACGTCTGTAACGGAACGCTCAAACATTTTAAATAAAATCGCGAATCGGATGGAAGAAAACCTTGAGATGCTCGCTTATGCAGAGACACTTGAGAACGGGAAAGCGGTCCGTGAGACACTCAACGCCGATCTACCGCTCGCAATCGATCACTTCCGTTATTTCGCCGGCGTCATCCGTGCCCAAGAAGGTTCGGTCGGCGAACTCGATCAAGATACGGTCGCGTATCACTTCCATGAGCCACTTGGCGTCGTTGGTCAAATCATTCCATGGAACTTCCCACTCCTGATGGCTGTCTGGAAACTAGCGCCAGCACTCGCGGCAGGGAACTGCGTCGTCTTAAAACCAGCAGAACAAACACCAGCGAGCATCATGGTACTCGTTGAGCTCATTGAGGATTTACTCCCACCGGGTGTTCTTAACATCATCAACGGTTTTGGTCTTGAAGCAGGGAAACCGCTCGCTTCAAGCAAACGAATCGCAAAAATCGCCTTTACGGGTGAGACGACGACAGGACGTTTGATCATGCAGTACGCATCACAAAATTTGATTCCAGTCACACTCGAACTCGGTGGGAAATCACCGAATATCTTCTTTGAGGATATCATGCAGGCAGACGATGCTTTCTTCGATAAAGCAATCGAAGGATTACTGATGTTCGCGTTGAACCAAGGAGAAGTCTGTACGTGTCCGTCGCGTGCCTTGATTCAAGAATCGATTTACGAACCGTTCATGGAACGTGTTCTTGAGCGCGTCAAAGCCATCAAGATCGGAAATCCCCTTGATTCGGACGTCATGATGGGTGCTCAAGCTTCGAACGAGCAGATGGAGAAAATTCTTTCATATCTTGAAATCGGTAAGTCAGAAGGCGCAGAATGTCTCATCGGTGGAGAGCGCAACATGCTCGAAGGGGATCTCGCAGAAGGATATTACATCCAACCAACGATCTTCAAAGGACACAATAAGATGAGAATCTTCCAAGAAGAAATTTTCGGACCGGTTCTATCGGTCACGACATTCAAGACGGAAGAAGAAGCACTCGAAATTGCGAATGATACGTTATATGGTCTTGGTGCGGGCGTCTGGACACGTGATATGAACCGTGCTTATCGGTTTGGGCGTGCGATCGAAGCAGGACGCGTCTGGACGAACTGTTATCACCAATATCCAGCTCACGCGGCGTTTGGTGGTTACAAAATGTCAGGGATCGGACGTGAAAACCATAAGATGATGCTCAACCATTACCAACGGACGAAAAACCTACTCGTTAGTTACAACCCGAATAAACTCGGTTTCTTCTAAGTCGGAAAGGACGTGGATGCAAATGGTGGAACGTGTTCAGGCGACAGCAGCTTGTTTAGAGTTAATCGACCAGTTGAGAGAAAAACACGGTCCGTTGATGTTTCATCAATCTGGTGGTTGTTGCGATGGCAGTTCCCCGATGTGTTTTGCGCAGGGTGATCTATTCCTGGGAGATCAGGATAAAAAACTGGGAGAGATCGGTGGTTGTCCGTTTTATATTCATGAAGATCAATATGAGTACTGGAAACATACGCAACTCATCATTGATGTCGTGGATGGTCGAGGCGGAATGTTCTCTCTTGAAGGTGTCGAAGGGAAACGTTTTTTGACACGCTCCCGTGCGTTCACGCAAGAGGAATACGCTGAACTATCAGCATCAAGCTAATAAAGGAATCAAACACGGTTTCGTCGATGCGACTTGTTCATTCAGGTCGCTTGTACGGAATCGTGTTTTTTGTTCGTATCACGACGTTCTAACAGGATAAAAGTTGGTAATGCGGCATAAGAACGGTATAATGAACTCATATTTTGACGAGAAGATAGTTCCACACTATGACATTATAGGGGGTCACCATGAAATATCCATTTTTAGGTTGGACAGGTCAAACGATCGGAGTGACGGCGCCCTCCTCCGGATTACGTGAACAGCAACAGGAATGGGTCGAACAAGCAGTTGAACAGGTACAAGCACGGCAAATGAACGTCCGTTTAGGCGAAACGATTTGGTCGCATCAACTTGCTGAGAGTGCACCGGTCAAACAACGCGCCGAAGAATTGAATCACATGATGACGGATGAGACGATTGATGCCGTCATCCCGCCATTTGGCGGGGAACGCGCCATTGATCTATTCCCCGAGTTGACGCTAGCTACTTACCAAACAAAATGGTTGCTTGGCTATTCCGATATCAGTACGTTATTGCTCAGTCTGACGCTTCAGACGGGAATCGCGACAGCACATGGTCCAAATTTCGTTGAGCTTCGAAGTGAAGAATGGGACGAGACGACAAGTGCCTGGCGACGGGTGCTCGCGACGCCAACTGGAGGAACCGTCACACAGTGGGCTTCCGATCGTTATCAACCCGAGTGGACTGATGAAGAACGTCCAGCAGGTTCGTTATTTCAGCTAACGGAAGCGACGGAATGGAAAGCACTTGATGAGCGAACCGAGGTGACCGGACGTTTACTTGGTGGATGTCTGGAGACGATTCGCCATCTGATTGGGACACCGTATGGAGATGTGCAGCGTTTCCAGCGTGAAGAAATAAACGGAGAACCGATACTCTGGTACTTCGAGGTGTCTGAAGCGAATTCGGCAGAGGTGCACCGGACACTGCGACAAATGGCGTATGCTGGGTGGTTTGACCATGCGGCTGGCTTTTTATTCGGGCGTACGTCTGCAAGGATTACAGAAGATCTGACATGGCTAGACGTGTACCAATATCTAGCGGATGAGACGGGCTTACCAGTCTTATACGATCTTGACATCGGTCATCAGCCGCCACAGTTGACGTTAATCAATGGAGCGACGGGTACGGTTCGTATTCAAGGAAAAGATTCACGAATCGATCTGACGTTCAACTAAAAAGGAGAGCACGCAATGGCACGTCGTAAGTTTCAAGCACTAGGCGTTTATAAACGCGTCCATATCAACCCGGAGACACGTCGTATGACGTTACCGGAACCATTTTACGATGCACTTCGTCTAGAAGATGAATTGCTGATTGCACAAGTCGGAGATGTTCTCGTCATGCGACGTCCGGGGGAGGTCGTCGAGACAGAAACAGATTTATTGAGCGAACTCGTAGAAGATGGATTCACGGGTACAGAGCTTGTCCAAGAGTTTGCCTACCGGCGTCAGCAACAAGAACAACGATTACGTCAACAAGTCTTGCAGGATGAAGAGGATGACCATGCTGCTCAACTGAAGATCGAGCTATAACGGAAAGAAGGAGTGGGGCAGATGCGTCGCAGAACAAAAATTGGAATCGGAGTCATCGGATCCGGATTAGTAGCAGCGAGTTATTATTTTTATGAGATGGCAATCGCCACGAATCCAAAGCCATTCTTATCGAATAATCGAGATTTAAGTGACGAGATGGTCCGATTGATGCAACCTGGTCAGACGTGGATCAAGGAGCAACCGCTTGAGCGGATCGAGATTGAAGCGAAAGACGGTTTAACGTTACGCGGGCATTTTCTTCCGTCACCTGTTCCGTCAGATCGGATCGTCATTCTCGTGCACGGGTACGGAGGCGTCGGAACGGATTTAGCCGGATTCGCCTATCTGTACCATCAGGCCGGTTTCCATGTCATGATGCCCGATAATCGTGGACACGGAATGAGTGACGGTCACTATATCGGATTCGGATGGCATGATCGGGAAGATTGTCTCAGTTGGTCGAATTATCTGATTGAACGGATCGGACAGGATGCGAAACTGTTCTTGCATGGGGTGTCGATGGGAGGGGCGACCGTATTGATGACGAGTGGCGAACAACTCCCACCACAAATCAAAGGAATCATTTCTGATTGTGCCTATACGTCCGTCAATGCTGTCCTTGCGTATCAGATGAAGCGGATGTATCGACTACCACACTTTCCGTTCTTAGGCATGACGAGCGTATTGACGAAGCTAAAGGCAGGTTATACGTTCCGTGAAGCATCAGCGTTGAAACAAGTCAAAAAAGCACAGGTACCGATTTTGTTCATCCATGGTGGGGCGGATACGTTTGTACCGACAGACATGGTATATGAGCTGTATGAAGCTTGTCCAACGGAAAAAGAGCTCGTCGTCATTCCAAATGCCGCTCACGCGATGGCCTATTTTGAGGATCCGGCATTGTATGATGATGTCGTCGAGAAGTTCGTTCGCAACATCTTGCGAAATGATTGACAACTCAGTTCGTTACCCGCTATATTAATATCATAAATCAACGTCGTCGTGGCGGAACTGGTAGACGCGCTAGACTCAGAATCTAGTGGTGGCAACACCGTGGAGGTTCAAGTCCTCTCGGCGGCATAAATGATTGAAGGAGGCAATCCCAGCAAGGGGTTGCCTTCTTTTTTGTTGCTGAATAGAAAACGATTACAACGAATAAAAATTCAGAAATATTTATCTTTTTAGAATTTTTCTGGTAAAATACGTTTTAAAGAGGGTACTCTTCAGGGAAAGTACTAAGTGAAGTAGACAATCTTTAACACATAGGAGAGGGGAAACAAACATGAAAAAAGGGAGTATCTTGCTAGCGCTCTTGATGAGCTGTGTTCTCGTACTTGGTGCATGTAGCATCGGTTCGAAAGAAGAAGAGTCGTCTGAAGGAAAGACTTATAAGGTCGGCATTGACGTCACGTATCCACCATTCGAATATAAAGACGGGGATACGTACAAAGGAATCGACATCGATCTCATGAAAGCAATCGCGAAGGATCAGAACTTCAAGATTCAATTTGAAGCGATGGACTTTAGCGGCATTATTCCGGCACTTCAAGCAAATCAATTGGACGTTGCCATTGCTGGTATGAGTATTACGCCAGAACGGAAGAAAGTCGTCACATTCTCGGATCCATACTTCAAAGCTGGTCTTATTCTAGTCGTCAAAGAAGATGAGAATGGTATTAAATCCGTCAACGATTTAAAAGGGAAAAAAGTAGCCGTCAAAAAGGGAACGACGGGTGCGAAATATGCAACGGATAACGCAGACAAACTGGGATTCACGGTCACACAGTTCAATGACAGTCCAGCGATGTTCCAAGAAGTGAAGAACGGTAACGCTGCTGCTTTGATTGAAGATTATCCTGTCATCTCATATGCAAACAAACAACAAAACCTTGGATTAAAACTTGTCGGAGACCGTCTCAACGGGGACAACTACGGAATCGCTGTCTTAAAAGGTGAGAACGAGGATCTGATGAAGAAAATCAACAAAGGACTTGCGAATCTGAAAGAAAACGGTGAATACGATAAAATCGTTGACACGTATCTGAAATAAGTCGCAAGGCGATAAGGGAGTGGGATAGCCAATGGAAGTGGTCAAAACCGCATTTCCATTTTTCTTGGAAGGGCTTCAAGTCACATTGTATATTTTCATCATCGCGGTCATCGTCGGCTTTCTGATTGGCTTAGTCGTCGCATTGATGCGGTTATCACCATCAAAAATCTTAAACGGGATCGCAATTGTCTATATTGATGTCATTCGCGGAACGCCGTTCATCGTTCAGTTATTCTTCATCTATTTTGGACTCAATTCGCTCGAATGGTTATCGATGGACCGGATGTATGCAGGGATACTGACGGTCGCAATCAATGCCGGTGCTTATTTTGCGGAGATCATTCGAGCTGGTATCCAGTCGATTGATAAAGGACAAACAGAAGCTGCGCGTTCACTCGGGATGACAGGGCGTCAAACGATGGTACAGATCATCTTACCGCAAGCATTCCGACGGATGTTACCAACGATTACGAACCAATCGATCATCAGCTTAAAAGATACATCGTTGTTGTCGATTATCGGAATCGCTGACTTGACACAACAAGGTCAAGTGCAGCAGTCAACGACGTTTGAACCATTCATCGTCTGGTCCGTCGTCGGATTGATGTACTTCGTCATCATTTATCTCTTGTCCGTAGTGGCGAAGTTCTTGGAACGGAGGTTTACATTACGATGAGTATCATAGAAGTAAAGAATCTAAAGAAATCATTCGGTTCGAATGAAGTCTTAAAAGACATCAACGTCTCGATTGCCGAAAAAGAAGTCGTTTGTGTCATCGGTCCGTCGGGATCTGGGAAAAGTACGTTTTTACGCTGTTTGAATCGATTGGAAGAGATTACAGGTGGCACGGTCATCGTCGATGATTTCGATATTACGAGTCCAAAGGTCGATATCAACAAGGTCCGGGAAGAAGTCGGGATGGTCTTTCAACATTTTAATCTCTTCCCGCATAAGACCGTGCTAGAAAACGTCACGCTTGCACCGATCAAAGTGCGTAAATCGGATAAAGAACAGGCGAAACAGCGGGCACTTGAACTACTCGATAAAGTCGGATTACGTGAAAAAGCGGATAATTATCCAGGTGAATTATCTGGGGGGCAAAAACAGCGGGTCGCGATTGCCCGCGCGCTTGCAATGAATCCGAAAATCATGTTATTTGATGAGCCGACGTCAGCGCTCGACCCGGAAATGGTCGGTGACGTGCTTGCCGTCATGAAACAACTTGCCCTTGAAGGCATGACGATGGTCGTCGTGACCCATGAGATGGGATTTGCTCGTGAGGTCGGAGATCGCGTCTTATTCATGGATGGTGGCTATATCGTCGAAGAGAACGTACCACAAGCATTGTTTGATTCTCCACAACACGAACGGACGCAATCGTTCCTTAGTAAAGTCTTATGATGGAACCGGCGTATCTAACTGCGGATACGCCGGTTTTTTAACGAATCATAAATAACTGACTAAGTGCTCATAAGAAAAACTTATACATTTAAGCGTGAGAATTTGGGAATTCGAAATGCACACACAGGAAAAGAGTAGTAATATAGTAACGAAGGCACTTTCATGGAAGAATGACACGATCATTCCTTCTCATGACGTTCAGCGTTTCATTCATGCAATTCCTTTTGAAAGCGCTAACAGGTAGAGGGCTGGAAACACATCGAGTATCCACTGGATGTGTGGGGAGAAATATAGAAACGGGGGGAACCGTACATGGCAGGCCACGAGCAAGATCAACAAGCATTCTATGGACCAAACCTTGGCTACATCATTGAATTGTACGAGCGTTTTTTAGAAGACAAGACATCCGTTGATGAGGAGACACGTGCTTATTTCGAAGAGCATGGTGCACCCGTGACGGAATCAGTCGTACCGATGCAAGTCGAGACAGGAGATTTCGAAAAATATCTTGCGGCGAATCGTTTAGCGGAACAAATTCGTGCAAAAGGACATCTTGCGGCGGATATCTATCCGCTGAAGGACCATCCGCGAGAAACAGGACTATTCGAATTGAGTCAGTACGGATTAACAGAGGCAGATCTTCGAAAAATGCCAGTCTCACTCGTCTGTCCTGAACCACCAACTGGTGTAAAGGACGCGTTTGAAGGCATTGAACACTTAAAGGCGCAGTACACGGGAGCAGCCGCAGTTGAGTTCCAGCATGTCGACGATCTCGATGAAAAGAAATGGCTTCGTCAGAAAATCGAGCAAGGTGCTTTGACAGCGACGCTAGACGCTGAACAAAAGAAACAGTTGTTCAAACGCTTAGCTGAAACGGACCTCTTCGAAAAATACTTGCACAAAACATATGTCGGTCAAAAACGCTTCTCGATTGAAGGACTTGACGCGATGGTGCCATTGCTCGACACGATCGTCGGACACCTCATCTCGAACGGGTCGGAGACGATTAATATCGGAATGGCACACCGTGGACGGTTGAACGTTTTGGCGCACGTACTCGGGAAGCCATATGAAATGATCTTTGCTGAGTTCCAGCATGCACCGAACCACGACCTCGTACCATCTGAAGGATCGATCGGGATCACGTACGGTTGGACGGGCGACGTGAAGTATCACCTCGGTTTAAACCGAAAACTCGAGCAAGAGACACGTAACGTGCGGATGACGCTTGCGAACAATCCGTCGCACCTTGAGTTCGTCGACCCAGTCGTCGAAGGCTTCACACGTGCGGCTCAAGATGATCGCTCACAAAAAGGGGCACCACGTCAAGAGCAAGCAGCAGCAGCTGCGATCCTCATTCATGGGGATGCAGCGTTCCCAGGTCAAGGAATTGTGGCTGAAACATTGAATTTAGCGAATCTCAAAGGATATAACACCGGCGGAACGATTCATATCATCGCGAACAACACGATCGGCTTCACGACGGAGCCGACGGACTCCCGTTCGACGCGTTACTCGAGTGATCTTGCCAAAGGGTATGAGATCCCAGTCTTCCACGTCAACGCGGATGAGCCGGAAAGCTGTCTCGCTGTCGCTTTGCTCGCGAGCGAGTACCGGGCAACGTTTAAGAAGGATGTCATGATTGATTTGATCGGATACCGTCGTTTTGGTCATAACGAAATGGATGAACCGATGAATACGAACCCGGTCTTATATGATTTGATTCATAAACATGATCCAATTCGTGTCCTGTACGGGAAAACACTTGTCGCGAGCGGGGATGCGACAGCTGACGAAATTCAATCGATTGAAACATCGATCAATGATCAAATGAAAGCGGCTCGTGAAAAAGTACCGAACGTCGAGAAAGAGTATGGTGGGGTCATGCCGGACGTCGTCTTTAAAGGCGTACCGACAATCGAGACAGGGATCTCGATCGAAACACTAACAGCGTACAACGAAGAATTATTACAGTGGCCGGATGGCTTCCAGGTGTTCCATAAACTTGAGAAGGTCCTGAAGCGCCGGACGGATGCGTTCTCGACAAAGAACGGAATTGACTGGGGACATGCCGAAACATTGGCGTTCGCTTCGATTCTCTCAGATGGAACACCAATCCGCTTGAGCGGTCAAGATTCTGAACGAGGAACGTTCGCACAACGGAACATTAATCTTCATGATGTGAAAACAGGAGAAGGCTTCTCGCCACTCCATGCCTTATCAACGGCAACTGCATCATTCTCGGTCTACAACAGTCCGTTGTCTGAAGCAGGTGTACTTGGTTTTGAATACGGTTATAACGTCTTCGCTCCGGAAACGCTCGTATTATGGGAAGCGCAATATGGGGACTTTGCGAACTCAGGACAAGTCATCTTCGACCAGTTCATCTCAGCTAGCCGCGCGAAATGGGGACAAACGTCAGGTCTCGTCATGTTGCTTCCGCATGGTTATGAAGGGCAAGGACCAGAACACTCGAGTGGTCGTTTAGAACGCTTCTTGACGTTATCGGGTGAGAAAAACTGGACAGTCGCGAACGTATCGAGTGCTGCCCAGTACTTCCACTTATTGCGCCGACAAGCAGCGATTCTCGGAAAAGAGGAAGTCCGACCGCTCGTCGTCATGACGCCGAAGAGTCTCTTGCGTCATCCGCTTGCAACATCGGATGTCTCTGAGTTGACGGAAGGTAGTTTCCAGCGTGTCATCGAACAATCAGGGCTCGGAGAAGCACCAGATCGAGTTAAACGTCTTGTGTTCTGTTCTGGTAAGATGGCAATCGATCTAGCGGAAGCCGTTTCAAAATCAGATGAGAATCTCGATTGGCTACAAATCGTCCGGGTCGAGGAGTTGTATCCATTCCCGGCGAAAGCCTTACAAGAAGTCATCGCGCGCTATGAAGCCGTCGAAGAGATGGTCTGGGTACAAGAAGAACCGAAAAACATGGGGGCTTGGTCCTTCATGGAACCTCGACTTGAGACAGTTGCACCGAACGGCATCCAAACCGTCCGTTACATCGGTCGTCGTCGTCGTTCGAGTACAGCAGAAGGTGATCCGTCAGGTCATAAAGTAGAGCAGGCACGTATCATCAATGATGCACTCACAGCGACTGCTTCTACTCCAACAGCACCATCACACGTATCAAATCACACATCATAACTTAAGATAGAATCGAGTCATAGGGGGAGAATACGATGGAAATCAAAGTACCAGAACTTGCCGAATCAATTACAGAAGGAACGGTGGCGTCTTGGTTAAAACAACCAGGTGATCACGTAGAAAAAGGGGAAGCCATCGTTGAACTCGAGACAGATAAAGTCAACATCGAAGTACCGTCAGATGAAGCGGGTACGTTGACGGAAGTGATGGCTGCTGAAGGAGATACAGTTCGCGTCGGGGAAACGATTGCTGTCATCTCTGCTGGTGGCGAGGCTCCAAAACCGGCTGCGGCAGAACCAGTACAAGAAACGTCAAAAGAGACACCAAAAGCAGAAGAAAAAGCGGAACAACCGGTGGCTGCAGCAGCGACTGAAAGTACATCTGTTGCGGATCGTCCGATTGCTTCACCTGCTGCCCGTAAACTGGCTCGTGAAAAAGGAATTGATTTAGCACAAGTGGCAACGCAAGATCCGCTCGGTCGGATTCGTGTGCAAGACGTCGCGACGTTTGAAGTAGCACCACGTGAGCAAGCAAAACCGGCTCCTACGAAACCTGCTACACCGGCATCAGCACCTGCAGCCGCTCCTGGGAAACCGGAAGAGCGAATCAAGATGTCACGCCGTCGTAAGACAATCGCGAACCGACTCGTTGAAGTTCAACAAACGGCAGCGATGTTGACGACATTCAATGAGATCGATATGTCAGCGGTCATGGCACTGCGTAAACGTCGCCAAGAGAAATTCGTGAAGGAAAACGAAGTCAAGCTCGGCTTCATGTCATTCTTTACGAAAGCAGCAGTCGCAGCACTTAAAAAGATGCCATACTTGAATGCTGAGATTCAAGGCGATGAGATCGTCCTCAAAAAATTCTATGATATCGGTATTGCCGTTTCAGCACCAGACGGTCTCGTCGTTCCGGTCGTTCGTGATGCGGATAAGAAGAACTTCGCTGAGATTGAAAAAGACATCATTCAACTAGCGGTCAAGGCGCGTGATAATAAACTCGGTCTATCTGATTTGACGGGTGGTACGTTCACGATCACGAATGGTGGTACGTTCGGTTCACTCATGTCGACACCGATCTTAAACGGTCCACAAGTCGCGATTCTCGGAATGCACGCAATCAACTTACGTCCTGTAGCGATTGATGCTGAACGCATGGAAAACCGTCCGATGATGTATGTCGCACTCTCTTATGATCACCGAATCGTTGATGGAAAAGAAGCCGTTACGTTCTTGAAGCACATTAAAGATCTCCTCGAAGATCCAGAGTCATTGATTTTCGAAGCGTAATCATAAAAAGACCCGTTTTAGATGCGGGTCTTTTTTTGTTGATATCACTTTGTCATCAAATCACGAAACGACATTTACGTCTTCTCTATATCAGCTTCATACAAACGATATAGGATAAGTGTTGTAAGAATATTTCAAGGGGGAATTGATTATGTTGAAACAATTTGGATTGACGATGGTAGCAGGAGCCGTATTAAGCACAGGTCTTCCGACAGAAGATGTCAGCGCACAATCAAAAGGAACATCGTTACTTGATCCAAATCGAATCATCAATGTTGCTCACCGCGGAGCTTCGGGATACGCGCCAGAGCATACGATGCCAGCTTATGAAATGGGACATAAGACATTCAAAGCAGATTACATCGAAATTGATTTACAGATGACAAAAGACGGTCAATTGATTGCGATGCACGATGAAACAGTTGATCGGACGACGAACGGAACAGGTGCCGTCAAAGATAAAACGCTTGCTGAAATCAAGAAACTTGATGCCGGTAGCTGGTTCAATGAAGCGAACCCGACCCTTGCGAAAAAATCGTATGTCGGTTTGAAAGTTCCGACGCTTCAAGAAGTCTTGAGTAAGTATGGGAAGCATGCGAATTACTACATCGAGACGAAATCACCGGAAGTGTACCCGGGAATGGAACAGAAATTGCTCGACGTACTAAAGCAGAACGGATTGTCGAGTAACAAGGTCAAATCAGGACAAGTCTTGATTCAGTCGTTTAGTGAAGCGAGTCTTCAAAAAGTCAGAGCCATCGACCCGAACGCTCCCTTGGTTCAGTTGATGGAAGCAAATGAAGTCAAGGCATTGACGGATGAACGATTAACAGCAATCCGCCAGTATGCGGTCGGTGTCGGTCCTTCCTTCAAAGCATTGACACGTGAGAACGTCGCAGCAATTCGGGCGCATGATTTGTTACTTCACCCGTACACAGTGAATGAAAAAGCGGATATGGTTCGTATGCTTGATTATGGTGTCACGGGAGTCTTTACGAACTATGCCGACCGTTTTAATGATGTCGTGAAAGGACTGTACAAAAAATAAGGTAAAAAGGAAATAGTACTATTTCTTCTTTCGAACAGGAAAGGAGGAATAGTTTTTTTGTTTTTAAAACTCGTATTTTAAATCCAATATTTCATTCCATACGTAAACCCTATAGAGGTTTATGAGAATTTCGAATCATGAGACAAAACAATGTAGTCAGTTTCGTATTTCATGGTACGATAACAGTGCAGTTTTGGGAAGGAATGGAGTGAGGATCGTGAGAATTACACAGTATACGGATTATGGATTACGTGTGTTGATGTACCTCGGGGTGCACCGGGATGTCATCACACCAATGCCGCAGATTGCCAATCATTATGGCATCTCATCCAACCATTTAATGAAGGTGACACAACAGTTAGCGAAACTTGGCTATGTCGAATCAACAAGAGGTCGGTCAGGCGGACTCCGTTTGATTCGTGATCCAAAAGACATCAACATCGGTAAAGTCGTTCGGGAGATGGAACCGATGGATATCGTCGAGTGTTTTGGAAGCAACGGTCATTGTGTCATCGAACCAGGATGTCGTCTAAAAGGTGTGCTCGGACGAGCGCTTCGAGCTTTTATTCGGGAACTGGAACAGCATACATTAGAAGAATTGCTGGATAATCGTGATGAGTTGGCACTCTTGTTTGCTGCCTCACCTTTACAGCGTTCTTAATCAAAAACCCTCGTTTCCGTGAATGGAAACGAGGGTTTTGTCATAGCGATACTTATACGTCATCTTGGCGTTTCTTTGGTTCCACATGTTCTTTGTTCTGGGACAAGTCGTCTCGAACAGACGATTTCCATAACGGCACATTGCTGTAATATGCAGCACGAGCGATCAGATGTCCTCCAATCGGTGCTGTAATGAGCACGAACAGGATGCCGAGAACAACACGAGAGGAGAAGAATCCATCTTCAGTGACGAAATAGATGATGACGCCGATTAAAATCGACATGACACCTAATGTCGCGCTTTTAGATGCAGCGTGAGCACGCGTATAGACATCCGGTAAGCGGATCAGACCAAGCGCGGTGACGAGACTAAATCCCATACCGAGCAAGGCGAAGACCGCGACGATCAATTCATTGATTGCGATCACGTTCGATGATCTCTCCTTTCTCGATATATTTTGAAAAGGCAACCGTACCGATGAAGGCGAGTATACCAATCAACAGGATGACTTCGAGGTAGTCGCTCGTCCGTAAGATGATCGATACAAGACCAACGATTGAAATCAAGCTGATACCAATCGAATCAAGAGCGATGACACGATCCGCCACACTTGGTCCTTTGATGACCCGGTAAAACAGACCAAGCATCGAGAGAAAGACACCCCCGAGTGCGATATAGATTAAAATATCGAACATCACCGACTCACCTCCAGAATGGCTTTCTCAAAACTATCACGAATCGAAGCGACCGCTTCATCAACCTCTGGCATGTGGAGTGCATGAATGTAGAGTGTCTTATTATCATCCGAGATATCAACGACGAGCGTTCCCGGTGTCAATGTGATCAGCATCGACAGCAACGTGATCTGCCACGGTTGATCGAGTTCGGTCTCATAAGCGAAGATACCAGGCTGAATATCTAACTTCGGCTTTAAGATGATTTTCAAGACATCGATGTTCGCGACGACAAGCTCGTAGAGAAAGCGGAAAAACAATAGGACGAGTGCGACGACGGGTCCGAGATAAAAGCGTCCTTTGAAGCCGCGACGGAAAGCGAACATCGCAATCAACCCTAGCGCGTAACCGATGACGAAACCGGAGGCCGAGAAATTGTTTGAGAGAAACATCCACAAGAATGCAAGAAATAAGTTGAGCAAGACTTGAAATGGCATGAATTAACGACCTCCTTTTAGTACGGCATCGATATAGAGCGTTGGATTCGTCAACGGTTCGACGGCTTGTTGAATCAGTGGACGCATCGCCTCAGCACCTACTCCATAGAGAACGCTGAGCGCAACTAAGGCAATCGTAGGAACTAGCAGCTTTGGAACAAGCGCTTGTTTATCACCAGAGTAAGTCTTCGGTGTTCCCCAAAAGGCACGCATGAACAATTGAACGACCGAATACAAGACGAGTAGACTGGATAGTAGAACGATGATTGGTCCAATCAACTCACCGGCTTCAATACCACCACGAACGATCAGGAATTTCCCAATGAATCCGCTGAGCGGTGGAATCCCGGCAAGTGATAACGCCGCGATGAAGAACGTCCAACCTAATACAGGATAGGCTTTGATCATCCCGCCCATATCTTTCAGCTTACTCGAGCCGGCAATTCCGACCATGATTCCTACGAGTAGGAATAAAGCGGCTTTAATCAACATATCATGAAGAAGATAGAAAATCGCACCTTCTAGTGCTTGCGGTGTCATGAGGGAAACCCCGTACAAGATGACTCCGACTGCGACGATGATGTTGTAGATGATGATTTGCTTCGCATCCCGTGTCGCGAGCGCACCGATCACCCCGATGACGATCGTACTGAGCGCAAGGATACTCAAGATTTGATGAATCGTTCCAATCTCATTTGAGAAGAACAAACTATACGTCCGTAAAATCCCGTAGACCCCGACCTTCGTCAGCAAGGCACCGAACAGAGCAAGAACAGGCGTCGGCGGTACTTGATAAGAACCAGGTAACCAGAAGTAGAGCGGGAAGATCGCACCTTTTAATCCGAAGACGATCAGGAATAACAAGGCGATGACGTTTAGGATTGCCGGCTGTCCGACCTCTGAAATCTTTTGACTGATATCCGCCATGCTGAGCGATCCGATGATTCCGTACAAGAAGGCAACCGTCATGACGAATAATGCGGACGAGATGACGTTGATCAAGAGATACTTCAGCGATTCTCGTAATTGTGCCGGTTTCCCGCCAAGAACGATCAAGACATAAGACGAAATCAGGAAGACTTCGAAGAAGACGAACATGTTAAAGATATCACCTGTCGTAAAGGCACCATTGACACCAACGAGCAGGAATTGGACGGCAATGAAATAGTAGTACCGTTGATAGGAAACGCTCAAGTAGACAATGGCATACCAGATGATACAAAGAACAAGAACGCTTGTCGTCGTGACGAGTAAAGCGGATAGCATGTCAGAGACGAGTGTGATACCAAAAGGTGCTGGCCAGCTACCGAGTGTGACTGTTAAGATTCCGTTCGACCGGACAGTCAGCACGAGATAGATGGAGGCACAGACAGTTAAAATCGTCGAAAAGAGGGAAACGATTCGTTGTCCTTTGAGGTGTCGCGGGAAAAACATCAAGATGACACCAGTCAACAAAGGGATGATGATTGGTAGTAGCGGTAAGTTAATCATTCGAATCGGTTCCTTTCATCTCTTCGATATTATCGGTTCCGAGTTCTTGATAGGCACGATAAGCGAGTACCAAGAAAAAGGCAGTGACACCAAAGCTGATGACGATGGCGGTCAAAACGAGTGCTTGCGGTAGTGGATCCGTATAGGAAGTCACGCCGTCCTTTAAGACCGGAGCCGCGCCTCGTTTTAATCCACCCATCGTCATGACGAGCAGATGGGCAGCGTGGCTGAGCAACCCTGTTCCGATGATAATGCGAAGAATACTTTTCGAAAGAATGAGATAAATGGCACACATCGTCAGGATGCCTGCGGCGATCGCCATGATGATTTCCATATTAATCACTCTCCCCAATCGTTTGAATAATCGTCATCGTCACACCGACGACGACAAGATAAACACCAAGATCAAACAACATCGCCGTATGAAGTGATGTCTTACCGAATAACGGTAGGTTGAAATAGTCATGTGCATGTGTGAAGAACGGGACGTTAAAGACAAGCGCTCCTGAAGCCGTCAGTACGGCAATCAACATGCCAAGAGCCGTAATCCATTTGTAGTCGAATGGCAAAATCCGGCGTAACGTCTTGATGTCGTAAGCAAGTAAGATCAAGACAAGAGCAGACGCCGTCACAAGACCGCCAATGAAACCGCCACCCGGTGTATAGTGTCCAGCAAAGAACAAGTAGACAGCAAACAGGAAGATGATGAACGTGATAAAGGAAGTCGCGGACTCTAAGATGACGTCATTCGTATGCTTTTTTGCCTGCTTTTTCATTTATCCATCCCTCCTGTTCGTCTGAATTTAATCATCGTGTAAATTCCGATTCCGGCAAGTGCGAGAACGGCAATCTCAAACAACGTATCGAAGCCACGGAAGTCGACGAGAATGACGTTGACCATATTACCGCCAGCGGCAAGATCAGCGACATTATCGATGTAATATTTGGCGATTGAAGTAAACGATCGTTGGCTGAGAGAAGCAAGTGCGACGAGTGTCACCGTCAATCCGACGAGTGCCGAAATCAAGGCGTTGCCGAGCTTGAACGGAATGCGCTCTTCTTTCCGGCTGATTTCCGGTAAACGATAGAAAACGAGCAGGAATAGAGCGACCGATACGGTCTCGATGACGAGTTGCGTCAAGGCAAGGTCTGGCGCTCGGAACAAGACGAAGAACAGAGCGACCGTATAACCTGTCACACCGAGCAAGATGATCGATGTCAGTCGTGAACGCGCAAAGGTGATCGAAAGGGCACTCGAAACGAGAACGAGTGCAAGGATGATCTCATACGCGTCAATCGAGCTGATTGGATCAACCGCGAAGCGGAAGGCATCAAACCCGTATAATGCCGTCAAGATCAAGATGACGATGAATCCGAAGATGTAGACGAGATACGACCGCATGTATCCGGTCATGACCGTATCGTGAATACGTGTCGATGTCTGTTCACCACGACGCAATAAAGCGTCATATTGATGATTCAAGGAGACGGCACGAGGCATCCGGTTATAGAGCGATTGCCAGCGTGGCAGTGTTTTATACAAAATGAACCCGACTGTAAAGATGAGTAACGTCAGGAAAAATTCTGGTTGGAATCCATGCCACATTGAAATATGCACATCAATCTTGCCACCCGCATCAACGACTTGCGGTAAGATCGCTTCGACTGCCGGTCGAATCAACGTATCCGATAATAGATTCGGGAAGAGTCCGATGATGACGACGAGCGATACGAGGACGAGAGGTGGAATCAACATTCCAATCGGTGCCTCGTGTGGTGTTTTCGGTAACTTATCGTCTTGACGCTTACCGAAGAATGTTTTGCGGACGATCAAGATGCTATAGACGAATGTAAAGATACTTCCGACGACGGCGAGTACAGGAATGATCCAACCGTAAGACGGTAAGTGGAACAAGTCAGATCCTGAAACTTGAAGTACACCTGTCAAGAACATCTCTTTACTTAAGAACCCGTTGAATGGTGGAATCCCCGCCATCGAAAGCGTCCCGATCATCGCAATCGTCATCGAAATCGGCATGAGTTGCGCAAGACCACCGAGCTTCCGAATATCGCGAGTACCAGTCTCGTGATCGACGATTCCCGCCATCATGAAGAGACTGCCTTTAAACGTCGCATGGTTGATCAGATGGAAGATCGCAGCAACTGTCGCGATTGTATATAATCCGTCATCTAACGCGTCAACGTGCAAGGCGGCGGCTCCGAGTCCAAGTAAGGACATGATTAATCCAAGCTGAGAAATCGTGGAGTAAGCAAGAATTCCTTTCAAATCATGTTGTTTCACCGCATTGAGTGAACCCCAGAATAAGGTGAATATTCCGACAGATGAGACGAGATAGAACCAAAGCGACTCATCCGCAAAAATCGGACTGAAACGAGCGACGAGATACAACCCTGCCTTGACCATCGTTGCCGAGTGCAAGTAGGCACTGACAGGGGTCGGTGCTTCCATCGCATCCGGTAACCAGATGTGGAACGGAAACTGAGCCGATTTCGTGAAGGCAGCTAGCAAGAATAAAACAAGGGCGACCGTAAAGAAAGGTTCACCTTGAATCGATTCAAGTGACGCATAGGTCTCACGAATACTTAACGATCCACTGAGTGTAGAGAGAATCGCAATTCCCCCAAGCATCGCCAGTCCACCAAAGACGGTGATCAACATCGATTTTTGAGCGCCATAACGAGAACGTTCCCGCTCGTACCAGTAGGCAATCAATAAGAACGACGAAATCGACGTTAATTCCCAGAACAGATAGAGGACGATCACGTTATCTGACAGTACGACCCCAAGCATGGCGGTCATGAACATCAAAAGATAGACATAAAATGTTCCGAGTGATTCTTTTTTCGCATCTAGATAAAAAATCGAATAAAGAACGACGAGTGATCCGATTCCTGTGATCAATAGTGCGAACAATAAGCCGAGTCCGTCAAGATACGTGACAAAATCGATACCGAGCGATGGTATCCACGGCATGCGTGCCGTAAAGGTCTCACCGGACATCGTACCAGGGAGAAAGCGGCTGAAATACGAAACGAGCAGTACAGGTACGACAAGTACAAACCAACCGGTATGAATGTTCGGAAGGCGTTTCGCTAGAAGCGGAATGAAAAGACTGATCAATATGGGCAGTAAAATAGCCCCGTGCATCACGGACACGAAATTCCCTCCTTTGTGACATCGACGACCAAAAATGAAAAAGGGACGCGAACGCAAGCTGTTGAAGCTCGGAACTGTCCAGTAGAAGACACGATTCATTTTGTTCGTCGAAGATGTTTCTGAATCAAGTATAGCGTACTTTTTTCCTTCTTGCATGACGTGAAGCGTTGAAGCATAAGGGATAGAGCCATTTTTTCTCTTGATTATTAAATATGTAGGAACACGGCAGAAATAGGCTGAAAATTTTTTTGATTTTTTTCAAAAAACACGTGGATCCATGAGAAGAATGATTCAAACTCAAGGAACGCGGGTACATTTATCTAGAGCACAACTAATGACCATAGAGGGGGAACTTTCATGCGAGCAACATTCAAGACAGGTGTTATTTTAGGTGGTCTAGCAGCGATTGCGACAATCGCCTATCAACAATACCAACAACGAAAATCGACTTCAGATGATATTGACCATCGTCCAAGTGTCGACGCGAAACGCGATCCGGCTGAAGTCGGACTGACACAACTGGATTCCATTCATCGGGCAGATTGGCAAGCGAATGGATTCCCACAAACACACGCAGAACTCGAACGCCTCGAGCGAGAAGAAAATTAAAAAAGCACGTCTCTCGAATGAGAGGCGTGTTTTATGGTCATTAAGCACTTGTTGTGACTAGGGCACGTGTCCGTTCACTGTGTGCAGTATAAGAAGAGAGATGTTCGAATTGATAAAGTGTTAAGGTCGCTGTGCGACGTTGACCGGTACTCGATTCAAGCATTAAATAAGCTTCATTGAAGTCCGTACCACCACCATCATAGCGGATGTGTGCCGTAATCGTTCGTCCATCTGTTGTCTGCATATAAATATCGTAACCCCCGAAATCAACGCGCTTAAAGCTAGTTGCCTCGCTTACGATGTGTTTGAATGTTTCAATTAAAGAATATGTCATCGTTCGTTCCTCCTTTTATTTCTTCAAAGCAAAATAAGTTATAATCAACTCCGAATATTACTATTCCCATTAAATACAAGAAATAAACATTACAAATGAATCTTTTTTTGTTCTTGTTATGAAACGCGTTTCATACTTTATGATAAAAACAGACGGTGCGTGACCGATTTTGGGCGTTAACCGATACAGAAACTATAATTAAAAAGACAAGGGGATGGTCGTGACCATCCCCTTGTCTTTTTAATTATAGTTCTACGTTATGGTAGACCTGTTGCACATCCTCAAGATCTTCCAGTGCATCGATCATTTTCTCGAATTGTGCGACGTCGTCTTCAGACAACGCGACTTCGTTTTGGGCGAGCATGACCAGTTCGGCAAGTGAGAACTCAGTAATGCCTGCAGCTTTCAACGCTTCTTGTACAGCATGGAATTGTTCCGGCTCAGCGTAGATGATGACAGATTCGTCTTCTTCGAGGATATCGCGCACATCAATATCCGCTTCCATCATCAATTCGAGAACGTCATCTGCAGTTTTACCTTCAAAGGCAAAGATTGCCGTCGCATCGAACATATAAGCGACGGATCCGCTCACGCCCATGTTTCCGCCATTTTTTCCGAATGCAGCACGAACGTCAGAAGCCGTCCGGTTAACGTTGTTCGTCAACGTTTCGACGATGACCATTGAACCGCTTGGACCGAATCCTTCATAACGCAAGACGTCGTAGTTTTCTTCCGCTCCACCTTTTGCTTTTTCAATCGCCCGATCGACGATGGCACGTGGCACGTTGTATGTTTTCGCTCGTTCGAGAACGACCTTTAATGCTTGGTTTGATTCTGGATCGGGTTCACCTTGTTTAGCCGCTACATAAATCTCACGACCGAACTTTGCGTAAATCCGACTCGTATTTTTGTCTTTTGATGCTTTTTTTTCCTTGATGTTATTCCATTTACGACCCATTTCGTATCCACTCTCTTTCCGTAATGTCAGAAATCCGTGATTTCCTATGCGTTATCAGTATACCTTAAACTACCTGACAGACTGAACTAAAATGTCGGTGGAACCGTTGAATTTCTATTAAATACGTTTAAGCGATGTGGAAGAAAGGAACTTTACCGATAGAGAAATATCAATTTAAGGGAGAGTGGCAGAATTTGAACCAGGCTGGGGTAGTTCATCGCGCATTATCACCGTTCGTTTATGCTTACGATCAAGAGACGGTCCATGTCCGACTCATGACGGCTAAAGACGATATTAAAAAAGTTGAATTGATATATGGTGATCCGTACGAATGGGAAGCGGAAAAAGAAGAAGACCGAGATTGGAATTTTGATCCGGAGAAAGAAAAATCATGGAAAGTAGAGCGGACGCCGATGCAACACAATGGAAGTGATGCGACGTATGACTATTGGTTCGTTGCAATCCGTCCAGAACGGAAGCGGGTACGATATGGGTTTGAGGTTCATGGCGATACGACAGCCGTTTTAACCGAGCGTGGCTGGTATGACGAAGCGCCACTCGATCATCCGGGCTATTATTTTTCAGTGCCATATGTTCATGCGACGGATGTCTTTGATACACCGGAGTGGGTGAAGGATACGGTCTGGTATCAAATTTTCCCGGAACGATTCGCGAATGGTGACCGGACGAATGACCCAGCGGGAACGAAGGAGTGGGGAAGTGAAGCACCAGCTTTTCAGAATTTCTTCGGTGGAGATTTTCAAGGGGTCATCGATCACGTCGATCATTTACAACGTCTTGGTGTCACGGGTGTCTACTTCTGCCCAGTCTTTGAGGCACCATCGAATCATAAATACGATACGCTTGATTATCTGAAGCTTGATCCTGCATTTGGTGACGAGAAAACGTTCCGCAAGATGATCGATGTGCTACATGAGAACGGTATCCGCGTATTACTCGATGCCGTCTTCAACCATATTAGTGAAGATCACCCCGCCTTTCAGGACGTCTTAGAAAAGGGGCAAGATTCAAAATACGCCAACTGGTTTACGATTGATTCCTTCCCAGTCGATCCATCGATTCCGAACTATGAAGTGTTTGCCTTTGAACGGAACATGCCGAAATTGAATACTGCTCATCCGGACGTCAAAGACTATTTGCTTCACGTCGGACGTTACTGGGTCGAGGAATTCGGAATCGACGGCTGGCGTCTGGATGTCGCGAGTGAAGTCGATCATGCATTTTGGCGTGAGTTTCGCAAGGAAGTCCGGGCTGCGAACGGAACATGTTATATCGTCGGTGAATGCTGGACGGATTCGCAACCGTGGCTCCTCGGCGATCAATTTGATGCCGTCATGAATTACGGTTTGACAGAGAGCTTTTTGACTTGTTTTGCGACGGGCGAGACGAGCGTTCGTGATTTCTCACATGCAGTCAGCCGAAATTTAAACTGGCATTCTCAAAATGTCAACGAGGTCATGTTCAATTTGATTGACTCGCATGATACGCCGCGTGCTCTAACGCGTGCGAAAGGGAATATCGATCGAATGAAATTGCTCTTCACTACACTGTTGACATTTCCAGGTTCACCCGTCATCTATTATGGTGATGAGATTGGAATGAAGGGTGGGCAAGATCCGGCCAACCGTGCGTGTATGGAATGGGACGAGACGAAGCAGAACCTTGAGTTGTTCGATCACGTTGCGCAGTTGATCGCCCTTCGAAAACAGCATCCGGTTTTAGCAAATGCCGGAACGTATCATTTCCAAAGGATCGATGATACAAGACAGACATTTATTGTCGAGCGACGTCAGGGCGAACAGGTTTACTTGCTCGTCGTCAACGTCAGTGAAGAGGCACAATCTCTTTCGCTTGAAGGAACGTATGAAAGTCTGTTGGATGGAACGACGTTATCGGGAACTATTCAAGTAGAAGCTGTGTCAGCTCTTCTTTTGCGACACGTATAAGAAAAAGCAAGTCGTGGATATCGCATCCGCGACTTGCTTTTTTGGTGTGCATTACGAATCAAACGGATGGATCAGTAAACCGCTCCGAAGTTTCGGTTCGAACCAAGTCGATTTCGGTGGCATCACTTCTCCGGCATCAGCCACAGCCATTAAATCTTCGATCGAAGTCGGATGCAAGTGAAAAGCAACAGCGGCATGCCCAGAGTCCACGATCTGCTCAAGACCAGCATATCCCTTATGACCACCGACGAACTGGATCCGTGCGTCCGTCCGTGGGTCTTCGATACCGAGTAACGGTGTCAACAACTCTTCTTGTAAAATCGAGACGTCGAGATTCGCTTTCGTCCCGATTCGTTCAGATTTGTACGAAAGGGTATACCATTGCCGGTTGAGATACATCTCAATTTGGTGAGACTTCGTTTGTTCAGCGCGTCCTTTTGTAATCGTAAAGCGATGGGCTAATCGCTCGAGGAAGTCAACGACCGATTGACCGTATAAATCTTCGACGACACGGTGGTAGCCAAGGATTCGTAATTGATCCTGCGGGAAGGAGACACCAAGAAAACGTTGGGCTTCCTCCTGATCCGTCCGGCTGGCAGCGATGGCTGCCGCCGCTGCACGGTGGTGACCATCAGCGATATAGAGAGCGTCGTGACGGGCGAACTGGCTCCCGATCGTCAACAGGTGATTACGATCGGCGATTTTAAAAATTCGGTGCGTCACTCCATCGACGGTGAAATCATATAGGGGATCTCCAGCAGTGACCGTTGTGACGATTGCTTCGAGTTGTGGATCCGTCTGATGCGCCAGTAAAATCGGTCCCGTATGAGCTTGTAACTGTTCGACGTGTCGGACACGGTCGCGCTCCTTATCTGGACGTGTGAATTCATGTTTACGAATTTGATTCGTCTCATAATCGCTGACGGCAACACATCCGACGAAACCGGATTGCGTATGTGTCCCGTCTGACAACTGATAAATGTAATATGTCTCGTCCGTGTCGAGCTGTAAGATACCGTTTGTTTGACTCTCTTCGAAGGCAAGCGCTGCTTGCTGATAAACGCGTGGGTCATCTTCAGCGATCAATGACGGAAGGGTGGCTTCTGCTTTATCGATCCGTAAAAAAGACAGCGGATGACGTCGAATCTCAGAACGTGCTTCTTCGCGCGAATAAACATCATACGGTAAGGCGGCAAATTCTGCCGCATATTTTGAGTCCGGTCGTAACGCCGCAAAAGGTTCGAAAGTTGGCATGGGGTTCACTCCTTTTAAAGTAGACGTGTTTTCAAGACGCCAGGAATCTGATTCAGTCGGTCGAGCGAGATTGATTCGTCCGCATGGTTATCGATATCGATGATTGTATAGGCAATCGCATCTTTACTACCGTTGATCATGTTGGCGATATTGATCGACTCTTGTGCTAACACCGAGGCGATTTGACCGACCATGTTCGGAATGTTGTGGTGAGCAATCGTAATCCGTCGTTTTCCAGTGAACGGTAACTCGACAGCCGGGAAATTGACAGAATTACGGATGTTTCCTGTCTCAAGGAATAGACGCAGTTGATCGACTGCCATGATGGCACAGTTTTCCTCCGCTTCACTTGTTGATGCCCCGATATGTGGTAAAGCAATGACACGGGGGAGGGACAAGATGAAGGCATTCGGGAAATCCGTCACATAGTTCGCCAGACGACCCGACCGGAGCACTTCGGCTAACGCTTGTTCATCAACGAGTTCGCCACGCGAGAAGTTGAGCAGGGTCGCGCCATGTTTCATCTTCGAGAAGAGTGACGCATCGAGCAGACCCGTCGTCGCGTCAACGAGTGGGAGATGCAACGTAATGTAGTCACTGGTCGCGAGGAGATCTTCGAGCTGTGTCGCCCGCTGAATCTGATTCGAGACGCGCCAAGCGGACTCGACGGACATGTGTGGATCATAGCCTGTGACGCTCATGCCAAGCTCGTGAAGGGTGTTGGCTAAGTTTGCCCCGATTGCTCCAAGTCCGACGATCCCGATTCGTTTCCCGAGTAACTCCGTTCCGACGAATTGTTTTTTGTTCGCTTCGATCCGCTCCGGAATATCCGGTCCGCGTAAGTTGTTCGTCCAAAGCAGACTCGGCACGAGCTTTCGCGCCGTCAGGAATAAACTACCGATGACGAGTTCCTTGACGGCATTCGCATTAGCACCTGGCGTTGAAAAGACGGGAATCCCGCGGTTTGCGAGTTGATCGAGTGGAATTGTATTGACACCGACACCGGCTCGGGCGACGGCTTTGAGACTATCCGGAAAGCGCATGTCATGTAAATCCTTGCTGCGGACGAGAAAAGCGTCTGGTTGTTCCGTTTCTCGCTGAACGAGATAGTCATCTGTGAATCGTTTTAATCCTTTGTCCGATAAATCATTCCATAGTTGGATTTGATACATTTAACGTTCCCCCTGTTCAAAACGGTGCATGATGTGAATCAGTGCCGTAACCCCTTCGGTCGGCATCGCGTTGTAGAGACTCGCGCGCATTCCACCAATCGAGCGGTGACCGGCAAGGTTGATTAAATCGTGACGCGCAGCAAAGTTCAAGAACGCAGCGTCCTCCGACTCACTTCCGGTCGAGAACGGAATGTTCATCCGGCTTCGATCCTTGACGGCTACATGGTTATGAAATAGATTGGATTGATCAATTGCTTCATATAACATGCGTGCTTGTGAGACGTTTCGTGCCGCGATCGTCTCGAGTCCCGTCTCTTCAATCCATTCGAGCACTAATTTCGTCATATAAAGACTGAATGTCGGCGGCGTGTTGTACAGAGACCGCTGTTTGGCATGGATGTCATACCGTAAGTAGGCACCAATCGTGTCAGGAACACGATCTAGCAACTCGTTCTTCAAGATGACGACCGTCAAACCAGCGACGCCAAGGTTTTTTTGAGCACCAGCATACAACACATCGAATGACTCGATTGGCAATGGTTCAGACAAAATCGAAGAAGAGACGTCTGCGACGAGTGGCACATCGACGAGAGGCGGTGTCTGATACGTAGTCCCTTCAAGTGTATTGTTCCAAGTAATATGCAGATAGTCGGCCGTTGATGTGAACGGACCTTCTGGGATGAAGCGATATCCGTGATCAGCGGAAGAGGCGAGCACATTGACAGAGGTGTACAGTTTGGCATCTGCAATCGCCTTCGTCGACCAGCCACCGGTATCTATGAAATCAACCCGTCCGGTCTTCGTCGCTAGATTTTGCGGTAACATCGTGAACTGAAGTGTAGCTCCCCCTTGAAGAAACAATACGGAGTACGTATCGGGAATCGACATCAGTCTCCGTAAGGATTGTTCAGCCGCATCTCGAATCGATTCAAAGATTGGCGAACGATGACTCATTTCAAGAACGGATTGTCCTGAATTTTCATAATCGAGTAGCTCGGATTGAGCCTTCAATAGGACCGGGGCAGGAAGGACTGCTGGACCGGCAGAGAAGTTATAAACCGTCATGAGGAACACTCCTTCTTGAATTTTCAGAAAATATGTACCCCTCAAGTGTAACGGAATGAAAAATGAGAAGCAATTCCAACTGACGATGAATGGAAAATGAAAACAAAAACATCCCTTGAATCCGTTACGACGGATCAAGAGATGTCAATTGACCAAAGTGCCATTTCCAACCATCTGACGTAGCACGATAGATGGACACGATCCGGAAACGACCAACGTATTGAGTTGTCCCGTATTCAAATCGGTCTTCTGTCAAACTATACTGGATTGCCGTATCTTCGAAATGATCAATGTATAAAAAATCATCAGTTCGGGATAACCAGCGGATGTTTGCAGGATCCACGTAATGATCGAGGTAGGTCTCGGCATCAAATGACCGCCCTAATGCATCGATGAACGTAAATTCGGGAGATAATAGATGCGAGACTTGTGTTAGGTCGCCTTTTAGCATAGCATCTTGAAGGTGTTGCATCGTTTGTTCAAGTGTCATATTACATCTCCTTTCTTCCTGAATCGCTAGTGTAGCATATATAAACACAAAAAAAGACCCTGCGTGAGCAGGGTCTAAAAGAAATTAAAGTTTTACAACGTTAGTTGCTTGTGGTCCACGTTGACCTTCTTCAACTTCGAAAGAAACCTCTTGACCTTCGTCAAGTGATTTGAAACCTTCAGATTGGATTGCTGAGAAGTGTACGAATACGTCGTCTCCGCTTTCGCGCTCGATGAAGCCGAATCCTTTTTCTGCGTTAAACCATTTTACTTTACCTTGTTCCATGTGTATTGCCTCCTGCGTGTGACTGGCACACTGATTATTACTACCGTGATCAATTTCATCGAATATAAAGTGAAACACTTCGTATCTCCACCGAACAACAATAATTACTTAATAATATAGCATGCCTGAATCGAAAAAGAAAGGACAAAACAAAAAAAGAACAAACGAAGCTGTTCTTCTCTGAATAAAGCATACAATTAAAGGGTTCATTTTACTTGTGTCGAAAGAGTATAACTGATTCTTTCAACGAGTCGGAATATGTTCTCTTTTACTACTGAGTTGTCGTAATGTATGCAAAATGAATCCTTGGAAGTTCGGATAACGTGTCGGTTGTTCCCAAACAGTTCGGAATAGTTGCGTCATTGCGGAATGAATGAGTGCATCCTCGACTTGTGTGCGACGGAACAGAAGAAAGAGTGTTTTTTCGTAACGATCGTATAATCGTTCTAACGCGACAGGGTCGCGTTGTTTGATTTGATTGAGCAAATCAGTGTCTGAATACATAAGTCACTCCTTCTTCGACAGTTTTCTCTATAGTATGCTGTCACTGTAATGTAATGAAACTATTATGTAGATTCCCGCTACATGAATTATGAAACACCCAAACTTCTTGAACTAAAGATAATAATGGAAATGGAGGAACGTTATATGTTTCCTGTATACATTCGTCCGTACATCTTGGACGATGCAGCAGAGATCCTTGAGATGAATTTACGAAACCGTGATCACTTTGAATACTGGATGCCAATCAAACCGTCACCAGAACAATACACGATCGAAGGGCAACGTGAACGGATTCATCGTCATCAAGAGTTAATGCGTCAAGATGCTTATTATGCGTATGGTGTTTTTTTATCCGAGACGGACCAGTTGATTGGGGATGTTTCGGCGATGTTCGTTCAACGTGGACCAGCGGAGACGTGTATGATTGGCTACCAGTTGGATGGCGCCTTTTCAGGACGAGGATATATGGCTCAAGCGGTCGGATTGTTCGTGGATCATTTATTTGATGTCCACCAGTTCCACCGGATCCGTGCTGAAGTCATGCCAAAGAATATCGGCTCGATCCGTGTCCTTGAGAAAGTTGGGTTTCGCCAAGAAGGAATCGCGAAACAAAATCTCTTCATCAACGATGCCTGGGAAGACTTTATTTTGTTTGCTCTATTAAAAGAAGACCGGAAGGAGTCAAAACATGCCAATCTCTAATTATTATGCCAATCTGCGCCAACTTGTCGGAACGCAGCGTCTTTTTACACCATGCATCGCAGCGATCATTCGAAACGAAGCAGGTCACATCCTCTTTCAGGATCCAGGAGGTCCGTTTTGGAGTTTGCCTGCAGGAGCGATCGAACTGGGAGAATCTCCTGCGCAAGCAGTCATTCGTGAAGTCTATGAAGAAACGGGTCTATTCGTCCGACCGGTCCGACTGATTGCGACATTCGGTGGAGAGTCATTTCGTTTGACGTACCCGGACGGAAACGAAGTTGAATACGTAGCGACAGTATTCGAGTGTAAGGTAGTCGGGGGAACGCTCAAAGCGATTGATGGGGAATCGAAGCAACTAGCATATTTCCCAAAACAGGATCGTCCACCTCTAGCACTCCCTTATCCTGATCATGTGTTTGAAGCATCCGAAGCAACAAGTTATTTTGACTGGGAAGAACACTGGTTGACAGATTTACAACGTCAAAATCGGTGAAATCCGAACATTCAACTGGTTATATCTGAATAAAGTTCTTGAAAAACCTTAAAAACGCGAAAATTTCTTTGACACTATGATGACAGTTCGTTATAGTAGTCAAGGGGCGAATGATTATCGCCAATATATTAAAAAATATTCGTAATTAGAGGTGTTATTCATGGATGTAGTATTCGATTATGAAGATATTCAATTAATTCCAGCAAAATCAATCGTTGGTAGTCGTTCAGAATGTGATACGTCAGTCGAGTTCGGTGGTAGACGTTTCAAGCTTCCGGTCGTACCGGCAAACATGCAAACGATCATTGATGAATCGATTGCTTTGTTCTTAGCGGAAGGCGATTATTTTTATATCATGCATCGATTCGAACCGGCTCGTCGTTTGGCATTCGTACGTATGATGCAAGAACGTCAACTGTTCGCTTCAATCAGCGTCGGTGTCAAGGAAGAAGAATATCAGCTGATCGAACAGCTTGCGGCAGAGGGCCTAACTCCTGAATACATCACGATTGATATCGCACACGGTCATTCGGAAGCCGTCATTCAGATGATTCGTCACATCAAGTCGCTTCTACCAGCAAGTTTCGTCATCGCGGGTAACGTTGGTACGCCAGAAGCGGTGCGCGAACTTGAGAATGCGGGAGCCGACGCAACAAAAGTCGGGATCGGACCAGGTAAAGTGTGTATTACGAAGATTAAGACAGGATTCGGTACAGGTGGTTGGCAACTCGCGGCACTTCGTTGGTGTGCAAAAGCAGCAAGTAAACCGATCATCGCTGATGGCGGGATTCGGACGCATGGCGATATCGCGAAGTCAGTTCGGTTCGGTGCTTCGATGGTCATGATCGGTTCACTCTTCGCAGGGCACGAGGAATCGCCTGGTGAGACGCATGAAGTAGATGGGGTGCTCGTCAAGGAATACTTCGGTTCTGCTTCTGAGTTCCAAAAAGGGGAACGCAAGAACGTCGAAGGGAAGAAGATGTTCGTCGAGCATAAAGGAAGTCTAGCGGATACGTTGATCGAGATGGAGCAAGATTTGCAATCGGCAATTTCGTACGCTGGCGGGAACAAATTGCAAGCGATTCGGACGGTCGACTACGTCGTCGTCAAGAACTCGATCTTCAACGGCGATAAAGTATATTAAAGTGATCAGTTCGCTCTTAACGGAGCGGACTTTTTTTGTTTCTTTAGCATAACTCTTCCATTTGGGGGGTATACATCAAATGGACCAAAAGATTCGGAATATTTTGGATAGGGAGTGATTGACATGCTATTTGAAACGACATCGTACTTAATCGAAAAATTTGCCACTGTTCGTAACCAAACAATTGCCTTGATTGAACCGCTCGAAGCAGAAGACTTCATCATTCAAACAAGTTCGGACGTGAGTCCGCCAAAATGGCACATCGCCCATACGACTTGGTTTTTTGAACGGATGATTTTACAAGAATATAGTAAAGGCTATCGAGTTTTCCATCCGAAGTACAATTATCTATTCAATTCTTACTATAATTCAATCGGTCCTTACCAGCCTCGTCAACAACGGGGAATGCTGTCGCGTCCGACCGTCGAAGACATCATTGCTTACCGGTCATATGTCGATGGACAAATGGTCGAGTTCTTGAAAGAAGAACGGACTCCAGAAGACCAACGGAAAATCGAAGCGTTAGTCGAGATGGGACTGCAACACGAGCAACAACACCAGGAATTGATCTTGATGGACGTGAAGTATAACTTTTTCACGAATCCACTGTTACCTGCTTATCAGTCAAAGTCGTTGGCAACAGATGTGCCTGAAAATGCAGTCAAGGAAACATCGTTTATCCAATTCGAGGAAGGACTCGTCGAGATCGGTCATACAGGAGACGGTTTTGCGTTTGACAACGAGAGTCCACGTCATAAAACGTGGTTACATCCGTTTGAATTAGCGACGCGTCCTGTCACGAACGGGGAGTATTTGGCGTTCATTGAAGCAGGGGGCTATCAAAAATCAGAGTACTGGCTATCCGATGGGTACGCGACGGTTCAAAAAGAAGGCTGGAAAGCACCGTTATATTGGATGAAGGATGACGCGGGAGAATGGACGATCTTTACGATGAATGGCGTCGAACCACTCCGTCTCGATGAACCGGTCTGTCATGTCAGCTTTTACGAGGCGGATGCCTATAGCCGTTATCAAGGGAAACGCTTACCGACGGAAGCGGAGTGGGAGTGGGCTTCTCGTCAAGTCGATTCCGTTACGAAGCGTAATATGATGGGAAGCGGAACATTCCATCCGGTAGCCGTCGAAGAGTCAGAGACAACGCTTGCGAGCATGTTCGGAAACGTTTGGGAGTGGACGTCGAGTGCTTATAGTTCATATCCAGGCAGTAAACCACTCGAGGGAGCGCTCGGGGAATACAACGCGAAGTTCATGTGTAATCAAATGGTACTGCGTGGAGGAGCGTGCGTGACGCCTGACGATCACATTCGCGAGACGTACCGCAACTTCTTCCCGCCTGATAAACGTTGGTTATTTGGCGGCTTCCGATTGGCAGGTGACATGTGATGCGAGAGACAGTCATTGGGTACGATTTATATACGCCGCAACAAAACATGCGTTTAGAAGTCATTGAAGGTCTGATGCGAGAACAAAAGGTCTTACCGGCAAAATATTTTTATGATCATATCGGATCCCAGTTGTTCGAACAGATTACGCAACAACCGGAATATTATCCGACACGGACAGAGCTCGCCATCTTGGAGCAGCATCGAGCGGAGATCGCACGAAGTATCGGGGATGTGCATACACTGATTGAATATGGAAGTGGAAGCAGTCGTAAAATCCAGATGTTACTGGAGACATTTACACATCTAGACACGTACATGCCCATTGATATCTCAAAAGATTTCCTAATGGAATCTGCACGCCAATTGTCGGAACGGTATCCTGCGCTGCATATTAAAGCGGTCTGTGGGGATTACTCACAATCGATTTCCTTACCGGTCGAGGAGTCTCAAAAACGAGTCATCTTTTTCCCGGGATCGACGATCGGAAACTTTGAACCGGAGGAAGCGATGCGCTTCTTACGTCATTCCTCACGAATTCTTGAAACAGGCGATGGATTCTTGATCGGCGTCGATCTGAAAAAGTCTGTTGATGTGCTTGAACGGGCTTATAACGATGTAGCCGGCGTCACAGCGGCATTCAATTTGAACATGTTGACGCATTTGAATCAGATGCTCGAGGGAACGTTTGATGTGACGCGATTCGAACATCATGCTTTTTATAATGAGGAAAAAGGACGAATCGAAATGCATCTTCGGAGTCAACTCGATCAACTCGTACAAGTCGGAGATGTGACGGTTCCGTTTAAACAAGGGGAAACAATTCATACGGAAAACTCCTATAAATACAGTAAAGAAGAGTTTGAGACACTCGCCCTTAAAAGTGGTTTTCATCCAGTCAATTGCTGGATCGATGACGATGAACGATTCAGCGTGCATTATTTAGAAAAAATGTAACGGCACATCTGAAAACACTCCCACATGTAAGCTTCCGTTACGAAGCGACACAGGGGAGTGTTTTTCTAAATGATATGCCTTATTCGACACGTGCTCCTTCCGGAATCGGATGTTCCGGTACGACGAGAATCGGCATCCATTGTTCCGAGCGACCGATCTCAAGCACCCGACCGGACTCTTCAGGCGTACGACCGGGTATATTGAGTACAGCAATCGCTTGTTTTCCAAGCAATTCATGGACATCGGGTCGCAGTGATTCCCACTCGAGTGAGAATAAACGCGTAAATCCGTCGAATTGTAGTTCAAGCTGAATTGAGCCATCGGTAAGATCCGAAAGCGACTGGATTGTACCAACACGTATATCTAAAGCATCGAATAATTCAAGAGGAACGATTGGTTTCATGGACAATGGTGTACTTCCTTTCAAAGTGAAGCATAGAGTTGGTCAGGAATCGAGAGAAACGTAGGTCGGCTCATAAGTCGTCCATTCGATATCAGGCGCTTGATGACGTGCAAGCTTCGCTAATTGGCTACCGAGATATGGTCCGATCGTCAAACCGGATGCACCAAGTCCGTTCGCTAGGAACACGTTCGGATGATTTTGAAGCGGTCCAATCACCGGCAGGGAGTTTTTCGTATACGGGCGTAAGCCGATACGCAGTTCATCAATCGTCGTTTCTTCGAGACGCGGTAAGACAGGTAAAGCTCGATTCAATAAGGCATACATCCCCTTAACGGTTGGTTTCAAGTCGTAGTCGGTCTGTTTTTCGTGTGTTGAACCAACGATCAATTTCCCTTCGTGGATGGAGACGAGATATAATCCGCGTTGTCCCATGACGACGGGCCATGTCGTTGATGTAGAATCCGTCAAATCGAGTTGCAGGATCTGTCCCTTCTCCGGATGCAAATCGATTTTAAGCTCAAGTGGACGGAGTAGGTCATTTAACCAGACGCCCGCCGTTAAAATGAACTGTTCTGCCGAGTACTGTTCATTTTCCATGGTTATACCGGTGACGACTCCCTTGTCTACGATAAGAGAAGCATCTCCTTCTAGGACGGTCGCACCGTGTTCGACAGCGCCACGAATCAGTGCAGCACACAAGGCACGTCCGTCAACGCGGGCACCACCGGAAACGAATAAGGCATCTTCGATCTGTTCGACGAGTGGAAAGAGCGTTTTGACACGATCTTGGTCCAGTCGTTCGATACGTTCGATGGCAGGTGCTTCCGGAAAACGGTTTTGCGCAATCGTCTCCATCTTTTCGATTTTTGATGTTTCGTGTAAGGCGATCGTGCCAACTTGCTGATAACCCGTACTCGTCTCACCGAGTGCTTCCAGTTCAGGAATCAATGTCTTATAAAAATGAGCCCCGTTATTCGCTAATTTGTACCATGCCTTATTTCGCCGCTGTGTCATCCATGGACAGATGATGCCGGCTGCCGCATGAGAGGCTCGACCGGGTTCCTTCCGATCGACGAGTAAGACGCGTTCACCAGCCTTCGATAAATGATAGGCAGTCGAGGCACCGAGAATTCCGGCGCCAATGATGATATGGGTGTACATGAAAGATTCAACTCGATTCTGTTCAATTGGAATATCTTTTATTGTAGCAGTAGAAGATCCGGACGACTAGCAAGAGCGGGTTTCCAATCTGTAGCACATCGAATGATGGGAAATGATGGGGAAAGTGAACCATTTAGCGCGTCATGACGTATACTAAATATACAGTTTCTAAAAACTGTGAATTAGACGATTAGAAACAGCTGAATTCGGAAACATACCCTTATAGGCATCATGTCCTGTCATCATCGACTTTGAAACGGTCCATCATGAAGGAGGGGAAGGCAATGAATATGAGTCAAGCCATCGTACGCAGACGCTACACGGATCATACTTTATTTTATTCCGCCATCCTAATCTGGAAATTGCTATTCTTCCTGCCACTGCTCATGTTCGTCAACAGCGGCACGGACCATGTGTTTCAAATGTATTTCGTACCGTACCTCACGGTCATCTTCCTATTTCGTGTGATGACCTACTTTGCGACCTATAAAGCATCTTTCATGGAGATGACGGAAATGGGTCTCTCGTTATCCTTGCTGATCGCAGATGTATATTTGATTGCGTTGTTCGATATTCCACTTCCGTTTGCTTTAATTATCCTTGCGCTTGCCTTACTCCACTTCAGTGCGGCATTCAGTCGTTTTCGTTGGTTCCGCCGTCGTCTTTGGTTGAATCGGCATCTTGAGATCCTCAATTATTTGACGGATCACGGTGAAGTACCTATTAAAATCGCCGTCATGGCAGAAGATGAAATGCTTGTGACGACGAAGAGTGGAAAAGAGTTTACGTATCGTCAGGTTTATTGGAGCGGATTTTATATTGAACATGGTTGATTGCTATATGAAACGGATTTCTCTTCGGGGAAATCTTTTGAGACTGAAGACAAGTGCAATTGTTCTCTAACGAGAAGGATTGCGCTTTTTTTGTTCGACTCGCATCGTTTTCCTGGGACAAGCATCGCGCCGCTTCGCTTCGCTGCAGGGTCGCTCTTGCTTGTTTTTCCCTAGGAAGCGATGTCGAGTGAACAAAA